>NZ_JPGL01000091.1 GCF_000732615.1 Burkholderia paludis
CCTGTGCTTCTTTTTTTTTTGCGGCCGCGGCCCCCCCGGATACCACCCCCTCGCTTTTCGTCGCCAGCGTCAGAGGTTTAAAAGACACCGCCGCTCCCGCTTCCCCGTCGCAAACACCGCCGCAAAAATCCGCGCCCGATCGAACGCAGGCATCCGAAACGATCGGATAACGGACGAAACGTCCGCCATCTGCCGCGTACCGCACGCGATCGCGCCGGCACGCCGGCGCGCCGCCTGCACGAATCGGAACGATCAGCGAGAATGTCCGGCGTCCCGCGACAACGGCGCCACGTCACAGCGCAATCCGTCGTCCCGCCGTGGTCGCGTCGGCCCATCCCGCAGTTCCATTCCGTCACCCCGCAGTTATCGGAGCAGAACATGGCACTACGCACCCTCGGCACGTCGACCCTGCAGGTTTCGCCGCTCGCGTTCGGCGGCAACGTCTTCGGCTGGACCGTCGACGAGAACACATCGTTTTCGCTGCTCGACGCGCTCGCCGACACCGGCATCAACTTCATCGACACCGCCGACGTCTATTCGGCCTGGGTACCCGGCAACAGCGGCGGCGAATCGGAGACGATCGTCGGCAAGTGGCTCAAGCGTTCGGGCAAGCGCGAGCAGGTCGTGATCGCGACCAAGGTCGGCCTGCTAGCGGCCCGCGCGGGCCTCACGAAGGACAACATCCTGAAGGCCGCCGACGATTCGCTGCGCCGCCTGCAGACGGACTACATCGACCTGTATTTCTCGCACCGCGATCTCGCCGATACGGCCCCGCTCGAGGAAACGCTCGGCGCGTACCAGGCGCTGATCGACGCCGGCAAGGTGCGCATCATCGGCGCCTCGAACTACAGCGGCGCGCGGCTGCGCGAAGCCGCCGACATCAGCCGGCGCGACGGGCTGCCCGCCTACCAGGTCATCCAGCCCGAGTACAACCTGATCGACCGCGCCGGCTACGAGCACGATCTCGAACCGGTCGTGCGCGACCTGAAGCTCGGTGTCGTCAACTACTACGCGCTCGCGAGCGGCTTCCTGTCGGGCAAGTACCGCAGCGAGGCCGACCTGAAGAAGAGCGTGCGCGGCGATCGCGTCGCCGGCTATCTCGACGCACGCGGCCTGCGCATCCTCGCGGCGCTCGACGCCGTGTCGGCGAAGCACGGCACGCAGCCGGCCGCAATCGCCCTCGCGTGGCAGATCGCGCGGCCGACGATCACCGCGCCGATCGCGAGCGCGACGTCGCTCGCACAGCTCGAATCGCTCGGCGAAGCGATCCGCGTGCAACTCGATCAGGACGATATCCGCGTGATCGACGAGGCAAGCGCGACGTAAGCCCGATGGCGGCGGGCCGGCCCCGGGGCCGCGCCCACCCGGCGGTTCCGCCGCAACCCGCCCCGCGGACAGCGTGACGGGCAAGACATTTCCCCCGGGCCGCCGTCTTCTTCGACGCAAACCGGCGACGCCTGCCCGCTTCCCGTCACGCCCCTACCCGAAAACCGCCCGCATGTTTTGACTGGCGCGGCCACTTCCGTTGACCCGGACGGACATCGATCGCGGAAGCAGCCGCAACGCCCCAAGGCAAGCGGATCGCGGCCCCGCCCCGGTCTTTCACCGATTGACCGCGCCGTTCGACGTGCCCGAGACTGCGCCGCTCGGGCGGTCATTGGGAGAACGTCATGCCGGACACCAGCACGGAGATCGCGACGATCTCGACGCGCGCCGTGCGCGGCCACGAACGCGTCGACTTCTGGGTCGACCATGTCGCACGCACGCTCGTACGGATCGAATGCAGCGGCAAATCGTCGGAGGGCATCGACGCGACGCTGCGCAGGCGCGATCTCGGGCTGTTCGGCGCATGCGACATCGTCGCGAACCGGCACGCGGTCGTGCGCACGCCGCACAACATCCATGCGGACCAGCGCGACGCCGTGTTCATCTGCCTGATGCACGCCGGGCAGGGCTATACGTTCCAGGACGTCGACTGCATGCAGCATGCGCCGGGCGACCTCGTGCTGTACGACACGTCGATGCCGTACGGTCACGGCTTCCCCGCCGACATGGCGATGACCGTGCTCGACGTGCCGCGCGACGTGTTCGAGGCACGCGTCGGCCCGTGGCGCTATCGCAGCCTCGTCAAGATCGATCGCGGCGACGGCGTGACGTCGTGGGCCGTGCGGCAGGTGTACGCGCTGCTCGCCGCGCCGCAGGAGCCGATGCCCGACGCGCGGGAACGGCGCGCCGCCGCGATCCTCGATCTCGTGCAGTCGATGCTGCGGCTGCGCGACGGCGACGCATCGCCGACGAAGTCGACCGTCCACACGCTGTCGCGCGCGAAGGCGTTCATCGACAGCCATCTCGCCGACGACGACCTCGACAGCCAGTCGGTGAGCCGCGCGATCAACCTGTCTCCGCGCCAGCTCGCGCGCGTGTTCGAGATCGAAGGGATGCCGCTCACGCGCTACATCCTCGCGCGGCGGCTCGAACGCTGCCGCGCCGACCTGCGCGACCGGTCGCTGAAGCACCTGACGGTCAGCGAGATCGCGTTCCGCTGGGGCTTCAACAACAGCGCGCACTTCAGCCGCAGCTATCGCGCCCGCTTTGGCGAGACGCCGAGCGAATCGCGCGCGCCGGCCCCCGCGCAATAGCCCGACGCGCGCGGGCCCGCTCCCCGCCGCCGTGTCCCTGCGAGGCAAGCACGGTGTCCGTCCCGGTCAAATGGGGCCGCATTGCGGTCGCTAAGCTGGCTTCCTGCGCGGCGGCACTCGTTTCGCCGCCCGACAGCAAGGAGAAGAAGCGGGATGGAGACGTACGACCACATCGTCGTCGGCGGCGGTTCGGCCGGCTGCACGGTCGCGCACCGGCTGGTGAAGGCCGGCAGGCGCGTACTGCTGCTCGAGGACGGCCCGAAGGACGACAGCCTGTTCATCCGGATTCCGGCGACGTTCATCCGCGTGCTCGGCACGCGGCGCACCGTCACGTTCGAGAGCGAGCCGCAACCCGGCGCGGCCGGACGCACGACCTACGTGCCGCAGGGCCGCACGCTCGGCGGCGGCAGTTCGGTCAATGCGATGCTGTACGTGCGCGGCACCCGCGACGACTACGACGACTGGGCCGCGCTCGGCTGCACCGGCTGGGGCTGGGACGACGTGCTGCCGGCGTTCAGGCGCGCGGAATCGCACCAGCGGCTTTCGGAGCCATTCCACGGCACCGACGGGCCGCTGAAAGTGGGCGACACGCGCTTCCGGCATCCGCTGAGCCTCGCGTTCGTGAAGGCCGCGCAGGAAACCGGCATCGCCTACAACGACGACTTCAACGGCGCCGCGCAGCACGGCGCCGGCTTCTACCACACGACGATCTTCGACGGGCAGCGCGGCAGCACCGCCGCCACCTACCTCGCCGACGCGATCGGCGATCCGAACCTGCGCGTCCTGACCGGCTGCCGCGTGACGCGCGTCCGGTTCGACGGCCGGCGCGCGACCGGCGTCGAATGGTGCACCGAAAGCGGCGCGACGGGGGCGGCCGCCGCGCGCGCCGACGTGGTACTCGCGGCCGGTGCGCTGAGCACCCCGAAACTCCTGATGCTGTCCGGCATCGGGCCCGGCGCGCACCTGCATGCGCACGGCATCGACGTGCTGCACGACAGCCGCGACGTCGGCGCGAATTACCAGGATCACCTAGAAGTCTCGATCTACGGCCGCAGCCACGCGCCGATCAGCCTGCTGGGCGAGGATCGCGGGTTGAAGGCGCTGCGGCACGGGCTGCAGTGGATGCTGTGCCGCACGGGCCTGCTCACGTCGAACGTCGTCGAGTCGGGCGCGTTCGTCGACACCACCGGCAGCGGCCGCCCGGACATCCAGTTCCACGTGCTGCCGACGCTCGTCGGCGACGTCGATCGCGCGCCGCTGCCCGGCCACGGCCTGTCGATCAACCCGTGCCTGCTCAGGCCGCGCTCGCGCGGCTCCGTGCAACTGCGCGCAAGCGATCCGGCCGCGCCGATCCGGTTCGACAGCGGTGCGCTGTCCGACCCGGCGGACGTCGAAGGCCTCGTGCGCGGCGTCGCGCTCGCCCGGCAAATCATGCGGGCGCCGTCGCTCGCGCGCATCGTTCAGGAGGCCGAGACGCTGACTGATGCGGCGCTGTCCGACTACGTGCGGCAGCGCGCGAAAACCGTCTATCACCCGGCGGGAACCTGCCGCATGGGCAGCGACGACCATGCGGTCGTCACGCCGCGCCTCGCGGTGCGCGGCGTCGACGGGTTGCGGATCTGCGATGCGTCGGTGATGCCGCGCATCGTGTCCGGCAACACGAACGCGCCGACGATCATGATCGCGGAGCGCTGCGCCGAGTTCATGCTCGCGGAATGACGCGGCGTGCGTAAGCGCGCGGTGCGCCGCACGGCGCCGAACATGCAAACGGCGCGCCAGCCGCGCGCCGCCGCACCACACCGCCGGCGGCCGGATCAGTTCCCGGCCGCGCGCGCCGCATCGCGCAGCGCCATCGGCGACGCGCCGTAGCGCTCGCGAATCGCGCGGCTGAAGTGCGCCTGGCTCGAGAACCCCCAGCGAAACGCGATCTCGCCGATGCTCGTCTTGCGCAGCCGCGCATCGGTCAGCTCGCGATGCGCATGCGACAGCCGCTCCGACCAGATGTGCTGCGTAATCGACTCGCCTTCGGCCGCGAACAGCCGCCCCAGATGGCGCAGCGACAGCCCGACCGCATCGGCGACGGCCTGCGGCCCGAGTTCCGGCTCGCCGAGATGCGTCGCGATGTACTGCTTCGCGGTCAGCAGGTAGGACAGCGACGCGCGCGAGGCGCCCGCGCCGTTGACTTCCGCGTCGATGAGCTCCGCGATCAGCGTGCGCGTGTGTTCGGCGAACCGCGCGGCGTCGCGCTCGACGGGCGCCTTCATGAACCGCTCGACGCTCGCGCGCAACGTCGCGCCGAGCATCGCGCCCGCGCCGGGCTTCGGCGCGATCCGCAGCGGCAGCGCGGCCAGTTCCGTATCGAGCCGGTCGTCGAACGACGCGATCGGGATATCGATCAGCAACTGCCGCATCGGCGTCAGGAATCCGAACAGATAGGGCACGCGCGTGTCGTAGACGACCACGTCGCCCGCTTCCGCGAGCAGGCACCGGTCGCGCTGGATGAAATACGCGCGACCGCTCACGATCTGGCACGCGAACAGCGACTCCTTCGGCAACTGGCGCACCAGCGCGGGGCTGCGCTCGATCACGTGATCCCGGCCGCTGATGTCGGCAATGCCGAGGCCCGGCAGCGCGATGTCGGTCTTCTCGACCTCCAGCCCGGCCGGCGACAGCGACGAGCAGCGCAGGCCGACCAGCGTCGCCGCATTGAACGCATCCCAATAGGCCATCCTGTCGCGCGCCGGCACGTCGGCCGTCGAGCCTCGCGTGCATGAAAAAACGGTCGAATTCGTCACGTCGCCTCCTGCTGGCGCCTGTCGTGCGGAGCGGCACGGTTTGGGGGATGGTTCGTCTGGATTTTGGTGCGATGCAATGTCCGGCGCGGTCAAGCAATTCGTCCAGCCCAGTCAAGAGCGGCGCACACCGGCTGGCTAAAGTCGAGCCCACGACAACCCATACACCAGGAGACAACCCGTGGTCGACAAAGCCGTAGCCGAATTCTGGCAAAACGTCCCGCCGATTGCCAATCCGTTCAAGCCCGATGCGCTGCCGGAAGCCTATATCGAGAACGCGGCCACCGACGACGAGCGCTATTACGTTCCGTTCACCGAAACGGTTTCGTCGCGGCCGCTGTGGATCTCGCCGTCGCAGAACAAATGGTGCGACATCCTGATGGCCAGGAAAGCCGGGCTCGTGAACCGGCACTATCACCCGCATGAAGTCTTCGCGTACACGCTGTCCGGCAAATGGGGCTACCTGGAACACGAATGGACCGCGACGCGCGGCGATTTCGTCTACGAGACGCCGGGCGAGGGCCACACGCTGGTCGCGTTCGATCACCCCGAGCCGATGCGCGCGTTCTTCATCGTCAAGGGGCCGCTGATCTGGCTCGACGACGCAGGCAACCCCGACGGCTACTTCGACGTGCATTCGTACATCGCGATGTGCAAGGCGCACTACGAGAAGGTCGGCCTCGGCGCGCAGGCGATCGAGAAACTGTTCCGCTGACGCGCGACGAGGCTCATCATGACATCCTCCCCCCGTACCGCATGGACGTATGAGAACAGGCTGCTGCTGATCCTGTTCATGACGTTCGGCTTCGTGTTCTTCGACCGCCTCGCGCTGTCGTTCCTGTTCCCGTTCATGTCGGCCGAGCTGCACCTGACCAACGCGCAGCTCGGCATGGTGTCGTCCGCGCTCGCGCTCACGTGGGCGCTGTCCGGCGCCGCGACGGGCGCGTGGTCCGACGCGCGCGGCACGCGCAAGCCGCTGCTGGTCGCGGCCGTGCTCGGCTTTTCCGTGTGCTCGGCGTTGTCGGGGCTCGTCGGCGGCTTCGCGAGCCTGATCGCGTTCCGCGCGCTGATGGGCATCGCCGAAGGCCCCGTGCTGCCGCTGTCGCAGTCGCTGATGGTCGAGAGCTCCACGCCCAGCCGTCGCGGGCTGAACATGGGCCTGCTGCAAGGCTCGGCCGCCGGCCTGCTCGGCGCGATGATCGGCCCGCCGGTCGTCATCGGCATCGCGACCGCGTACGGCTGGCGCGAGGCGTTCTACGTGTCGTGCATTCCGGGCTTCCTGATCGCGTTCTGCATCTGGCGCTGGGTGCGCGAAGTGCCGCCCGGCGGCGTGCGGCACGTGCAGGCCGACACGGCCGCCGCGCCGGCCGCGAGCGGCGCGGCGATCAGCCGCTGGGCGCTGCTGAAGGAACGCAACATCCTGCTGTGCATGCTGATCAGCTGCTTCTTCCTCACGTGGTTCATCGTGATCATCTCGTTCGCGCCGGTATTCCTCGTCGAAAGCCGCCACCTGTCGCCCGCCGACATGGGCGTCGTGATGACCTGCCTCGGCGCCGCGTGGGTGTTCTGGGGCTTCGCGGTGCCGGCGATCTCCGACCGGATCGGCCGCAAGCCGACGATGATCCTGTTCGCGCTGATCGCCGCCGCCTGCCCCATCGCGATGCTTCACGCGAATTCGCTGGGCGCGCTCTGCGCGCTCGTGCTCGCGACCTACACGGGGCTCGGCTGCTTCACGCTGTTCATGGCGACCATCCCGGCCGAAACCGTGCCGCCGCGCGCGATCGCCAGCGCGCTCGGGCTGATCATGGGCGCGGGCGAGCTGATCGGCGGCTTCGTCGCGCCGACCGTCGCCGGCTTCGCGGCGGACAAGTACGGCCTGCAGTTCACGATGTGGACGTCGGCCGGCGGCGCGATCCTCGCGTGCGTGCTGTCGTTCGGGCTCGTCGAGACCGCGCCCGCCGTGCTGCGCAAGCGCGCACTCGCCGGCGCGGCCGCGAACCGTCTCGATACGCAGAACCTCGGAGGCCGATGACATGCGCGCCCTTCAATGGCATGGCCCGCGCGACGTCCGTCTCGTGGATATCGACGTGCCCCGCGTCGGCCCCGGCGAGGTACGCATCGCGGTCGCATATTGCGGCATCTGCGGCAGCGACCTGCACGAATACGCGGACGGCCCGCACGCCATCCCGGTCGACACGCCGCATCCGCTGTCGCGGCGCACCGCGCCGCTGACGCTCGGCCACGAGTTCTGCGGCACCGTCGTCGAGGTCGGCGAAGGCGTGACGGCGCTGAACCCGGGCGACTGCGTCGCCGTCGAGCCCGAGTACCGCTGCAGCCAGTGCGCGTACTGCCGCTCGGGGTCGTACAACCTGTGCGTGTCGATGGGCTTCGCCGGGCTGATGGGCGACGGCGGGATGGCCGATTTCGCGGTCGTGCCGTCGTACATGCTGCACCGGCTGCCGGACGGCGTCAGCCTCGAGCAGGCCGCCGTGATGGAGCCCGCCGCCGTCGCGCTGCACGCGTTGCGCCGCGCCGAGCTCCGGCTCGGCGACACGTGCGCGGTATTCGGGCTCGGGCCGATCGGCCTGCTGCTGATCCAGCTCGCGAAGCTGCAGGGCGCGACGACCATCGTCGCGGTCGACGTGTCGCCCGAACGCCTCGCGGCCGCCGCGCGCTTCGGCGCGACGCATACGTTCAACGCGCGCTCGCTCGACGCGGCCGTGCTGCGCGACGCGATCCACGCGGCGTCGGGCGGGCTCGGCGTCGACGCAAGCTTCGAGGCGGCCGGACTGCCGGCCACGTTCGAAGCGGCGATGCACGCGCTGCGCAAGGGCGGCCGCGTCGTGATGGTCGGCCTGATGCCGCATGCCGGCTTCGACGCGTTCCGCGCGGTCAACGACGAGCTGACCTTCACCGCGAGCGTCGGCTACCGGCATGCGTATCAGGACCTGCTGCGCATCGTCGCGTCGGGCGCGCTCGACCTCACGTCGATCGTCACGCGCACCGTGTCGCTCGAAGATGCCGTCGCCGACGGCTTCGATGCGCTGCTCGCCGACCGCACGCAGATCAAGATCCTCGTTTCACCCGCGCAACGGCCGGCCCGGCGCGCGCACACCACAGGGAGCATCGAGCATGAGTCGTCAGTGGACGTTTGAGGGCTGCTCCGTCGTCGTGACGGGCGGCACGTCGGGTATCGGCGCGCGCACCGCGTTGCGATTCGCGCAGGCGGGCGCGTCGGTCCTCGCGCTCGGGCTCGATGCAGCCGGCCCGCACGCGCCCGTGCATGCGGACATCCGCTGCGTGGAACTCGACGTGTCCGACGGCGACGCGCTGACGCGCGCCATCGCCGCGCTGCCGCGGCTCGACGTGCTCGTCAACGGCGTCGGCATCAGCCGGCACGCGGACGAATACCGGATGGACCAGTTCGAGCGCGTGCTGAACGTGAACCTGACGTCGGTGATGCGCGCCTCCGACGCCGCGCGGCCAGCCCTGTCGGCGCATGGCGGCAGCATCGTCAACATCGCGTCGATGTACACGTACTTCGGCAGCAAGGATCGCCCCGCATACAGCGCGAGCAAGGGCGGCGTCGCACAACTCACGCGCTCGCTCGCGCAGGCGTGGGCCGACAGCGGCATCCGCGTGAACGCGGTCGCGCCCGGCTGGATCGACACGCCGCTCAGCGCCGACCTGATGGCCGACGCGCAGGCGTCGCGGCGCATCCTCGAGCGCACGCCGCTCGCACGCTGGGGCACGACCGACGAAGTCGCGGAAGTGATCCTGTTTCTGTGCTCGCCCGGCGCATCGTTCGTGACCGGCGCGGTCGTGCCGGTGGACGGCGGGTACTCGACGGTCTAGCGCGGCGCGCGCGGGGCATCGGCGGGCGAATGCCCCCGCACCGATGCCCCGCGCGCACGCCGGTTCCCGCGCCCGGCCCTGTTCATATCAATCAGTAGTCCCATCAAAAATATCCGACTCGATCGGAAACATGTGAGGAGCACTTTGGAGATGACGAAAAAGACTTTACTGGCGCTCGCGGCCTGCACGATTCCGGCTGCGGCGTTCGCACAGAGCAGCGTGACGATGTTCGGGCTGATGGACGCCGGCATCAGCTACGTCAGCAACGAGGGCGGCCACGGCAATCCGAAATTCGACGACAACATCTTCTTTCCGAACCTGCTCGGCTTCGAAGGCAAGGAGGATCTCGGCGCGGGCACGCGCGCGATCTTCCGGCTCGTCAACCAGTATTCGCTCGGCAACGGCTCGATCATCGGCGGCGGGCTGTTCGCGCGGCAGGCCTACGTCGGGCTGGAAAACGACCGCTACGGCAAGCTCACGCTCGGCAACCAGTACGAGTTCATGGTCGATTCGCTGGCCGCGAGCGGCAACGAGATCGCGCAGGATCTCGTCGGCCTGTACGGCTTCCGGAACGGACCGTTCGACAAGCTCGCGCTGCCGAACAACCCGACCGGCGCATTCGACTGGGATCGCGTCGCGGGCAGCAACCGCGTCGCGAATTCGGTCAAGTACACGAGCCCGTCGCTGTCGGGCCTGACCTTCGGCGCGCTGTACGGCTTCGGGAACGTCGCGGGCTCGATCGGCGCGAACAACACGGTCAGCGTCGGCGCGAGCTACGACAACGGCCCGTTCGGCGCGGGCGCGGCCTATACGAACGAGAAATACGGCGCGGCGGACGGATTGCCGGCCACCAGCGTGCGCAACTGGGGCGCGGGCATGCACTACACGCTCGGCACGATCACCGGGAAGGCGCTCTTCACGACCGTGCGCAACGCGCAGAACGGCGCGGGCGTCTGGTCGGCGGAAGCCGGCGCGTCGTGGCATCCGTCGCCCGCCTGGGTGGTCGGCGCGAGCTACACGTACATGAAGGGCAACGACACGCTCGACAACGCGCACGCGCAGCAGTTTCTCGCCGCCGTCCAGTACTGGCTGTCGAAGCGCACGATGGTGTACGTGGCCGGCGTGCATCAGCGCGCCAGCCACGGCAGCAACGCGCAGATCAACGGCGTGATGGACGCCGACGGCGCGTCGAGCGGCGCGCTGCAGTCGATCGCGCGGATCGGGTTCAGCACCCGGTTCTGACGCGGCATGAGGCGCCGGCCGCGACGCCGGCCGGCGCAATCGGCCCGGTTCGCGCCCGGCCGACTGCGCCGGTGCGTTGCCGTGTGTTCGCGCGGCAACGCACCTGTACTGCACTCAGAACCGGATCGTGACCGACTTCGGCTCCGTATAGGCGTCGATGAACGCCGATCCGTATTCACGACCGACCCCGGACCCTTTCGCGCCGCCGAACGGCACGGCCGGGTCGACCAGCGTATGCATGTTCACCCACACCGTGCCGGCCTCGATGCGCGGCACATGGCGCAGCGCCTTCGCGAGATCGTTCGTCCACAGGCTCGCGGTCAGTCCGAACGGCGTGTCGTTCATCATCGCGAGGAGTTCCTCCTCGTCGTCGAACGGCACGAACGCGCCGACCGGCCCGAACACTTCCTTGCGGTACACGCTCGATTGCAGCGACTTCGGCACGATGAGCGTCGGCTTCACGTAGAAGCCGTCGCGCGCGTATGCCGTGCCGCCCGTGACGATCTCGTCGCCTTCCGCCCGCGCCTGCGTGAACGCGTCGAGACACTTGCGGAAGTGCGGCCCGTTGCAGACCGGGCCGATCATCCCCGCGTCGTCCATCGGGTCGGACGGCTGGAACTGGTCGAGGCGCGCCTTCAGCTTCCCGACCACCTCGTCGAATTGCGACCGATGCACGAAGAAGCGCTCCGCCGACGCGCAGATCTGCCCGCTGTGCAGGAACCCGGCTTCGACGACGCCGTCGAGAATCTTCTCGACCGGCGTATCCGGCAGAAACGCGGCCGCGTTCTTGCCGCCCAGCTCGAGCGTGACGCGCGTGAAGTTCGCGTCGACGGCCGCCTCGCCGACCACGCGGCCGGTCGGCGCCGAGCCCGTGAACGAGACCTTCGCGACGCGCGGATCCCCGATGACCTTGCCGCCGATCCTGCCCGTCCCGTTGATCACGTTCAGCGTGCCCGGCGGCAGCCCGGCCTCGGTGCCGAGCTCGGCGATGCGCAGCATGGTGAGCGGCGTGAATTCCGACGACTTGATCAGCACCGTATTGCCGGTCGCGAGCGCCGCACCGAATTTCCATACGGGAATCATCACCGGGAAATTCCACGGGATGATGCCGAAGACGACGCCCAGCGGCTCGCGCAGCGTGAACGACGTGTACCGTTCGCCGTTCATGCTCGGAAACGACGGCGCCAGCGTTTCGCCCGCGATCTTGGTGGCCCAGCCCGCGTAATAGCGCAACCAGCGCGCGGACCACGCCACCTCGATCATGCGCGACACCCCGATGAGCTTGCCCGATTGCGCGGTCTCGATCTGCGCGATCTCCTCGCCGTGCGCTTCGATGAGATCGGCGAACCGCAACAGGATGCGTTCGCGGTCGGCCGGCGTCGTGCCGGCCCACGCGCCGCGAAACGCGCGATGCGACGAAGCGAGCGCCGCGTCGATCTCGTCGTCGGTCGCCTGCGCGACGGAGCCGATGACCTGGCGCGTCGCCGGGTTCACGACTTCGATAAGTTCGCCGCCGCCCGCCACCGCGCGACCGTCGATGTATTGGCCATGCCCGCGCGCGAGAAACTCACGGACTTCGCCCAGCATCTGTACCAGTGCCATCTGTCCTACCTCCGGATAACGATTGAGATGAAAAGCCGGTCGGGCCGCCTTCGCGGGCCGGGTCGCGCGACTCCCCCCGTCGACGTCCCGCCGGCCGGGCCGGCCGGTGACGATCTCGTCGACCGTGCTGCGGGAGCGTCTGGCCTGCCCCCGACGTCGTCGGGGCGGCGTATCGGCTCGCGGTATCGCGGCGGAAATCGCCGCGGCGAACGCCCGCTGCGCGCGAACGGCAGTCGGCCACGTTCCGATTCTAGGAGCGCGTCGCGCGCGCCCATCGGCGCTCCGTGCACGCTTTTGGGCTCAGCGTGCAGAACGGCGCGGCGGCCGTACGGGCCCCGGCCGTTTGCATTACGCTTGATGCGTTTCCGGCACCTTTCCTCTTCCGGTCATGACACATGAACTCGTCGTCAGCGCCAGCAACGGCAGCGCCAACCTGCGAGAACTCGTCGCGGACAGTTTCCTGCCGCTGGTCTTCCAGGACACCGGCCCGCTGTTCCGGATGTCGGTGCGCGTCGCGGCGGTGGGCGGGCTGCGCCTGGCGGAGGTGGACACGACGGCGGTCCGGGTGGATCGCGATCGCGCGCTGGCCGCGCGTACCGACAGCGACTGCTACAAGATCCTGTTCCAGATCGCCGGACAAAGCCGCGTCACGCAGCGCAACACGACGTCGACCGTCGCGCCCGGCGAATGGGTGATCTACGACGCGACCCAGCCGTACCGGATCGAATCCGCGCACGCGTCGCGGTTCGTCGCCGCGCTCACGCCGCCGCGCAGCAGCACGATGTGGCGCTGGTTCGTGGAGCGTGCGGGCGTCCGGGTTCGCCAGACCGTCGGCAATGCGCGGCTGGCGCTCCAGTCCATCCATTACCTGATGGACGGGCAGGTCCAGAACGATCCGGAGAGCCTGTTCGGCTTCGAGCAGTCGACGCTGATGCTGCTCGATTCGGTGATCCGCCGCGAAGCCGGCGATTCGCTCTCCGGCGCCGACGCGCGCAGTGCCGCGCTGCGGATGAATGCCGAAATCCACCTCGCGCATCACTGTCACGAGCCGGACCTGTCGCCGGACCGGCTCGCCAGCGCATTGAACGTATCGCGGCGCACGCTTTACAGCGCGCTCGCCGCGACCGGCCAGACCCCGCAGAGCCTGATCCAGGAATACCGGCTGCAGGCGAGCCGGCGCGCGCTGGAGGATCCGGCGGACGCCAACCGGAATCTGCTGGAGCTGGCGATCGCATGCGGCTTCACGGACATCACGCATTTCGGGCGCGCGTTCAAGGCGCGGTTCGGATGCAGCCCGGGCGCTTACCGGCTCGCGCGCCGCACCGGCTCGACGGCCTGACGCGCCGTCTCCGGCGGCCCCGTGCGGCACGGCGGCCAAAAAATCGCCCCTGACGCAACACGCAGCGGGAATAAAACCGGCGGGACGCCGGTATACCGGACGTCGCCACGCCGTTCGCCGCACCGGACGCGCGGGCGCGCGACGCCCCACCCGATATTGCGAGACCGCTCATGTCACAGCCCAACCACGCCGCCTACACGCGCTTCGCGATCGCCATGCACTGGTCGGTCGCGATCCTGATCCTGTCGAACCTGTCGCTCGGGCTCTACATGGATACGTTTCCGCACAATTCGCCGTCGTTCAACGGCATCCTGTTCTATCACGCGTCGATCGGCAGCCTGATCTTCGCGCTGACCGTGCCGCGCCTCGTATGGCGCGCGACGCACACGCCGCCGCCGCTGCCCGGCAGCGTGCCGGCGTGGCAGGCGCGGATCGCCGGCGCCCTGCACGGCGTGCTGTACCTGCTGCTGTTCCTCGTGCCGCTGACGGGCTACGTGCACCGCCTCGCGGGCGCGCATCCGGTCAGCTTCTTCGGCCTCGCGGATCTGCCGATGCTCGTCGGCCGCGACGAACCGTTGCGACTCCTGACCGACACGCTGCATCGCGCGCTGGTACTGACGCTGGGCTTGCTGCTGGCCCTGCATGTCGCGGCCGCGCTGAAGCACAAGTTCGTCGATCGTGACGGCGTCGCCGGGCGGATGGGAATCTGAGCGTGACCGGTCGGCCGGCGGCGGCGTTCAGGCGCCCCCGGCCGCCTTGCCGGGATCGGCACAGGGAATCGGCGAGCCTGAATTCAGGATGCGCGCCCGCGCCTCGGCGACGATGCGCAGGGATTCGCGGATGAATCCGTCATCCGCTGTCACTTCGATGAACAGTGCGTCGGCGCGTTTGCGCCGGTCTTGGCGGGGATTGTGCGGCAGGATGAACGTCATTCGGATTTTCAAAGGTGCGGGGCAGGGAGCGCCGCTCCCGATGGAGCGACTCCCCTCTGATCCGCGTCTGCATGGCATGCGCCCGAAGGCTCGCGCAGACTATCGCCACTGCGCCGGCAAACCACAACCTCTGCACTCCGGAATTGACGATCCTTGACATGTCCGGCGTCTCCCGCGCGGACGATCGCGGGCCATGCGACGGCGCACGGTCGACGCAGGCTGCGCGGGAGCGTACCGGCATCGGGCCGGCGGCCGCCCCCGGGCATGCGCCGTCTCAACTGTCGTCTTTCTCGAGCACGTTCTGCGTGAGCGCGACCGACGGAATGGTCGGCTTGAGCGACGTGCGGTGCGCACGGCCGCTCAGCCACTTCCAGCCGGCCACGAGCAGCAACGCCACCAGCGGGATCGACGCGATCGTCCACGTGCCGTTCGGGTAGTCGAACGCCATCAGGACCAGCACGCCGAACAGGAACAGCAGCGTCAGCCACGACGTCACGGGTGCGCCGGGCATCCTGAACGACACGTCTTCCACTTCGCCGCGCCTGACCGCCGCACGGAATTTCATCTGGCAGACGACGATGAACGCCCACGTGCTGATGATGCCGAGCGACGCGATGTTCAGCACGATCTCGAACACGCTCGACGGCACCAGATAGTTGAGCAGCACGCCGACCACGTAGATCGCGACCGTCACGAGGATGCCCGCGTACGGCACGGATTGCCCGCTCATCCGCCCGAGGAAGGCGGGCGCCGAGCCGCCCATCGACAGCGAACGCAGCACGCGGCCGGTCGAGTACAGCCCCGAGTTGAGGCTCGACAGCGCGGCCGTCAACACCACCAGGTTCATCACCGAGCCGATGCCGGGAACGCCGAGCGCGCCGAAGAACGTCACGAACGGGCTTTGTCCCGCCTTGTACGCGCTCCACGGCAGCAGGCAGACGAGCAGCACGACCGATGCGACGTAGAAAACGGCGATGCGCCAGATCACGTTGTTGATCGCGCGCGGCAGCACCTTGCGCGCGTCCTTGCATTCGCCGGCGGCCGTGCCGACCAGCTCGACGCCCGCGAACGCGAACACCACGCCCTGCACCAGCACCAGCGCCGGCATCAGTCCGTGCGGGAAGAACCCGCCGTTGTCGGTGATCAGGTGCATGCCCGTGTCGTGGCCCGCGACGTGCCCGCCGGTGCCGAGAATCACGCTGCCGACCACGAGGAACAGCACGATCGCGGCGACCTTGATCAGCGCGAACCAGAACTCCATCTCGGCGAACCACTTCACGCCGATCAGGTTCATCGTCGCGACGATGCAGAGCGCGACGAGCGCGAAGATCCACTGCGGCACGGCGGAGAACGGCGCCCAGTAATGCATGTAGAGCGCGACCGCGGTGATGTCGACGATCCCGGTCATCGCCCAGTTCAGGAAATACATCCACCCGGCGACGAACGATGCTTTCTCGCCGAGGAATTCGCGCGCATACGACACGAAGCTGCCGCTGCTCGGCCGATGCATCACGAGTTCGCCGAGCGCGCGCAGGATCAGGAAGGAAAAGACGCCGCACACCAGATAGACGATCGCGAGCGCCGGCCCGGCGGCCTGCAGGCGTGCGCCCGCGCCGAGAAACAGGCCGGTCCCGATCGCGCCGCCGATCGCGATCATCTGTACCTGTCGATTGCCGAGGGTCTTGTGATAACCGGCTTCGTGGGATTCGAGCCAGTTCCGTTTGCTGGTGTCGCCGGTCGGCGCGGGTTCGGGAATCGATGCCATGACTGCATCCTCATGTGCTTGCGTGATGTCGTTCGGACCCTGTCGCGATCCGGGCTCGCCGGCGCCTGCGGCCACGCAACGCGGGATCGTGCCGCGTATCGGGCCGTTGCCCGCCCGATACGACGAGCGGCACCGTCAATCGCGAACGTATGCAGCCGTAATTCCGTTCACAAACGCTATGCAAATTTCGACTTATCGGTACGCGAATCGCGCATGCGATACGCCGGCGAAAGCGTTTTGAAATACGCGATTCGCCGGGGAGGCCGCGAGGCGGGCTCGGTTTTTTGCGGGAGGAGATCGTCTTCGGGATGAAGGTGCCGTCGTGTCGGGCAAAGCGTTGCGCGATGCGAGCCGGACACGGGCAGGCTGCTTGCAAAGCGCACGGGCCGGTGGTGTCACGCATTCCGGGTTCAAGGCGGGGCGAGATTCGGACGAGGGTCGAACGAATCGGTCATCGCGAAGGATTACGAACTGGTTGGCGGAAGCGTTCCGGTCGCGAGCAGGTCGGATAGAGGAAGAGGACTGCCCCCATATCGGAAGTCGATACGCGAGAGAACGCTCACGTTCATGGGGACCCTGCAACCACCTCCCCCACCATCCAACCCCCAATAATTCCCCTTGACGCCCTATCTTTCGATATATATCTTTAGATATGTTTTACGACATATAGGACACGATCATGCGACACAACTACTTCCGCGGCCATGCCCGATGCGACGGTCATGGTGCGCATGCCCGTTCTGACTGGTTCGCCGGTCTCTGGCACGCGATCGGCCGCCATCGTCGCGGTCACGACATGTTCGGCGGCGGCCGGGGCGGTCGCGGCGGCTTCGGCGATTTCGGCGACGACGGCATGCCGCGCGGCCGCCAGTTCAGCTCCGACGATCTCCAGTTGCTGCTGCTTGCGCTGGTCGCCGAACAGCCGAGCCACGGCTACGAACTGATCAAGGCGCTCGACACGCGTTCGAACGGCTTCTACAGCCCCAGCCCCGGCATGGTGTATCCGGCCCTCACGTATCTCGAGGAAGGCGGCTTCGTCGCGTCGCAGGCGGAAGGCAACCGCAAGCGCTATGCACTGACCGACGCCGGCCAGGCGCATCTCGACTCGCAACGCGAACGCGTCGACACGCTGTTCGCACGCCTCACGTATCTCGCGCGCCGGATGGATTTCATGCGTCGCGCGTTTGCCGGCGAATCGGCGGGCTACGACGCACCGGACGAATCGCAGGCCGGCTGGCTGCCCGAATTCGTCGAGGCGCGCCTGGCACTCAAGCGCGCGCTGCTGCACAAGAGCGGCGCCGACGCGGATGAACAACGGCGCATCGCGGCCATCATGCGCCGCGCGGTTGCCGATATCGAAGGCGGCGCCGGCGCGTAATCCGCGCCGGGCTTCCCCTACCCAAGGAGAACGGATCGATGCAGAACACCTCCGAGCGCACCGTGACCCGCGTGCGCCACACCCTCAAGTTCCGCCTGCTGCAAGTCCTGCGCGTACACGCCGTGACGCCGCACCTGCTGCGCGTCACACTCGGCGGCCCCGATCTCGCGGATTTCGAATCCGCGTCGTTCGACGATCACGTGAAGGTATTTTTCCCGCCGCCCGGCGCCGAGCGCCCCGCGATGCCGACACTCGGCGCGAACGGCCCCGAGTTTCCGGAAGGCGAACCGAGGCCGGTCGCGCGCGACTTCACGCCGCGCCGCTTCGACCGCGCCGCCCGCGAACTCGATCTCGAATTCGTGCTGAACCATCCGGGCCCCGCATCGCAGTGGGCCTCGCAGGCACGCGTCGGCCAATGGCTCGGCGTCGGCGGCCCGCGCGGTTCGTTCGTCGTCCCGACCGGTTTCGACTGGCATCTGCTGATCGGCGACGATACGGCGCTGCCGGCCGTCGCGCGACGTCTCGCGGAGTTGCCGGCCGGCTCGCGCGCGGCCGTCGTGCTGGAAGTCGCGGATCGCACCGCGCAGATCGCGTTCGACACGCACGCCGACGTGCATGAAATCTGGCGCTTCCGCGCCGAGGCCGACACGGAAAAAGGAGACGTGCTGCTGAATGCCGTGCGCGACCTGCCGCTTCCGCAATCCGGCGAAGGCTATGTCTGGGCGGCCGGCGAAGCGCAGTCGATGCGGGCGGTGCGCCAGCACCTGACCGGCGAGCGCGGCATCGACAAGTCGCGCATCCGCGCGGCGGCCTACTGGAAGCGCGGCGCGGCGGCCGTGCACGAAGCGCTGGAAGACTGACGCAGCCGGGCACCCGGCGCCGGGCGTGCGGTGCACGCCCCCGGCCCGTCGGCCGGAGATGCGGCCGGAACACCGGTGCGCCGGCCGGCCTGGCATCGTTGTCGCGGCTGGTATATATCTGTGTGAGCGGCGCCGCTGTCGCACGACAGCCGCCGCAGTCCGCCCAGGAGCGCCCGGTCATGACAAAAGCAAGCCACGCTTCGCCTTTCCTTCGCAACCTGAAGATCGTCGGCTATTGCAGCCTCGCCGCAGTGGTACTCGCGCTGTTCGTCGCGATGTGCGCGATCCTGAAGGACAGCGCCCTCGACCGCGACGCCGCGCAGCACCCGGCCGATACGCCCGAACTGCACGATGCGGGCGGCAACCCGTCCGCACCGGCCGAATCGGCCAGGACACCCGGCTGACAGCGTCCTGCCCGATCCTTCTTCCTTCCGCTTACGGTGCGTGGCGACGCCCCATGACGATCGCATGCACCGAATCGCCGAGCCGCTCGAGCGGTGCGGTCACGCGCTGCCCGTACAGGTGCGCGGCGAGCGCGCCGGCCGTGCCGGCCAGCACGCCGCCCATCATGTCGAACGGCCAGTGCACCCCCGCATAGACACGCCCCCACGCAATCGCCACGGCCAGCGCGGCCATCACGAGCCCGGTCAGGCGCGTCGTGCCGCCGAGCATCAGGCCGATCGCCATGCTCCACGCGAACGTCATGTGGTCGCTCGGAAACGAGCTGTCGGGCGAGTGCGGGATCAGTTGCGTGCCCACGCCGGCCATGAACGGGCGCGGCGAGAACCAGAAATGCCCGATGACCTGCGCGAGCGCGAGCGCCACGCACACGCCGACGCCGGCTTCGATCGCCTGACGTCGCGCCGGGCGCTCGCCGAACATCCACGTCAGCAGCAGCATCGCGGGCAGCGCGTAGACGAGCCAGTCGGCGGCGAAGATGGCAAGGCGGGCGACGCCCGGCTGCGGCGCAACCCCGGCGTTGATGGCGGAAAAGAGGGTGAGATTGAGGTTCTGCATGAGTCCGGTTGCGTGAAGCGTAAAAAGTCGGCCGGCTGCCCGGCCCGGTACGAGCGATGCCGGGACGCCTCCGCATCGGGCGATGCCCGCTGCGGCAGCCATGCAGGACGAATCCCGCAGCGGCGAACGCACTTAGAGCTCCCGCGGCAACACTAGTTCACACAATTGTCACATTTACGCGCGACTGCTTCCCGTAAATACTCACCCCACATCCCGAAAAAGCTCACCTTTTTCACATCGCGGTGTCATTCACGCGTGCGAACATCGGGCGGCCACATGCCGTCCGGTCCGCTTTCATCATTCATCTCAATATTTACGTCGCGAATTCTTCGAAATCGGCAACAATTAATTCCACATGCGGCATCGCACAACGGCAACGCACAGGCATAGGATTACGAGCTTACGAGCACTCATCCACGAAGCGATCAACAACAAGGAGTCCGCATGAAACCCAGCGATGTCCGATCGAAAGCGTTTGCGATGCCGTTGACCAGCCCTGCCTTCCCGATGGGCCCGTACCGATTCGTCGATCGTGAATTCCTGATCATCACGTATCGCACCGATCCCGACCGTCTCCGCGAAATCGTCCCCGAGCCGCTGCAGATCACCGAGCCGCTCGTGCATTACGAATTCATTCGCATGGCCGATTCGACCGGCTTCGGCGATTACACCGAAAGCGGCCAGGTGATCCCGGTCGAATACAACGGCCAGCCGGGCGGCTACACGCTCGCGATGTATCTCGACGATCACCCGCCGATCGCCGGCGGCCGCGAGCTGTGGGGCTTCCCGAAGAAACTCGCGTCGCCCACGCTGCACGTGAACACCGATCACCTGCTCGGCACGCTCGACTACGGCAAGGTGCGCGTCGCGACCGGCACGATGGGCTACAAGCACAAGGAGCTCGACATCGACGAGCAGACGAAGCGTCTCGCCGGCCCCAATTTCCTGCTGAAGATCATTCCGCATGTCGACGGCACCGCGCGCGTATGCGAACTGGTGCGCTACTACATGCAGGACATCAAGATGAAAGGCGCGTGGACGGGCCCCGCATCGCTCGAGCTGGCGCCGCACGCGCTCGCGCCGGTGGCCGACCTGCCGGTGCTCGAAATCGTCGAGGCCCGCCACCTCGTCGCAGATTTGACACTGGGCCTCGGCGAAGTCGTCTACGATTACCTGGCCAAGTAACGCGTCCGCAGTCCTTTCTCCCTGTCAATCCTTTCACCACGGGAATTCGAACATGAGCAACCTGAATGGCAAGACCGCAGTCGTCACGGGCGCCGCAAGCGGCATCGGCAAGGAAATCGCCCTCGAGCTCGCGAAGGCGGGCGCGGCGGTGGCGATCGCCGACCTGAACCAGGACGGCGCGAACGCGGTCGCCGACGAGATCGTCAAGGCGGGCGGCAAGG
>NZ_JPGL01000092.1 GCF_000732615.1 Burkholderia paludis
CAAGTAACGCGTCCGCAGTCCTTTCTCCCTGTCAATCCTTTCACCACGGGAATTCGAACATGAGCAACCTGAATGGCAAGACCGCAGTCGTCACGGGCGCCGCAAGCGGCATCGGCAAGGAAATCGCCCTCGAGCTCGCGAAGGCGGGCGCGGCGGTGGCGATCGCCGACCTGAACCAGGACGGCGCGAACGCGGTCGCCGACGAGATCGTCAAGGCGGGCGGCAAGGCGATCGGCGTCGCGATGGACGTGACGAACGAGGAAGCCGTGAACAGTGGCATCGACAAGGTCGCCGAAACGTTCGGCTCGGTCGACATCCTCGTGTCGAACGCGGGCATCCAGATCGTCAACCCGATCGAGAACTACGCGTTCTCCGACTGGAAGAAGATGCAGGCGATCCACGTCGACGGCGCGTTCCTCACGACGAAGGCCGCACTCAAGCACATGTACAAGGACGATCGCGGCGGCGTCGTGATCTACATGGGCTCGGTGCACTCGCACGAGGCGTCGCCTCTGAAGTCGGCGTACGTGACGGCCAAGCACGGCCTGCTCGGCCTGGCGCGCGTGCTCGCGAAGGAAGGCGCGAAGCACAACGTGCGCTCGCACGTCGTGTGTCCGGGGTTCGTGCGCACGCCGCTGGTGGACAAGCAGATTCCGGAGCAGGCGAAGGAGCTCGGGATCAGCGAAGAGGAAGTGGTGAAGAAGGTGATGCTGGGCAACACGGTCGACGGCGTGTTCACGACGGTGCAGGACGTCGCGCAGACGGTGCTGTTCCTGTCGGCATTCCCGAGCGCGGCGCTCACGGGCCAGTCGTTCGTCGTCAGCCACGGCTGGTTCATGCAATGAAGCCGCACGCCCGCACCGAAAGACAGGCCGTCGACGCGGCGGACCTGCATCACGAGGCCGGCGCACCGGCCGCCGCGCGCACGCTGCCGTACGAGACGATCGCGCTCGTCCTGCAGGGCGGCGGCGCGCTCGGCGCGTACCAGGCCGGCGTGTTCGAAGGGCTGCACGAGGCGGGCATTCCGCTCGACTGGATCGCCGGCATCTCGATCGGCGCGCTCAACACCGCGCTGATCGCGGGCAATGCGCCCGAGCATCGCGTCGAGCGGCTGCGCGAATTCTGGGAAACGATCTGCAAGCCGGCATTCTTCCCGACGATTCCGGCCGCGTTCGAGTTCGCGCTGTTCAACAGCATCGACCAGGTCCGCACCTTCTTCACCGCGTCGCAGGCCGCGAGCGCGATGATGCAGGGCCAGCAAGGCTTCTTCGTGCCGCGCTTCCCGCCGCCGCTGCCGGGCGTGTCCGATCATCCGGAAAAGATCAGCTGGTACGACACGTCGCAGCTGCGCGCGACGCTGCTGAAGCTGTGCGATTTCGACCGGATCAATTCGGGCGAGACGCGCGTGTCGGTCGGCGCGGTCAACGTCGGTACCGGCAACTTCGTGTACTTCGACAACTCGCGCATCCGCCTCGCGCCCGAGCACTTCATGGCGTCGGGCGCGCTGCCGCCCGCGTTTCCGCCGGTCGAGATCGACGGCGACTACTACTGGGACGGCGGCGTCGTGTCGAACACGCCGCTGATGGAAGTGCTGCGCGCCCGGCCGCGCCGCGACACGCTCGCGTTCCAGGTCGACCTGTGGAGCGCGCGCGGGCCGCTGCCGCGCACGATGGCCGACGTCGCCGAACGCACGAAGGACGTGCAGTATTCGAGCCGCACGCGTTTCGTCACCGACACGCTGCAGCGCGAACAGCGCTACCGCAACGTGCTGCGCCACGTGCTCGACCAGGTGCCGGAAGAGCAGCGCAAGTCGGATCCGTGGTGCGTCGAAGCCGAGGCGATGTCAGGCAGCAAGAAGTACAACATCCAGCACCTGATCTACCAGCAGAAGGCGTACGAGCATCACTACAAGGACTATCAGTTCGGTCTGTCGACGATGCGCGACCACTGGTCCGCGGGTCTCGACGACATCCGCAAGACACTCGCGGTCAAGGACGGCCTCGCGCTGCCCAACAACGACGCGGGCTTCGTGACGCACGACATTCACCGCAAGCGGTAAGCCGTGCGCGACGGATCGGCGCGACGCATGCGCCGGTCCGTCCTCTTCTCCGATCCGACATGCCGATTTTCATTGCACTGTTTGCGCTCATCGCCGCGGGATGGGGCGCGGTTCACCTGTTTCACGTCATCGCCGCGCAGTTCAGCCAGCCGGTCGCGATCGCGGCCGCCGTGCTCGCCGCCGCGATCCTGCTCGCGCTGGTCGCCTGGTGGATCAAGCGCCGCCGCGACATCGCACCGAACACGAAGGAAGACGGCTGGACCCACGTCGTGCATCGCGCCTGGGGCGAGCTGCGCGTATCCGCTACACAGGGGCTGCTGTGGCTGTCGCACGACGGCGCGGACGGCCGTTATACGCTGTCGCAGCTCGACGGCTGCCAGGCCGCGCCGATCGGCGGCCGCTGGCATCTCGTCGTACGCGTGCGCGACGCGGCGCGCGGCGAATGGAAGCTGCCGATGACGGACAAGCGCGACGCACAGCGCTGGGCGCGCGTGCTCACGCTGGCGAAGGACAACCGGCTCTGAACCTTCGAGCGCGCGCCCGGCCTGCACGCGCACTCGCACCGCGATCCGCTAGCGTGCGCCGAGCACCCACAGCGAATCGAGCACGTGCTGCGTCGCCCGTTCGACGCAACCGGCCCGATGGGCAATCCCAAGCTCGCGCCACAACGCCGGGCGCAGCGGCCGCATGACGATGCGCGAATCCGGCAGCGGGGCGCCCGCCTCGTGCGGCAGCAGCGTCGCGCCGTAACCGGCGGCGACCAGGCTCTTGATCGCATCGTTGTAGTTGAGTTCGATCCGCGGCTCGGGCCGGTGGCCGCCGAGTGCGAACCATTCGGTCGTGAGCCGCGACAGGCGTGTCGTCGCATCGTTGAGGATCAGCGGACGCGCGGCCAGATACGCCGGCGTCACACGGGCCGGAAGCGGCCAGTCCGCCGGCAGGAACGCCATCACCGGATCGCGTCGCCACGGGCGGATCGACAGCCCCGCGACCGGCGCCTGCGGCAGCGCAACCAGCCCGACATCGAGCGTGCCTTGCGCAAGGCACGCCAGCGTGTCGTGCGACGTGAGCACCGCGATCTGGACATCGATATCCGGATGCTGCGCGCGCAACCCGGCCACCGCCTGCGGCAACAGGTGCGCGATCGCCCCGGTCGATGCGCCCAGACGCACGCGGCCGGTCAATCCCTGCACCTGCCGCTGCACGTCGTCGAGCGTGGATTCGACCTCCGCCAGCAGGCGCCGCGCCCGCTCCACCAGCACTTCGCCGATCGCCGACGGCCGCACGTTGCCGCGCGTGCGGGACAGCAGCGGCGCGCCGACGCGGCTTTCCAGCTCGGCGACATGGAGACTGACGGTCGGCGGGGCCAGATGCAGCCATTGCGCCGCCGCCACGAAAGATCCCTGGTCCGCGATCGCGACCAGCGTACGCAGGCGGTCAAGACTGATCTCGCGCATCGAACACCTCTCGTTCAGAAAAGCTGAAGCAGACAGTCAGCAAATTCAACTTTTCATATTCTAGGCGTTCGGCGGACGATACGGCTTCCCCCGACCACCGAACGCGAGAAACACGACCGCCATGAGCCTCCCCACTGTCTTCATCGACGGCGACCAAGGTACGACCGGACTGCAGATTCACGCGCGCCTGCGCGACCGCACCGACGTGCGGCTGCTCACGCTTCCGGCTGCCGAACGCAAGGACGCCGCGCGGCGCGCCGACGCACTCAACGCATGCGACATCGCGATCCTGTGCCTGCCCGACGCGGCCGCGCGCGAAGCGGTCGGCTTCATCCGGAACCCGGCGGTACGCGTGATCGATGCGAGTTCGGCCCATCGCACGCAGCCCGAATGGGTCTACGGCTTTCCCGAGATGGCCGACGGGCACGCGCAGCGCATCGCGCACGCGAAGCGCGTCACCAATCCGGGCTGCTACCCCACGGGCGCGGTCGGCCTGCTGCGCCCCCTGCTGCAGGCCGGCCTGCTGCCGCGCGACTACCCGGTGAGCATTCACGCGATCTCGGGTTACTCAGGCGGCGGAAGGGCCGCCGTCGAAGCGTTCGAATCGGGCGACGCCGCCGCGCGCGCGCCGTCGCTGCAGGTCTACGGCCTCGCACTCGACCACAAGCACGCCCCCGAGATCCTGCTGCATGCCGGGCTCGCACACCGCCCGTTCTTCGTGCCGGCCTACGGTGCCTATCGACAAGGCATCGTGCTCACCGTTCCGATCGAGCTGCGCCTGCTTCCGGCCGGGGTGACTGGCGAGCGGTTGCACGCGTGTCTCGCGGCGCACTACGCGGATGCGCGTCACGTCGACGTGACGCCGCTGGCGGACACCCGCGCGGCAACGCATCTCGATCCGCAAGCGCTGAACGGGTCCAACGATCTGCGGCTCGGTGTGTTCGTTAACGAGGATCGCGGTCAGGTGCTCCTGTCCGCCGTGTTCGACAATCTCGGCAAAGGGGCATCCGGCGCCGCCGTGCAGAATCTCGACCTGATGCTCGGTGTGTCAGGTGCGGCGTGAATCTTCCGCAGGCGTCGTCGCCGGCCCGCGCGGTACGCGGGCGGGCGTCGCGACTCACGATGCGACGGTGCCTGCACAGCCCCCCGTAAAAGCTCACCTTTAGCCGGTTTCAGGGTGCTTCGTCGCCCGCTGCGGCATTCGGCGCGGCCAGCGTCTGCGCCAGATAATCCACGCACACGCGCACCTTCGCGGACGCCGCGACGCGTTCCGGATACACGGCCCAGATGTTCGCGGGCTGGGTCGCGTCCGGCAGCACGCGACACAGCGCGCCGCGTTCGATCAGCGGCCCGGCTTCCCAGATCGAGCGCAGCACGATGCCGCGCCCGGCCAGCGCCCATTGCACGGCCACCTCGCCGTGATTCGTCGACAGCGCGCCGCCGACCTTCACCGTGACCGTTTCGCCGCGCACGGTCAGCCGCCATACGCCGAACGGATGATCGCGCTCCTTGATTGCGAGACAGTCGTGCGACGCGAGATCCGCGAGCGAGCGCGGGGTGCCGCGTCGCGCGAGATAGTCGGGCGACGCGCACAGCACCCGGTGGTTCGCGGCGAGGCGGCGCGCGATCAGGTGATCGGCGATCTCGTCGCCGATGCGCACGTCGAGGTCGTAGCCTTCGCCCGCGACGTCGACGAGCCGGTCGAACAGATCGAGCCGCACGTTCAGTTGCGGATAGCGCGCGGTGAAATCGAGCAGCGCCGGCGCGACGACGTGCCGGCCGAAGCCGAAGCTGCTCGAGATGCGCAACGTGCCGCGCGGCACCGTGCGCGTGGTCGACACGTCCTCGACGAGATGATCGACGTCGTCGAGGATCTTCTCGGCGCGCGCGAACACCCGCTCGCCGGCCTCCGTGACCGTCACGCGGCGCGTCGAGCGATGCAGCAGGCGCGTGCCGAGCTGCGCCTCGAGCAGCGCGATGCGCTTGCTGACATACGCGGGCGACACCGCGAGCTGTTCGGCAGCCGCGCTGAAGCTCGTCAGACGGACGACCAGGCTGAACACGCGGAGGTCGTCGAGGTTCGGCGATTTGTTCACGATTCGTGGAAAGTCGATTAACCTTTCGCACGATTTTAATCCGGATGGAAATAAATAGAATGGCGTCATGATCCGCTGCGCGCCTCGCCGGCAGCGGCCCGATCCACGATGAAGGAGGAGCACCCGCATGAACGACAGGACTTACCGGATTGCCGTCATTCCCGGCGACGGCATCGGCCGCGAAGTGATGCCCGAGGGCCTGCGGGCCCTCGACGCCGTGACCGCGCGCTTCGGCCTCCGCTTCGACTTCGTCCACATCGACTGGGCAAGCTGCGACTACTACGCGCAACACGGCAAGATGATGCCGGACGACTGGAAGGCGCAGTTGTCGGGCATGGACGCGATCCTGTTCGGCGCGGTCGGCTGGCCCGCGACGGTGCCCGATCACATCTCGCTGTGGGGCTCGCTGCTGAAATTCCGCCGCGAGTTCGACCAGTACATCAACCTGCGTCCGGCACGCCTGTTCGACGGCGTGCCGTCGCCGCTCGCCGGCCGCCGCGCGGGCGACATCGATTTCATGATCGTGCGCGAGAACACGGAAGGCGAGTACTCGTCGGTCGGCGGCACGATGTTCGAAGGCACCGAGCGCGAAATCGTGATGCAGCAGTCGATCTTCACGCGCCACGGCACCGAGCGCGTGCTGAAGTTCGCGTTCGAACTCGCACGGCGCCGCGCGAAGCGCCTCACCGTCGCGACCAAGAGCAACGGCATCGCGATCAGCATGCCGTGGTGGGACGCGCGCACGGCCGAGATGGCCGAACGCTATCCCGACATCGCCGTCGACAAGCAGCACATCGACATCCTGTGCGCGCGCTTCGTGCTGCAGCCGGACCGCTTCGACGTGGTGGTCGCATCGAACCTGTTCGGCGACATCCTGTCGGATCTCGGGCCGGCCTGCACGGGCACGATCGGCATCGCGCCGTCGGCGAACCTGAACCCCGACCGTACGTTTCCTTCGCTGTTCGAGCCCGTGCACGGCTCCGCGCCCGATATCGCGGGGCAGTACATCGCCAATCCGGTCGCGATGATCTGGTCGGCGGCCCTGATGCTCGACTTCCTCGGCAACGGCGCGGGCCGCGAACGCGACGCGCACGATGCGATCGTCGCCGCGATCGAGGACGTGCTGCGCACGGGGCCGCATACGCGCGACCTGGGCGGCCGCGCGGGAACCCAGGAAGTCGGCGAGGCGATCGCCGCGCGAATCACGGGCTGACGGTCACGCCCGGCGCGATCGTACCGCCGGGCCCCCCTGCACGAATCGGCCGGCGGTGAGCGACACGCGATGCGTTCGCGCACCCGTGCCGATTCCGCTGCGTGCAAGGTGAAGTCGAACGGTGAACCGTTTCGCACCGGAGCCCGCACGGCTCGCATCGCGCGTTGTCGAAACCGGTTCGATCGGTGAGTTGCACATCACGCGCGCGCACACCGATCGTCGATGCACCGTCGACCTCGCCCGACCGGTGAGATACGTCACGCGATGAAGCACAGCGTGGCACGCCGATGCGCGCGTCGGGATGCAATGCCGGCGTGAGCGGCACGCCCGCGTTGCCGCGTGCGACGCCGCATCGAACGGTGCGCGGCACACGCGCCGGCACGGCATTTCACCGCGTCCCGAAAAATCTCACCTTCAGACGATCAGCTCCCGCATTTCCTCACCATTGAACCTGCGTGCAGCCTTCTGCCGATCCGTTGAACCGGCCCGCGTCTCACAGCCCGAGATCGGACAGCCCCGGATGATCGTCCGGACGACGGCCGAGCGCCCAGCGATACAGGCGGTCTTCCTCGCGAATCGGCAGGTCGTTGATACTCGCGTGACGATGCGCCATCAGGCCGTTTTCGTCGAACTCCCAGTTTTCGTTGCCGTACGAGCGGAACCAGTTGCCGGCATCGTCATGCCACTCGTATGCAAATCGCACCGCGATGCGATTGCCGCCGAACGCCCACAGCTCCTTGATCAGCCGGTAATCGAGCTCGCGCGTCCACTTGCGCTGCAGCAGCCCGACGATCTCGTCGCGGCCGGTCACGAATTCCGCGCGGTTGCGCCATCGGCTGTGCGGCGTATAGGCGAGCGACACGCGGTGCGGGTCGCGCGTGTTCCACGCGTCCTCGGCGGCGCGCACTTTCTGGCGCGCCGTTTCGAGCGTGAAGGGCGGAACGGGCGGACGGACTTCGGGGGATGCGGACATGGGTTGCTCCTGTTCAGGTGATGGCCACGGACCGCCGCGGCCGGTTCGAATACGCTGCGTCGACTACCGCGACACGGCGTCGAGCAGCAGTTCAGCCGTGGCGCGCGCGTCGCGCGCGGCGTTGGCATCGCCGGTCACGAGCGCCACGCCGATCGCACCGTCGATCAACACGAGCCACTGGCGTGCGAGGCGCGCGAGCCCGCGGCGTTCGATGCCGGTTTCATCGGCATACGCATCGAACCGCTCGCGCACGAATGCCAGCAGGCGCGCCTTGTGCATGCGTGCGACGACCCGCACGGGATCGTCGGCATCGGGGATCTCGCCCGATGCGTTCAGGAATGCGCAGCCGTGAAAGTCCGGCTGCCCGAACCAGTCGCGCAGCACCTCGAACATGCCGAGCAACTGCGCGCGCGGGGCCTTGCCGCGCGCCTGCGTGGCGTCGACGAACCAGCGCATCCAGCGCGCGTCGCGACGTTCGAGCGCAGCCACGACCAGCGCCTCCTTCGATTCGAAATGCGAATAAAAACTCTTCCGTGCCGCACCCGATCGCTTGACGATCGCGTCGACACCGGTCGCATGGATGCCGCCCGAATAGATCAGGGCTTCGGCCGCATCGAGCAGCCGGTCGCGAACGCCCGGTTCGCCGGAAAGGTCGGGAAGTGTGTTCATGGGTTTACGGTAGAACGATCGTTCTCCCTCGTCAACACCTGTGTGAAAAAGCCCTGTCGCCTGCAGGGCTGAACCGCGGCCCTGCCGCACGACGCGGGCCGCCGCGTTTACGACATTTTTTCTTGAAGCGGATACGCGACGCTCACTACACTTCGGTCACCCTGTCTGGGCGAAAGGACATCATGCAGCGACCGGAATCCGCGCGCCCCGCGCGCGCCTATGCGGCTTATGCGAAGCGGCTCGACGGCCGCGTCGTCGTGCGGCGCTTCGACCCGCGCAGCGATTCGTACGACACGTTGAACGCGCTGCTGCGTCGCGCGTTCGCGCCGCTGGGTGCATTGGGATTCAACTGCCCGTGCGTCGACCAGCCGGCGTCGGCCACGCGCGAGCACGTGCTCGCGGGCGAATGCTTCGTCGCGCTCGGCAACGCGCATCTGGTCGCGACGCTGACGATGCGTTCGCACGATCCCGATTCCCGTTGCGATCCGTACCGCAGCCGGCACGTCGCGACGCTCGGCCAGTTGGCCGTCGATCCCGTCTGGCAGGATCGCGGCATCGGCCGTTCGCTGCTCGCGTTCGCGCAGCAGCGGGCCGCCGCACGCGGCGCGACGCACCTTGCGCTCGACGCGCCGTACGCGGCCGTCCGGCTCGTCGACTTCTACCGCCGCGACGGTTTTCACCCGGTCGACGTGATGCGCTTTCCGGAGCACAACTACGACAGCGTGATCCTGTGCAAATCCGTCGGCGTCGCGGACGGTCGCCTTCCGGCCGGCAACACGCTGCAGGTCGACGTCGCGCGGCACGCGGGTGCGGCGTCATGAAGCGCGAACTTCCCGAACGCGATGACGGCGACGATCGCTCGCGGCTCGCCGTCCGGCAGGCACGCGTTCGCGCGGCACTGCGGCTGCGCGGAGTGGTGAAGCTGACGGTCGTCACGATCGCGGTCGCGCAAGCGCTGGCGTTCGCGTTCGAAAGCCTGCTGGTCGCGACCGGTTTCGCGCCGGACGCCGCGACGGTGCTGCTGTTCCGCTTCGTCACCTGCGCGCTCGTCAGCTTCTGGCTGCAGGCGGATGCGTTGCGCGCGTATCAATACGCGGCGCAACACGGGTTCGTGACCGCGCATGGCGCCCCCGGCGATCCGATCGACGTCGCGCCGCAGTGCCCGAAGCGCTGGCTCGTCGTGTTGAGTCTTCAGCTCGACCCGCGCGGGCCAAATGGTGAGCGGATCAAGTAACGGGCTGCGCACCGGTCGACGTCGATCTCGACCCGCGCATGCGTGAGCCGCGACGATGCGCGCGGGCTCACGGTCGACGTTCCGGTTCGTTGGGGCATCCCGTGCGGCGCGCAGCGAGCAATCGCACGGCGGGACGCGGCTGGGCAATACGTGGAGGGGAAGGAAGGGCGTCGGACCGCGTGGCGAAGCGAAGCAAGACCGCGCTCGACAGGTGAAGCAAACGTGCTTTCGCAGGTCACCGGTGAGCAATCGCGTCACGGATTCCGCACGCAGGCACAGCTCCCGAATAATCTCACCTTGATCCCGGTTTCGCGTGTTTCGTCACGGACCACGCAACGCGGACACCGGCGAAAGCGGGGCAGGCGGCGAACGCGCCGCGCTGCCCCCGCGACGGCGCTCAGGCCGTCCAGTCGAGGATCACCTTGCCGCTTTCGCCGGACAGCATCGCGGCGAAGCCCTGCTCGTAATCGTCGGCCGCGAAGCGATGCGTGATGATCGGCGACAGGTCGAGGCCGCTCTGCAGCATCGCGACCATCTTGTACCAGGTCTCGAACATCTCGCGGCCGTAGATGCCCTTGATCTCGAGCCCCTTGAAGATCACCTGGTTCCAGTCGATCGCCGTCTGCGCGGGCGGAATGCCGAGCAGCGCGACCTTGCCGCCGTGGTTCATCGCCTCGAGCATGCTCGTGAATGCGCTCGGCACGCCCGACATTTCGAGCCCGACGTCGAAGCCTTCCGTCATGTGCAGGTCGGACATCACGTCGCGCAGCGACTCGCGCGCGACGTTGACCGCACGGGTCGCGCCCATCTTGCGCGCAAGCTCGAGCCGATAGTCGTTGATGTCGGTGATGACGACGTTGCGCGCGCCGACGTGCTTCGCGATCGCGACGGCCATGATGCCGATCGGGCCGGCGCCGGTGATCAGCACGTCTTCGCCGACGAGATTGAACGACAGCGCCGTGTGCGTCGCGTTGCCGAACGGATCGAAGATCGACGCCAGATCGTCGGAGATCTCCGGCGGAATCTTGAACGCATTGAACGCCGGAATCGCCAGATACTCGGCGAACGCGCCCTCGCGGTTCACGCCGACGCCGACCGTATTGCGGCACAGATGCCGGCGCCCCGCGCGACAGTTGCGACAGAAACCGCACGTGATGTGGCCTTCGCCGGACACGCGATCGCCGATCGCGAAGCCGCGCACTTCCTGCCCCATCTCGACGATCTCGCCGACGTATTCGTGACCGACGTGCATCGGCACGGGAATCGTCTTCTGCGCCCAGTCGTCCCACTTCCAGATATGGATGTCGGTGCCGCAGATCGCCGTGCGGCGGATCTTGATCAGCACGTCGTTGTGGCCGACTTCGGGACGCTTCACGCGCGTGAGCGTCAGGCCGGGGCCGCGTTCGAGTTTTGCCAGTGCTTTCATGGTCGCGCCTCCGTCAGATGATGCCGAGCGACTTGCCGACGCGCACGAACGCGGCGACCGTCCGGTCGATCTGTTCGGGCGTATGCGCGGCGCTCATCTGCGTACGGATACGCGCGCGGCCGCGCGGCACGACGGGGAACGAGAAGCCGATCACGTACACGCCTTCGTCGAGCAGCTTGTCGGCCATGTCGGTCGCGAGCTGCGCGTCGCCGAGCATCACCGGGATGATCGGATGCGCGCCCGGCACGAGCGTGAAGCCGGCCTCGGTCATCTGCTCGCGGAACCGCGCGCCGTTCTCGCGCACGCGCTCGCGCAGCTTCGCGCCTTCGTCGCTGCCGAGCAGTTCCAGCACTTTCAGCGAAGCCGCGGCGATGCTCGGCGTGAGCGTGTTCGAGAACAGGTACGGACGCGAGCGCTGGCGCAGCAGTTCGACGACTTCGCGGCGTGCGGCGACGTAGCCGCCCGATGCGCCGCCGAGCGCCTTGCCGAGCGTGCCCGTGATGATGTCGACCCGGCCTTCGACGCCGCAGTGCTCGGGCGTGCCGCGGCCGTGCGTGCCGATGAAGCCGACCGCATGCGAATCATCGACCATGACGATCGCGCCGTAGCGGTCGGCGAGGTCGCAGATGCCTTTCAGGTCGGCGATGATGCCGTCCATCGAGAACACGCCGTCGGTCGCGATCAGCTTGTGGCGTGCACCGGCTGCCTCGGCCTCCTTGAGCTTCGCCTCGAGGTCGGCTAGGTCGTTGTTCCGGTAGCGGAAGCGCTTCGCCTTGCACAGGCGGATGCCGTCGATGATGCTCGCATGGTTCAGCTCGTCGCTGATCACCGCGTCGTTCTCGTCGAGCAGCGTCTCGAACAACCCGCCGTTCGCGTCGAAGCAGCTTGAATACAGGATGCTGTCCTCGGTGCCGAGAAACGCGGCCAGCGCGCTTTCCAGCTGCTTGTGCACCGTCTGCGTGCCGCAGATGAAGCGCACCGATGCCATGCCGAAGCCGTCCTGGTCGAGGCCGGCCTTCGCCGCATCGACCAGGCGCGGATCGTTCGCCAGGCCCAGATAGTTGTTCGCGCAGAAATTGAGCACGCCGGCGCCGCCGGCGAGTCGCACGGCTGCCGCCTGGGGACTCGCGATCTCGCGCTCGGTCTTGTAAAAACCGTCCGCGCGGATCTGGTCGAGTGTCCCGCGCACCTGGGCGAGAAAGGCATCACGCATCGCAAAGCTCCTGACAGGGATTCGCATGCCGCGACGCACCGCTCGTGGCGGCGGCGCAGCGGCCTGCTACTGTTATAGTCGGTCGTTCGGTTGACCGCATTTATCCGATATTCCGAACTAGAATTCGAAATACCGAACAACTCTAAGCGAACGGAATCCAAATGGCAAGTTCCTCCGGCTCGCGGCGCACGCCTGCCAGCGCCGCCTCGCAACCGCCGGCCGTCACACCGCCGCGCGTCGGCGAACAGATCCAGCGGCTGCGCAACGAACGCAAGCTGACGCTCGACGACCTGTCGCGCGCGGCCGGCGTCTCGAAATCGATGCTCTCCGAGATCGAGCGCGACAAGGCCAATCCGACGATCGCCGTCGCGTGGCGGCTGACGAACGCGCTCGGCATCACGCTCGACGAGCTGTTCTCGCAGCCGAAGGCGCCCGAGACGATCCGGGTAGATGGCCCGCACGACATCCCGACGCTCGCCGGCCACGACGGCCGGTACCAGTTGCGTGTATGGGGCCCGATCGACCTCGCCGGCAAGTTCGAATGGTACGAACTGACGCTGCCGGGCGGCGGCGCGCTGATATCGAACGCGCACGAACCCGGCACGCGCGAGCACCTCACGGTGCTGCAGGGCGCGATGGAAATCGAAGCCGCGGCGGCCAGCCGGCGGCTGAAGGCCGGCGACACCGCGCGCTACCCGGCCGACGAGCCGCACGCGATCCGCAATCCCGGCAAGGCCGAGGCGCGGGCGCTGCTGGTGGTGATACACCGCTGACGGCGGTGCGGATAGCCGGCCAAGGGATCGAGGGCAGGCCTGTTGCGGAAAATACTGTATGTTTGTACAGTATACGGACATTCCGCCATGCATGGGCCGGAGCCGGCGCACCGAGGCGCCCGCCCGGTCGACAGGAGCCTGCGATGACAGAAGAACAGGATTTGGCCGCGCTCGGCTTCAAGGCTGCCGCGCACGACCTCGAATTGATCGTTCGCCATATTGCCGGGCGCTACATCCGTCAGCGCGTCCCGCTGACGTGGCGCCTGCTGCACGCGATCGAAGCCGAGGCGCTTGCCGATCTCGGCTTTGCCAGCCGGCACGAGGCCGGCATGCGTCAATTGTTCGAACGCCCGTCGGACATGACGTTTCCGGAAACGGACGATCCGACCGACTTCGGGCGCTCGAATGCGCTGCCCGCCGCCTTCTCGTTCGCGGTTCTCGCGTACGAGGCGGCAGCCGCGTCTCAGAACGCGGCGCCTCCCGAGCGTGCTCACCGTCCGTCCAAGGCGTGGGGCGACTGATGTCAGCCCGGGCCGCCGTCCGTGGCGGCCCGTCCGGCCTCCTGCTGCCCGGGACATTGCGGAAAAGGCTAACATATACGCAACTAACGGAATAAATGACATGTCCCTTCCCAGCTCTCCCGACACACCGGTACGCCCGGAAGAAAAGGATCTGTTCGACCGCGGCGCATCCGACTGGATCGCCTCGCCCGAAGCCGCTTTCGACGCGTGGCTTGCCATGCAGGACTATCGCCGCTCGTCGGCCGACGTCTATCGCGCGCAATGGGGCGCGTTTCTCACCTGGCTGCGGGCACACCAGAAAAATCTGGCGACGGTCGACACCCCGACCATCGCGAACTTCGTCGGCGAACTGCCGATCCGGAAAACCCAGCGCATGCGCTATCTGCGGCTGATCGAACGTGTGCTCGATCATATCCGGCGCACCGAGTACGCATCGACCAACCCGGCCCGGTTCATTGCTCAGGATGGCGAAGCGAACTGGCGCCAGGCCCGCGACAACGAACCCACCGGTTTCCTGGCGCCGGCCGAACGCGCGACACTGCTCGCCTACCTGTTTTCGCCCATCGGCGTATCCGGCTCCGCGTACTGGAAGGAACGGCGCGACCGCGCGCTCGTCGCCGCGTTTCTCGGCGCCGGCATCAAGACCGGCGAAGCACGCGCACTTACGATTAGTTGCATCAATACGAGTGGAACGTCGTTGCAGATCCAGTCCACCCATCCGGATTTCGCGCGCGAAACCCATCTGGCCTCATTCGCGATTGCACTGCTCGAGGCCTGGCTCACCGAACGCAAGCGTCAGGACATTCCGGGAGAACTCGTGTTCCCCGCATCGCACGCCGGGCGGCCGATGCACAAGGCCACGATGCTGCGTGCGATCGACGCGATCGTGGAGTCGGCCGGGCTCACCTCGTCGCGCACCGCGCGTGCGAGCCCGCAAACGCTGCGCAATACCTATGCGGCCGAACTGTTCGAACACGACGTGCCGCCCGAGCGGGTTGGCAAATGGCTGGGCTTCATGCGGCCGATCTCGTCGAACCGCCTGCATCGTGCCTGGAAAAACTGGCGCGACGGCCTGGCCGACGGTGATGCGTCAGGCCGCGACGAAACTCACTGATCGGAAAACGGCTGCTCGCGCAACGCGAACCGTGAGCAGCCTTGTACGGCGCAGCCTCACCGTTTCCAGGCTCCCGAAAAACCTCACCTCACGCTCCCCGGATCGTCTCACCTGTGCGGTGTCGCCGATCCTTTTGTCACGTGTGCGCGAAGCGCGCGACGGCTTCGAAGCGGGACGGCCATGCGCCCGAAGCGTGCTCGCACTCCGGGCACGCCACTTCAAAACCCGCTTCGCCATGTGACAGTTCCGGCTCGCCGTCGCAATGCGGGCACCGGGCCGGTACCGGAATTTCCGGATCGAGCGAGGTGCCGATCGCGGCAAACGCGTCCGCATCCAGTTGCCCCGTATCGGCCAGGCGCCGAATCAGCGTGGCGATTTCCGGATTCATTCCGCGGCTCGCACGCAGCGAATTCACCTCGCGCGTCGCGCGGTCCAGTTCATCGCCCTGGGTACGCAACTGTTCTTCGAGCCGGTCGGCGCGGGCCTTGGCCGAACTCAGCTGCTGCAGGAAATCGAATTCCTTGCGCTGAACGTCGCGCAAACCGCTCTGGTAGGTCGATGCCATGCTCCGCAACGAATCCAGCTCGACCAGCATCGGCTTGACCCGGCGTTCGGCTTCGGCCACCGCATCCTTGATTTGTTGCGCGTAGTGCTCGGTGCGCTGCTGCAGTTCTGCTTGCAACGCGTCGATCCGGTCGCGCAGCGCGGCGTTCTGCACCTGTTCGGCATCCACACGGCCGGCGGCCGCGGCCAGTTCCTTCTCCAGTCGGGCGACTGTGGTGAGCAACGTCGCCTCGCTTGCCGAACCGTGCGTGGCCTGCGAAGCCAGTTGCACCTCGAGCTCGGTCACGCGAGCCTGCAATTGCTCGTTTCTCGTTTCGCCGCGCGCCAGCGCGCCTTCGAGCGTTTCCTGCCGCACGGTTGCGTCGCGCAAGCGTTGTTCAGCATCGGCGACGCCGGCGCGAACCTGCTCGCGGTCGCCGTCGAGACTGTCTCGCGCTGCTTTCAATGCTTCTTCATAGAGCGCGCCGAGCAACGCACCGGCTTTTTCCTCCACGGACTTCGGGATCGCCGCACCGTCGAGCCGGATTCTGGACGCGGAACGGATGCGCTCCCAGAAATGGTCGATGTCTTTCGGGATATCGCTGGCGCTGCCGGTCTGGGTGAGGTCGCGGACGTTGGCTGCCGACGGCCGGATGCCGAGATCGAAGAACAACCGCTTGCATGCGTGCAGCGACAGTTCCTGGCGCCGCGCACCGCTCGCGCGGAGCGATTCCAGCTCGTCCCGAATGGCTTGGCGTATTTCATCCAGTGTCATGACTGTGCTCGTAGGCATTGAAGTGTTGCAATCATAACGAAATACGTATCTCTCAATACTTATTTCTCGTCGACGTTGTGAATTTACGTCGAGCTGCACAGAAATCGGAGCTGCGAGCCGATCCGAGCGAACGTCGTCCGGCATTCCGTGAAACAAAGCGAAGAAAGTTGGCCAAGCCTTTGTTATGCCAGCGTTTTCCAGCGAGCCCCGAATTTCGGCAGTTGTTTCACATGATGGCGGATCCGGTTGCTTGTTGGTGTTCAGGGGTTGGGGTGTCTGTGGAAAACTCTTCAGCCCATGTCTTGAGAGTATTAGAAGTAAACACCCTTGAACCCTTAGTTAAAAACGTTAACGCCACGGCACAGCCTTATGTAGCAAGGCTGTGCGGCCGACAAGGTGAAGTTTTACGGGAGCTAAGGTGATCTTCTGCGGGAGCTGACGTGATGGGGTTCAGGGAGCAGCGTGAGCCGTTGCAGGAAAGGTCGTGAGCGGATTCGGGATCACAGTGAAACACGAGATTTCCCAAAGGTGAGGTTTTTCGGGGCCTCACAGCCGCGGAACCCGCGCTGTGCCTGGGTGCACAGTTTTCTGCCTGTGCAGACAGAGGTGAGCGCTTGCGGGATATTCTTCGCGCCCCGATTCTGCCCATCTTTTAGGCAATTTTGACGAAAGGTGAGGTTTCACGGGACTTCACAGGGATTTGATGTGAGGGTTTCCGGGAAGCGGACGCCATTTTGCACAGCAAAAGCCCGGTTGGGGGCCTGTGATTCACTAAAGGTGAGACTTTTCGGGAGGAAAATCGGGGTTTTCCTGCCCCGATCCCGTCAAGGTGAGCTTTTTCGGGGCATAAATCACAGGCTGTGATCCGGATGACGGGTGAGCCTTTTCGGGAACGGGATTTGCTCGAAAAATGGTCAAAGGTGAGGCTTTTCGGGATCTCCGAGTGGCCTAATTCGCCGAAAACCCCGCCAGGACTGGGAGAAATCTCGTTTTTGCTGTGCCACTTTTTGGCACAGGTGAGATTTTTCGGGGGCTGGCACGCGGTTGTCGTATGAAGGATTCTCACCGAAAGGTGAGGTTTTTCGGGGGCGGCTGGTGGCGCACAGCCAAATGCCTTCTGTGCATAAGTATCGGAAGGCATTGAGATTTTTGATACCGATCTGGTTACGGTGAGATTATTCGGGAGCCTTGTTCGTGCCGGGAGGCGCACAGCGTTTTTTCGCCAAGGTGAGGTTTTTCGGGAGGTTGCGGTAGCCAGTCCCGCACCTGCCGGGCATTCGTCGACCTCCAAACGAATCGACGCACTGTGCTCAAGGTGAGTATTTTCGGGACATGAGACGGTTCGTGCACTGTACAATGCGCGCCCGGCCCTGCAAAACGGGCCTGCTCGGGTCGCGCCAGCCGGTTTTGTACGTGTGTTCCGGAGGACGGGACTCGCTGACGATCTCCCGGTGAGCCGCGCCTGTACATGCATACAGGCCGATGCGAGGCGATCGGTGAGCCGCGATCCGGGCCCGCTGCCGATGCATGGCCGCGCAGTCGCAAAATTACGACAAATCGAAAGGTGAGTCGATACGGGAGCGAATTTCGCACGTGTCCCGCACAGGTGAAATTCTGTGAATCGGCGCATCCCGCGACACGTCTGGACGAGTCCGAAACGCCGTGATTACGGACCGGTGAGCCTTTTCGGGAGCGCTTGGGGTGAGTGCCGTTTTGCACGCGCGCTTCACCCGCTATGGTGAGCATGTCGTTCTGGACGCACTTCACCGCAGGCGCTATCCTTCCGGAAAACTTCTCCTCCGACCCGACGTATGGCCACGACGAAGCGCGCCAAGAAAACCGATGTGGATGTGGTGAGTGCCAGTTCAGCCGAGTTGCGCAAGGCCGTCGAGGCGATCGCGATTCAGCCGAAGAGCGGCAAGATCACGCTCCTCACTCGCAAGCTGTTCAATGTTCTGCTGGCCGTGGCGCAGCAGGCCGACGACTCGGGCGATACGTATCGCGCGCTGCTGTCGGATATCGTCGCCAACTCCGCTTTCGATTCGAACGACACCGCACTGGTGAAGGAACACCTGCGCCGCATGGTGTCGGTGCAGGTCGAATGGAGCACGGGAACCTCGAGCCAGAAGCCGGGCCGCAAGTGGGGGATCTCGACGCTGATCGCCGACGCGGAAATTCTCGAGGATCCGGCGACCCGCCGCGTGTGGGTCGAATTCTCGTTCGCGCCGAAGATCAAGAAGAAGCTGCTCGACCCGGTCCAGTATGCGCGCCTGAGCCTGCAGTTCCAGAGCCAGCTGCGCAGCAGCGCCGGTCTCGCGCTGTACGAGATCTGCGTGCGCTACCTGACGAACCCGAGCCACCTGACGATGCGCGAGCCGTGGGAATGGTGGCGGCCGATCCTGTCGGGCACGCCCGACACGGAAGCCGGGGACGAGGCGAAGCGCGAGTACAAGTACTTCAAGCGGGACTACCTGCGTCCCGCGATCGCGGAAGTCAACGCGGTCACCAACATCTTCGTCGAACTGATCGAGCACCGCGAGGGGCGCCGGGTCGCGGAGATCCAGTTCCGCGTGACCGAGCGCAAGCAGCCGATGCTCGCGCTCGACGAACATCCGAACGTATTCGACAGCACGCTGGTCGACCGGATGGTGAAGCTCGGCATCCCGCTGAAGGAAGCGCAGACGCTCTATGCGGACAGCGAGGAAAATCGCATCCGCGCCGCACTGCAGATGACCGAGCAGCGGATGCGCAGCACGACGCTGCCGCCGGTGCGCAGCGCGCCGGCGCTGTTCAAGGATGCGCTGAAGAAGGGTTATGCGCCGCCGGTCGAGTCGGTCGACGCGCTGCCTGCCGGTACGCCGTCCGCGAAGGTCGCAGCGGCCCAGCCGGACGATCTGAAGGCTCGCCTGCTGAGCGAGTTCGCGGCGTTCCGCCGCAAGGAAGCGAAGGTGCTGTACGAGGAGCAGGGCGACGCCGAGCGCGAAGTAGCGCGCGAATCGTTCGAATCGGAAGCGCTGCCGACGATGGGCACGCATCTGCGCGACGACTGGCGCAAGCGCGGCCTCGATTCCAAACTGGCCGAGACGGCCTTTTTCGACTGGCTGGCCCAGAAGACCTGGGGCGAGCCGACGGACGGCGATCTGCTGTCGTTCACGCTGAACCAGTCGCGGGCCGCCTGAGGCCCGCTGACGGGCCGCCGCCGGCCCTGCCCCGTCAGCGGGCGGGCCCGGCGTCCTCACCGGGCCCGGCAGGCCGTTTCCATCACTCCGACAACAGCATCCGCTCGAGCTGCTCGAGGATCGCGTCGCGCTTGTCCTTCGGGAGGCCGCGCAGGCGCAATTCGATGCGATCTTCGCCGTACGATTTCAGGTCGCCGACCGACTTGCCGCCGAGCTTGATCTCGAGACGCTGCGCATAGCGCTGGCGGCCCGCGGCCTTCGGCGTTTCCTGCGCCGCGACGCGGCCCTTCACGATGTCCGACACCTGGCGCGTGCTGAGATCGTCCGACACGATCTTGTTGATCAGCCGCAGCGTGGCTTCGGTGCCGCGTGCATTGTGATAGCGGCCGACCTGATACGCCATGTTCGAACCGAAGCGGTCGGGACGCGCGACCATCTCCTGCATGATCGCTTCCGGCAACTTGCCGATCGAGAGCGCGACGGCCACCGTCGACTCGTCGAGGCCCAGATGCTCGGAGAGTTCCTTCTGGCTCTGGAAATGCTTGTCGTCGAGGAAGCGGCGCCACACGACCGCGTTGTCGAACACCGTCTGCGAATCGCGCTGGACGTTGAGGTCGTAGCCGAGCTTGTAGCTCTGGATGCCGATCGGCACATCGATCACGATCGCCTTGACCGATTCCTTGTTCGCTTCCTTCAGCGCCCGTACACGGCGGCCACCGTCGCTGACGAAATACGTGCCCGGGTTGTCGTAATCCGGAATCACGTGGATCGCCTGCTGCTGCCCCTGCTTGGCGAGGTTGACCGCGAGTTCGGCAATCGAGGACTTCAGATAGAAGTGCCGCGGGTTGAACGGGCTATGCTTGATCGCCTTCAGCGACAGCTCGATTACCTGGCCCGGCGCGTAGCGATTCTCGAGACGCCACGCGCGATATTGCGGCGATTCGTCGATCGACGGATCGATCGTGAGTTCCGGAGCCGCCGGCGGTGCGATGTCTTTCTTCGCGGACCGGGCCGGAGCCGGGGTGGGCGTGTCGGACTTGACGATGCCGTCGATCGCATTGAGCCGATCGAGCGCCGTGCGCTTCTCGCTCGTCGTGATATCCGGGCGCGCTTGGAATCCTTTTGCAAATTGGGAGGGTTTCATGTGACTCCTTTGTGCGCATAAAGTCAGGGCAGCATGGCGACGATTTCGTCGGCGCATGCACGGATTTCGGCGGCGGCCAGCTTGCCGCCGCGATCGTTCATCTGCAGCACGGTCTGACCGAGCGCCATCGCCTGCTTGTACGCTTCCCGGGTCGGGATCTGCGTTTTCAGCAACGGGAAGCCGAGTTCCTCGAGCGCGCGCTTGAGCTCGCGGGTCAGCATGCGCTTCTCTTCGGTCTTGTTCAGCAGGAAGACGGCACGGAGGTCTTCATTCATGACCTGCGCCTGCTGGATCAGTTTGACCAGCCCGACGCTCGACCAGTAATCGGCGGGCGACGACGACGTCGGAATCACGGCGATCGACGCGGCCAGCAGGACGACGCCGGATACCTTTTCAGTGATTGACGGCGGGCAGTCCACGACGATGATGTCGTAGTCGTTGATGAACTTCTTGATCTCGCGATGGATCTGGCCATCGGCTTCGGCAAGGTTGACGACCGGAAACGGGATGCCGGTTTCGCTGTCACCGGATGCGCTCGACCAGTGAACCAGTGTGTTTTGACGGTCTGCGTCGATGACGAGGACGCGCTTCCCTTTTTCATGGAACGCGGCACCGAGGTGCATGGCAATCGTGCTTTTGCCGACGCCACCTTTTTGTTGAGTGACTGCAATGATTTCCGCGGCCAATTTTCACTCCTATTTTGGTCGTTGGAATTCTACAGGACGATATTTGGATTTCAATGAAATTGTCGTTCAACAACTACGCATTGGCCATTCGGCTAGCGGTTTATGCGCATAAACGAACCGGTGTCGGGGGATGGCTCGATCGGAAGGCGTGGACGACGGCGGGAATGTTCGATGAGCGACGCGAAGGTTGCGTCGTCACGCGGGGCAATTTCGTCGAGCGCAGGGAATCGCTGCGGTATCGGAGCGGAGCATGCCGCCCTCTCGCAGGAGCGAATCGCCTGCCCGTGATGAGGCGGAGTTTGTGCGCATAAACTCTGCAGAGGCCGAGGCGATTCACTGCGCGGCAGTACAGCCTGCACGCTTTGGGATCGGGTTGCGAGCCGTACTTGCTGGCTGGGCATGCGCTGACTCGACGTGCGCCGTTGAACCCAAGTGCCTCGACACCAAGATGCCGGATGGGCGCCACGTTTATGCGCATAAACCAATGGGTGTCGGGCTGCGAGTGACGAAGCGGCACGCGCCAGCCTCGCCTGAATCTTGCGGCCAGCGGCGAAGCAACACGGCAGCATATTCAAGCGGCCATTGTGCCGGTGCGGTGGAGTTTCGGCACTCGCCTGGCCACGAAGCGCGCGGGACTTCCCCCAGTCACTGCAGGCTTTATGCGCATAAACCAACCGACGTTCAACGCGACCGTCGACCTGGTCCAGACCGGGAAGGCTGTCGTGACGAGCCGGTATCCAGCGCTCCTTGTCGCCCTTGCCGAGATAGATGGCCAACGGACTTTATGCGCATAAACACATCGACTCGCTAGCGTTCATCCCGGTCGGCCCTTCCCTTTTGCGGCCCGCCACACCGCCCCCTCTCGTCCGAGACGCATCGACTCGGCGCCCGATCTCCAAAGGGCCGCCCCACCGAAACCCCCGAAGCAGACTGGCTACAATACGGGGCTCTACCCTTCAGGCCAGAACCATGATCACGATTTACCACAATCCCCGATGCTCGAAGTCGCGCGAGACGCTTGCATTGGTTGAGTCGCTGAACACCACCGGTGCGCCGTTGAACGTCATCGAGTATCTGAAGACGCCGCCGACGGTCGAGGCACTCGAAGCGCTGCACCGGCAGCTTGGCCGCCCGGTTCGCGACATGCTGCGTGACGGCGAGGAGCCGTACAAGACGCTGGATCTGGCCCGCGCGGATCTGACCGATGCGGACGCATACGCAGCGATTGCCGCTCATCCGATTCTGCTGCAGCGGCCCATCGTCGTTTATCGTGGCAAGGCTGCGATCGGCCGGCCGCCCGAATCGGTGCGGTCGCTGTTCGAATAATTCTTGTTCGCCGTATTTTTTTTGTCGCGTCAGCCCGGCGCCACCGCCGCCACGCGAGGTCGGCAGGATCGCCGGGCACCCGGACAATAGTGGGCAGGCCGCCAGGGCCTGTTCACGCGAATAGCGGGCTTGCGCTGGCCCCGGAGGGGCCGAAGCGCAAGGAATGCGACGAAGCGAATACTCGATGTATTCGCGAGGAGCATGACGCGGCGATCGGCCCTTCCGAGGGCCAGCCCCACGAACGATTTTTTCCAGACAAGGGGAACGTGCCTTCGCGCCCGTATTGCGGCGTCGTTCGTCGTTGCAATAACGACGGCTATTGCGCCTCTTCTCTCCTTGCCCTGCCGGCGCAAAGGCACGTTCGCCAGCCCGTTGTTGGCGTGACCAGGCTCTAGACCGAGCCGGACGACTCGCCGTCGTCGCCGGGCCCCTGCCCCGCCGCCGCCTTCGCGGCCGTCCGCAGCAGGCCGATCTGCCCGCGATAGGCTCTGCAGCCGCTGCAAGTCGGCAGGTGCACGCGCACCTGCAGTCGCTCGTGCAGGGTCAGTTTCCTGTCGAGTGCATCCGACAGCAGTCGCGTCACGTCAGTACATTTCCCCGGCAGCATCTTCGGTCGTCAGTCCTTGTTCGCTCAGGCAGGTTCGCAGGCGCGTGCGCGCCCGATACAGCAGCACGCTGCAGTGATTCGTCGTCAGCGTCAATTCGCTGCAGATGTCGGCAATTTCGACGTCGAGAAATTCGCGCATCATGAATACGCGTCCGATCTGCTCCGGCAGGTGATCGAGGCAGGCCTGGAACAGCGTCCAGAACTGCTGCTGCTGCAACAGCGTTTCGGGGCGCGGCCACGGTCGCGGCTTCGCATGCGCGGCCCAGTGGCCGTTCTCCTTGAACAGTTCTCGATCGAGCACGGATTCCCCGTCGAGTTCGGCGTCGAGCGCGGACAGGCTCACCATCCGCTGCCGCGCACGCAGCACGTCGATCAGTTTGTTGCGCAGGATGCCGAACACCCACGTCTTGTGCGCCGACAGCCCCGCGAAATCATTCGCGTGCGACCACGCGGCGGCAAGCGCTTCCTGCACGGCATCTTCCGCCGCGTCGGCATCGCGGAGCTGGAGTCGCGCGAAGCGCAGCAGGTCGCGCCGCAGTTGCGCGAGGTAGGCCGGATCGTCGTAGGCGGACGGCATGTCTGGGTCGGATGTCTCGAGGCAGTCGCACGCGCGCCACCGAGCGGGCGCGTCGCGGTGCGAGCAGCTTACTGGGCGCAGTGCCGGCCTGCAATGCGTGTTCCGTCGCGAATTCACGAAGCCGGCCGGCGCGCTGCGCTATGCTTGCCGAAACCTGTGCCGCGTGCCGAAATCGGCCGCGCGGGAGGCAAGTCGGTCACGCTGGAAAGTCATGGCCGAGTTATCCACAATTTCTGTGGAAAACCTTGTGGAAAGTCGGCCGGCCGGCCCCGTGGGGCGGTTCGCGGGCTGGCTTGCCTATAAACAGACCTTTGTCGCCAGATCGGAAGCAATCGATCCGATTCCTCACTCATCGGAAGGAGAATGCCATGTCCTATCGCATTGCTGTGGTCGTCGGAAGCCTGCGGCGCGCTTCATGGAACCGGGCGCTTGCGCATGCCGTGATCTCGCTCGCCCCCGCCGATTTCTCGTTCGAGTTCGTCGAGATCGGCGAACTGCCGCTGTATTGCCAGGACCACGACGCGGATTTTCCGGAAGTCGCGAAGCGCTTCAAGCAGTCGATCGAAGCCGCCGATGCGCTGCTGTTCGTCACGCCCGAGTACAACCGCTCGATTCCCGGCGTCCTGAAGAATGCGCTCGACTGGGGCTCGCGCCCGTGGGGTTCCAATTCGTGGTCGGGCAAGCCGGGCGCGGTGCTCGGCACGTCGCCGGGCGCGACGGGCACGGCGCTCGCGCAGCAGCACCTGCGCAACGTGCTTGCGTACCTCGACGTCAAGACGCTGGGGCAGCCCGAAATGTTCATCAAGCACGATCCGGCGCGCATCGACGATCAGGGCCAGATCATCAGCGAGGACACCCGCAAGTTCCTGCAAGGCTTCGTCGATCGTTATGCGGGCTGGGTGCGCCTGCTGAAGTCGGCGTGACGATGCTGGCGTGAGCGCCGCACCCGCGCCTGCTCACGCCGGCGCAATGCCGCACGCCGTGCGGGTCACGCGCCGGCGTGGCGTGCATCGCGCGCTTCGCGGATGCCGAGCAGGATCTCGTCGAGCAGCGCGATGTCGAACGGCTTCGACAGTACGCGGACGTTGACGGTGCGCGTGCGGTCGAGCTCCTCCGCGTAACCCGTGACGAGAATCACGGGGAGCTTCACCGGCCGCTGCTCGACCGCTTCGGCGAGGTCGATGCCGTTCAGGCGGCCCGGCATGTGGATATCCGAAATCACGAGGTCGAACGCGTCGTTCGCGGCCGCGCCCTCGATCAGGCGCAATGCGTCGTCGGCGCTGGGCGCATAGGTCACGCGGTGCCCGAGCAGCGACAACAGCGCTTCGGTGCCGGCCGCGACCTCGCTGTTGTCCTCGACGAGCAGCACGTGCAGGCCGGCGAGCGCGCCCGCGTCGTGCGCGACGGCCTGCGGCCGCGCGACCACATCCTCGGCGCGCGCGCGCGGCAGGTAGAGGCGCACCGACGTGCCGGCGCCCACCGCGCTGTCGATCGTCGCGAGGCCGCCCGAACGCTCGCAGAACGCGAACACTTGCGGCAGGCCGAGCCCCGTACCCATCCCCTGCGCCTTGGTCGTGAACAGCGGCTCGAACGCGCGCGCGAGCACGTCGGGCGCCATGCCCGAACCCGTATCGTCGAGCGAGATCTGCACGAAGTCGCCGATCAGCGGAAAGCCGTCCTCGCGGCGCAGCGTCACGTTGCGCGCGCCGACCGTGAAGCGGCCGCCTGCCGCCATCGCGTCGCGTGCGTTGACCGCGAGGTTGATCACCGCGAGTTCGAGCTCCGCCACGTCGACGCGGATCGGCCAGACGCCGGGCTCGATCGCGACGACCAGCGACGATTTCGAGCCGAGCGACGTCTTCAGCAGTTCGCGGCACGTGCCGACCCACTGCCCGACGTCGATCGTCTCGTTGTGCAGCGGCTGCTTGCGCGCGACGCCGAGCAGCTGGCGCGTGAGCGACTGGCCGTTCTTCAGCGCGCGTTCGATCGCGCCGAGTTCCTTGTCGAGATGCTCGACCCCGCGCCGCCGCGCGATCTGCACGTTGCTCGAGATGATCATCAGCAGGTTGTTGAAGTCGTGCGCGACGCTGCCGACGAGGTTGCCGAGCGCCTGCATCTTGCGCGACTGCCGGTACGCCGATTCGATCGAGCGGCGCATCGAGGCCTCGGCCTGCCAGCGGTCCCACGCCTCCTCTTCCGCCTTCAGCCGCTTGAGCGACAGCCAGATCACGGACCACAGCGCGACCGACGGCGCGAACATCGAGATGAACAGTACGCTCAGGTGCTCGTACCACTCGTGCCAGATTGCCGACGTGCGGTACGCGCACGTCACGTAGACGGGATAGCTGCCGACCTGGCGATACGCGACGATCTCGCTGCTACTCGCGCCGTCGTGGCGCACGCGCACGACCCCGGCGCGCGGATCGTTGCGCGCATCGCCGAACGTGACCGCGCGATCGGTGTGCGCGAGCGCCGGCGGCGGCGGATACGACGCGATCACGGCGCCGTCCGAGCGCGAGAGCGCCATCGTCATCGGCGTGTTCGCGCCGCCGAGCAGGTCGCGATAGAACGCGTTGAAATACGACGACTTCAGTGCGATCGACACCATCCCGGCGAACGAACCGTCGCTATGGCGCCGCGCGACGCCGGTGTTGAACACGGGAATGTTCTCGAGCTTGAGCGGCCCCATCATCAGCCGCGAGACGTGTTCGATGACCTTGCCGTCGCGGATGCCGGCGAAGTCGTCGCGGTTCGCGATCGACGCATACGGCGCCGGATAGTAGAGGCTGTTGGCGAGCAGCATCCCGCTCGCGCCGAAGATCGACACGGCCGCCACCTGCGGATAGCCGCCGCCGATCGTGTTCAGCGCCTCGTGGATGTCGGATTCCCGGCCGCGCACGGTCGCGTCGTCCATGTCCTGCACGAGATCGACGATGCGCGCATCGAGCGTTTCGCTCAGGTCGAAGACCTTGAGCGCGTGCTCCTCGGCCACGCGCACGGTGCGCATCGTCACGTCGCTCGCGGCGGCCTCGCGCGCCTTCAGGTCGTTGTAAGCCATGACCGCCACGTAGATGCAGGGCAGCACGATCGCGGCAACGAGCAGCACGATCAGCGTCACGCGGCGCACCGCGAAATCGTGCTCGGGCGCACCGGACGCGTAGCTGCTGTCGTCCTGCCAGTCGTCGGCGGGCGTGGAGGCGGGGGCGTGGGAGTCGGC
>NZ_JPGL01000093.1 GCF_000732615.1 Burkholderia paludis
TGCGTCGGCAGCAGCGGCGAACGGCTGAGCCTGACGCGGGGCAGGGGCGGGAAACCGCTTCTGTCTGTACGCGGAAACGAAAACGCCACGGACGACCGAGTCCGTGGCGTTTTCTTTTGGGGCCGTCGAATCATGCGCAGCCGTGCCGGTCCTTCGCGACGCTGATGGATCGAACGCTGACAGATCGAACGCTGACAGATCGCAATGCTTCGGCCTGCAAATCGATCCGCCCATGCCGCGCGACCGGCGGCTCGTGTTCCCAACGATGCCCGGATGAGCGCGCCCTTCGCGCCGCGACGACGCCCGCCAGAAAAAAACGCCACGGCATGCCGTGGCGTTTTCGTCAGCGCTTCGCACCGTTGTCCGGCGCGCCGTGATCAGTGGTGCACGTCGGCGGGGCGGCCGTCGAAGTCGTGTCCGGCGCGGCGGATGTCGCAGCGCGCATCCTTCTCGCCTTTCACGCCGTTGAACACGATGTTCAGGATCACGGCGGTGGCCGATGCGAGCAGGATGCCGCTGTGCAGGATCGGGGCGAGCGCGGGCGGCAGCTTCGAGAAGAAGTGCGGCGACACGACCGGCACGAGGCCCATGCCGACGCTCACGGCGACGATGAACAGGTTGTGCGAGCTGTTCACGAAGTCGACCTTCGACAGCACCTTGATGCCGTTCGCCGCGACCATCCCGAACATCACGATCCCGGCGCCGCCGAGCACGAACGGCGGCACCGATGCGACCACCTGCGCCATCTTCGGGAACAGGCCGAGCAGCACGAGGATCACGCCGCCCGTGGCGCACACGAACCGGCTCTTCACGCCCGTCACGCCGATCAGGCCGACGTTCTGCGAGAACGACGTATGCGGGAACGAGTTGAAGATGCCGCCGATCAGCGTGCCGAGGCCGTCGACGCGCAGGCCGCGCACGAGGCGCTCCTGGTCGACCGGGCGATCGACCATGTCGCCGACCGCGAGGAACATGCCGGTCGATTCGATGAACGTGACGAACATCACCGTGACCATCGTCGCGATCGACAGCGGGTCGAAGTGCGGCCAGCCGAAGTGGAACGGCATCACGAAGCCGACCCACGGTGCGAGCGACACGCCTTCGGTGTTCACACGGCCGAGCGCGAACGCGATCACGAAGCCCGCGACGATGCCGAGCAGCACCGAGATGTTGGCGATGAAGCCGCGGCCGAACTTGTTGATCAGCAGGATCAGCGTGAGCACGAGCAGCGACAGGCCGAGATAGACGGGGCTGCCGTATTCGGGGTTGCCGACGCCGCCGGCCGCCCAGTTGATGCCGACTTCCATCAGCGACAGCCCGATCACCGCGATCACGGTGCCGACGACGACAGGCGGGAAGAACCGCAGCAGCTTGCCGATCATCGGCGCCAGCACGATGCCGATGATGCCGGCCGCGATGGTCGAGCCGAAGATGTCGAGAATGCCGAGGCCGGGGTTGGTGCCGATCGCGATCATCGGGCCGACGGCCGCGAACGTGCAGCCCATGATGACGGGCAGGCGGATCCCGAAGATCCACAGGCCGAGCGTCTGGATCAGCGTGGCGATGCCGCACGAAAACAGATCGGCGCTGATCAGGAACGCGATCTGGTCTTTCGGCAGCTTGAGCGCGCCGCCGACGATAAGCGGCACGGCGACAGCGCCGGCGTACATGACGAGGACGTGTTGCAGGCCAAGCGTTACCAGCTTGCCGGTCGGCAGCACCTCATCGCACGGATGGACCGTGTTCGATTGCATCTGTCTCACTCCATGATCTTGTTTTCGGGGTGATACGAAGTTATTCGGATTGAATCCATGCAACAAGAGCGCTGGGTTCTATTCCGTTCTTTGCTGGTTCGATATGCCATTTCGGCATGAAACAGGGTGTCGATCATCGGGAAAGTGCCGCAGGAGTGAGGTTTCCCGGTTTTATAGCCCTTCAAAATAGCGCGGGCCCCCGTGTCAAATATAGGCCGCTTTATGGTGTGTATCGGGCCGGCGGCATAGTGGCAAAAAGTGCCGCTGAAAAATCGCGCCGGGTTAACCCGCGAAACGCCGCCCGGGCCGGCAAGGTGCAGCCGGGTGATACCCGGTTGAAGACCGTGCCGACAACCTGCCGCGATGCCGGTAAAAAACGGGGCGCGCATTACGATCCCGTTATCATCGATATCCGTTCATTCGAATTCGCTCCCACGTCATGCGCCTGCTTGGAATCGACCTCGGCACCGGCTCCGTCAAACTCGTCACGCTCGATGCCGACGGCGTCGAGCGCGCGGTCGCGAGCGAACCTTATGCGCTGTCGTCGCCGCAACCCGGCTGGGCCGAGATCGAGCCCGACACGTGGTGGCGGGCGCTCGTGCGTGCGGCCGCACGGCTGCCGGCCGACGAGCGCGCACAGGTCGCGGCGATCGGGTTCTCGGGGCAGATGCACGGCGTCGTGCTGATCGACGCGGCCGGGCAACCGGTGCGGCCCGCGCTGCTGTGGCCCGACACGCGCGCGGTGCGCGAGGCGGATGCGGCCGGCTGGCCCGCCGCGCCGAACCCCGTCGCGCCCGGCATGGCCGGCCCGCTGTTGCGCTGGCTCGCGACGCACGAGCCCGATGCGCTGCGGGCCGCGCGCCACGCCGTGCAGCCGAAGGACTGGCTGCGCATCGCGCTGGGCGGCGACGTCGCCGCCGATCCGAGCGACGCCTGCGCAACCGCGCTCGCGGCCCCCGACGGCGTGTGGGACATCGCATTGATCGAGGCGCTCGGCCTGCCCGCCGACCGCTTTGCGCCGGTGCGTCCGTCCACCGCGCGCTGCGGCGTGCTCGGCGTGCCGGCCGCGACCGCGCTCGGCTTGCCGGCCGGCGTGCCGCTCGCGACGGGCGCGGCGGACACCGCATGCGCGGCGCTCGGCAGCGGGCTCGCCGCGGCCGGCGACGCGCTGCTGACGACAGGCAGCGGCGGCCAGATCGTCGTGCTCGCGGACGCACTGCCGCCCGCGCGGCGCGGGCTGCACCGCTATCGCGCGGTGGCCGGCGGCGGCTATTACACGATGGCCGCGATGCAGAACGTGGGGCTCGCGCTCGAAGCCGTGCGCGGCTGGCTCGGCTACGCGCAATGGGCCGATGCGTATGACGATGCGTTCGCGCAACCGGCGTCCGAACGCCTGTGCTTCCTGCCGTACCTGACCGGCGAGCGTTCGCCGTGGATGAACCCCGATGCGCGCGGCGGCTGGCTCGGCCTCGGGCTCGGCGACACGCGCGGCGCGATGATGCGCGCCGCGTTCGAAGGCGTCGCGTTCGCGTTGCGCGCCGGGCTCGATGCGATCCGCGACGCCGATCGCGGCGATCCGGTGACGACGCTGCGCCTCGCGGGCGGCGGCTCGGTCGACCCGCGCTGGCGCCAGTTGCTTGCCGATGCGCTGGGCGCCTCGCTGCAGGCGATCGACTGTCCGAACGCCGCGACGCGCGGCGCCGCGCTGCTCGCGGGCGTGGCCGTCGGGCACTGGCGCGAAGACGCGTTGCGTGCGCTGGCGCCGGCCGCATCGCCGGTCGCCGCGCCACGCGACGATCGCTTGCTGGCCGCGCGCCACGCCCGTTTTCTCGATCTGTACGCGCGCGCGGATGCATGGTTCATGGCGGGTGTTTAAACTCCCGCACTTGTTCATTTGCGTCAGCGATGACGCATCGTGGCAAGCCGGCGACCGTTTCCCGCACGCGAGGCGTGGCGGGACCCGCCATCATGGCGAGCGCGAGATTGCTTCTCCGGGCCGCACGCGGTGCCGCGCGGCCCGGTTTCGACAGCGTTGCATGGCGCCCCGCGCGAAGCACGGGGCGCTCGTCCGCGCCTGGTTATCCCGCCGCTCGACACGAGCGCCGCGACGCCGAACCGGATCTACCCGACACACAGACAGGAGTGACACGATGAAGACGAAAGCCGCGATTGCATGGAAGGCGGGCGCCCCGCTGACGATCGAGGAAGTCGATCTGGAAGGGCCGCGCGCGGGCGAAGTGCTGATCGAGGTGAAGGCGACGGGCATCTGCCACACCGACTACTACACGCTGTCGGGCGCCGATCCGGAAGGGCTGTTCCCGGCGATCCTCGGCCATGAAGGCGCCGGCGTGGTGGTCGATGTCGGCCCCGGCGTCGGCACCGTGCGCAAGGGCGACCACGTGATTCCGCTCTACACGCCCGAATGCCGCGAGTGCAAGTTCTGCCTGTCGCGCAAGACCAACCTGTGCCAGAAGATCCGTGCGACGCAGGGCAAGGGCCTGATGCCCGACGCGACGTCGCGCTTCTCGCTCGACGGCAAGCCGCTGTTCCACTACATGGGCACGTCGACGTTTTCGAACTACATCGTGGTGCCGGAAATCGCGGTTGCGAAGGTGCGCGAGGACGCGCCGTTCGACAAGATCTGCTACATCGGCTGCGGCGTGACGACGGGCGTCGGCGCGGTGGTCTACTCGGCGAAGGTCGAGGCGGGCGCGAACGTCGTCGTGTTCGGCCTCGGCGGGATCGGCCTGAACGTGATCCAGGGCGCGAAGATGGTCGGCGCGGACAAGATCATCGGCGTCGACATCAATCCGAAGCGCGTCGAACTCGCGAAGAAGTTCGGGATGACGCACTTCATCAACCCGAACGAAGTCGAGAACGTGGTCGACCACATCGTGCAGCTGACCGACGGCGGTGCCGACTACTCGTTCGAATGCGTCGGCAACGTGAAGCTGATGCGCCAGGCGCTCGAGTGCACGCACAAGGGCTGGGGCCAGTCGTTCATCATCGGCGTGGCCGCGGCCGGCGAGGAAATCGGCACGCGCCCGTTCCAGCTCGTGACGGGCCGCGAATGGAAGGGGTCGGCGTTCGGCGGGGCGCGCGGGCGCACCGACGTGCCGAAGATCGTCGACTGGTACATGGAAGGCAAGATCAACATCGACGACCTGATCACGCACACGCTGCCGCTCGAGCGGATCAACGAAGGCTTCGACCTGATGAAGGCCGGCGAGTCGATCCGCTCGGTCGTCCTGTACTGACCGGGAGCGCACCGCGATGCTCGAACTCCTTTCCTCGCATGCATGCCACGGCGGCGAGCAGCGTTTCTACCGTCACGATTCGACGGCGATCGGCCTGCCGATGAAGTTCTCGGTGTACCTGCCGCCCCAAGCCGCGCAGGGGCGCGTGCCGGCGCTGTTCTATCTCGCGGGGCTCACGTGCACCGACGAGACGTTCGCGATCAAGGCCGGCGCGCAGCAATACGCGGCGCAGCACGGCGTCGCGCTGGTGATGCCGGATACCAGCCCGCGCGGCGCCGGCGTGCCGGGCGAGACCGACGCGTGGGACTTCGGCGTCGGCGCGGGTTTCTACGTCGATGCGACCGAGGCGCCGTGGTCCGGGCACTACCGGATGGAGTCGTACGTGACGGACGAGCTGCGCGCGCTCGTCGCGGCCGAGCTGCCGATCGACGGCGCGCGGCTCGGGATCTTCGGCCACTCGATGGGCGGGCACGGCGCGCTGACGCTCGCGTTGCGCCATCCCGGCCTGTACCGCTCGGTGTCGGCGTTCGCGCCGATCGCCGCGCCGACGCGCTGCCCGTGGGGCGAAAAGGCGTTCTCGGGCTACCTCGGCGACGATCGCGACGCATGGAAGGTGCACGACGCGAGCGAACTCGTCGCGCGCGCGGATGCGCCGAAGTTCGCGGAAGGCATTCTCGTCGATCAGGGCCTCGCCGATCAGTTTCTCGCGAACCAGCTCAACCCCGACGTGTTCGAAGCCGCGTGCGCGAAGGCCGGCCAGCCGCTGACGCTGCGCCGCCATCCGGGCTACGACCACGGGTACTACTTCATCGCGACGTTCGTCGCCGATCACGTCGCGCATCATGCGCGCGTGCTCGCGCGATAGGCGGGCAGGGCGGCAGGCCGCGTATGCGGCGCGCCGGCACGATCGCCGACGCATGAAAAAAACGCCGGCGCGGCCCTCGGGCACGCCGGCGTTTTCATGGTTGCCGGGCGGCGATCAGGCGCGCCGCAACAGGCTCGCGCCGTACACGAGCGCCGACAGCGCGGTGATCCAGAAGCTCGTCGGCCAGTCGGTGTGATACGCGAGCACGATGCCGAGCCATGCCTCGAGCAACGCGAACAGCGCGGCGAGCAGCACGCCGGTCGACAGCCGCGTCGTGACGTTCTGCGCGGCGGCGGCCGGCCCGACCAGCAGCGTGAACACGAGCAGCACGCCGACGATCTGCGTCGCCGCGGCCACCGCAAGCGCGCACACCGCGAGGAACAGCATCGACACGGTGCGCAGCGACACGCCCTTGGCTTCGGCCAGTTCGGGCTGCAGCGACGCGAACAGCAGCGGCCGCGCGATCAGCGCGAGCGCGAGCAGGCTCACCGCGCCGATGCCGGCCAGCACCGCGAGCGTGTCATGGCTGACCGCGAGCACGTTGCCGAACAGCAGCGCGGTGACCTGCGTCGCGAACGACGTATAGAAATGCAGGAACAGCAAGCCGAAGCCGAGCGCGCCGGACAGGATCACGCCGATCGCGACGTCGCGGCCCGCGAGCTTCTCGCCGAGCGCGCCCATCCCGATCCCGGCCGCGAGCGTGAAGCCCACCATCCCCCAGATCGGCGAGACGCCGAGCAGCACCGCGCCCGTCGCGCCGGTGAAGCCGACGTGCGACAGCGCATGGCCGGCGAAGGTCTGCCCGCGCAGCACCAGGAAGTAGCCGACGATGCCCGCGAGCACCGCGACGATTCCCGACGCCGCGAAGGCGTTGATCATGAAGTCGTATTCAAACATCGTGCGAATGCCCGGGATGAGCGTGTCCGTGGTGGTGGTGGCCGTGACCGCCGCCGCCGTGCGAGTGACCGTCGTCGTCCTCGTGTTCGTGGTCGTGCTTCTCGATCTCGACGTCGCCCGACATCACGAAGATCTTGCCGTTCACGCGCATCACGTCGATCGGCGAACCGTAGAGCCGCGACAGCACGGGCTTCGTGATCACCTCGTCGACGGTGCCGAGCGCCGCGACGCCGTTGCCGAGATACAGTACGCGGTCGAGCGCGTTCAGCAGCGGATTCAGTTCGTGCGCGGAGAACAGCACGGTGATGCCGAGCTCGCGCTGCACGTTGCGCACGAGTTCGACGACGCCGCGCTGGTGGTTCGGGTCGAGGCTGATCAGCGGTTCGTCGAGCAGCAGCAGCTTCGGATTGCCGAGCAGGCACTGCGCGAGCAGCAGGCGCTGGCGCTCGCCGCCGGACAGTTCCGACAGCGGCCGGCGCGCGAGCGTCGGGCCGCCGACGAGATCGAGCACGCGGTCGACTTCGCGCCGCGTCGCCGCGCTCGCGTGCGGCAACCCCCAGCGGTGGCCGTCGGCAGCCATCGCGACGAAGTCGTAGCCGCGCATCCGGCGGTTCGCGAGGCCGCTCCTGATCTGCGGCATGTAGCCGATCGACGCGTTGCCGCGCACGACCGGCACGCCGCCGACCGACAGCGTGCCGCTCGACACGGGCACGAGGCCGAGCACTGCGCGCATCAGCGTGGTCTTGCCCGCGCCGTTCGGCCCGAGTACGCCGACGAATTCACCGGGTTCGATCGAGAAGCTGACGTCGCGCAGGATCGTGCGTCCGCCCAGTTCGAGCGTGACGCGATCGACGGCAAGTGCGTGAGGAGTGGCGGTCATGTGCTGGCGGCGCTTATTTCCTGCCGGCGGAAAGCGCACCGGCGAGCGCGTCGAGCTGGCCGGCCATCCATTGCTGGAAGGTCTTGCCGGCCGGCTGCGTCTCGGTGACGCTGACGGTCGGCACGCCGCCGTCGCGTGCGATCTTCAGCATGCGCTTGGTCATCGGTTCCTCGGCCTGGCTGTTGTAGATCAGCACGTGCACCTGCTTCTTGCGCAGGTCGTTCTCGAACGCGGCGACGTCCTGCGCGCTCGCCTCGGTATCGTTCATCGTCGCGAGCTGGAAGCGCTGGTTGCGCATGTCGAGGCCGATCGCGTCGGACATGTAGCCGAACACGGGCTCGGTGGCCGTCACCGGCACGCCCTTGTACTGCGCGCGCAGCGCGGCGACCTTGTCGTCGACGGGCTTCAGCGACGCGACGAACTTCTGCAGGTTCGCGTCGTATTCGGCCTTGTTCGCCGGGTCGGCGCGGCCGAGCTCGGCCGCGATCGCGCGCGCGGCGGCCGGCATCGTCGCCGGGTCGTACCACAGGTGCGGGTTGTCGCCGGCCTTCTTGCCGACCAGATCGGCGACGACGATCGTCGCGCGCTTCGCCTGCTTCGACGCGCCGAGCAGCTTGCTCATCCACGGATCGTAGTTGGCGCCGTTGTAGATCACGACCTGTGCGTGCTGCAGCGCGCGGGCCGTCTTCGGGCTCGCCTCGAACAGGTGCGGGTCCTGGTCCGGATTGCTGAGGATGCTCGTTACCGCGACATGGCTGCCGCCGATCTGCGACACGACGTCGCCGTAGAAATTCTCGGCGGCCACGACGTTGACGGTTGCGGCCAGCGCGAACGCGGGCGCCGCGAGCGACAGGGCGGCAACGCCGGCGGCGAGCCAGCGGACAGGCGACAGGGCACGCCGCGGCGCGCGCTTCAGGGCAATGGACATGGAACTCCTCGTTGGATAGGGCGGTGCGGGCACCGCGCGAGACGCGTCAGCGTTGCGCGGGCTTGCGCTTGCAGTGCCCACACAGGCCGCTCAGCTCGACGACCTGGTGGTGGACTTCGAAACCGTGTGCGGGCTCGCTCGCGGACAACTGCTTCGCGAGGTCGCCGCCGGGAATCTCGACGGTGTCGCCGCATGAATCGCAGATCAGGAACTGGCCTTCATGCGGCACGCCGATCTCGCAGCACGCGAAGAACGCGTTCTTCGATTCGATCCGGTGGATGAAGCCGTGCTCGACGAGGAAATCCAGCGCGCGGTAGACGGTCGTGGGCGGCACGCGGCCACGCTGCGGCTCGAGCTCGGCGAGCAGGTCGTACGCGCCGATCGGGCGCTGCGCGGCCAGCACGCGTTCGTAGACCTGCCGGCGCAGCGGCGTCCATGCGAGTCCGTGCTCGGCAGCGAAGGTATCGGCCCGGGAGAGCCGGGCGTCGATGGGCGATGAGGTAGCCATGGCGTGAAGCAGGCAATGAAACACAGTATCGCGATGATATAACGTATCGCCGCGCCGTGCAGCGCGAATTCCCCGTTCCGTTCCCGCGCCGTCCTTTCCGCCCCGGTCCGGCCGCACCGCACCGTTCGCGCCGCGCCTTGCCGGGCGCGCGGCGCGGGCCGCCGTCATGCGCCGTTGTGCCGCAGCGCGTCATAGAAAGCCGTTGCGTCGCCTTGACAGCGCGATGCGCGTATCCGATCATTCGATCACTAACAGAGCAATTGATCGGTTGACGAGCGTTCGCTCACCTCGCAACCGTCGTAGTGCAGAACGAACCGGAGACAGCCAGTGAGACTGGAAGACAAGGTCGCGATCCTGACGGGCGCCGCAAGCGGCATCGGCGAGGCGGTCGCGCAACGCTATCTGGACGAGGGCGCGCGCTGCGTGCTCGTCGACGTGAAGCCGGCAGGCGGCTCGCTCGCGCGCCTGATCGAGGCGAACCCCGGCCGCGCGGTGGCCGTCACCGCCGACGTCACGCGGCGCGACGACATCGGGCGGATCGTCGCCACGGCGGTCGAGCGCTTCGGCGGCGTCGACATCCTGTTCAACAACGCGGCGCTGTTCGACATGCGCCCGATCCTCGACGAATCGTGGGACGTGTTCGACCGGCTGTTCTCGGTCAACGTGAAAGGGCTGTTCTTCCTGATGCAGGCCGTCGCTCAGCGGATGGTCGAGCAGGGGCGCGGGGGCAAGATCGTCAACATGTCGTCCCAGGCCGGTCGTCGCGGCGAGGCGCTCGTTTCGCACTACTGCGCGACCAAGGCCGCGGTGATCAGCTATACGCAGTCGGCCGCGCTCGCGCTCGCGCCGCACCGGATCAACGTGAACGGGATCGCGCCGGGCGTCGTCGACACGCCGATGTGGGAGCAGGTCGACGCGCTGTTCGCCCGCTACGAGAACCGGCCGCTCGGCGAGAAGAAGCGGCTCGTCGGCGAAGCCGTGCCGCTCGGCCGCATGGGCGTGCCGGGCGACCTGACGGGCGCCGCGCTGTTCCTCGCGTCGGCCGACGCCGATTACATCACCGCCCAGACGCTGAACGTCGACGGCGGCAACTGGATGAGCTGAGATGGCGACGCTCGCACGCGCCACCTGCCGGCCGGCCCGCGACGAAGCGGCCCCCGCCGAACGAAGAGGGTACGCCTGATGGCCGAGATCGTCGTCGCCGGCGAGCTGCTCGCCGAATTCGTTGCCGCCGAGCGCGGCCAGGGCTTCGACACGCCCGGCTTGTTCGCCGGGCCGTTCCCGAGCGGCGCGCCGGCGATCTTCGCCGACCAGGCCGCGCGGCTCGGCGCGCGCGTCGCGTATGCGGGCTGCGTCGGCCGCGACGCGTTCGGCGATGCGATCGTCGCGCGGCTCGCCCGCGACGGCGTCGACGTCGCGCGCATCCGCCGCGTCGCACGTCCGACCGGCACCGCGTTCGTCGCGTACCGCGACGACGGTTCGCGCAGCTTCGTCTTCACGCTGTCCACCAGCGCGGCCGCCTGCGTCGATGCCGCCGACGTCGATGCCGCGATGTTCGACGGCTGCCGCTATTTCCACGTGATGGGCTCGTCGCTGACGAGCGAATCGGCGATCGCGGCTGTCCAGCGCGGCGTGATCGAGGCCGCGCGCGTCGGCGCGAAAGTGTCGTTCGATCCGAACGTGCGCCCCGAGATGCTGAGCTTCCGCCCGATGCGTGCGGCGCTCGACACCATGCTCGATGCATGCCACCTGTTCCTGCCGAGCGAGGCCGACCTGCCGTTCTTCTGCGGGCCGCAGCCGGCCGAGCGCGCGATCGCCGGCCTGCTGGCGACGCGTCCGCTGCTCGAGCGCGTCGTGCTGAAGCGCGGCGCCGCGGGCAGCGCCGCGTTCGACCGCGCGAGCCGGGCCGAGGCGCCGGCGTTTCCGGTCGACGAACTCGACCCGACCGGCGCGGGCGACTGCTTCGGCGGCACGCTGGTCGCGAGCCTCGTCGCGGGCCTGCCGGTCGACGTCGCGCTGCGCCGCGCGAATGCGGCGGGCGCGCTCGCGGTCACCCGGCGCGGCCCGATGGAGGGCAACAGCAGCGCGGCCGAGATCGACCGTTTCCTGACCGAACGAGGTATCGCATGCCCGGCCTGACGACCCTCGCCGAACGCCCGCGCACCGCGCATGCGGACACCGTGCTGCGGATGATCTTCGATGCGAACCGCGCGGACGCGCAGCGCGGCATCTATGCGGTCTGCAGCGCGCACCGGCTCGTGCTGGAGGCCGCGTGCGAAGCCGCGCGCGCGGACGGTTCGCCGCTGCTGATCGAGGCGACCTGCAACCAGGTGAACCATCTCGGCGGCTATACCGGCATGACGCCGGCCGATTTCCGTCGCGACGTCGACGCGATTGCCGCCCGCTGCGGGCTCGCGCCGTCGGCGCTCGTGCTCGGCGGCGACCATCTCGGCCCGAACCCGTGGCGGCATCGCCGCGCGGCCGACGCGATGCGCGAGGCCGTCAGGATGGTCGCCGCCTATGTCGAGGCGGGCTTCGAAAAGATCCACCTCGATGCGAGCATGGCGTGCGCGGACGACCCGGCACGGCTCGACGACCGCACGATCGCCGCGCGCGCGGTCGAGCTGTGCCATGCAGCGGAACACGCGGCACGGCGCACGGGTAGCGCGCCGGTCTACGTGATCGGCACCGAAGTGCCGACCCCGGGCGGCGAAGTCGGCGGCGAGCAGGGCGGCGAAGCGGTCGCGCGGATCGAAGTCACGCGCGGCGACAGCGTCGCGGCGACGCTCGACGCGCACCGCCGCGCGTTCGCGGCGGCCGGGCTCGACGATGCGTGGACGCGCGTCGTCGCGATCGTCGCGCAGCCGGGCGTCGATTTCGACGATCGCCACGTGCTCGATTACGACAGCACGAAGGCGGCGTCGCTCGGCGCGAGCATCCTGCAGACGCCAAGGCTCGTGTTCGAGGCTCATTCGACCGATTACCAGACGGAAGATGCGCTCGCCGCGCTGGTGCGCGACCATTTCGCGGTGCTGAAGGTCGGCCCCGCGCTGACGTTCGCGCTGCGCGAGGCGCTGTTCGCGCTGACGTTCATCGAGGATGCGCTGATCGGCGACGCCGCGCAGCGCTCGCAACTGCGCGACGTCGTCGACGCGGCGATGCGCGCGCAGCCCGAGCACTGGGCGCCGTACTACCGGGGCGACGAAACCGAGCAGCGGCTCGCGCGCCAGTTCAGCTACAGCGACCGGATCCGTTACTACTGGCTGCAGCCGGCCGTCGCGGCCGCCGTCGAGCAGCTGTTCGACAACCTCGCGCGGCAGCCGGCGCCCGAGACGCTCGTGGCGCAGTGGCTGCCGGACGTGTACGCGGCGTGCCGCGCGGGCGGCCTCGCGACGGAGCCGCGCGCATGGGTGCGCCACCGGATACGCGACGTGATCGCGCACTATGCGCGCGCGTGCGGCATGCAGCGGCCGGCATGACGGCCGTGAAGAAAACGATGCAGGACCGACGCAAGACCGACGACACTTCGAACAATCACAGGAGACATGCCATGCAACGAAAGATGCTCGACGCGGCCGCCCGCTGCCTCGCCGGCGCCGCGCTCGCGACGGCGGCTTGCGCCGCGTCGGCCGGTACGCTGACGATCGCGACGCTGAACAACCCCGACATGATCGAGTTGAAGAAGCTGTCGCCGGCCTTCGAGAAGGCGAACCCCGACATCAAGCTGAACTGGGTGATCCTCGAGGAGAACGTGCTGCGCCAGCGCGCGACCACCGACATCACGACCGGCAGCGGCCAGTTCGACGTGATGGCGATCGGCACCTACGAGACGCCGCAGTGGGGCAAGCGCGGCTGGCTCGCGCCGATCACGGGCCTGCCCGCCGACTACGACCTGAACGACATCGTGAAGACCGCGCGCGACAGCCTGTCGTACAACGGCCAGCTGTATGCGTTGCCGTTCTATGTCGAAAGCTCGATGACGTTCTACCGCAAGGACCTGTTCGCGGCGAAGGGGCTGAAGATGCCCGACCAGCCGACCTACGACCAGATCGCCGAGTTCGCGGACAAGCTTACCGACAAGGCGAAGGGCACCTACGGGATCTGCCTGCGCGGCAAGGCCGGCTGGGGCGAGAACATGGCATACGTGTCGACGGTCGTGAACACGTTCGGCGGCCGCTGGTTCGACGAGAACTGGAATGCGCAGCTCACGTCGCCGGAGTGGAAGAAGGCGATCACGTTCTACGTGAACCTGCTGAAGAAGGACGGCCCGCCGGGAGCGAGCTCGAACGGCTTCAACGAGAACCTGACCCTGACCGCATCGGGCAAGTGCGCGATGTGGATCGACGCGACGGTCGCGGCCGGCATGCTCTATAACAAACAGCAGTCGCAGGTGGCCGACAGGATCGGTTTCGCGGCCGCGCCGGTCGCCGTCACGCCGAAGGGTTCGCACTGGCTGTGGGCGTGGGCGCTGGCCGTGCCGAAGACGTCGAAGCAACAGGACGCCGCGCGCAAGTTCATCGCGTGGGCGACGTCGAAGCAATACGTCGAGATGGTCGGCAAGGACGAAGGCTGGGCGTCGGTGCCGCCGGGCACGCGCACGTCGACCTATCAGCGCCCCGAGTACAAGGCCGCCGCGCCGTTCTCGGACTTCGTGCTGAAGGCGATCGAGACGGCCGATCCGAACGATCCGTCGCTGAAGAAGGTGCCGTACACGGGCGTGCAGTACGTCGGGATTCCTGAATTCCAGTCGTTCGGCACGGTGGTCGGCCAGTCGATCGCGGGCGCGGTCGCGGGCCAGATGACGGTCGACCAGGCGCTCGCCGCCGGGCAGGCCGCGGCCGACCGCGCGGTGCGGCAGGCCGGCTACAGGAAGTAACGCGGCGCGCACCGTGCGCCGTTGCGCACGGTGCGCGTCGTCGCAGCCGAACGGCGGGCAGGCCGTGCATGCCCGCGCATCAACCGGAGGGACTCCGATCATGCGTCACCTGCGTCTTCCCCTGAGCCAAGCGCAGCCGGTCGGCGACGCGTCGTCGCCGCCCGGCGCGCCGCGCCGCGCGCGCGGCGGCGCGAGCTGGCTCGTCTCGCCGTCCGTCGCGGTGCTGCTGCTGTGGATGTCGATTCCGCTCGCGATGACGATCTGGTATTCGTTCTCGCGCTACAACCTGCTGAACCCCGACGTGAAGGGGTTCGCGGGGCTCGACAACTACCGCTTCCTCGCGACCGATCCGTCGTTCCTGCCCGCGATCTGGCACACGCTCGTGCTGATAGGCGCGGTACTCGCGATCACGGTGATCGGCGGCGTGCTGATGGCCGTGCTGTTCGACCGCAAGTTCTACGGGCAGGGCGTGGCGCGCCTGCTCGCGATCGCGCCGTTCTTCGTGATGCCGACGGTGTCCGCGCTGATCTGGAAGAACATGATCCTGCACCCGGTGTACGGGCTCGTCGCGAACGCGATGCGCGCGCTCGGGATGACGCCGATCGACTGGTTCGCCGATTACCCGCTTACCGCCGTGATCATCATCGTCGCGTGGCAGTGGCTGCCGTTCGCGTTCCTGATCCTGTTCACCGCGATCCAGTCGCTCGACCAGGAGCAGAAGGAAGCCGCGCGTATCGACGGCGCGGGCGCGGTCGCGATGTTCTTCTACATCACGCTGCCGCACCTGAAGCGCGCGGTTGCCGTGGTCGTGATGATGGAGACGATCTTCCTGCTGTCGATCTTCGCGGAAATCTACACGACGACCGGCGGCGGCCCCGGCGACGCGACGACCAACCTGTCGTACCTGATCTATGCGCTGGGCCTGCAGCAGTTCGACGTCGGCCTCGCGTCCGCGGGCGGCATCATCGCCGTCGTGGTCGCGAACGTCGTGTCGTTCTTCCTCGTGCGGATGCTCGCGCGCAACCTGAAGGGAGAGTACGAGAAATGAGCGACCTGACCTTCGCAAGCCGGCGCACGCCGGCCGTGTTCGACCTCGCGCGGCGCGCGCTGCCCGGCCTGCTCGCGTGGCTGATCGCGTTGCTGCTGTTCTTCCCGATCTTTTGGATGGCGATCACCGCGTTCAAGACCGAGCAGCAGGCGTACGCATCGACGCTGTTCTTCGTGCCGACGCTCGACAGCTTTCGCGAGGTGTTCGCGCGCAGCAACTACTTCGCGTTCGCGTGGAATTCGGTGCTGATCTCGGCGGGCGTCACGGTGATCTCGCTGCTGTTCGCCGTACCGGCCGCGTATGCCATGGCGTTTTTCCCGACCCGGCGCACGCAGAAGGTGCTGCTGTGGATGCTGTCGACCAAGATGATGCCGTCGGTCGGGGTGCTCGTGCCGATCTACCTGCTGTGGAAGAACGCGGGGCTGCTCGACAGCGTGTCGGGGCTCGTGATCGTCTATACGCTGATCAACCTGCCGATCGCGGTGTGGATGACCTTCACGTACTTCAACGAGATCCCGCGGGACATTCTCGAAGCCGGGCGCATCGACGGCGCGTCGACGTGGCAGGAGATCGTCTACCTGCTGATGCCGATGGCGCTGCCCGGGCTCGCGTCCACCGCGCTGCTGCTCGTGATCCTGTCGTGGAACGAGGCGTTCTGGAGCATCAACCTGTCGAGCTCGAACGCCGCGCCGCTGACCGTGTTCATCGCGTCGTACTCGAGCCCCGAGGGGCTGTTCTGGGCCAAGCTGTCCGCGGCGTCCCTGCTCGCGGTCGCGCCGATCCTGATCGTCGGCTGGCTGTCGCAGAAGCAGCTCGTGCGCGGGCTCACGTTCGGAGCCGTCAAATGAGCGCGGCCGGCCAGGGGGCGAACGTATTGATCTGCGACTGCGACGGCGTGCTGATCGACAGCGAGGCGGTGGCCGCCGACGTGCTCGTGCGCGAACTCGACGCACGCTGGCCGGGCGTGGCGTCGCGGCCGGCCGTGATGCCGCTGCTCGGGCTGCGCATCGAGCGCGTGCTGGCCGGCGCATGCGACGCGCTCGGCCGCACGCTGACGAACGACGACATCGTCGCGATTCGCGCGGCGGTCGAGACGGCGGCCGTCAACGCGCCGATGGTCGACGGCATCGACACGGCGCTGGCCGAGATCGCGCTGACGACCGCCTGCGCGAGCAACAGCTACCGCGCCTACGTCGAGGCCGCACTCGCACGCACCGGGCTCGCGCGCTTCTTCGGCGACCGGCTGTTCTGCGCGGATGCCGTCGCGCGGCCGAAACCGGCGCCGGACGTGTATCTCGCGGCCGCGCGCGCGCTCGGCGTGGCGCCCGCGCACTGCCTGGTCGTCGAGGACAGCGTGACCGGCATCACGGCGGCGGCCGCGGCCGGCATGACCGTGCTCGGCTTCATCGGCGGCGGGCATGCGTCGGCCGCGCAGATCGACGCGCTGCGCGGGATCGGCGCGCGTCACGTATTCGACGACATGCACGAGCTGCCCGGCTACGTCGCGCGCTGGCAGGCGACCGGCGCGGTGCTGCCGGGCTAGCCACTACGAAGGATTGGGCGCCGCGTTCGACGCGGCGCATCACGAACGAACGGAGACAGACCATGGCAAGCGTGCTCCTGCGCAACATCGCGAAGCGCTACGACGAGACCGAAGTGCTGCGCAACGTGAACCTCGACATCGCCGACGGCGAATTCGTCGTGTTCGTCGGCCCGAGCGGCTGCGGAAAATCCACGCTGATGCGGATGATCGCGGGCCTCGAGGACATTTCGGGCGGCGACCTGCTGATCGACGGCGCGAAGGTCAACGACGTGCCGAGCGCGAAGCGCGGCATCGCGATGGTGTTCCAGTCGTATGCGCTGTATCCGCACATGACGCTGTACGACAACATGGCGTTCGGCCTGAAGCTCGCGGGCGCGAAGAAGCCCGAGATCGACCAGGCCGTGAAGCAGGCCGCGAAGATCCTGCATATCGACCATCTGCTCGATCGCAAGCCGAAGCAGCTGTCGGGCGGGCAGCGGCAGCGCGTCGCGATCGGCCGCGCGATCACGCGCAAGCCGAAGGTGTTCCTGTTCGACGAGCCGCTGTCGAACCTCGACGCGGCGCTGCGCGTGAAGATGCGGCTGGAGTTCGCGCGGCTGCACGACGAGCTGAAGACGACGATGATCTACGTGACGCACGATCAGGTCGAGGCGATGACGCTCGCGGACAAGATCGTCGTGCTGTCGGGCGGCGCGGTGCAGCAGGTCGGCACGCCGAACACGCTGTATCACGCGCCGGCGAACCAGTTCGTCGCGGGCTTCATCGGCTCGCCGAAGATGAACTTCCTGAAGGGCACGGTCGAGTCGGTCGATGCGGGCGGCGTGCTCGTGCGCTTCGACAGCGGCGAGACGCAGCGCGCCGCGGTCGAAGCAGCGGGGCTGCAGCGCGGCGCGGCGGTGACGGTCGGCGTGCGGCCCGAGCATCTGAAGGTCGGGGCCGCGGCTGCCGGCGTGGCCGCGCGGACGATGGCCGTCGAGTCGCTCGGCGACGCCGCGTATCTGTATGCGGAGTCGGCCGTCGCGCCGGACGGGCTGATCGCGCGGATTCCGCCGCTCGACACGTACCGCACCGGCGAGGCGCTGCACGTGCACGCGGAAGCCGAGCATTGCCACCTGTTCGACGAGCACGGGCAGGCATTCCGCCGGCTGGGCGTGCACGCGAAGGCCGCGTGACGGCCGGCCGCGCTCACAGCGGCAGGTGCGCGGCCATGTAGTCGACGAACGCGCGCAGCTTGGGCGTCGGGTGGCGGCCCGACGGCCACAGCACGTAGATCGGCGTGCAGCTCGCGACATGCTCGTCGAGCACCGCGCGCAGCGTGCCGTCGTCGAGCGCGTCGCGCACGAAGAACACGGGCAGGCACGCGATGCCCTGCCCGCGCAGCGCGAAGCACAGGCGTGCTTCCGCGCTGTTGCTGACCATCGAGACGGGCACCTCCGGCGGCGCGCCCGCGCGCGGCACGCGCAGCGGCCAGATTTCGAGCTTGCCGCTGCTCGGGAAGCGGTAATGCAGACAGCGGTGCTGCGCGAGATCGGCCGGCGTGCGTGGCGTGCCGTGCCGGTCGAGATAGGCGGGAGACGCGACGAGGTGCTGGCGAAAATGGCCGAGCAGCCGCGACGACAGCCGCGAATCCGACGGCTGGCCGGTGCGCAGCACCGCGTCGAACCCTTCGTCGACGACGTCGACGAGGCGGTCGCTGAAATCGATGTCGAGTTCGATTTCCGGATACGCGGCCATGAAATCGGCGAGCACCGGCAGCAGCAGCGTGCCGATCGTCGGCAGGCTCACGCGCAGCCGCCCGCGCGGCGCCCCGGCGCTGTGCGTCAGTTCCTGCTCGGCCGCGTCGAGTTCGGCGAGCACGCGCCGGCACCGTTCGAGAAAGCGCGCGCCCTCGGCCGTCAGCGTGATGCTGCGCGTGCTGCGGTGAAACAGCCGCACGCTCAGGCGCGCCTCGAGCCGCGCGATGCGCTTGCCGATTGCCGACGCCGACAGCCCGAGCGCGCGTCCGGCCGCGACGAAGCTGCGCGTTTCCGCGACTTGAACGAACACGACGAAGCCGCCGAGATTTTCCATGCACGTATCCGATTGCGGACGCCAGCGTCCGGATTGTCCGGAACTCTAACCCGGTTTTTCTTACTGCGTCGGCTCCCTACGATGAACGCTTCTTCACCGTATGAGGTCACGCCATGTCATCCCTGCCTGCTACCGCGTTCCAGGCGGAACCGGATTCCGCACTGCGCGACCGGCTCGACCGGGTGCTCGATCGCGCGCTTGCCGACGAGCGCATGGTCGGCGCGGTCGTGCTGGTCGCGCGGCACGGCGAGCTGCGCCACGCGCGCGCCGTCGGCCTTGCCGATCGCGAAGCCGGTACGCCGATGCGGGAGGACACGCTGTTCCGGCTCGCGTCGGTCACCAAGCCGATCGTCACGGCCGCCGCGATGCGGCTGGTCGCGGCGGGGCGCATCGCCCTCGACGAGCCGGTCGCGCGCTGGTTGCCCGCGTTCCGCCCGGCGCTGCCCGACGGCACGCCCGCCGTCATCACGTTGCGTCATCTGCTGTCGCATACGGCCGGTCTCGGCTACCGGTTCCTCGAAGCCGACGGCGCGGGGCCGTATGCGCGTGCCGGCGTGTCCGACGGGATGGACCGCTCGGGTCTGTCCCTTGCCGAGAACCTGACGCGCATCGCCAGCGTGCCGCTGCAGTTCGCGCCCGGCACGTCGTGGGGTTATTCGCTCGCGATCGACGTGGTCGGCGCACTGATCGAGGCGGTCGACGGGCGGCCGCTGGCCGACGCGGTGGCCGCGCTCGTCACGACGCCGCTCACGATGACCAACACCGGATTCGTCGCGCACGACGCCACCCGCGTCGCGACGCCTTACGTGAGCACGGCGGGCGCGCCGCGCCGGATGGCGGACGCCGATCTCGTGCCGGTGTTCGATGGCACGATCGGCATCCGCTTCGAGCCGGCGCGCGCGTTCGACGCCGATGCGTGGCCGTCGGGCGGCGCGGGGATGGTCGGCACCGCGCGCGATTGCATGACCCTGCTCGATGCGCTGCGCACGGGCCGGGACGGCTGGCTCGAACGCGCATGGATCGACGAAATGGCGCGTATCCAGCCGGGTGCGCACGCGCTACCGGATGCGCCCGGCTTCGGCTTCGGGCTCGGTTTTTCGGTGCTGCACGATCCGGTCGCCGCGCAGTCGCCGGAGTCGGTCGGCACCTGGCGCTGGGGCGGTGCGTACGGGCACGCGTGGTTCGTCGACCGCGCCGCCGGGCTCACGGTCGTCGCGCTGACCAATACGCTGTACGAGGGCATGCACGGGCGGATCGTGATCGACGTGCGCGATGCGGTCTACGGCGTCGATACCGGGAGCGCGGCATGATCGACTGCACGTCGACCGGCGACGAGGTTTGCGCCCGGCCGCCGCAGGCGGGCGCGCGCCTGCCGGTCGCGAATTTGCTGGCGCTGGCGACGGCCGGCTTCATCACGATCCTGACCGAGGCGTTGCCGGCCGGCCTGTTGCCGCTGATGAGCGTCGACCTGCGCGTGCCCGAGGCGCTGATCGGCCAGCTCGTGACCGTGTATGCGCTCGGCTCGATCGTCGCGGCGATTCCGCTCGTCGCGGCGACGCGCGCGATGCGCCGGCGCCGCCTGTTGCTCGCGGCGCTGGCCGGCTTCGTCGTGTCGAATGCGCTGACGGCCGTGTCGCCGTACTACGCGCTCACGCTCGCCGCGCGTTTTGTCGCGGGCATGGCGGCCGGGCTGCTGTGGGCGCTGCTGGCCGGCTATGCGAGCCGGATGGTCGATGCGTCGCTGCGCGGCCGCGCGATCGCGGTCGCGATGCTGGGCGCACCGGTCGCGATGTCGATCGGCATTCCGGCCGGCACCGCGCTCGGTGCGGCGCTCGGCTGGCGCGTCGCGTTCGCGGGCATCACGGTCGCGGCGCTGCTGCTGATCGGCTGGATCCGCGCGCGCGTGCCCGACTATCCGGGGCAGCCGGCCGGCGCGCGCGAGCCGGTGTTCGGCGTGATGACGCTGCCCGGCGTGCGGCCGGTGCTGACCGTGATGTTCGCTTACGTGCTCGCGCACAACATGCTGTACACGTATGTCGCGCCGTTTCTCGCGGGCGTGCGGATGGGGGCGCAGGTCGATGCGGTGCTGCTCGTGTTCGGCCTCGCGTCGCTGGCCGGCATCGCGCTGACGGGCGCCTGGATCGGTGCCGCGCAGCGACGGCTGACGCTTGCCAGCATTGTGCTGTTCGCGCTCGCGGCGGCGATGCTCGGCGCCGGTTCCGGGATGGCGGCCGTCTATGCGGGTGTCGTGCTGTGGGGGCTCGCGTTCGGCGGCGCGCCGACGCTGTTCCAGACGGCCACCGCGAACGCGGCGGGGGAGGCGGCCGATGTCGCGCAGTCGATGCTCGTGACGGTGTGGAATCTCGCGATCGCGGGAGGGGGAATCGCGGGCGGCATGCTGCTCGGCGCAACGGGCGCGGGCGCGATTCCGTGGGTGCTCGTGGTACTGCTGGCGGCCGCATGGGTCGGCGCATGGCGCGCCAGCCGGCATGCGTTTCCGGCGCCGCGCGCGGCCTGAGCCCGGCCAGGGGCGGGGTTGCAGCGTCAGGCCGCCTTCGCGTCGAGCGCCGCCCGCGCACAGGTTTCGTCGGTGACGAGCCCCGACAGCCAGCCGCCGCGCAGCGCGGCGATCACCGCATCGCGTTTCTTCGGGCCGCCCGCGAACGCGATGGTCGGGCGCTTCGGCGGCGTGGCGAGCGACACGCTCGTCACGCGCGCACTGGTCGACACGTCGACCAGCCGGCCCTGCGCGTCGATCGGCACGCCGAGCAGCTCGGCCACCGCGCCGAGCGCGGTCATCTCGTCGCGCTCCTGTTCGGTGATGAAGCCGTCTTCGTAGAGCGGGCAGTGCGGGCCGATGTTGCCGATCCCGACGAACGCGACGTCGGCCTTGCCCGACAGCGCCTCGACGATCCGGTACAGCCGGTGATTGCACCATTGCGCGCGTTCCGCGGCGCTGTCGGCGAACAGCGGCGCGGGCAGCAGGAAGTGCTTGCTGCCGGTTTTCTCGGAGATGTATTGCGCGACGTCGTAGCGGTTCGACGAACCGTCGGCCGCGATCGCGCCGACCATCGACACGAGCCGGTGCTGCCGGCGGTCGATCTGCGCGATCTGCGCGACGGCGGCCTTCAGCGTCCGGCCGCTGCTGACCGCGATCACCATCGGCCGCGTCTCGTTCAGGTACCGCTCCATCACCTGCGCGCCGGCGACCGCGAGCTTGCGGTCGATCGCTTCGGGCGCGTCCGCATCGACAGGCACGACCTCGCACATCGCGAGGCCATAGCGTTTCGACAACTGCGCACCGAGATCGAGGCAGTCGGCGAGCTGGTGATCGACGCGCACGCGGATCAGGTTCTTCTCGACCGCGAACGCGACGAGGCGCTGCGCGACGGGCCGCGATACCTGGAGTTTCTCGGCGATTTCGTTCTGCGTGTCGCCCGCGACGTAGTAGAGCCACGCGGCACGCGTAGCGAGATCGAGTTTTTCTGAGGACTTGGACACGATAGCGATTCGGTTCGGATCAGGCCCGGCCGGCGGGCCGCATGACGGCATCCACTGTACCGCATGTCGCGCGCGCGGCCCCCGGCCGGCGCGCACGACCTGCGGTGCTCATGCGAGCCGTGCGCGCGACGGCTCGTACAGCGGCCGTACGTGACGGTAGAGCGAGCGGAACGCCTCGAGGCGTTCGCGCAGCAGCGCATGGCGCGCGGCGTGCGGTGCGTATTCGGCGCGCACGGGCGGCTTGGTCAGCACCGCCTGCGGATCGCCGCCGACGGCCAGCCACCCGAGCCGCGCCGCGCCGAGCGCCGCGCCCGTTTCGCCGCCGCCGATCTGGCGCGTGCGCACGTTCAGCGCATCGGCGATCAGTTGCGCCCAGAACGCGCTGCGCGCGCCGCCGCCGATCAGCGACAGCTGGTCGGTCTCGACGCCGGCCGCATGCAGCGCGTCGAGGCCGTCGGCGAGGCCGAGCGTCACGCCTTCGAGCACCGCGTAGCCGAGATGCGCGCGTTCGGTCGCGTGCGTCATCCCGAAGAACGCGCCCTGCGCATACGGATCGTTGTGCGGCGTGCGCTCTCCGGACAGGTAGGGCAGGAACAGCGGGGCCGTCGCGAGCGCGTCGGCGTCGAGCGCCTCGACCTCGGCGAGCAGCGCGGGCTCGTCGGTGCCCGTCAGCTTGCAGACCCAGCGCAGGCAGCTCGCGGCCGACAGCACGACGCTCATCAATTGCCAGCGGTCGGGAATCGCATGGCAGAACGCATGCACGGCCGATGCGGGGTTCGGCATGAAGCGGTCGCCGACCACGCTCAGCACGCCCGACGTGCCGAGCGACACGAACCCGTCGCCCGCGTGGATCGCGCCGATGCCGAGCGCGCTCGTCGCGTTGTCGCCGCCGCCGCCGGCCACCACGACCGCCTCGGACAGCCCGAGCTCGCGCGCGACGTCGGCGCGCAGCGTGCCGGACGGTGCGTTGCCTTCGACGATGCGCGGCATCTGCGCGCGCGTCATCCCGCACGCGGCGAGCAGCGCATCGGACCAGTCGCGACGCGCGACGTCGAGCCACAGCGTGCCGGCCGCATCCGACGGATCGGACACCTTCGCGCCGGTGAGCCGGTACCGCAGGTAATCCTTCGGCATCAGCACACACGCGGTCGCCGCGAACACGTCGGCTTCGTGTTTCGCGACCCACAGCAGTTTCGGCGCGGTGAAACCCGGCATCGCGAGATTGCCGGCCAGTGCGTGGAGATCGGGCGCGCGTTCGGTCAGCAGCGCGCATTCGTCGGCGCTGCGCATGTCGTTCCACAGGATGGCGGGGCGCAGCACGCGGTCGTCGCGGCCGAGCAGTACCGCGCCGTGCATCTGGCCCGACAGGCCGATGCCGCGCACCTGCGCGAACGCCTGCGGATGCCGTGCGCGCAGCGCGGCGAGCGCGGCGAGCGTGCCTTGCCACCAGTCGTCCGGATGCTGCTCGGCCCAGCGCGGATGCGGCCGCGACACGGTGAACGGCGAGCCGGCGGTGCCGACGACCGTGCCGTCCGGGGCGAGCAGCAGCACCTTCACTTCCGAGGTGCCGAGGTCGATGCCGAGATACATGAGCGATCCGTTCCGTCAGTGGGGAGCCGCTACTTTAGCCGCGCGGCCGTGCACGTGCCAAGGCAGGTTCGCCCGGATGCGCGTCAGCGCGCCGCGAGCCATGCGTCGACCCGCGCGAGCCCGGCGCGCAGCGCCTCGAACAGCGCCGGGTTGCCGGCGAGCGAGCCCCACAGCGGGCGGCTCGCGCACAGCGCGACGACCGGGTCGTCGGCCTCGACGATCGCGCGGGCGGCGCCTTCGTCCATCACGCTGTCCTGGTACGCGTACGGCAGCAGGCCGCGCGCCCGGCGTTCGAGAAAGCGCAGGAACAGCGCCGGCAGCACGGCGGTGGCGACCGGAGCCGCGCCGCGCGCGAACGACTGGACGAGCGTCGGCGCGATGAAGCCGGGGATCTTCGAGAAGCCGTCGGCCGCGACGCGCTGGTTGGTGTCGAGCACGTACGGATTGCCGAAGCGTTCGAGCACCACGTCGCGGTAGCGCGCGAGATCGAGCGGGCTCGGGGTGAGGCACGGGATCACGTCCTGTGTCACGTAGTCGTGCGCGAGGCGGCGGATCGCCGCGTCGTGCGTGCCTTCGTGGATGTACGTGTAGCCGGCCAGCGTGCCGGCCCAGGCGATGCAGCTGTGCGTCGCGTTGAGGATGCGGATCTTCGCTTCCTCGTACGGGTGCACGTCGTCGACGAGTTCGGCGCCGGCCAGCTCCCAGCGCGGCCGGCCGGCCGCGAAACGGTCCTCGATCACCCACTGGATGAACGATTCGCCCATCACCGGGCATGCGTCGTCGACGCCGGTGGCCGCGCGCACGCGTTCGCGCACGTCGGCGGTCGGGCGGGGCGTGATGCGGTCGACCATCGCGCTCGGCGTCGCGACGTTCGCATCGAACCACGCGAGCAGGCCGGCCTGGCCGCGCCGTTCGAGGAATTCGCGCATCCCCGCGCGAAAGCGCGCGCCGTTGTTGCGCAGGTTGTCGCAGCTCTGCAGCGTGAGCGGGCCCGCGCCGCGTTCCATGCGTTCGGCGAGCAGCGCCGCGAGCGCGCCGTACAGCGTCGTGCGCGCGCCCTGCAGGTCGGCCGCGAGATCGGCGTTCGCGACGTCGAGCCGGTCGTGTTCGTCGAGGTAGTAGCCGCCCTCGGTGACGGTGAACGACACGATCCGGCACGCCGGATCGGCGCCGGCGTCGATCAGCGAGGCGAGGTCGATCGACCACGGCAGCACGCGCGTGATCGCGCGGATCGTCTCGTATGCGCGCTCGCCTTGCGGCGTGACGGTTTCGAGCGTGTATTCGCCGTGCTGCGCGGCGAGCGCGTCCAGGGTCGCGCGCATGTCGTCGCGGATGTTGCCGACGGTCAGCGACCAGCGTTCGCCGGCCGGCACGGCCGCATTCACGCGATGCAGATACCACGCCTGGTGCGCGCGGTGAAACGAGCCCGCGCCGATGTGCAGCAGCACGGGCGCGCGGGCGGAGGACGATTCGCTCATCCGGTGTCTCCTGTTCGTGCCTGATGGTCCTGTCGAATACGATCATTTGCTCTTTATGTGAGCGAATGATCGTATTCGGGCGAGCGAAAGTCAAGGCGGGGAAACGGCATTTCGATGCTGCGCTGCGGCGGCGCGGGCGGGGTGCGGGGCGGGGGCGGGGGGGGGGGCGGGGCGCGGCGGCG
>NZ_JPGL01000094.1 GCF_000732615.1 Burkholderia paludis
GGAGGGGGTGAAGCGGGGTGATGTCGGTGCGTGCATTGCGCCACGTTGGGGCGCGGCACGCACGCATCCGGGGAGGGCGGGGGGTTATGCGCTGGCGCGTGCCGCGTAGCGCTCGCGGGCGGTCTGCATCATGTACAGCGTGATGCGTTTCACTTCGGCCTGGCTTTCCGCGATGTGCGCGCGGATCAGCTGCTGCGCGGCTGCGGCGTCGCCGGCCGCGATCGCCTTCAGGATCGCCGCGTGTTCATCGTAGGTGGCCGCGATGCGCGGCGCCTTCGTGAAGTCGAGACGGCGGATGATGCGGATGCGCTCGGTGACGTCCGCATGCATGCGCGCCATCTCCTGGTTGCCGGTGGCCGCGACCAGCCCGGCGTGGAAGCCCTCGTCGAGCGTGGCGGCGCGGGCCGGATCCTGTTCGCGCTTGCGCGCGGACACGCACCAGATCTCGCGCAGCGGATCGAGCGCGGCCGACTGCGCCGTGTCGACGATGCGCGCGATCGCATGCGTTTCCATCATCACGCGCACCTCGTACAGATTCTCGAAGTACTGGAAGTCGAACGCGCGCACCTGCCAGCCGCTGCGGAAGTTCACGTCGACGTAGCCTTCGCGCTGCAGCCAGAACAGCGCCTGCCGCACCGGCGTGCGGCTGACCTGCATGCGCGTGGCGATGTCGCCTTCGCTGAAGCGGTCGCCGGGCAGCAGGCGGAAATCGAAGATGTCGGCCTTCAGGCGCGCATAGATCTGCGCGGCGAGGTTGCTCGGATGACTGGCCGGCTCGGCCGGCGCGTGCTTGTCCACCATGTCGGATTCCGGAAGCGGGGGGATGACGGGCAACCGTCAGACGATCGATACCAGCGGGTCGCCGGCGTGAACCATCATACCCGGTCTGCAATGGAAGCCCGAGATCCGGCCGTCGCGCGGCGCGACGATCGGGAACTCCATCTTCATCGCCTCGAGGATCATCAGCGTGTCGCCGGTGCTGACCGTGTCGCCGTGCGCCGCGGTCAGCTTCCACACGTTGCCGCTGACGTCGGCGCGGATCGCCGCATTGTCGGGTGCGTCGGGCGCATCGTGCGCGGCGGCCGGCCCGGCGTGCGTGTCGACGGCCTGCGTGGCGCCGGCGTCGCCGGCCCAGTGCGCGACCTCGGTGGCGAACGCCTGCTGCTGTGCCGCGCGGAACGCGTCGAGTTCCGGCTCGATGCGCGCGAGGAACGCGTTGTAGGCGCCGAGATCGAATTCCTCCTCGTCGATCCGCACGGCGTGGCGGCCCTCGCGGAAGTCGCTGCGCAGCGAGTCGAGCTCCGCTTCCGTGACCGGATGGAAGCGGACCTGGTCGAAGAAGCGCAGCAGCCACGGCTTGCCGTCGACGAACAGCCGGTTCTTGAGGAACGTGTTCCAGATCGGCAGCGTGCGGCCGACGAGCTGATAGCCGCCGGGCGAATCCATGCCGTAGATGCACATGTACACGCCGCCGATCCCGACCGTGCCTTCCGCGGTATGGGTACGCGCGGGGTTGTACTTCGAGGTCAGCAGGCGGTCGCGCGGATCGACCGGGACCGCGCACGGCGCGCCCAGGTAGACGTCGCCGAGCCCGAGCACCATGTAGCTCGCGCGGTAGATCGCGTCGCGCACGTCGTCGGCGGAATCGAGCCCGTTGATGCGGCGGATGAATTCCGTGTTGCTCGGCAGCCAGGGCGCGGTGTCGCGCACGGTCTCGCGGTAGCGCGCGACCGCGTCGAGCGTCGCCGAATCCTCGTACGCCATGGGCAGGTGCACGACGCGGCTGCGCACCTTCATCGTCGAGACGCCCGACAGCGACGCGTCCGCCGTGGCGAGCGCCGCGACGAGCGCACGCTGCGCGAGCACGCGGCTGTCGTAGCGCACCTGCAGCGAGCGCACGCCCGGCGACAGCTCGACGATGCCCGCGACGTTCGCGGCCTTCAACGCCTCCATCAGCGCATGCACGCGAAAGCGCAGGTTCAGGTCGAGGACGTTCTCGCCGTATTCGACCAGCACGTACTTGTCGCCGGCCTGGCGGAACACCGTCTTCGGGCGCTCGCCTTCGGCCGCGGCCTCGAACAGGACGGGCGAGCCGCGCCGCCCGGCAAACGCGGGCGGCGTGGCCGCTTGCGCGCCGCAGGTTCGGATCGCCTCGTCCTGCCGCTGCTCGAGCGCGAGCGCCTCGTCGAACGTCAGTTCGCGAAAGCGGATGCGGTCGCCCGGCTTCACCTGGCCGACCTTCCACAGTTCGGCCTTCGCGATCGTGACCGGGCAGACGAAACCGCCTAGGCTCGGGCCGTCGCGCGTCAGGATCACGGGCATGTCGCCGGTGAAGTTGATGCTGCCGATCGCGTACTCGCAATCGTGGATGTTCGACGGATGCAGGCCGGCCTCGCCGCCGTCCGAGCGCGTCCATTCGGGTTTCGGGCCGTTCAGGCGGATGCCCAGACGGTTCGAGTTGTAGTGCACTTCCCAGTCGCTCGCGAAGAAGGTTTCGATCGACGCGGGCGTGAAGAAATCGGGCGCGCCGTGCGGGCCGACCAGCACGCCGATTTCCCAGTGCTGCCCGTATTGCGGCACCTGTTGCGCCGGCAGCGGCGCGGGCGCGTCGCACGGTGCGAGGTCGGCCGTCGCGGGCAGCGCCGGATCGGCGATCGGCAGCACGTCGGCGGGGCGCAGCGTGCGGCCGGCATGCCCGCCGAATTTCCCGAGCGCGAACGTCGACCGGCTGCCGAGGTAGACGGGCATGTCGAAGCCGTTGCGCACCGCGAGATAGGTGCGGCAGCCGCTTGTCGCCTTGCCGATCCGCAGCGTCTGCCCGGCGCGCACCGGCACCGGCGCCCAGAACGCGACGGGCGCGCCGTCGAGCGTCGCGTCGGTCGGCGCGCCGGTCAGCGCGACGAGCGCGTCCGCGTGAAACCGCAGCGTCGGCCCGAGCATGGTCGTCTCGATCCCTGCCGCGCCGGGCACGTTGCCGACGATCCGGTTCGCGACGCGGAAGGCCCAGTCGTCCATCGGGCCGGACGGCGGCACGCCGATATCCCAGTAGCCGACCCGGCCCGGATAGTCCTGGATCGTCGTGTAGGTGCCGGCCTCGATCACCTCGACGACGGCGGGGCGATAGGCGAACGTGTCGAGATGGCGCGTGGACACGTCGCCCGCGCGGAAGCCTTCGCTCGCGACGATCCTGCGCAGGTAGTCGAGGTTGGTCGTGATGCCCGACAGGCGCGTCTCGTCGAGCGCACGCGCCATCGCGTCGATCGCCGCGGCCCGGTCGTCGCCGCGCACGATCAGCTTCGCGATCATCGGGTCGTAGTGCGCGGAGACTTCGGAGCCGGTCTCGACCCACGTGTCGACCCGCACGTCGTCGGGGAACCGGACTTCCGTCAGCGTGCCGGGGCTCGGCGCGAAGTTGCGCAGCGGGTTCTCCGCGTAGATCCGGACCTCGATCGATGCGCCGTGCGCCTGCGGCACGCGATCGAGCGCGGGCGGGGCGCCGGCCGCGGTCAGGATCATCCATTCGACGAGGTCGACGCCGGTCACGGCCTCGGTGATCGCGTGCTCGACCTGTAGCCGCGAGTTCACTTCGAGAAAGTAGAACGCCTGCGCGGCGGCGTCGTAGATGAATTCGACCGTGCCGGCCGAACGATAGGATACCGAACGTCCGATGCGCTCCGCGGCCGCGAGCAGGTCGCGCCTCACGGCTTCGGGCAGGCGCGGCGCCGGGGTTTCCTCGACGACCTTCTGGTTGCGCCGCTGCAGCGAGCAGTCGCGCTCGCCGAGCGCGACGACGTTGCCGTTGCCGTCGCCGAAGATCTGCACCTCGACGTGGCGCGCGCGGTCGACGAAGCGCTCGACGAACACGCCGCCGTTCGCGAAGAACGATTGCCCGAGCCGCTGCACGGAGTCGAACGCGGCAGCGAGTTCGGTCGCGTCGTTGCAGCGCGTGAGCCCGATGCCGCCGCCGCCGGCGGTGCTTTTCAGCATCACCGGGTAGCCGATGGCTGCCGCCGCCTGCTGCGCGCTCGCCAGGTCGGCGAGCAGGCCGGAGCCCGGCGTGAGCGGCACGCCGGCCGTCTGCGCGAGCGCGCGCGCCGCGTGCTTCAGGCCGAACTGCTCGATCTGGCGCGGCGTCGGCCCGATGAACGCGATGCCCTCGGCTTCGCAGCGGGCCGCGAAGTCGGCGTTCTCGGACAGGAAGCCGTAGCCGGGAATGATGGCCTGTGCGCCGGTTTCGCGGGCCGCGGCGATGATGAGGTCGGCGCGCAGGTAGCTGTCCGCGGCGGCCTGGCCGCCGAGCGCGATCGCGACGTCGGCTGCCGCGACGTGCAGGCTGTTGCGGTCCGCGTCGGAGTAGACGGCGACGGAACGGATGTTCATGCGCTTCAGCGTGCGCGCGATGCGGCACGCGATTTCGCCGCGATTGGCGATCAGGACGGTATCGAACATGGTGGGCGGGGTCTCGATGTCGGGGGCGTGAAGGCGGGGCGGCGGGTCAGCGGCTGGCGAGATAGTTCGCCCAGCCGCCGAACGCGGTGATGTCCTGCGCGTCGGCGAGCGCATGCGGTTCGCAGATGAAGCCTTTCACCTGGCGGCCGTCGGCGAGGGTCAGCGTGCCGATGCCGAGCGGCGACGGAATGCCGGCGACGAACGAGCCGAACTCGCCCGACGGCACGTCCCACAGCTCGACCTTGATGGGCGCGCCGCCCGGTCCGCGTGCGAGCCCCGGCTTCGGCGGCGTGGTGTTGGCGAGCGCGTAGAGCCGGTAGTCGGCCGAGGTCGTCGTCGCTTCGGCGAAGCGCGCGCGGCGCGAGGTCAGCTCGTGATTGAGCGGCATGCCGCGCAGATGCGCGCCGACGACCGCGACCCGGATCGTGCCCGGCGCCGGATCGCGCGGCAGGCCGGCGTCGTCGCCGGGCGTGGCGGCGGGCAGCGGCGCGCCGGTCGCCCCGCGCGGCAGCTCGGTCGTGCGGTGCCACGCACCCGCGAAGGTCGCCAGTGCGCGCTCGCGCCACGCGTCGCCGATCAGTGTGATGCCGAACGGCAACCCGTCGTCGCGCAGGCTGGCCGGCACGGCGACCGCGCTCCAGTCGAGCAGGTTGACGAAGTTCGTGTATTTGCCGAGGTTGCTGTTCAGGCGGATCGGATCGGCGAGCAACGCGTCGACGCGGTAGTGGGTCGGTGCGGTCGGCACCACGAGCGCGTCGAATGGCGCGAGCAGCGCGTCGGCTTCGCGCTTCAGGTCGGCGAGGCGGTAGAGGCCGCCGAACGCGTCCGCGGCGGAGAATTCGCGCGCACGGAAGATCACGTCGCGCACGACCGGGTGAATGTCCGCCTCGTGCGCGGCCGCGAATTCGCGGATGGCCGCATAGCGCTCCGCGACCCACGGCCCGTCGTACAGCAGCGCGGTCACGCGGTCGAACAGCGAGAAATCGATCGGCACGCAGGTCGCGCCCTGCGCCTCGAGCTGCGCGACCGCTGCCGCGAACGCGTGCTCGGCCGCCGTGTCGCCGAAGAACTCGGGCGCGGCGGGAATCGCGAAGCGCGGCGCGTCGGGCATGCGCCACGCGGCGGCGGCGGGCGGCGCCGCGCGCGACAGCCCGTCGGCCAGGTCGAGCGCCGCGGCCACGTCGTAGACGCGCAACGCGTCTTCGGTCGTGGTCGCGAACACGGATACGCAGTCGAGCGTGCGGCAGGCCGGAACGACGCCGGTATTGCTGAGTGCGCCGCGCGTCGGCTTCAGGCCGACGATGTTGTTGAGGCCGGCCGGCACGCGGCCGGAGCCGGCGGTATCGGTGCCGAGCGCGAACGGTACGATCCCGCGTGCGACGACGGACGCCGACCCGGCGCTCGAGCCGCCCGAGATGTAGTCCGGATCGAACGCGTTGACCGTCACGCCGTACGGCGAGCGCACGCCGACGAGGCCGGTGGCGAACTGGTCGAGGTTGGTCTTGCCGATCACGATCGCGCCGGCCTGCACGAGCCGCGCGACGACCGTCGCATCGTGGGCGGGCGTATAGGCGAACGCCGGGCATGCGGCGGTCGTCGCGAATCCGGCCGCGTCGATGTTGTCCTTCGCCGCGAACGGTACGCCGTAGAGCGGCAGCGCGCGCCGGTCGCCGCCAGCCGCGGCGAGTCGTTGCGCGAGCGACGCCAGTTGCGCGTCCAGTTGCGCGCGCGTCGCCACGGAGATCCAGGCCGGATCGGGTGCCGCGAGCGTGTCCAGCAGGTCGCGGAGCAGGGTTTCGGGCGTGGCGCCCCGGACATAGGCGTCGAGCCAGTCCGCAATCGTCCATCCTCGCATCTCGTATTCCCTCTTGTGTACAAGTTCACGAGGCAACACAAGAACCGTGCCAGAGCATCGGGAATGGACGCCATGCCTTGCGGCGCAAGGCGTGCAGGGTGACGGGGCGGCACGCGGCGCCGCGTTCGCCGCACGCATCTGGCGCGGCGCGATGCGCGATTCGGGGGCGTGCGGTCAAGCATGGTGCGTGCGCGGCACCTCGACGGATGGCGTCGGCAGCCGGTCGGTTGCGCTCAGGGGGCGGCGAGCGTGGCCGGGAGGAGGGGGAGGCGCGTCAGGCGGGCGACGTGCCCGCGCTCGTGCGGGCGTGCGTCAGCGATGCGGCCGGATGGCGGCGACATGCCCGGCCGGCGACGACGCGTGGCGGCACATGGTGCGCGGAAATGAAAACGGGCACGCCATGCGTGCCCGTTCGGCGAATCGGTCGGGTGCGACCGGAACGGTCAGTAACGCGGCACCGACGGATCGACGTCGCGCGACCACGCGTCGATTCCGCCTTGCAGGTTGTACAGCTTCGTGAAGCCGCGCGATTCGAGGAACATCGCGACCTGTGCGCTGCGCATCCCGTGATGGCACACGCAGACGATTTCGGCTTCGTCGTCGAGCTCTTCGCTGCGCGCGGGAATCTGCTGCATCGGGATCGACACGCTGCCGGCGATGTGCGCGGTGGCGATTTCCCAGGGCTCGCGCACGTCGAGCACGACCGGCGCGGGGCGCGCCGAATCGCCGAGCCATTGCGCGAGCATCGCGGGCGTCAGGATCTGCATGGAGGCTCCGCCGCTCAGAACTTGAAGCGCGACGGCTCGATCGCGTTGACGAGGTGGTTGACGTAGGTTTCGAACACGTCGGCGACGCGGTACTGCTTGTCGTCGATGCGCGTGATGATCTGCGCCTTCATCACCGGACGGCCGCCGACGAATGCCGACAGGCGGCCGCCGACCTTCAGCTGTTCGAGCAGGTCCTGCGGCACGACGGGCAGGCCGCCCGCGACGCAGATCACGTCGTACGGCGCCTTGCCGGCCCAGCCGCGCGAACCGTCGCCGAGCACGACTTCCGCGTTGGTCACGCCGTCGTTGCGCAGGTTGTCCGCCGCGAACTTCGCGATCGCAGGATCGATCTCGACGGCCGTCACGTGCTGCGCGCGATGCGCGAACAGCGCGGCCAGGTAGCCCGAGCCGGCGCCGATCACGAGCACGTTCTCGTGCTTCTTGACCGCCAGTTCCTGCAGCACGCGCGCTTCGACGCGCGGGAACAGCATCTTGCTGCTGCCGCCGGGCAGCGGCAGTTCGAGGTCGGCGAACGCGAGATCGCGGTATTCGGCCGGAACGTAGTTCTCACGCTTGACGATCGACAGCAGGCCCAGGACGTCCAGATCCAGCACGTCCCACGGCCGGATCTGCTGTTCGATCATGTTGAAACGCGCTTTTTCGATATTCATGGTGTGGTCACGCAGCCTGGTCGGCCATCAGCGGGGATAGATAAACTCCACGATTGTACCAAACAGGGCGGCGGCCGAGCCTTCAGGCGGCCTGCAACAGACCTTTATCCTCTGCTCTTCTTGATCTGCGCCTCGAATGCGAGGTCGAGCTTGCTCGCCTTGCGCGGCTTTTTGGGGCCGAATTCGTCGACGAACCTGACGAACTCGTCGAGTGGCAGCGGCTCGCTGCGCTTCTCGGTGGTGCCGCCCGAGCGGTCGACGAGATAGAAAAGGCCGCCCGCCATCGCGACGGCCGCGAACTGCGGGTTGCCGGAGCGGGTCTTCAGGCGTTCGACCGCGTGGGTCGCTTTGGTGGTGCGCATCGTGCGGGTTCTGGCGTAGCGTAAGCCCCACACTGTATCAAACCGGCCGCGCGCGTGCGGCCGGCGCGGGCCCGGCGGGGCCCCTGGCGGCCCTAGACAGTGCGCGAGTAGCGCTGCTGCGAGGTCTGGCCGAGATACGCGTCGAATGCCATCGCGATGTTGCGCACCACCATCCGGCCGGCCGGATGGATCGTCAGGCGGTCGCGCGCGATCGTCAGCAGCCCGTCGCGCTCGAACGGACGCAGCGCGTCGAGCTCGCGCGCGAAATGATCGGTGAAGCGGATGCCGTGCGCGACTTCGACATGCGAGAACGGCAGCACGAGGTTGCACATCAGCTGCGTGATCACGTCGCGGCGCAGCCGGTCGTCGGGCGTGAGCCGTACGCCGCGCGCGATCGGCAGCCGGCCCGCGTCGAGCGCGGCGCCATAGGCGGGGAGATCCTTCGCGTTCTGCGCGTAGACGTCGCCGACCTTGCCGATCGACGAGACGCCGAAGCCGACGAGGTCCGTATCCGCGCGCGTGCTGTAGCCCTGGAAATTGCGCTGCAGCGTGCCGTTGCGTTGCGCGCGCACCAGCTCGTCGGACGGCCGCGCGAAGTGATCCATCCCGATGTACACGTAGCCGGCCGACGTCAGCATGTCGATCGCGAGGCCCAGCAGCGCGATGCGCGTTTCGGGCGGCGGCAGCGTCGCGTCGTCGATCTGCCGCTGCATCTTGAACAGGTGCGGCATGTGCGCGTAGCCGAACACCGACAGCCGGTCGGGCGCGAGCTCGATGATCGTTTCCAGCGTGCGCGCGAACACGGCGACGGTCTGGTGCGGGAGCCCGTAGATCAGGTCGACGCTCACCGACTGGAAGCCGGTCGTGCGCGCGGCGGAGAGCAGACTGGCCGTCATCGCGAGCGGCTGGACGCGGTTGATCGCCTGCTGCACGGCCGGGTCGAAATCCTGCACGCCGAGGCTCAGCCGGTTGAAGCCGATGTTGCGCAGGTGCACCAGCGTCGCGGGCGTGACCGTGCGCGGGTCGATCTCGATCGAGAACTCGGCGTCGGCATCCGGCGCGAGCGAGAAGTGCTCGCGGGTGGCGGCCATCAGTTCGGCCGTTTCGTCGTCGGACAGGAAGGTCGGCGTGCCGCCGCCCCAGTGCAGCTGCGTGACCGGGCGCGCGGGATCGAACAGCGCGGCCTGCAGCGCCATCTCGCGCTTGAGCTGGTCGAGATACGGGCGCGCGCGGCGGCGGTTGTTGGTCGCGATCTTGTTGCAGCCGCAGTAGAAACACGCGGTGTTGCAGAACGGGATGTGGAAGTACAGCGACAGTTCGCTCGACGACGCGCCGGGGTCGCCGGCCGCGCGCGCATAGTCCGCCGGGTCGAAGTCGTCGCGGAACTGCAGCGCGGTGGGGTACGACGTATAGCGCGGCCCGTTCGCGCCGTATTTGGCGAGCAGATCGGGACGGAACATCGTGTCGGCAGAACCAGGACGCATGACGGCCTCGCGCTTTTTAGATGCTTTCGAGTATATAAACGCGCGATTCGGCTGCATTGTGTAATAACGTCGCAGCCGGCGATGGCACAATGCGGGGTGGGGCCGCCGGACGCCGCGTCCGGTTGCCGCACCGATTGTCGTTGTCCGTTCGAGAGAGCCGAGTGTCCGTCGAAATGCCTGTCCGCCCGGCGCACGCCGAGGTCGAGCCGCCGCACGCGTGCCGTGCCGGCTGCGGCGCGTGCTGCATCGCGCCGTCGATTTCCAGCCCGATTCCGGGCATGCCCGACGGCAAGCCGGCCGGCGTGCGCTGCGTGCAGCTTGGCGCTGACCTGCGCTGCATGATCTTCGGCCGGCCCGAGCGGCCCGCCTGCTGTTCGGGGCTGCAACCGGCCGCCGACATGTGCGGCGCGTCCCGCGACGACGCGCTCGCGTGGCTCACGCGCCTCGAGGCCGCGACGCGGCCGTCGCCTACTGGAGAGTGTTCAGCATGACCGCCCCTTGCGCCGCTGGCCGGCGCCGTTTTCTCGCCGCATCCGTCGGCGCCGTCGGCGTGGCGCTCTCGCTCGCTGCCTGCGCGTCGACGTTCCCGTTCATCCCCGATCACTACACGTTCTCGCGCGGCGACGTGCAGAAGGCCGTCGCGCGCAAGTTCCCGTACCAGAAGACGGTCGCGCAGGTCGTCGACGTGTCGCTTGCGAACCCGGCCGTCAGCCTGCTGCCCGACCAGAACCGCATCGCCGTGCAGCTCGACGCGCATTTCGCGAGCCCGTTCCTGCGCGCGCCCGTCAGCGGCAAGTTCACCGTGTCGGGCCAGCTGGCTTACGACGCGTCGAGCCGCTCGGTCGTGCTGAAGGCGCCGGCCGTCGACAATCTCGCGCTCGACGGCGACGCGCAGATGTACGCGCAGCAGGTCGGCGCGGCTGCCGGCCTGCTCGCGACCCAGTTGTTGACCAACTATCCGATCTACACGTTCAAGCCTGAACAACTGCAATTTGCCGGTGTGAACTACGAACCCGGTACAATTACGATTCTTACAAACGGCATACGCGTGGCGATCGTCGAAAAATGACGACGGACCGCGCGCGGCCGTAGGGGGCCGCGCGCGCAAGGGTGGCCCATTCGTTCGACCATTTCGGAGTTGGGCCACGGATGGACTGGATCCTGATCTGCAAGGCGTTGATCCTCGGCGTTGTCGAGGGGCTGACGGAATTCCTGCCGGTGTCGAGCACCGGCCACCTGATCGTCGCGGGCAGCTTCCTGAATTTCAACGATTCGCACGCGAAGACGTTCGACGTCGTGATCCAGTTCGGCGCGATCCTCGCGGTGTGCTGGGAATACCGGCAGCGGATCGCGTCCATCGTGTCCGGGCTGCCGGGCCGGCCCGACGCGCGGCGCTTCACGCTGAACGTCGTGATCGCGACGATTCCCGCGATCGCGCTCGGCCTCCTGTTCGAGAAGAAGATCAAGGCCGTGCTGTTCTCGCCGGTGCCCGTCGCGTTCGCGCTCGTCGTGGGCGGTGCGATCATCCTGTGGGCCGAGGCGCGGCAGCGCGAGCGCCGCGAGCCGCCGCGGGTGGTGTCGGTCGATGCGCTGACGCCGCTCGATGCGCTCAAGGTCGGCATCGCGCAGTGCTTCGCGCTGATTCCCGGCATGTCGCGCTCGGGATCGACCATCATCGGCGGGATGCTGTTCGGCCTCGACCGGCGCGTGGCCACCGAATTCTCGTTCTTTCTCGCGATCCCGATCATCTTCGGCGCGACGCTCTATGAAACCGTCAAGGACTGGCAGGCGTTCACCGTCGATTCGCTCGGCCTGTTCGCGCTGGGGCTCGTCGCCGCGTTCGTCAGCGCGTTCGTGTGCGTGCGCTGGTTGCTGCGCTACGTCGCGACCCACGATTTCACGGTGTTCGCGTGGTACCGGATCGCGTTCGGGCTGTTCGTGCTGCTGGTCGGGTACAGCGGCTGGCTGAACTGGGCGTGAGGCCCGCGGCGGGGCGAACCTGCCGCCCATGAAAAACGGCCCGACCGGCAGATGCCGGTCGGGCCGTTTTGTCGTCCGGGGGCGGCGCGACGTGCGCGCCTGCCGGCGCGGTCAGCCTGCGCGCTTGCGGAACACCAGGTCCCACACGCCATGGCCGAGCCGCAGCCCGCGCCGTTCGAACTTCGTCACCGGGCGGTAGTCGGGACGCGGCGCGTAGTCGGCGGCCGTGTTCTCGAGCGTCGGCTCCGCGCCGAGCACTTCCAGCATCTGTTCCGCGTAGTTCTGCCAGTCGGTCGCGCAGTGAATGTACGCGCCGGGCTTCAGGCGCGACGCGAGATGCGCGACGAGCGGCGGCTGGATCAGCCGGCGCTTGTGGTGGCGCGCCTTGTGCCACGGATCGGGGAAGAAGATGTGCACGCCGTCGAGACTTTCCGGCGCGAGCATGTGCTCGAGCACTTCGACCGCGTCGTGCTGGATGATGCGGATGTTCGTCAGATCCTGCTCGCCGATCAGCTTCAGCAGCGCGCCGACGCCCGGCTCGTGCACCTCGACGCCGAGGAAGTCGTCGCCGGGCCGGTTCGCGGCGATTTCCGCGGTCGATGCGCCCATCCCGAAGCCGATCTCGAGGATGCGCGGCGCGCTGCGGCCGAATACCGCGTTCCAGTCGGGCATCTCCGGCGCATACGGCACCACGAAACGCGGGCCGAATTCGTCGAGCGCACGGCGCTGCCCGGTCGACACGCGGCCGGCGCGCGTCACGAAGCTGCGGATGCGGCGGTGGTGCAGCGGATTGACTGCGTCGGCGCCTTCGGCGGTTTCGTCGGGAAGGGCGTCGTCGTGCGGCGGCAGGCCGGCTTCGTTCGGGTCGTCGTGCATCATCGGTGACAGAGAAAGGCTCGGTTGCGGGCGAGGGCCCGTTGCGCGCGGCGATGCGCCGGGCGGTCCGGCACATGGTACAAAAAAGCCGCCTTCGACGAGGCGGCTCATGCGCAGGCTGCGATGCAGCCGGAAAGTGGAGCGGGCGATGGAAGAGTAAACCACCTACCGCAACTTCTATTTAAAATCAGCTACTTATCTGCTCTACTGCGTGAACTTCGAGCAAAAAATGCTTGCTTCGCATAGGCCGCTAGTGTAGCACAACCCAAATGTATTCGTCCATATGTGAAGTCAGCAAAAAATGCCTATTTCGCGTTTCTAGGCCAGGTTCCAAGAAAAGCTTTCGAAGTCTAATGCAAGAGTGTAGATTTTTAGATCACTTTCATTCGAATTTATCGTGTGCGTTATTGATTTGTGATTAATTTGATAAATATGAGCGCGGATCAATCTTCCCTATTCGAATTGGCTCTCTCCATATATCGAGAGAAAGATGTTTCTGATGCGTACGAGAGCATAGTGGTCTTGCTGGATTCTGATCCTGATAATATTCAGATTTTGAATCTTGCGGGGGCGTGTTGCTATAGCCTGGGAAGCTTTGATGAGGCCGAGCGCTATTGGAAAAGAGTTATTGACATTCGATCCGATTGGGTGGATTCATATAATAACTTGGGGACGCTTTATTGGAAGGTAAGGCAGTGGCCGGAGGCCGCGGAAAATCTCTACAGGGTGGCTTTATCGATCGATGGGCGTCGGAAAGATATTCAAGACAATCTAATTGGATTGTTGCTTGATTTGAGGAAGTTTCGAGATGCTATAGAGATGTGTCGCCGCGTGATGGTCGACCGTCCTGATGATGTCGAGCTTGCTCATTATCTCGGCGTTGCGCTGCATCAGCTTGATCAATTGAAAGATGCGGAGGAGGTTTATCGGTCTGTATTGCGAGAAAATCCTCAGCATCATTTGGCACACTCAAATCTGGGTGTCGCGCTTAGAGGTATGGGTCGGCATGGTGAGGCAGAGCAAGCTTATCGTGACGCCATTGCCATCTGTCCCGATGAGTCGTTTCATCACGTCAACCTTAGCACGCTGTTGCTTGAAATGGGAAGGTGGGATGAAGGTTGGGAGGCTAATGAACGGCGACTTCCCAGTATTTCTAACGAATTTATGTCTCGTTCTGTTTCGGCAAATATTAGGCAGTGGCAGGGGGAGGCCTTGCATAAAAAGTCTCTATTGGTTATACGTGAGCAAGGGTTTGGCGACGAAATACAAATGGCGAGGTACGTCGCAATTTTAAAGAAGGCCGGGGCGGGACGAATAATTCTGGCCTGTAGTTCTGAACTTCGCACTCTTTTTAAGTCAATTCCCGGTGTCGATGAGGTGATTTCGTCTGTCAAGGAGCTCGGACGCCATCGCTACGATTTCTGGACTCTTATATTTAGTCTTCCATATATTTTGAAGACAAGGCCTGATAGTGTGCCAAATAAAATACCCTATATTTCCCCTTCAAAAAATTCAGTAAAAAAGTGGAGAAAGGAAATTCCGACTGGATCGATGCGGGTTGGCCTGGTCTGGAAGGGGGCGCAGAAGCATGAAGCGGATATGTTTCGATCTTTGTCGAGTTTTTCAATACTCGCGCCACTTTGGAAGGTCAAGGGTGTTAGTTACATTAGTCTTCAAAAAGAACGCGGGCGTAAAGAGATTTATGAGCTTCATAATGTCCAGCCCGTGTGTGATCTTGGTGGAAAAATAGATAATTTCGATGACACGGCAGCAATTGTGAAACAGCTTGATCTAGTAATCACTGTCGATACATCGATGGCGCATCTGTGCGGTGCACTCGGCGTACCGTGCTGGGTGTTGCTGTCCGCTGCTAGAACCGACTGGAGATGGGCGGGATCACGTGATACGTCAATATGGTATCCGAATACGTTGAAATTATATCGACAAACTCAACGCGGGGATTGGCGATCGGTGGTTGATAATATTGTGTCGGATCTGGAATTGATGATGAAATCATCCTGAGGTAGTATTGGTCTTCCTAACTATATTGTTAGGTTATTTTAATGATGGAGATAATATGAAGACCTTTGCTTCTCTGTTCGGTGGGTTGCTTTTGGTTGGTGTGAGTCTTGGTGCAAACGCACAATCAACGGGGTCGACAGTCGTGCTTCAATGTTCTTCATCGTCTGGTGGGACGTGTACGGCTACTGGAGATGCAGTGCCGCAAAGCAATGCGGTGAGAACCTATAGCTTTATTTGGCGTGGCGAAAACATCACGATGACGCCGATCGACGGGAAGTCCGTGAATGTCCAGTGCATACCCGGACAGATCGGAAAGCTGACTGCGACTAGTAGTTCTACCGTCACGATTAGCGGTTCTACTGGTTCTGCGCCAGCAGGTGAGGCATCTGCGACGGTGACGATCGACTGTAGTAGCTCCAGTGCGGCGGGAACATTCTAAGTCTGTTGCATATAAAGGAGGGCACATAAAATGTGTCTTCCTGAATGAATTTTGTGTGTGGTTGAAATTTATTTTTTGGTGTGATTGTGTTATGTGACGAATGCGTCGACTATACGAGGCGCCTGTTAATAATAAATCTTGCAAAGAGTTGGTCGCGCAAATCCGGACAATCGAATAAGTACAACGTCCGGGGCCTGGGCCAGCGATAGTGCTGGCAAAGGAACCGAGAAAGTGACGAAGAGAACTCGACGCGCGCATTCAGCGGAGTTCAAAGCGAAGGTGGCGCTGGCTGTGGTCAAGGGCGAGCGCACGCTGGCAGAGCCGGCGCAGCAGTTCGATGTTCACCCGAACCAGATTACCGAATGGAAGCCACGTATGCCGTTGAGGCACTGGAAGAATCGTTCGCCCGCTGTGGGCTACCCGACTTCGTGAATACCGATCAGGGCAGCCAGTTCACGGCGGGCGCGTTCACCGAGGCCGCACTGGGTCGAGGCGTTCGGCTGTCGATGGACGGCAAAGGGGCTTGGCGTGACAACGTGTTCGTCGAGCGGGTGTGGCGCAGTATCAAGTGCGAAGAGATTTCCCTGCAGGCCTACGAGTCGGTCAGCCCATTCTCGGCGCCCCATCGGCGACTACATCGGGCTGTACAACCGGAAACGGCCCCATTCGGCCTGGCGGATCAGGCGCCGGATGAGGCATAGGTCGCGGCGCTGCCTGCGATCAAATCGGCAGCATGATTGCCTCGGACGTTCCACTTAAAAATCTCAGAAACCTGTCCGAGCGAGTGGGGCCACCTCTGAAATACGCGCCGGATTTCTTGTCTCGGTGCAACCTGGGTGTCTTGATCGGCAGACGGAACGCCCCATGGCCCAAATTCAAGCTCAGGTGTGAGTAGCAGCTGTGGGTAGAAGGTGTGAGTACGGCGACTTTGGAGGAGCCCTGAGAGCCTTGCGTGGCAGGGGTTTGTCCGTACTGGAGCGGGCGATGGGAATCGAACCCACGTCATCAGCTTGGGAAGCTGAGGTAATGGCCATTATACGACGCCCGCAGAGCCTGCGATTCTACAGGGGGTTGGGTAGAGATGGCAAGCGTCGGATTCTGACTGCCGGCATTGGAACAGGCATGGATCGATGCTGGAGCGGTGGCGTCGCTGCGACGGTTGCCAGCGTCTGGCTGGAATCCGTCGTTGGAGGTTGTCCGCGTCGATGATTCGGTGGCCTTCGTGCAGAGGCGACGAGTTCTCGCGTTCGGCGCGACCCGTGTCGAGATCTCAGACGACTGCTGCCGAGTATGAGGAGAAGGAGCCCGGAGCCCGCCTCGAAACACACGCATCCACGCCGGACACCCCCTGCAATCCACCGCGCCAGCCCTTATGATGCAACGGTCCGCCCACCGCACCGGCCGCATCGCGCCCGTCTTCCGCCCGCACCGGCCGCCCTCACCGGAACCCCGACCATGCGCATCACCGCGATTCACGAACAGGCGATTCCCGTTTCCCGCTACGCCGACCCGGCCATTCCATCCGGCGGCCTGACGACGAGCGTCGTCGCGATCGTCACCGACGTCGTGCGCGACGGCCGCCCCGTGACCGGCTACGGCTATGCATCGGTCGGCCGCTTCGCGCAGGGCGGCCTGATCCGCGAACGTTTCGCGCCGCGTCTGCTGGCCGCCGCCGACACGCTCGCCGACGAAGCCGGCACGAACCTCGATCCGTTCCGCGCATGGCGCGCGATGATGGCCGGTGAAAAACCCGGTGGCCACGGCGAGCGCTGCGTGGCCGTCGGCGCGCTCGACATGGCGATCTGGGATGCTGCCGCGAAGATCGCCGGCCTGCCGCTCGCGCGCTTTCTCGCCGACCGTCTCGAACGTGTCGCCGCGCCGCTCGTGCGCGTGTATGCAGGCGGCGGCTACCGCTATCCGCACGACGATCTGGCGCGCCTGTCGGACGAGATGCGCCGCATCGCCGATCTCGGCCATACGCACGCGAAGATCAAGATCGGCGGGGCGGATCTCGACCTGGACCGGCGCCGCATCGAAGCCGCGTCCGCGTACCTCGCCGACAGTTCGCATCTCGCGGTCGATGCGATGAACCTGTACGACGCAACGACCGTCCACGCCGCCGCCGCGATGCTCGCACCGTTCGGCCTCTGGTGGTTCGAGGACATCTGCGATCCGCTCGACCTGCCGCTCCAGGCCGACGTTACCGCGCGATACGCGCCTTCGGTCGCGGCCGGCGAAGCGCTGTTCTCGCTCGCGGAAGCGAAGCTCCTCGACCGCTACGGCGGCTTGCGCAGCGACCGCGACGTGCTCGTGTTCGATCCGGTGCATTGCTACGGGCTGCCGGGTTATCTGCAGATCGTCGGGCATTTCCTGTCGCGCGGCTGGCGGCGCGACGCGTTCTGGCCGCACGGCGGCCACCTGTTCTCGCTGCATGTCGTCGCGGCGCTCGGGCTCGGCGGCGCGGAAGTCAATCCGTTCGCGTTCCATCCGTTCAACGGGCTGGCCGACGGCGCCAGCGTCGACGGAGGGTACGCTCGCGTACCGCAAGCGCCGGGCATCGGTTTCGAGCTTCATGCGGGCGCGCACGACGTGTTTCGCGCGGTGGCGGGCCGCTGACGCCTAAAGCGCGTCGATCGCGAAACGCACCGCGAAGCCGAGCATCATCGCCGCGACGAAGAAATCGAGCACACGCCATGCGAGCGTACGAGCGAACCACGCACGGCACGCACGCGCGCCATAGGCGAGCATCAGGAACCACGCAAGCGAAGCCGTCGTCGCGCCGAGCGCAAACGGCGCGCGTGCGGCGGGCGGGTGGCTCGCGATCACGGTGCCGAGCAGCAGCACGGTGTCGATCCACGCATACGGATTGAGCAGCGAGACGGCGGCGGTCGCGAGCACCGTGCGCGTGAGCGCAGGTTCGCTTTCCGTGCGCGGACCGTCGACGTGCTCCGGTTGTCGCCGCCGGATCGCCGAGCGTAGCGCGAGCAGGCCATAACCGGCGAGATACGCGATACCGGCCCACAGCGCGGCCGACACCACGCCGGGATGGCGCGCCAGCAACGACGACAACCCGTGCGCGCCGAGCGCGATCAGCAGTGCGTCGCTGCCTGCGCAGACGAGGGCGATGGAAAGCAGATGGGGGCTCGAGAGCGAGCGCTTGATGACGAAGGCGTCCTTGGGGCCGACCGACGTGAACAGGCCGGCGCCAAGCAGCAGGCCTTCGATGAAGGCGGAGGTGTCGAGCACTAGTGGGCCGACAACCTCTTAAGCTGAACCGGTGATGGTCAAGATGGGCCCAACGTTAAGGGGCGCCGGGGGGCGTTGTCAATGGCCGCCCGGCGGGCGCCCGCGCGCAGGCTGCCGGCCCGATGCCGGCGAAGGCGCCGAGGCAGACGCGGCGGAGAAGGGGCGGCGCCAGCGATACCCGGGATGCGGCGAGCTTCGTATGCGCGGCGTGGCGCCACCGCGCATGCACGGCACGAGTCACGTACCGTCGGCTTGCCCGGCCGCCCATTCGGGCCGCCGGCCGAGCGTGTCGAACAGCCGGACGATCTCGGCCTTCACCTTCTGCACCGCGTTGCTGAGGAGCGCCGTATCGTGCCAGCACAGCGACAGGTCGCGGGCGAACAGCCGGTGCGCAACCGTCGACAGCTTGAGCTTGCGCTCCTCGATCTCGACGTGCGCGGCCGTCCACGGCAGGATCGTCACGCCGAGCTGCGCCATCACGGCCGCGAACAGCAGCCCGGTCGAGCTCGCCTCGAAGCTGATGCCGTACGACAGCCCTGCCTCGCGCATCGCCCAGTCGACGCGGTTGCGGATCGTGTTCGGCGCGCTCGGCAGCACGAGCGGCATGCGCGCGATCGCGTCGAGCGGCACGGGATCGTCCGGCACCGGGAACCCGGGCCACGTGATCAGGTACAGCGTCTCCGTCATCAGCCGGTGAAGCGCGATGCCGCGCGTCTCGACCGCGTCGACAACGATCGCGAGGTCGAGCCGCGCGCGTTCGAGCAGCGTGTCGAGATCCGCGCTCGGCGCGTCGATCAGCTCCAGCATGATGCCCGGATAGCGGTCGCGCACCGCGCGGGCGAGCGGAATGGCCAGCACGCGCGCGGTGCTCGACGGCATGCCGACGGTCACGCGGCCCTGCGGTGTCTCGGCGTCGCGGCGCAGCAGCTCGCGCGTGCCGTCGGCCTGGCGCAGCAGTTCGAGCGCGTGCCGGTACAGCGTGCGGCCGGCGGCAGTTGGCGCGACGCCGCGTACGCTCCGCTCGAGCAGCTGCATCCCGAGATCCTGTTCGAGATTGCGCATCTGCTGGCTCACCGCCGGCTGCGCGACATGCAGCGCCTCGCTCGCATGCGTGACGTTGCCGCATTCGACGACCTTCACGAAATAGCGCAACTGCCTCAAGTCCATCGCCACCGTCTCCCGATTCGAGCCATAAGACAATCCGATCGAGCAAGATGAATATCATATTTTTCTCCGATCGATAGCGTTTCTATACTCGTCTCACAAAAGAGCCAGCCTGCCGGCCATCCCGGACCGGACGCGGCAAAAGCGCCGGCCTCGCCGGCAAGGAGACGAAGATGTTCAAGGCGATCGACGCGCCGGCGGCCGGCGCGAAGCCGCGGCGCACGCCGCTCACGCGCGAGCAGGTCAAGGGCTTCTGGGCCGTGTATGCGGGCTGGGTGCTCGACGGCGTGGATTCGGTGATCTACGCGCTCGTGCTGATTCCCGCGCTGACCGAGCTGCTGCCGGCGTCCGGTATCGCGGCGACGCCCGCGAATCTCGGGATGTACGGGTCGATCCTGTTCGCGCTGTTCTTGATCGGCTGGGGGCTGTCGTTCATCTGGGGGCCGCTGGCCGACCGCTTCGGCCGCGTCCGGACGCTCGCGGCGAGCATCCTGATCTACTCGGTGTTCACCGGCGCGGCCGCGTTCGTGCACGACGTGTGGGCGCTGGCCGCGTGCCGGCTGATCGCCGGGATCGGGGTCGGCGGCGAATGGGCGCTCGCCGGCACCTACGTCGCGGAGAGCTGGCCGGAAGACCGCCGCAAGATGGGCGCCGGCTACCTGCAGACGGGCTACTACTTCGGCTTCTTCATCGCGGCGTGCCTGAACTACACGATCGGCGCGACCTACGGCTGGCGCGCGATGTTCCTGTGCGGGCTCGCGCCGGCGCTGCTCGCGGTGTTTACCGTGATGCGCGTGAAGGAGCCGGGGCAGTGGCGCCGGCACGACGCCCGCGACGGCGATGTGGCCGACGCACGGCGCGCGCATCCGCTGCGCGAGATCTTCGCGCCGGCCTTCCGGCGTCGCACGCTGACGAGCGCGAGCCTCGTCGGCGTCGCGATCGTCGGGCTGTGGGCCGGCTCCGTCTACGAGGCGAGCGCGGTGAGCACGCTGGCGGCGCGCGCGGGCATCGATCACATCGGCGCGATGCGGCTCGCATCGATCGGCGCGGCGATCCTGTCGTGCGCGACGATCGCCGGCTGCCTGGTTGCTCCGTGGCTGTCCGAGCGGCTCGGCCGGCGTGCGGCGCTCGGCGTGTATTTCGCGGGCATGGCCGCTGCGATCGTGTTCGCGTTCGGCTGGGCGTTCTACCAGCCGAACGGGCTCGCCGCGTTCATGGTGTCGCTCGTGTTTCTCGGCTTCTTCGGCGGCAACTTCGCGATCTTCTCGCTGTGGTTGCCCGAACAGTACCCGACGCGCGTGCGGGCTACCGCGTTCGCGTTCAACGCGTCGGTCGGTCGTTTCATCGGCGCGGGCGTGAATTTCCTGCTCGGCGCGGCGATACACGGCTACGGTTCGCTCGGCGTGCCGGTCGCGTGGACGGCGGCCGTGTTCGGGCTCGGCATCCTGATCCTGCCGTTCGCCGTCGAAACGCGCCACCAGACGCTGCCCGAATGAGCGGCGCACCGCGATCGTGCGCATACTCGCCACACCCAGTCATTACTATCAGGAGTCCAGAATGCAGGCATTGGAAGGAATCAAGGTTGTCGATCTGAGTCGCGCGCTGTCGGGGCCGTTCTGCTCGATGGTGCTCGCCGATCTCGGCGCCGACGTGATCAAGGTCGAGTCGGGGCCGCACGGCGACATGAGCCGCGCATGGGGGCCGTTCGATCGCGGCGTGAGCACGTACTACCTGTCCTGCAACCGCAACAAGCGCGGCATCTGCGTGGATTTCAGGCAGCCGGCCGGCCTCGACGTGGTGCGCCGCCTGGTCGCGCAGGCCGACGTCGTGATCGAGAATTTCAAGGCGGGCACGATGGACGCGATGGGGCTCGGCTATGCCGCGCTGAGCGCGCGCGATCCGCGGCTCGTGATGGGCAGCGTCACCGCGTTCGGCCCGCGCGGCCCGCTGCGCGACTGGCCGGGCTTCGACCAGATCGCACAGGGTTACGCGGGGCTGATGAGCCTGACCGGTTTTCCCGACGGCGAGCCGACCCGCACGGGTACCGCGATCGGCGATCTCAGTTCGGGGATGTGGGTTGCGACGGGCGTGATGGCCGCGCTGTTCGAGCGCGAGCGCACCGGGCGCGGCCAGCATGTCGGCACGTCGCTGCTCGAAAGCCTCGTGGCGCTGCTGAGCGTGCACGGGCAGCGCTACCTGAGCCTCGGCGACGTGCCGCGCCGCACCGGCAACGCGCATGCGGTGATCGCGCCGTACGGCGTGTTCGAGACGGCCGACGGGCCGCTGAACCTCGCGCCGATCACGTCCGACATGTGGCTGCGCCTGTGTCAGTTGCTGGATCTGCCGGAGCTGCCGGACGATCCGCGCTTCGCCACCAACGACGCGCGTGTCGCGCACCGCGACGCGCTGAAGGCGCTGCTCGAAAGCCGGCTGCGTACGCGCGGCAAGCGCGAATGGACGCAGCGTTTCGTCGACGCCGGGTTGCCGGCGGGGCCGATCAATACGCTCGACGAGGTGTTCGACGATCCGCAGCTCGGGCATTGCGGGCTGGTCGAGCCGGTCGCGCATCCGACGCTCGGCACGCTGCGCCAGGTCGTCACGCCGCTCGGCGGGATGGGCGACGACGTGCCGGCGCCGCGCACGCGCCATGCGCCGCCGCTGCTCGGCGAGCATACCGTCGACGTGCTGCGCGAGGCCGGTTACGACGACGACGCGATCGACGCGCTGCTGGCCGGCCGCACGATCTTCCAGGCCGACGCGGTGGCGGAGGCCGTGCAATGAACGACACGACGAAACGGGACGATGCATCGCGCGTGACGGTCGACAGCGTCGACGAGCGGATCGTGCGCGTGCGGTTCGCGAATCCGGCGCGTCGGCATGCGCTCGACGCACCGTTGCTCGATGCGCTCGTCGCGCGTCTCGACGCGCTTGCCGAACGCCGTCCGCCGCCGGTCGTGATCCTGTCGAACGACGGCAGCGGCGACGTGTGGAGCGCGGGGCACGACCTGCGCGAGCTGGCCGACGATCGCGATCCGCTCGCATACGGCAAGCCGCTCGAACGCGCGCTGCGGCGCGTACGGACTTATCCGGGCGCGGTGATCGCGGCGGTGGCCGGATCGGCATGGGGCGGGGCGGTCGATCTCGTGATGAGCTGCGACCTCGTGGTGGCGGCGCGCGATGCGCGGTTCGCGATGACACCCGCGAATATCGGCTTGCCGTATTCGACGAGCGGCCTGCTGCGTTTCTACGACAACCTGCCGATCCACGTGCTGAAGGAGATGTTCTTCTGCGCGCAACCGCTCGATGCGGAGCGCGCCGCGCATCACGGGCTCGTGAACCGGCTGGCCGACGCGGGCGGCGTCGACGATGCGGCGCTCGAGGTCGCGCGCACGATCGCCGCGAAGGCGCCGCTCGCGGTGCATGCGGTGAAGGAGCAGTTGCGCGTGCTGCAGGATGCGCGACCGCTGCCGGCCGATGCGTTCGAACGGATCGCCGAGTTGCGCCGGCAGGCGTGCGAAGGCGCGGATTTCGACGAGGGGCTGCGCGCGTTTGCGGAGCGCCGCGCGCCGGTGTTTCGCGGCGGCTAGGCGCTCGCGCGCCCGGGCGGCGCGACGGCGCGGCGACGGCGGCGTGCGCTATGCGCCGCCGATCGCGTGCACGCCGACGAGCAGCAGGGCGCCCGCCGCGATCAGCAGCAGCGCGTGAACGCGCGTATACATCACGCACAGCGTCGATGCGATCGCGATCGCGCGCGCGGCCCAGCCGCCGTCGAGCGCCTGCATCAGCACCCACACCGACGCCAGGATCATGCCGGCCGCGATCGGGCGCAGGCCGGCCTCGAGCGCGATCTGCCAGCGCGCGCCCTGGTGCCGGCGCCACAGATGCGCGACGCCGTAGATCAGGAACGCGGTCGGGCCGAACAGCGCGAGCGTCGCGATCACCGCGCCCCAGAAGCCGGCGACCTGCCAGCCGATCAGCGTCGCCAGCAGCGAGCCGGGGCCCGGCGCCATCCGCGCGATCGCGAAGTCGTTCACGAATTGCGCGGCGGTCATCCAGTGATGGACGTCGACGACCTGCCGCTGGATGTCGGCGATGATCGCCTGTCCGCCGCCTATCGTTGCGATCGACAGCGGGGCGAACACGCCGAACAGCGCGACGTAGCGTTGCGAAGCGGTCATCGCGTGTCGCTCCCGGTCGTGGCCGGGGCCGCGGCCGCGCGGCGGTATTCGAGCGCGACGCTCAGCGTGCCGCCGACCAGCACGGTCCAGACGAGCGGCCAGTGCAGCAGCGCGACCGATGCGAAGGTGAGCGCCATCACCGCGAACGGCAGCGCGCGGCGCGGCAGCCGGCGCACGGCGGTGATCGCCATCGAGATCGACAGCCCGATCGCCGCGGCCGCCGCGCCGGCGAGCGCGATGTGCGTGAGCGGAAAGCGCGTCAAGGTCGAGAACGCGATGCCGAACAGCACGATCAGCACGGCCGGCGGCGCGATGATGCCGGTGAAGCCGGCCACCGCGCCGCGCCATCCGGCGAGCCGGTAGCCGATCCAGATCGCGAGGTTCTTCACGTTGACGCCCGGCAGCGCCTGCGACAGCGCGAGGCCGTTGAGGAACGCCTCTTCGTCGAGCCAGTGCCGCTCGTACACGAAGTCGCGCATCATCCGCCCGCTGAGTCCGCCGCCGAAGCTGGTCAGGCCGATCTGCGAGAACGCGATGAACAGCGCGAGGACGCCGGGTGGCTGCGCAGGCGCAGGCGAAGGGGAAGCGGAGGGCGGGGGCAT
>NZ_JPGL01000095.1 GCF_000732615.1 Burkholderia paludis
GGTTCGGGGCCGGTCGCTCGCCCTTGACTACGTCCATGCGAAGCAAGGCGGACGCACCGAGCCCGTTCTGAAACTGGCGCGACGGATTCACGTGTCGCGGAAAGAGACGCTGTGCAAACGACAGCAGGTTGGTCTGCACCCGCGTCTGGCGCCAATAGCTGTCGCTCCGGTCGATCATGGTCGCCGTCGCCCGACGCGACCGCGACGGGACGTTGCGCAACGCAGGAAAAGACGCGTGCAGCGTCAGGGCCGCCAGAATCCTGCCGCCCGGCTGCACCACGCCCTCGTTTCGGGCGCCATCCTCCGCAAAGGCGACTCCGCCCGTCAACACCGATGCAAGGATGGCCAATCGCCAGTGCCGTAAAAACCAACGCTTGAACATTCCCGATTCCTCACATGAACCAGCGCGGTTTCGAATCATCGGTCGGGCCGGCACCGCGCACCGGGCAACGACTTAAAAGGCTTGCGACAAAATCCTAAGATTGAAGTCAGGTTGAATGTCAAGCGATGGATGCGTTACGTCACGCATGACCGTGCGCGTCGAGGCGATGTCCGTCCGCCCAGCAGCACGCGACCGTCCGCATCGCCCGTCACCCGAACAGTGCCATCTCGCTGCGGACTGGTTCGATATGCAGATCGGCTATCCGCGATGTCGATCGCATCGTTCATCCCGATATGGCGGGCCTTCCAGGCAATTTTAAAATCATTTAGTCATCTTGAATATATATTGATTAAAAAGCCCCCTATCGCGCAATTAGCAAGATTCAATTGGTTTATCGCACATCGACAAGATTAAATGTCGTCGGGATCTTCACCACCCACGTTAATCAAGGAACTGCATCGATATGTCACACCCCGCGAATCGTTTTTTGCAGAGCATGATTGCCGCGGCCTGCGTCGCACTGGCTTCATCCTCGCATGCTGCCGATCTGACGCGCGACAACGGCTCGCCCGTCGGCGACAACCAGAATTCCCAGACGGCCGGGCCGAACGGCCCGACGCTGCTGCAGGACTCGCATCTCATCGAGAAACTCCAGCGCTTCGATCGCGAACGCATCCCCGAGCGCGTCGTGCATGCCCGCGGCACCGGCGCATTCGGTGAATTCGTGCCGAGCGCCGACCTCAGCGACCTGACCACGGCCAAGGTCTTCACGCCCGGTACGAAGACGCCCGTGTTCGTGCGCTTCTCAACCGTGATGGGTTCGCGCGGCTCGCCCGAGCAGGCGCGCGATCCGCGCGGCTTCGCGGTGAAGTTCTACACCGAGCAGGGCAACTGGGATCTCGTCGGCATCAACCTGCCGATCTTCTTCATCCGCGACGCGATCAAGTTCCCGGACTTCGTCCATGCGAACAAGCCAAGCGCGGTAACCGGCGTTCAGGACCCGAACCTCGCGTTCGACTTCTTCGCCCATACGCCCGAAGCGACCAGCATGCTGACCCGGCTGTACTCGTCCGAAGGCATGCCCGATTCGTACCGGCACATGGACGGGTTCGGCGTGCACGCGTTCAAGTTCGTCAGTGCCGACGGCAAATTCACCTACGTGAAGTTTCACTGGAAGAGCCGGCAAGGCATGCAGGGGCTGCGCCCGAAGGACATCCCGGGCTCGATCGGCGCGGACTGGAACCTGATGACGAACGACCTGTACGGCGCGCTGAAGGCCGGCGACGCACCGAAGTGGGATCTCTACATCCAGGTGCTGAAGCCGTCCGAGCTCAACGCGTTCGACTTCAACCCGCTCGACGACACGAAGGTGTGGGCCGGCGTGCCGGAGCGCAAGGTCGGCACGATGACGCTGAACCGCGTGCCGGACAACTACTTCGAGTCGACCGAGGAATCGGCGTTCGCGCCGTCGCGGATGGTGCCCGGCATCGAGCCCTCGGAAGACCGCATGCTGCAGGGCCGGATGTTCTCGTACGCCGACACGCAGATGTATCGCCTCGGACCGAACTTCAACCAGTTGCCGGTCAACCGCCCGCGCGTGCCCGTCATGAACAACAACCAGGACGGCGCGATGAACTTCAGCGAGCGCAAGGGCGAAGTGAACTACGAGCCGTCGTCGCTGGGCGGACTGGCGCAGAACCCGCGCTACAAGTCGGTCCAGACGCCGCTCGCCGGCACGACGCAACAAGCCGCGATCCGCAAGACGCTGAACTTCCGGCAGGCGGGCGAGTACTACCGCACGCTGTCCGCGCAGGAGCGCCAGGACCTGCTGACCGCGCTGTCGGGCGACCTGAACCGGGTGAAGAACGACACGAACAAGTACACGATGCTGTCGTACTTCTACAAGGCCGACGCGGACTACGGCACGCGCCTCGCGCGCGCCACGCACGCCGACGTCGCCCGTGTGAAGTCGCTCGCCGACCAGCTCGTCGAGAACTGATCGGGCCATCCCGCGAGGGCCGGCATCGCGGCCTTCGCGTCCCTTCCCACCTGATTGCGCCGCGCGGCCGCGCGCGGCGCGCATCGCCGATGATGAACCGACTCCGAACCGCCCTCTCCCGCACGCTCGCGATCGCAGGCATTGCCGTGCTCACGGCCTGCGCATCCATCGCACCGCCCGCCGCCGTGCCTCACCCCGACGCGCACGCCGACCTGCGCCGCTACGACGACGCGTGGTTTGCCGCAGCGCGCCTCGGCCGCATCGATATCCTGCAGGCACTCGTCGACGCACGCTACCCGATCGACGCGGCGACCCCGGAGGGCTACACCGCCGTCATCCTCGCGACCTACCGGAACCAGCCTGAGGCGCTCGACTTTCTCCTGCGCAACGGCGCGGACCCGTGCATCGGCGACCGTCACGGCAACACGGCGCTGATGGGCGCGCTGTTCAAGGGCGAGACCGCACTCGCGAAAAGGCTGGCCGATACGCACTGCCCGATCGACCAGACCAACCACGCCGGGGAAACCGCGCTGTCGTTCGCCGCGCTGTTCGGGCGTCTCGACATGTTGCCGGTCCTCGTCGCGCACGGTGCGAATCCGGATCATGTCGATGCGCTCGGCCGCACCGCGCTGCAGACTGTCATCCTGCAAGGCAACGACGCGGCGGTCGCCGCGCTCGAGAAAGTCGGCGCGACGCCGAACGCGGACGTGACGCTGCGGTTGCGGCCATGACGCGGCGGGCATGCCGGCACGAGCACGCCCACGCGACCCCGATCGAACGCACCATTTGACATTGAAGTCGCCTTCAAGGTTAGCCTTCTGTCCATCGACACCTGACGCGGGCACACAAGGACGGACGACATGCAGACGATATTGGGTGCAAACGGGCAAATCGCCACGGAACTGGCGCGGGAATTGCGCAGACTCGACAACGGCGACATCCGTCTCGTAAGCCGCAACCCGCGCAAGGTCAACGACACCGACCACCTGGTGTCGGCCAACCTCCTGGATTCGGACCAGACCGCCCGGGCGATCCGAGGCAGCCGTATCGTCTATTTCACCGCCGGTCTGCCGCCCGACACGCATCTGTGGGAAACTCGGTTTCCCGTGATGTTGAAGCACGCGCTGGATGCCTGCCGGGCGGAAGGCGCCAGCTTCGCCTATTTCGACAACACCTACATGTATCCGCAGGACGACCGGCTGCAGACGGAGGCAACGCCCTTCGCGCCGGTGGGCCGCAAGGGCAAGGTGCGCGCGGCCATGGCGTCCGCGGTGCTCGAGGAGATGGCGCGCGGCGACATACCGGTCCTGATCGGGCGGGCGCCCGAGTTCTATGGCCCCGGCAAGACGCAGAGCTTCACGAATGCGCTGGTCATCGACAAGCTCAAGGCCGGCGCGAAGCCCAGGGTGCCGCTGCGCGACGACACCCGGCGCACGCTCATCTGGACGCCCGACGCGAGCCGCGCGCTCGCGGCCCTGGGCAACACGCCGGATGCGTTCGGCCAGACATGGCATCTGCCGTGCTGCGACGACCGGCCGACCTACCGCGAATTCGTCGCGATGGCCGGCGAGGCCTTCGGACAACCGTCCGCCTATACGGTCGTCGGGAAATGGGCCTTCATCGTCGCCGGCATGTTCTCCCGGCAGGTGCGCGAGATCAGGGAACTCCTGCCCCGCTACGAGCAGGACAACCGCTTCGATTCCACGAAGTTCAAGCGCCGGTTCCCCGGGTTCGAGGTGACGACTTACCGGGACGGTCTCGACCAGATTCGACGGGAGTCGGCAAAACGATAGGCCCTCCCGGACGATTCATCGGGAAAGGCCATCCGCCCGCTCGCACGGCGCAATGGCTCCGGCCGCTTCGCCGTCGATCACCGAACGGAAGCCGCGGCACTTGCGGCCTCCGTGGCCGACCCGCTCGACACGCATACCCGCGCGTACCGACGGCGGCGCGGTACGGATCATGTCCGCGCGCCGCCTCCGCCGGCTGCTTCCCTGAACAACGCGAGACCGGCCAGGCTGGCCATCCCGCATCCCATCACATACCACGCGGGCGCATAGAAGCTGCCGGTTGCACGCCACATCTCGCCGACGATCAGTTGCGCGAAGCCGCCGAAGATCGTCACGCCGAGCGCGTAGATCATCCCGAGCGACATCGCGCGCACCTCGGGGCGCAGCGCCTCGAGGATCATCACGAAACTGGCCGGACTCGACAGCGTCATCAGCCCGATCAGCACGATCACGACCGCCATCGCGGTGACCGCCGACGGCCAGGTGCGCAGCGCATAAAACGCCGGCAATACGAGCAGGGTCGACACGATGCACACCGCGCGCACCAGCGGCTTGCGGCGGCGCACGCGGTCCGCGAGCCGCCCAGCGAACGGCGAGCCGACCAGCAGGACGATGCCCGCCGTGCAGCCCGACAGCAGCGACACCGATGCCGGCATGCCTGTCGTCAGCGTCAGGAACGATGGCAGGAAGAACACGATCGTGTACATCGTCGACGTGCCGCCGATCACCAGCAGCGTGCCGGCCACGACCTGCCGCCACGGAATGCGCACGCGCTCGCGCGCCGCGCCAGCCGCCGCGTGCGGCAGCGTATCGTCGAGGTGGCGCCGCAGGTAGAACCCGATCGGCCCGATCAGCAGGCCGAGCACGAACGGCACGCGCCAGCCCCACGCATGCAGCGCGTCGGGCGACAGGGCGCGCGACAGCGTCAGTGCGACGAGCGCGCCCGCGAGTGCCGCACCGCCCTGGCTCGCCATCTGCCAGCTCACGAGTTCGCCGCGCCGACGGGTGCCGCCCGACTCCATCAGCAGCGTCGTCGCCGCGCCTACTTCGCCGCCGGCCGAGAACCCCTGCAGCAGACGCCCGGCGACGATCAGCAGCGGCGCGGCGATGCCGATCTGCGCATAGGTCGGTGCGAAACCGATCATGCCGGTGCCGAGCGCCATCAGCGCGACGGTCAGCACGAGCGCGGGCTTGCGCCCGACGCGGTCCGCGTACGCGCCGATCGCGACGCTGCCGAGCGGCCGCGCAACGAAGCCGACGCCGAACGTCGCGAGCGACAGCATCAGCGCGCCCGCCTCGCTCGACGCCGGAAAGAACAGCTTGCCGATCAGCGCCGCGAAGAAGCTGTAGACGGTGAAATCGAAGAATTCGAGCCCGTTGCCGAGCGCGGCCGCGACGATCGTGCGACGCGTCGCGCGCCGACCGGCCTCGGCCGGCATCGCGGCCGTGCGATTCAGTGTGGTCATCGGAGAGCGGTCCTGATCAGAAGTTGTGGTACATGCCGAGCGACATCGTGACGGGCGTCATCCCGGTGCGCGGCACGGTGCTGCCCGGCTCGGTCGGCAACGGATTGCCGTTCAGCAGCACCGTCGAAATCCCGTAGTTGCGGATGAAGCCGGCCCGCGCATAGAGGCCGGTGCGCTTCGACAGCAGGTAGTCGTAGCCGAGCATCACGCCGAGCGCCGAATCCTTCGCGGGCTGGCCGGCTGCATCGCGCACGCCGGACGTATCGCGATAGACGACCGACGCGCGGATCGCATGGACGCCGAACGGCACGATCGTGCCGACCGTATAGACGCGCGCGATGCCGTCGCCGGCCAGCTTCGGCGCGTACTGGTTGAACGACGCGGACAGCACGAGCCGACCGGTGTCGTGGACGACGCCGAGCCCGTACAGGTCGTTGCGCACGGTGCTCGCGCCATCGGTGCCCCACGTCTGGTTGTAGCTCGCGGCCAGATAGGTCGTGCCGTTGTACCACTGCAGCAGCGCGCCCTGCGCGGACGCCGCCGGCGCGCGCCCGGCGACGTTGCTCGGCGCGAGCATCAGCATCAGCGACGTGGTGCCGGCGACGATCGGCGTACGGTAGGTGATCGCATTGTCGATCCGCGCCGGCAACTGCGTCGCGCCCGGGCCGAGATCCGAGTTGTAGCCGACGCCGCGGCTCGTCTGCACGGCCGCCGCGCCGAGCCACGTATACACCGAGTTCGTGCCCACCGTGCCGAACACGTCGATGAACAGCGGCAGCGCCGTGCCGATCTGCTTGCCGAAGCGCAGCCGCCCGTAGCTGTCCGACGACAGGCCCACCCACGACTGCCTGTTGTAGGTCGACTGTGCGTCCTGCTGCGCGCCGCTGTTCGCGAGGAATCCGCTCTCGAGATTGAATTCGGCGCGCCAGCCGCCGCCGAGGTTCTCGCGGCCGAACAGGCCGAACTTCGACGTCCACTCGCCGCCGCTCTGCGTCTGCCACAACGAACGGCCGCCGACCGTCTGGTAGTTGATCCCCATGTCGAGCGAGCCGTACAGCGCGACGCCTTCCGTCATGCGGCCGTTGTACTCGGGCACGGCCGCGAGCAGCACGTCCTGGTACGGCACGGCGCGCGCATTGCCGGCGCCGAGCACGAGGCAGGCCGCACCCAGTGCAAATCGTCTTTTCATTCGGGTTCCTTATCGTTGTGCCAGCGGATCGCCGCTCCCCTGCCATTTCCCCGCGCGCGTCAGTCCACCGTCAGGTAGCGCTCGGCGACACCCGCGAGATAGGCGGCGCCCCAGCCCAGCGCGGCGTCGTTGAAGTCGTAGTGCGGGTTGTGCACCGAACAGCCGCCCTGCGAATCGATGCCGTTGCCGAGCAGCACGTAGCAACCCGGCACGCATTCGGTCATCCACGAGAAGTCCTCGCTGCCCATCACGCCGTCGGGCAACAGCGTGAGCGCGCCGTCGCCCGCCAGCGCCGCGATCGTCTCGACCGCGAGATCCGACGCAGCGCGATCGTTGTCGACGACGCGCGAAATCGGCTGATAGTCGACCTGTGCGGTCATCCCGTACGCTTGCGCGTGCGCGTCGACGATCCGGTGGATTCGCTCCTCGATTTCGTTGCGCGTGGCCGCGTCGAGCGCCCGCACCGACAACTGCAGCGTCGCGTCCTGCGGAATCACGTTCGGCGCGGTACCCGCATGGAACGTGCCGACGGTCACGACCGCCGGCTTCGTCGGGTCGATATTGCGGGAAACGATCGATTGCAGCGCGGTCACGAGATAGGCGCCCGCGACGATCGGGTCGCTCGCGAGCTGCGGCATCGCGCCGTGCCCCCCCTTGCCCGTCAGTGTGATCGTCACTGAATCGGACGAGGCCATCATCGGCCCGTAGCGCAGCGCGAAATGGCCGACCGGCACGCCCGGCGCGTTGTGCAGCGCATACACGCGTTCGCACGGGAACCGCTCGAACAGGCCTTCGTCGATCATTCGTTTCGCGCCGCCGAGCCCTTCCTCGGCCGGCTGGAAGATCAGGTTCAGCGTGCCGTCGAAGCGCCCCTGCACGGCGAGATAGTGCGCGGCGGCGAGCAGGATCGCCGTATGGCCGTCGTGCCCGCACGCGTGCATCGTGCGCGCGACCGTGCTCGCATACGGCAGCCCCGTCGCCTCCTGGATCGGCAGCGCATCCATGTCGGCGCGCAGGCCGAGCGTGCGCGCCGACGCGCCGCGCCGCAACCGGCCGACGACGCCCGTGCCGCCGACACCGGTCGTCACGTCATAGCCCCACTCCGCCAGCCGCTCCGCGACGAGCTGTGCAGTGCGGGTCTCGGCGAAGCCGAGTTCGGGGTGGGCGTGGATGTCGCGGCGGATCGCGACAAATCGGGACTCGGACTCGCGGATCGCCGCGAGCACGTGAGCAAGTTCCTGCGTCATTGAGGGGCTCCATGGGATCGGCCGCCGCGCGACCGTCGCAGCCAAGCATAGAGAGACGCTTCCGGTCAAAAAACTCACTAATTTTGATATGAATAACTTCCGGTGATATCTTCCGCATCATGAAAACCCATCAATTGCGCGCACTCGTGGCCGTGGCGACGGCCGGCAGCATCAAGGGCGCCGCCACGGCGCTGCACGTCACGCAGCCGGCGGTCAGCAAGGCGATCCAGGAACTGGAGAACGAGTTCGGCGTGCCGCTGCTCGAGCGCAAGCCGTGGGGCGTCGTGCCGACCCCGGAAGGCGACGCGCTGCTTGGGCGCGCGCAGGCGGTCATGCGCGAGCTCGAACGGGCGCGCGAGGACATGGCGCACATGAAGGGGTTGCGCGACGGCCGGCTCGTGATCGGCTTCACGCCAATCGTCGCGGTGACGGGCTTCGCGGACGCGTATGCGGCGTTTCGCCGTCACTGGCCGCACGTCCAGTGCGAACTGCGCGAGATGACCTTCAACCTGCTCGCCGAGCAGTTGCGCAACCGGACGCTCGATCTCGCGTTCGCCGCCGTCACGGGCCCGGTCGTCGAGTCGGCCGACGTGAAGGCGATCCGCACATTCGACACCGCGTTCGTCACGCGCGAGAACGGGCGCTTTGCGGGCGCGACGTCGCTCGATGCGCTGCGCGACGCGGAATGGATCCACGCCGACGCGAGCGAGAGCTTTCCCGTGTATATCCGCGGCCTGCACGAGCGCGCAGGCCTGCCCCCGCCGCGCTGCATCACGCGCTGCACGTCGTATGCGCTGTTCTACAGCCTGCTCGTGACCACGGATGCAGTCTTTTCGTGGACCCGGCACTCGCTCGCCGAGACCGTGTTCGGCCTGAAACTGACGCCGTTGCCGCTGCCGATGTCACCGCCGCCGCTTCAGCTGTACCGGCTCACGCCGCCGGGATTGCAACTGACGCGGCCTGCGTCGGATTTTCTTGCGCATTTTGAAACTGCGTTTGCGTCGCAGTCGTTTGTCGGTGATGCGCGGTTGGGTTGATGCTGGGCAGGGGCGTCGTGTCGTGCGGTAATACCCCCGGCCAGTAAGCGGGATCGGAAGTAGAATTTCCAGCAAAGGGAGTTCTACGCAATGAAGAAGTCGAAGTTCACGGATAGCCAGATCATGGATGCGCTCAAGCGGGCGGAGTCCGGGCTGGCGGTGCCGGAGATTTGTCGGGAGCTGGGTATCAGCACGGCGACCTTTTACATCTGGAAAAACGCTTGCAGAGTCAGAAACAGTCTCCCACTCGTCAAATTTATCAAATGGATCGTCAGTGGCAAAGTGACGCGCAGCGACAGCATCCGAAATTATAAATTTCCCAGACAAATCACCTTTATACGGCCCACCATAAAAAGAGCCTCTCTCAAGAAATCTGACAAATACGTCCGCCTCATTTAAAATCTGCTGCCATGTCTTCATCACGCGCTAACCGGGCAAGAGGGAAGCACGCGCCTGCTCCAACACTGCGTAGAATTTTTTCTGACTCTCCAGCGAAACTTTCAGCTTCGGCATCAGGTCAATGGACCGATTCAACGCATCGAAGAGCATTGCCATCTTCCCGTCCGGGCTGGACTGCTTGAACTCATCGTGAGGAATTTGAATTCTGAATTCAAGTACCGTTCCTTTCGACGACCTCTTAGCAATCTCTGGGAAACTAGAGAGGAATGCATCAGAAAGAATTATCGGTATCAATGTCCACTTTTCAGCCTTTTCATCAAATTCAACTCCTTCCAGAGCGCGATTCACAACAGGTTCAATTTCATTGATCGCGATTCTGGACGACTCTTCTACGTCAAGCTCAATTTCACCCGATGTCCATAGTTTCATTTTCCAATCCTAGTAATCACTCAAATTTAGACGTGGGCGCTGCCCACCATGCGCAGCCTTGTAGTCCAGAATCTTCTGGTGTTGCCAGCAGTGCATCTGGCGTTTGGTGCCTGCTGCTTCCGGAACCATACGAGCATTCTCACTCTCCAGATATTTGTCTGTGTATCGAGCCTTACCACGAGTGGTCTCACCGTACTTCAGAATCTCGCCTGTCGTCCGATCGCGCAATGTGTAACCGATCGCCGGAATCTTACTGTCCAGATCGTTGCCATGAAGATCACAGCCCTTCGCTGGTAGTGGCGGCTTATTCGGGTTCTGGCCCACCCCAAACCGGCCATTTGATCTTCTCGGCTGCCCTGGCCACAATCCTAATGGGTCGACCCACTCAGTCGAGTTAGGAGCATAGGCATGGACGTTGATGCCACCGGCCAACCCGATCGGGTCCTTGCTGATGAACCGTCCCGAGTTCGGATCGTAATACCTGTGCAAGTTGTAGTGAAGGCCAGATTCGTGATCGAAGTATTGCCCTTGGAAGCGGATCGGATTACGGATACCGGCCTTGCGCGCCGCCTCGCTAATGATCTCCTTCGCTTCACCCCACGCCTTGTAACGCGCTGACCAGGCGACCTCGCCTGTAATCGTTTCAGGTGTAGTGCGTCCCCACCTCAAGCCTTGTAGTGCACCGATCAAGCGATTTCACCTGCCTCGCCAGTCACATCCTGCGACGCCCCTAGATGATTCTTCCGTTACGTAAGAACGCGCACATTCAGAAATTTAATCCTTTGAATAAACCAGAATCTCCCCCTCTGGAAACCCGCCCTTCCATCCACAAGGAATACCACCACCCTGATAGATTTCATACATCCTATCGGCAAGCGGAAGTTGCTCATCGAAAAACGTCTTGTTTACAAGGAAAATATAGAAATTTCCACAAATAACATCAACAATCGAGCCCGACACTTCAAATTCCTTGCCCTTCGAAATTAGAGCGGGCATCAACTTTCCATCAAATATTTCATAAATATTTAGAGAAAATTCATCACCCAAACCCAAACCATCCTGCAAATCCATTTGCTCAACAGCTCTCGAATTATTCTCCAGAATATTAGTCCAGCACTGATACTCACCACCCTTAATTACATCAACATCCTGATCGCAAGCAAAAATTTCCGCATCCTTTTCATTCGTCACGATAACTTCACCTTTACGAGGCAAGACTCCACCGCACAAAAATTTTGGCCCATTTATCAGAGAAAGAAGCTCCTCAGCACATACACGAAGCCTTACTACATACCGCTCCCGAGTAGTCACAGAAAATATCCAAATTAAAATTTACTTAAAATATCACTCCACACCGACTGACTAGCCCCTTGATCGCTAACTATTGGATTATCACTTCGCCTAGTGCCGACCTCAGTGTTTCCCGCATCCCTCTCAAGGCCGATCTCCGAGATTCACAATTCTTTATAGTACCAACCCGATCAAGCGTTGACTTAAGCGCTCTATCATACATAGGGTGTTGTGCATTATGTTGAGACTTCCAAAAATAGCGCTCTGAACCGCACCGGGAATCGTAGAGGCCGGTTGGTTTAAGTTAACGCAGGCACGTCAGCGGCATTTCTGAGTTGCCTGTAGTAGTTTGCCTCAGCCTCAGCGGGCGGGATATAGCCGAGCGGTTCCATCAGTCGATGATGGTTGTACCAGGCCACCCATTCCAGCGTTGCCAGTTCGACGGATTCCCTCGTTTTCCAAGGGGCGCGCCGATGAATCAGTTCCGTCTTGTACAGGCCGTTGATCGTTTCGGCCAGCGCATTGTCGTAGCTGTCGCCCCGGCTGCCGACCGACGGCTCGATGCCGGCCTCAGCCAGCCGTTCGCTGTAGCGGATGCTGACGTATTGAGATCCTCTGTCGGAACGATGAATCAAAGTCCCGTCGTCACCCGGTTGGCGGGCGTACAGCGCTTGTTCAAGTGCATCCAGAACGAAGTCCGTGGTCATCGACGAGCTGACGCGCCAGCCAACAATACAGCGGGCAAACGCGTCGACAACGTGCTGCGTGGCAAGCCACGGAACCAGCCTACTATCGAGCAAACTAAATTGAAGCATCAAAATTAGACATCGAAGACTTGGCACTACTCGAAGTAAACTTTCGGCAGCGATGAGATCAGCCGACAACCGCATGCGCAACGATGGCCGTGCAGCGCAAACAGCTTCTGGTCACAATCGGGATACTTGTCAGCACCCTCGACAATGAAGGTCGGGCCGTGCAGGTCGCAGGACGCCTCGTCGCCTTTGCGAGCAATGGCTATACCCATGAACGTTATCCACGGCGAGCCGCTAGTGACTACGCCACCGTGTTCGAGTTTGTCGCCTTTACGAATAGGAGATTGCATATATTGACTACCGAGCTTAGCATTGTCTTTTGGAGCGTCCTGACTCCCCCTTGTAACGCGCTGAACAAGTAATCTCACCTGCCTCGTCTGTCACCTCCTGCCATCGACTTGCCGCTTTCCATGCGGCTACGAACCGAACTCCGTGCTTTTCAAGGAATGGGGTGATTTGAGAAAACTACCAATTCTCCATTAGGGTAGTTTCCTTCCCAGCCACATGGAATGCCACCATCAAGATAAATTTGTTCGATCTGCCTCCACAACGGGTGAACCTCTCCGTAGGCGTAGCAATGAAGCAATCGAGATACGTCACCCTCCATATTTTGAATCAGTGGATACTCACTTACTCCGGAATAGTTTTTCCCATGAATTTGATCGAGCACGCTCAATATTTTACTCTCGATACTACGCGACATATCAGGCCAAGCCGGAGTAATAGACTCCAAAATTCCTTGCCAATCTGAAAATTTATCCCCTGAGTCATCAGTCGAATATTCAGCAGCGAGAGAAGCATCAAAGATAATTTTCCTCCCAACAACCTCCCCCTTGCATGGCCCTTCAAAAAAAATCGACTTTTTCAAATAATCAAGAATCTGATTTGCATCCTTTTCCACATCAGCCCAAGCCCTCATACCCCCCTTTTAATAGTGTCTCGAATCGAACTCATCCAGTTAAGTTTGACCTCAGATGTTCCACCCTCTCCCTCAGAGTACATTGACAAACTACCGCTCCGCAACTGAGCACCCGCAGCTGATTGGATAGATTTGATTTTCATACATCCATTTACTTTTGGAAGCTTTAATCGATTTGCCACATCAAGTGCGCCTCGAATAGCGTACGTGTAGCCTGCGTGGTATCCATTGTGAATGGTCTTCCCATACCCTCCGCCTGATTTCGTTCCAGGTGTAGTGCGTCCCCGCGTACTCGCGCAGCAGGTTGTCCAGCAGCGTCGGACGCCCCTGGATTCGACTCGAATATCCTGGCGTGTTTTGATCAGGTGATTCGAAGCGTCGCGTCGGCGCGTCGTCCAGCAGGTTGCCCGCGGGATCGAACGCGAAGGTTTCCTCGCCCAGCATGCCGGTAGCCGCCACCAATCGCCCGACCGGGTCGTAACGGTAGGTCCGCATCCCGTTCTGCGTATCCTCGATGCGTTCCAACTGACCGGCTCGGTCGTAGGTATAGCTGCGTTGCACCAGCAGTTTGCCGCCTTGCGTTTCGCTCCGGCTTGCAATCAACTTCTGCTGTTGCAGCCATCCTGCCAAATCGTACTGTTGCTTCTGCGTCAGGCCATTGCCTTGCACCCGTTCGATTTCTCGATGCAGGTCATCGCGTTCGATCTGGACGAGCTCCGTGTCGTTCAGCATCATGCCGACGCCCGCCCCATATCAAACTATAGATTCATAAAACACCTTGGATCGATAAGGCAGATTTAAAAACCCCATCTCACCAATCACCCCCACATCCTTATCAATGACTCTAATACATCTGAAATAGATCAAATTTGGTAAATGCCTAATAAAATCAATATTTTCCGCCACCTCGAGCCACACAGTTTTAAGATTAATTTTTTTAGATAAAAAACTCCAATTTTTAATTCCACGAAACTTCTCAAACATTATGTGCTCGACCGATTTCGCCTCCAATAACGCACTAACATCTGCAAGTCTTCGACAAGAAACAACATGAACCATTGCCAAGCGCGAGAGCCCCTCAATGCCATGAAGACTTCTAACCCCCCCCTCAACAAGACACAATCTCTTTAATTTATTCAAGCCCGCGAGAGGCATAAGATCCTTCCCCGGGTAGTGATAGATAGCCAAATCCACAATATCGGGAAACTGCCCAATCCAAAACAAATCGGATTCGGAAAATAATTCGGCAGTGATTTTTTTTAAGAAAGGCAATTTATCGCTTAATGGCAACCCCTCCGGAAAACCATCTCTTACCGAGATTTCTCGCAAATTTTCAAAAACCAAGTCACTCGAAAATTTTAAAACATCACCCCTTTGCAAATTTAAATAAAGGCGCTCAATAAATTTTACTTTTACCTTCCCAAAATCAAAAACCATCGAATCGGAAGAATTATTTGAAATCGACAGTATTTTTATTTTGAAATTTGAAAGAAAATCCACATAATCATCAATTGATGAGTTTATTATGGAAAATGAAACAAACTCCCCCGATTCGTCCTTTGCAATAGTAATCTCGCCATTCTCCGACACCATAATGGGACCATCCGGCCCCAAAAAATCAGTTCCAAATAATTTCACATTTTCTGATGACATATTACACCCCAGAGCCAACCGGTTTTGCCGTAAGCTTTGCAAGCAAGACTGCCGTATCCTTTGCAACCGAAGAGGACAAAGCCAAACACCCTCCCGCCTTAATCGCTTCCGCAGCCTTCTTTGTTCCAGGAGAATCAATTCTATTTAATGTTGGCTTTGCCCCGGGCAAAGTCGGATACAACCTCATCGCCGCACTCTCCACCATCAGCGCATAATCGTCTTCTGAGACATTTGCACACGGAGATTTAGTATCCATGTGCGTCCCTCGAGAAACACCAGAAGGCCCGCCAGCCTCTCTATTTACCGAAGATTTATAACGGTTGTAGGGCCCCTTACCGATATAAGCCTCGCCTGAAGTCGTTTCAAAAACATATACCCCTTTGAGCCCATAAGGGTCAATCCAACTTACAGGGTTACTGCCGTATTGATAGACGTTGATCCCGCCCGCCAGTCCGATCGGGTCCTTGCTGATGAACCGTCCCGAGTTCGGATCGTAGTATCTTTGCCGGTTGTAGTGAAGGCCCGTCTCATGATCGAAGTACTGCCCCTGGAAGCGGATCGGGTTGCGGATACCAGCCTTGCGCGCCGCTTCACTGATGACTTCCTTCGCTTCGCCCCACGCCTTGTAACGCGCCGACCAAGCAACCTCACCTGCCCCGTCCGTCACCTCCTGCGGCGTGCCGATCTGATCACACTGGTAATAGCCGATCTACGTAAAAGCCGCTGGCTTGTTCGTGCGGCTCCACAGCGGGTCACGATCAATATCGTAGTGTTCATCGTATTCCCGCTGCTCGTGCAGTTCAATCCAGCCCACGTGAACGGCTTGCGCCAGCGGAACGAAGCTATCAGGCTCGTACACATAGTGCATCGTACGGCCACTGCTGCCGCCACGCTCGCCCGTGCCACTCTCCCACGCCAGCCTATCGCCGTCCCACCCGTATAGTGTCATGCCATACCCGTTCTCCGCGTTCAGAGCACCTGTGCTCCCTACGAATCACGCTCGAAGTTATCACTCATATCAGGCTCCTCAGACTGAACCAAATCATCGTATCGATCGACTTCGTTATTTTGGTTTTCAGGAACCCAGTCATCTCCAATTTTTTGGTAGCACGATTTTCGATACCCGTATTTTTCTTGTATCGAAGAAATCTCAGCCATGAGGCTCTCCTTTTTCCTCCAAATCGAGCCGCATTCGCCGCACCCCCAAAAATTTCCTTCTTCAAAACTATCAACGTAAGAAACCCAGCCATCGCATTGACTTACAGGGCAACGAAAGGGCACATCCTTCCTTTTGCTTTCCGGCTTCCAAGCGATATCAGCATGACACGCTGGACACTCCAACATGATCAATCCACGCCCCTGATTAATGAATTTTCGCATCCTTTTCTGCAAATCTGAGGAAGGACAAAATTCCTTCTCGCAAGAATTGCATTTGACCGAGAGATCCTCATTATCCATTGTTACATATCCTCCAAACCAAATGGATTTTCCCCAGGCTCGTAGCAGTGAAGATCCTTGTTGTTTTCCCTGTGGACCGGAGACGACATTAATATCAGGTTATCGAAGCAATTCGACCCGCCCAAAAATAATGGCATCTTGTGATGAACCACCATCTCTTCTGGCACACGTCCTTTTGACATCGCACTAATTGCAGCATCCCCATATTTTTGGCGTATCGTGGTGTCTTGCGATAACTTTTTAAGGTATTGTTCCTTTGCTCCTCCGGGGCGTTCGAATTCAAGGCGCATTTTTGCAACATCCTGAGTGACCTTACCCCGCTGAGTACACCATTCGTAACTTAGTGGACTCGGCGATTTTCGATTGATGCAGTTGCCGGAATTGGTCCAGCGCCAGTTGCCCCAAGGCACTATGCGGGCGCACCGAGTTGTAGTCCGTGCGCCACGCGTCGATTCGCTTGCGTGCATCGTCGAGGCTGACGAACGCATGCTGGTTCAAACACTCTTCGCGCAGTCGGCCGTTGAAGCTCTCGATGTGCGCGTTTTCCACCGGCTTACCCGGACGGATGAACTGCAGCTTGACGCCATGTTTGTGCGCCCATGCATCGAGCGCCTTGCTGACGAACTCCGGTCCGTTATCGACCTGAATCAGGTTCGGGCACCGTCCCCGCTGGCGTAGTTGCTCCAGCACGCGCGCCACACGAACACCCGTCAACGAGAAGTCGACCTCGATGTGCGGGCACTCGCGGTTCCACGCATCAATGATGGTCAACATGCGAATGCGTCGGCCATGCACCAGCGCATCCGCGACGAAGTCCATCGCCCAACTTTCGTCGGCGCCGTGGGGCGTGGGCATAACCACACGCAGATGACTCGGACGCTTCTTTCGTCGTTTCAGGCGAAGCGACAGGCCTTCTGCACGGTACAGCCGCTCAGTCCGTTTGTGGTTCTGGACCAGCCCCTCCCGGCGTAGCAAGACGTGCAAGCGGGGCGAACCGAACCGTGGCCGCTCCTGCACCAGCTCGCGTAGCCGTTGCCGCACCTCGTGGTCGGCATCAGGCGGCAGCGGCCTTCGGAACGTCCGGCGATTCAGGCCAACGAGCGCGCACGCCCGCCGCTCCGAATAGTCGTGCTGCTCAATCACCTGCTGCACGACTTCCCGGCGCTGCGCGGGCGAACTCACTTTTTTCCGAGAACGTCCTTCAGAACCTGGATGTCCAGTGCCTGGTCGGCCACCAGCCGCTTGAGTCGCTGGTTTTCCTCCTCCAGTTGCCGCAATCGTCGCGTTTCCGACACATCCATGCCGCCGTAGCGGCTACGCCAGTTATAAAACGCCCCATCCGATATGCCGTGCTTTCGGCACAGGTCCGCAACCTTCACACCAGCATCGGCCTCCTTCAGCACCCCGATAATCTGCTCTTCGCTAAACCGCGACTTCTTCATGACACGGTTTCTCCTGCCGCCTTGCCGCTAACTTTACAGTGGGATACTTCAGAGGGGAAAGGTCAGGCAAACGCGTCGACGACGTGCTGCGTGGCAAGCCACGGAACCAGCCTACTATCGGGCAAACTAAATTGAAACATCAAAATTAGACATCCAAGACTTGGCACTACTCGAAGTAAACTTTCGGCAGCGATGAGATCAGCCGACAACCGCATGCGCAACGATGGCCGTGCAGCGCAAACAGCTTCTGGTCACAATCGGGATACTTGTCAGCACCCTCGACAATGAAGGTCGGGCCGTGCAGGTCGCAGGACGCCTCGTCGCCTTTGCGAGCAATGGCTATACTCATGAACGTTATCCACGGCGAGCCGCTAGTGACTACGCCACCGTGTTCGAGTTTGTCGCCTTTACGAATAGGAGATTGCATTTATTGATTACCGGGGTGATTACGATTTTTCAGGCTTATTACAACTCAATAAGGAGCTACCACCATTCGAAATCAATCAATTATTGTCCACGACCGCAGTACAATGCGCCAGACTCGCGCCGCTGACATAATTTATCGAAAAACATAATCCGCAGCGAGACGCGGCAAGCTCTGGCATCTCGTTTAACGTGTAGTGCATTTACGTCTGTCGATCGTACTCTTGACACCCAGTTAGGTGCTTGACTACTGCGGGCCGGGCATTTCAGCGATGCCCAGAAAGCACAAGCGAATCAATTACCAGAGACGATGCACAAGCAACTCACCTTCTGGATACTTTCCTCTCCACCCACATGGAAAGAGATGCGCGTCGTAAGCTGACTTCATTACTTTATGGAGAGGCGTATTTACGTCGACAAGCAGTCCGCGAGCAATCTCAATTAGATCGCCACATATGTCATCAAAGAACAACGCTGCCGATTTTGACATATTTTCCCCACATAAATATTCGATCGCAGGGCAGAACTCATTATTAAAACGCGACATCTCGATCAGTCTGCTGTAGCAGTAGCTACGGACCTCTCTCGCCGCTTGTGTTCGCGCTGCGTTCCACGAGTAATAAGGCGCCTCAATGTTTTGATCGTGTGCGAAGCGAGCAACCTCCTCGAGTCGCGGCACGTCAACAAAGATCAACTCTGCAGATAAAGTACTACCTGCTTGGAATATTCCGGGAATACTGTCGATAAACTGTTTGAATCGAACGCCATCATAGTTTGCAACTTGAGGCGTCTTGCTTAGCTCCGTTCGACACCGCTCCAGTTTCTCGTGTAGCGAATGGGCTATATCCGGTGCTCCGATGAGCAACGCACGCTCTATCGCCACCGAAGCCTCCTCGAAGCGTTGCCTCTTCATAAGGACATCAACGTATACTGGCAAGAGCAACTGTAGGTCCTCAGTAGAAGCTTCACGTATGAGAGCCTCTAGCGCCTGCGTCGCTTCAACCGCGCGCCCAAATTTTATTTGGGCGCGAATCTTCTTCAGTTTTTCTTCGAGCACTTTCACACCTCAGTATCGACGAGACGATCGGATATACCTATCCCAATCACCATCTTTCAACCCTGTCTTCTTTCCACACGAAGTCTTATATAGCGGCAACTTGTTCCGCCGAAGTGCGCTGTCCAAGTTGCGCTGTAGATCCTGGACGGCACGCTTTCGATCTACTTCATTGCTGTACTTTCCTTGAATGTGATCAAGTTCACTTTCAACCGCCCGGTTGTATTGACTATGATAACCATTGTGGGTCGCCATCAACCCCCCAGGCGTGGAAGGAAGCATGATAGCGTTGGACCCAGAATTCATCCGAAAGTCGATGTCTCTTAGCAATTGATGATCAGCCAATTCCTCGGGAATCACATGGTGCGCCTGCTTTCCAGACCAAGTATCGCAGCCGGTGGCCGCCTTACCAAGCTCCTGTGAATTCTTCTTCTTGCGAGCGAGACCAAGGGGATCGAACCAATCGATAGGATTTGGTGCGTACTGGTAGACATTGATCCCACCCGCCAGCCCAATCGGGTCCTTGCAGATGAACCGTCCAGAGTTTGGATCGTAGTACCTGTATCGGTTATAGTGCAGTCCCGTCTCATGGTCGAAGTACTGCCCCTGGAAGCGGATCGGGTTACGGATACCTGCCTTGCGGGCCGCCTCGCTGATGACCTCCTTCGCCTCACCCCACGCCTTGTAACGTGCCGACCAAGCGACTTGGCCTGCCTCGTCCGTCACTTCCTGTGGCGTACCGATCTGGTCACACTGGTAATAGCCAATCTGCGTGAACGCCGCTGGCTTGTTCGTGCGGCTCCACAACGGGTCACGGTCAATGTCGTAATGCTCATCGTATTCCGGCTGCTCGTGCAGTTCAATCCAGCCTCCGTGAGCTGCTTGCGCCAACGGAACAAAGCTATCCGGCTCGTACACGTAGTGCGTAGTGCGGCCACTGCTGTCGGCATGCTCGCCCGTGCCACTCTCCCACGCCAGTCTGTCTCCATCCCAGCCGTACAGCGTCAGGCCGTACCCGTACTCCGCATTCAGCCGTGCCGTCTCGGCTTCCCGATAGCCACTGCCGTCATGTGAGCTCTGCCGGACCCACGCATTCGACTTCTTCGCCACACGTCGACCCAATGCGTCGTACCAGTAGCTAACGGTCACCTTGCCGTTACTGAACTTGACGAGTCGATCCAGTCCGTCCCATTCGTACGCCGCTTGCTCGCCATTACGGCGACGTTCCGTCAGGTTGCCGTATTCGTTCCAGGTATAGTGCGTCCCAGCATACTCGCGCAGCAGGTTGTCCAGCAGTGTCGGGCGCCCCTGGATTCGACTCGAATACCCAGGTGTGTTTTGATCGGGTGATTCGAAGCGCCGCGTCTGCGCGTCGTCCAGCAGGTTGCCCGCAGGATCGAACGCGAAGGCTTCTTCGCCTAGCATGCCGGTAGCCGCCACCAGTCGCCCGACCGGGTCGTAACGGTAGGTCCGCATCCCGTTCTGCGTATCCTCGATGCGCTCCAACTGGCCGGCTCGGTCGTAGGTATAGCTGCGTTGCACCAGCAGCTTGCTGCCCTGCGTTTCGCTCCGGCTTGCCAGCTTCTGTTGTTGCAACCGGCCTGCGGCGTCGTACTGTTGTGTCTGCGTCAGGCCATTGCCCTGCACCCGCTCGATTTCTCGATGCAGGTCATCGCGCTCGATCTGGACGAGTTCCGTATCGTCCAGCATCATGCCGTGCATGTGTCCGCTGCCGTAGGTGAGCAAGCTCACCCGGTGGCCGTCCGGTCGAATCGTGGCCACCCGTTGATTCAACACGTCGTATTCGTACCGCCACACGGCGACCCGTTTATTCTTCAGGAAGCTGAAATGCTGGTGCTCTCGCGTGACGTTGCCCGCGTCGTCGTAGAACCATTGCAGCCGACTGGTGGGGTTTTCCGCCAGAATCATTTGCCCGTTGCCGTTGTACGCGAATCGCTCACGCTCGCCGTACTTCCACTGGCTGGTACCCTGGTCCCATTGGCCCGTCTGGCGTGCGGTCAGTCGGCCGACCGCATCGAATTCGACTGCCGTAATTCGACGTCCTTGCTCCCCGGTCAACACGTCCGTCAACACCCCGGATGACGGATCGTATCGATAACGCGTCGTCTTTCCATCAAAGCCCGTTTCAGCCAGCAAGCGGCCGACTGGGTCGTACGCAAACGACGTCTCCCGACCGTTTTCGTTACGCAGCGCCTCCAGCCGGCCCAGTTTGTCCCAGCGATAACCCAGCGACTCCCCGTTAGCGTCCTGACGGGTGGCAATCAGACCCGCACGCGTATAAGTCCACTCCGTGCGTCGGCGCAATCCATCGACGTGCGCCAGCAGTCGCCCTTCCGCATCGCGCTCGTATTGCTCTGTCACCCCATCGGGCCGCGTCACGTCAACCAGTTGGCCCGCCTCGTAGCGATAGCTCGTGGCCTGCCCTGCTGCATCGGTAAACCGCTCCAGCTGACCTCGCCCGTTGTACTGCCATCGACTGGTCTTGCCCGAGCAGTCCGCATAGGACGTCAACTGCCCGGTCGCGCTGTACGAGAGCTGCTTTTTGCCGCCCTTCGCGTCGATGATTTCCACCGGCTGGCCGAGCGCGTTGTTGGTGTATGCGGTTTTGTTGCCCAGCGGATCGATTTCCTCGATCAGGTGATCCTTCGCGTTGTAGTCGCGCAGCCACACGCCACCTTCGCCGTCGCGAATCTTGCGCACGTTGTCGCGGGCGTCGTAAGCGTAATACACCGTGGTACCGTCAGCCCGCGTGTGCGAAACCATATTGCTACGATCGTCGTAGGTGAAGGTTTCGACGCTTCCGTCCGGATGGAGGTGACGCACGACGTTCTTCGCCTCGTCCCGGAAAAGCCATTCCGAACGTCCGTCCGCATGTCGGATGCGGTACGTGTAGCCGAGAATGTCGTAGTAGTACCAGGTCTCGTTGCCATGAGCGTCGGTGACATAGGTTAAACGAATGTTCGGATCCCACTCGAGCTTCGTGTCGTAGGTACCGTCGTCAGCCCATTCACGCACGGCCTTGGCCGTCGCACTCGCGCCATCCCAGCGCAGATTCATCCCTCGGCCGGTACGGTCCGTGTAACGCGTAATCAGGTGGTGCTCGTACGTGTAGCTGCGGCTTGCTCCATTCTCGTCGGTTGCTGCAATCAGATCGCCTGCATCGTCGTAGGCATAGTCGGCGAGCTGACGAACTGCCTTATTGTTTTCGATCAGCCACACCTGCGCCACGCGACCCTGTTCGTCAGGCACCACGTGAACGTGGGCATCGATCTCGATCTCACCGTGATAGGACATCAGATCGGATGGCAGCAGCGCATGATTGGGCACGTGCTCCGGATGATCATAGGCCAGCGCCAAGCCCTCGCCGTTGCGCAGTACGATGCCCGTCAGGCGGAAGTGTTGGCCGTGACGCTCGTAGGTCTCTCTCACGTCGTAGCCGCGCGCGAGGGTCACCACTCGATCGGAAACCCGCACCAGCGTCAAATTTTCGATGGCGTCGTAATGAAACGCCCCGACCTTCGGCAACGGATACGCATGCGTGCGGCCATCCGCTGCGTGATAGCGAAGACTCTCCGGCAGCGCATCGTTTTGCACGATGTCGAGCCGCGTCGTGTACGGGCTAATCCAACGCGCCCCCATCACCCCGTCATCATAGGCAGCAAGATCCGACCGATACTGGCGGCTCCATGTGAACGGAAACGGTCCCGGCAACGTGAAGTCATCGTGATCGAGTCGCTCGGCTCCGCGCGCAAAACTGATACTACCTGTCGTCCCGGCTTCACGATTCTTGCAACAGTTGCCATCCCCTTCAGCATCGGCCTGCGCGCCAATTTTTTCGACCACGCCATGGCCGCGATTCTGCGCAGCCTGACCACTCTTGCCTTCCGGTATGTTCGCCGCCTGGCTCTTGCGAGGATGTTTCCGGGAAGCCTTAATGACAGCCAGCAGCAGCGTCAGCAGCTTGGCGATTTCGCCCACGCGCGGATCGGCAAGCTTAGCCAGCGCGCCTTTACACAGGCCGGCAAGTTCCCGAAGTTTCTTGTCCACGTCGGCGGCCATCTGTTCCTGCTGCTGCCGTGTCATGGTGGCATGCACCACCGCATTGGAGACCGTTTCCACATTGGCCTTGGTCGCGTGATACAACGACCAAAGGCCCTTCTTGATGCCCGCCCCCGGATCACG
>NZ_JPGL01000096.1 GCF_000732615.1 Burkholderia paludis
GGGCCGGGCGGCGCATCGGGGCGGCGTGCCGGCGCGCCGGTGGCCGGCAGGTCCGCGCGCCCGCGCGCGGCTGCGGCGGCGGTTGCGCCATTGTATCGGCCCCGCGCGCGCGTGACGCTCATCCTCGCGTCAGGTGCAGGTACAGCGCGTGTGCGAGCGCGATGTCCTCGAGCCCGAGGCCGATCGAGCGGAAGAACGCGTGACGCGTGGGCGACGGTGCCGCGCAGGTGCCGGCGACGAGCGCGGGCAGATCGCCGACGATCCGCGCGGCGTCCCAGCCGTGGTCGGCCGCCGCGATCTGCATCTCGCCGGCGCTTGCCGGCGTCGTGTGGCGGTAGTCGCAGTAGACGTCCATGTCGGGCAGCCAGGCGGGCGGGATCTCGTGTGCGCGCGCAACGTTCGTGCTGATCGACGTGACGAGCGCGGGGCGCGTGAGCATTCCGTCGCCCAGCACGGGCGTGCCCGACGACGTGCACAGCATCACGACGTCCGCGTCGCGCACGCAGGCTTCGACGCTGGCCGCGGCGCCGGCACGCGGATCGAGCTGCGCGAGCGTCGTCTGCAGTGCCGCGTTGCCGGCGAGCGCGGGCGAATGCACGCGGATCGTCTCCCAGTCGCGCAATGCCGCCGTGTGCCGCAGGTGCGCGAGGCCGACCGCGCCCGCGCCGACGATCGCGAGACGGCGCGCGCCGCGCGGCGCGAGGCAGTCGACCGCGAGAGCCGTCGTGCCGGCCGTGCGTTCGACGGTCAGCAGCCCTGCGTCGCACCACATCAGCGGCTGGCCCGTGCGCATCGACATCAGCGCGGTCCACGCGGTGACGATCGGTCTGCCGCCCGTCACGACATACGGCGACAGCTTGGCGCCGAACACCTGCTCGTCGGCGAGCGCGCCGAGATACGTGATGAAGTCGCCGGCCTGGTCGGGAAACAGCGTGAGCGTTTGCGGCGGCTGCACCGCGCGCGCCGCGGCGAGCGACGCGAACATGCGGCGCAGCGTGCCGAGCACGTCGAGCGACGGCAGGGCTGCGCGCACCGCGGCTTCGTCGACGGTCAGTGGCAGGGGCGAGGCGGTTTGCGTCATGGCGACATCTCCGGTCGGAGCCGGACAGGACGGGCTCGGTAGATGGTGTCCGGCAGGGGTTGAAGTAGACTAAAAGTCTAGTATAGACAAATGAATTCTGGACGAATTTTCTTTTCGAGACGCCTCGCTTCCTCACGCATCTGGAAAATATTCGGAAAATCAAAGGGTTTGCTTGTGATTGCCGACGCTTCGAGACGGCATGCCGGCGCGCGAGTCGCGTATTCCCTATAGTCTATAGTAGACTTTGAGTCTATATTTTGCGTGCAAAACCCGAAGCGCCGCCATCCGGCAGCCGCACGGCATCGAATGCCGGTCCGGCGCCCGGCCGGGGCCGTCGGGCGGCCGATCTTCATTGCCTCAATCCGGAACGGAAGGACCGTCATGAACTGGAAGCTCTCCCTTTGCGCCGCTGTGGCGCTTGCCTGCGCGGCCGTCACGGCCCAGGCGGAACAGACCACGTTGCGCTTCGGGATCGAAGCCGCCTATCCGCCGTTCGAGAGCAAGACGCCGGCCGGCCAGCTGCAGGGTTTCGACGTCGACATCGGCAATGCGGTGTGCGCGAAGCTGAACATGAAATGCGTATGGGTCGAGAACGCATTCGACGGCCTGATTCCGGCGCTGCAGGCGCGCAAGTTCGATGCGATCAACTCGGCGATGAACATCACCGCGAAGCGCCGGCAGAGCATCGACTTCACGCCGGCGATCTACGTGGTGCCGATCGTGATGGTCGCCAGGCGCGGTTCGCCGCTGCGGCCCGACGTGGCAAGCCTGCGCGGCAAGCACGTCGGCGTGCTGCAGGGCTCGTCGCAGGAGGATTTCCTGAAGGCGCACTGGGCCGGTGCCGGCGTGGCCGTCGTGTCGTATCAGGATCAGGACCAGATCTATGCCGATCTCGTCGCGGGGCGGCTCGACGCGGCCGTGCAGGAAGCGCAGACCGCGCAGGAGGGATTCCTCGACAAGCCGGTCGGCCGCGACTACCAGATCGTCGGCGAGCCGCTGAAGGATCCGGCGACGCTCGGCGAAGGGACGGGCTTCGGAATGCGCAAGGGCGACAAGGCGCTCCAGGCGAAGATCGTCGGCGCGCTCGATGCGCTGAAGAAGGACGGCACGCTGGGCGCGCTGTCGCAGAAGTACTTCAAGCGCGACATCGTCGCGAAGTAAGCACGGCCGTGTGCCGGCCGCGGGGCCGGCGCATGTCGCAACGCATCTCGACGCAGTACGGGGAACCATGGATTTCGACGTCATCGTTCTGGGGGCCGGCATCGTCGGCGTGTCGTCGGCGCTGCATCTGCAGGATCGCGGGCTGCGCGTCGCGCTCGTCGACCGGCGCGGGCCCGGCGAGGAAACCAGCCACGGCAATGCCGGGCTGATCGAGCGCTCGTCGGTCGTGCCGTATGCATTTCCGCGCCGGCTCGGCACGCTGCTGCGCTATGCGCGCAATCGTTCGGTCGATCTCTACTGGGATTACCGCGCGTTGCCCGAGTATGCGGGCTGGCTCGCGCGCTTCTGGCGGGAATCGTCGCCGCGCCGGCTCGCGGCCGCCGCGCACGACCTGCTGCCGCTCGTCGCGGCGAGTGTCGTCGAGCACGACGCGCTGCTCGCGCGTACCGACGCGCAGCCGCTCGTGCACGACGGCGGGTGGATCGAGGCATTCCGTTCGCCGGTGCTGTTCGATGCGGAAACGCGCGCGCAGCAACGCGTGGCCGACGCGCACGGGCTGAGGATGAGCGTGCTCGACGCGCGGGCGCTGCGTGCGCGCGAGCCCGGCATCGGCGACGCGTTCTGCGGCGCATTCCACTGGCAGGACCCGAAGACGGTGTCGAGCCCGGGCGGGCTGACCAAGGCCTACGCGCGGCTGTTCGAGCGCGACGGCGGCACGTTCGCGATCGGCGACGCGAAGACGCTCGTGCAGGTGGACGACGGCTGGCAGGTCGGAACCGAGCATGGGCCGATCTCGGCGCGCTCGGCCGTGGTCGCGCTCGGACCGTGGTCCGATCGCGTGTTCGCGCCGCTCGGCTACCGGATTCCGCTGCGCGCGAAGCGCGGCTATCACATGCACTACCGGCCCACACGCGCGCCGCTGAGCGTGCCCGTGTGCGATACCGAGGCGGGTTTTGTCGTCGCGCCGATGGAAGGCGGACGCCTGCGGCTCACGACCGGCGTCGAGATCGCGTTGCGCGGCGCGCCGCCAACCGGCGTGCAGCTCGCACGGGCCGAGCCGCTGGCGCGCGATGCCTTCGGCATCGGTGAGCGGCTCGACCCCGAGCCGTGGCTCGGGATGCGGCCGTGCACGCCCGACATGCGTCCCGTGATCGGGCCCGCTCCGCGTCATCGTCACCTGTGGTTCGCATTCGGGCATTGCCACCACGGGCTGACGCTCGGCCCCGCGACCGGGCGGTTGCTCGCCGAAATGATGACGGGCGCGCCGACCTATATCGATCCCCATCCGTATCGGCCGGCACGATTCGGCTGAACACGCGGCGCGGCGCGGCGATGTGGCTCCGGCCGTCGCTGCGCGCGCCCGTCGCGCCCGTCGCGCCGGTTGCGCCGGTCGTGATGCGGCCGTCACAGTTTTTCATTTTGCTGTCCGATATGCGCAGGGCGACGCAACCCGAAGTCGTCTACGGAATCGCCGGGAAAGCATTCGCGAAATAAACAGAATAAGAAAATCGCGATTTCGATTTATCAATGCATTTTCATATTCCTGAAATGCGCATTGGATGACTGGCCGAGACGAGGTTCGACGTCGTTGCGAACGACCGTTCCGGCGTTACGCGGAATGTACCGGAGCACGTTACCACAGGGCTCGCAAACGTTACGTTACATCCGTGTTCCGGCGGCCATTTTCATCAGATGATTCGGACTCCGCACCCCGTCCATTTCATCGGAAACCCATTAAAAGTGCGTTATTGCCATGCAAAAGGCAGACGAATGAACCTGCCGTCTTGAATTGGCACGCTTCGTGCGATTTGACCTCGTGCTTTATCAACGAAGTGCCAACCGAGATGGGGTAACGATGGGACAGAATCTTAAATTGACGGGCGTGGCGCTGTCGGTCGCGACGGTGTTCGGCGTGTTGGCATCGGGTTCCGCGATGGCAGGTGCGCTGGATTCGCTGCCGATCCCGCAAGTGATCGTCAATCCGCCGACGAACAGCGTATCGGTCGGGCTGGTCGCGACGGGTACGTCACCGCTAGGCTCAGTTACCGTGACGGCGGGCGGGTCCGGCACGATCCAGACGTCGCTGGGCAATCCCGGGCAAGTGCTGTCGGGCGCCGTGGGGGCGGTGATCGGCGCACTCGGCAACGGCGGCGGTCCGGTGACGCCGTTCGAGCCGGTACAGGGCTTGTTGAATGACGTGACGGGTGCGTTGAGCGGCGGCAATCCGACGGGCGCGTTGACGGGGGCGCTGAATACGGCGACCGGGACGTTGAGCAACGCGGTTGGCACGGTGACGGGTGCACTCGGCGGTATCGGCGGCGGGTCGAATCCGCTGGCGCCGGTGCAAGGCGTCGTCAATCAGGTGACGGGCGCGCTTGGTGGTGTCGGTGGCGGCAATCCGGCAGGTGCATTGACCGGCGCGCTGAATACGGCGACGGGGACGCTGGGCAATGCGGTTGGCACGGTGACGGGCGCACTCGGCGGTATCGGCGGCGGATCGAATCCGCTGGCGCCGGTGCAAGGTGTGGTCAATCAGGTCACGGGGGCGCTTGGTAGCGTCGGCGGTGGCAATCCGGCAGGTGCATTGACCGGCGCGCTGAATACGGCGACGGGGACGTTGAGTAACGCGGTTGGCACGGTGACGGGCGCACTCGGCGGTATCGGTGGCGGATCGAATCCGCTGGCGCCGGTGCAAGGCGTCGTCAATCAGGTCACGGGGGCGCTTGGTAGCGTCGGCGGTGGCAATCCGGCAGGTGCATTGACCGGCGCGCTCGGGACGGTAACTGGCGCACTCGGCGGTATCGGTGGCGGATCGGATCCGCTGGCGCCGGTGCAAGGCGTCGTCAATCAGGTGACGGGCGCGCTCGGCAGCGTCGGTGGCGGCAATCCGGCGGGCGCACTGACCGGCGCGCTGAATACGGCGACGGGGACGTTGAGTAACGCGGTTGGCACGGTGACGGGCGCACTCGGCGGAATCGGCGGTGGGTCGAACCCGCTGGCGCCGGTGCAAGGCGTCGTCAATCAGGTGACGGGCGCGCTTGGCAGCGTCGGCGGTGGCAATCCGGCCGGTGCACTGACCGGTGCACTCGGCACGGTGACGGGTGCACTCGGCGGCATCGGCGGCGGGTCGAACCCGCTGGCGCCGGTACAAGGCGTCGTCAATCAGGTGACGGGCGCACTCGGCAGCGTCGGTGGCGGCAACCCGGCGGGTGCATTGACCGGCGCGCTGAATACGGCGACGGGAGCGCTGGGTAACACGGTCGGCACGGTGACGGGTGCGCTCGGCAGCGTCGGTGGCGGCAACCCGGCGGGTGCACTGACCGGCGCGCTGAATACGGCGACGGGGGCGCTGGGTAACACGGTCGGCACGGTGACGGGCGCGCTCGGCAGCGTCGGTGGCGGCAACCCGGCAGGCGCACTGACCGGCGCACTCGGTACGGTCACGGGCGCACTCGGCGGCATCGGCGGCGGCGCCAACCCGCTGACGCCGATCCAGAACGTCGTCGACCAGGTCACGGGTACGCTCGGCAGCGGCAATCCGGCCGGCGCGCTGAGTAACGCGGTCAACACGATCACGGGCACGCTCGGCAACGTCGGCGGCGCGGGAGGCCCGCTTGCTCCGGTGCAAGGCGTCGTGACGCAGCTCGCGGGTACGCTCGGCGGGTCTGATCCGCTGGCGCCGGTGCAAGGCGTCGTGAACCAGGTCGTCGGCACGCTGTCCGGCGCAGGGGGCGGCAGCCCGATCACGCCGATCACCAACCTCGTCAACGGCTTGCAGAACGCGCTGCCGACGGGCGGCAACCCGGCCGGTGCGTTGACGGGCGCACTCGGTTCGGTGACGGGCGCGCTCGGCAACCTCGGCGGCTCGAACCCGCTGGCGCCGGTGCAGGGTGTCGTGAACCAGGTCGTCGGCACGCTCGGCAGCAGCAACGTGGTCGGCACGGCCACGAACGCGTTGGGCAACGCGGTCGGTTCGGTCGTGGGCGCGATCAGCAACCTCGGCAGCACGAACCCGCTGGCGCCGGTGCAGGGCGCCGTCAACCAGGTGGTCGGTACGCTCGGCAACCTCGGCGGCTCGAACCCGCTGGCGCCGGTGCAAGGTGTCGTGAACCAGGTCGTCGGCACGCTGTCGGGCGCGGCGGGCAGCAACCCGATCGCACCGATCACGAACCTCGTGAACGGCCTGACGGGCGGCAGCAATCCGGCCGGCGCGCTGACCGGTGCGCTCGGTTCGGTGACGGGCGCACTCGCGAACGGTCCGGCGGCCATCGGGCAGACGGCCGGCGCGCTGTCGGGCGCGGCCGGCGCGACGGCCGCGGCGGGCGGCAGCCTGCTTGGCTCGGGTGCAAACGCAGCCGGCGGCACGGTGGGCGCGGTCGGCTCGCTGCTGACGACGGGCGCCAACGCGACGGCGACGGTCGTCAACGCGGTCGGCACGACGGTGGGCACGACGCTCGGCTCGGCGCCGAGCCTGTCGGTCACGCCGCACTCCGGCACCAGCTCGCCGGGCAACCCGCTCGCACCGGTGTCGTCGCTGCTCCAGTCGCTGACGGGCGCGCTGCCGAAGTAACCGGCCCCGGCGGAACGGCACGGCGGCGCGGTAACGGCCGCCATGCCCGGCGAGGCACGCAACGCGGCATGACAGGGATGTCATGCCGCGTTGTCTTTCGGGCTCCCGCTTTCCGTCGCCGCATGCGTGGCCCCAGCCCCAGCCCCAGCCGACGCGCGCGGGCCCGTATGGAACAACCAGCCGTCTCCATCCGTTTACATACCTAACCCCGGCGCCGTCGGCCGGCGGGATAATGATCGCGACGAAGCCGGTCGTCCCGTCCGGTGTCGCCGTGTCGCAATGCGCGGCTACGGAGAGCAAGCATGCAACGGATGCGCGTGCCCGCCGACGGCGTGAGGCGGCCGTCGATCGTCGGGCGCCATTTCCGCCGGCCGAACCGTGCGTTCGTACCGGCGCACGTACCGGCCGGGCCGGCACGGATGCCGCGCGGCTTTGCAGGCGTCGTGCCGCAGGCCGGCATCGCGGCGCTCGCCGAGCACGGCTCGACGCCGAGGCCCTTGCACTGGGTATCCATGCGGCCGGGCCGGTGCGCTTGCAACGGCACGCGTCGGCTGCCGAAGGTCCCGGGCCGCCGCACGCACGGGATGGACGGCGCGCCCGCTGTCGGGGCTGCGCCGTGATCGCCGCCTTGCTGGCCGCGAGCCTGATAGGAGCGAGCATGACAGCCGATCCCGTGACCGTCGCGCAGGCGCATTTCGACCACGTCCGCTCGTACCGCGCGACGATCCGCTCGACGGCACGCAGCGGCGAACGCACCGAGATCCGCTACGCCTACCTGAAACCCGGTTTCGTCCGGATGGATTTCGTGTCGCCTCATCGCGGCGCGGTGCTCGCGTACGATCCCGGCGACGGCAAGGTGCGGCTGCGCCCGTTCGGCGCGCATGCGCCGCCCGCACTGACGCTGTCGCCGTCCAATCCGCTCGTGCGCGACCGCAGCGGCCACCGCGTCGACCGGTCGGACGTCGGCGAATTGCTGCGCAACGTTCATGCGCTGCAGCAGGGCGGCGCGACGGTGACCGAAGGAGAGGAGGCCGTCGGCGGCCGGACCGCGCTGCGCGTGTCGGTCACGGGCGCGCCGACGCACGCGGTCGACGGCGTGCATCGCTACCGGCTGTGGCTGGACGCCGAGGACGGCTTTCCGCTGAAGGTCGTCAGCTTTGCCGACGATGACGACGTGCCGCTGGAAACCGTGACGCTCGACGACGTGGAGATCGACGTCGCGTTTCCCGAACGCTTCTTCGCGCCCTGAGCGGCGCCTCGATTCATGCCGACAGGCATGCCGGAGGCTGCATGGCGGAATACCGGTTCTCGACGACCTGGCGCGTGGATGCGCCGCTCGCGGCGGTCTGGGAGGCGATCTACCAGGTCGACCGCTGGCCCGACTGGTGGAAGGGCGCGGTGCGCACCGTCGAGATCGAGCCGGGCGACCCGCGCGGCGTCGGCGCGTTGCACCGCTATACGTGGAAGGGCGCGTTGCCGTACCGGCTGACCTTCGACATGCGCGTGCGGCGCGTCGAGCCGCCGCATGCGCTGGAAGGCCGTGCGAGCGGCGCGATCCAGGGCGACGGATGCTGGTCGTTCGTCGCGGACGGCGCAGGCACGATCGTGCGCTACGACTGGCACATCCGCACGCACGTGCGCTGGATGAACCGGCTGGAGCCGCTCGCGCGCCCGCTGTTTCGCTGGAATCACGATGTCGTGATGCGCGCGGGCGCGAAGGGGCTCGCGCGGCGCCTGGGGGCGGCCGTCGAAACGGACGGCCGGATCTTCCGGCCATCGCCGGAAGCGGGCTGCGCCGATACGTGACGGCGTCTGGCAGCGTGCGACGACGGGGCGCGCCGCTCAGCGCGCGTATGCCATCACCGCGCCGTCCACCACCAGCGCGACACGTTCGCCGACGGCCGGACAGCGGTGGCCCGGCACGCGTACGCGCACGAGCACGTCGCGATCGGCATCGAGGCGCGCGAGCACGTCGGCGTCCTGGCCGGCAAACTGCGCGGCTTCGACGCGCGCCGTATGGCCGCGCATCGCGTCGGTCTGTGCGACCGGCACGAGGCCGATCTGTTCGGGGCGCAGCATCGCATCGGCGGGCCCGTCGGGCAGCGGCGCGACGAGCGGCAGTTCGCCGAGCGCGCACGCGATGCGCCTGTCGTGCACGCGCCCGGCAAGCAGCACCGCCTGCCCGACGAACGACGCGACGTCGCGCGTGACCGGCTGCCGGTACAGCGTTTGCGGCGCGGCCGTCTGCACGAGCCGGCCCTGCCACATCACCGCCACTTCGTCGCCGAGCGTCATCGCCTCGGGCTGGTCGTGCGTGACGAGCACGGAGGTCGCGCCCGCCGCGGCGAGCGCATCCGCGACCGCGCTGCGCGTTTCGTGCCGCAGCGACGTATCGAGCGCGGAGAACGGTTCGTCGAGGATCACGAGCGACGGCTCGGGTGCGAGCGCGCGCGCGAGTGCGACACGCTGCTGTTGCCCGCCGGACAGCTGCTGCGGCGCGCGGCTCGCATACGACGCCGGCAGCCCGACCATCTCGAGCAGTTCGTCGACGCGATGATGGCGCCGCCGCGCCGCGCGCGGCAGCCCGAAGGCGATGTTGTCGGCCACCGACAGGTGCGGAAACAGCGCGCCTTCCTGCGGCACGTAGCCGATTCGGCGCTGCTCGGGCGGCAGGTGTACGTCGGGCGCGGCCACGCGGCGTCCGTCGATTTCGACGGTGCCGCGCTCGGCGCGCTCGAAGCCGCACAGCACGCGCAGCAGGGTGGTCTTGCCGCTGCCGGACGGGCCGAGCAGCGCGAGACGCGAGCCGCGCCGCACCGTGAGGTCGATGTCATGCAGGACGGTGTGCGATCCGAACGATTTGGACAGGCCGTGGATGCGTAGTTCGCTCATGGGCGGTTCCGGTGAAAAGGGCGGCGCTCAGTCGCGCACCGAGGCGCGGCCGAGCAGCAGGAACAGCAGTCCCGATGCGCCGAGCGACAGCGCGACGAGCAGCGCCGCGTATGGCGCCGCGGCAGCGAACGCGAGGGTCGCCGTATCGCTCCACACCTGCGTCGCGAGCGTGCGCGTGCCGATCGGCGACAGCAGCAGCGTCGCGTTGAGTTCCGTGACGACCGAGATGAACACCATCGTCGCGGCCGCGCCGAGGCCGGGCGCCGCGAGCGGCAGCACCACCCGCGTGAGCGTTGCGCGCCAGCCCAGGCCGAGCGAACGCGCGGTTTCCTCGAGCCGGACCTGCACGTGCGACAGCGCGGCGCGCACGCTGACGACCGCGAGCGGCAGGAACAGGATCGCGTAGGCGGCGACGAGCGCCGGTGCGCTCTGGTAGAACGGCTGCAGCAACCGCACCGTGATCGATACGATCGCCAGCGCGACGACGATCCCCGGCACGCCTTGCACGGTCATCGCCGTGCGCTCCAGGATCGTCGCGATGCGGCCCGGATATCGCACCAGCAGGAACGCGAGCGGCAGCGCGAGCAGCGTCGTGACGGCCGCTGCCACGAGGCCGTAGCTCGACGACGCGAGCGTGGCCTGCCACAGCAGCTCGGGCGACACGTCGGTCGGCGTGACGGCGGCCGCGCCTTGCTGCGTGAGCCAGTAGCCGATCATCGCGAGCGGCACGCCGAGCGTCGCGGCCGCGAGTGCGGCGAACGACACGGTGACGACTGCGCGCAGCCTGCCGAGCGGATAGCGCATCGCGACGCGGCGTGCGGCACGGTGCGTATGGCCGTAGCGTGCATGGCCGCGTGCGCGCGCCTCGATCGCGAGGCACAGCAGGCACAGCGCGATCAGCACACAGCCGAGCAGCGATGCGCCGCCGCCGTCGAACGCGGTGCGGTATTCCGCATAGATCTCGGTCGTGAACGTGCGAAAACGCAGCAACTGGAACGCGCCGAACTCGGACAGCACGCCGAGCGCGACGAGCAGCATCCCGCCGCACAGCGCGGGGCGCAACTGCGGCAGCACGACGCGGAAGAAGGTATGCCACGGCGAACAGCCGAGCGTGCGCGCGCTTTCCTCCAGCGCGGGATCGAGTTCGCGCAGCGCGGCGGCCACCGGCAGGTAGACGAGCGGAAAGTACGCGGAGGTGAGCACCACCAGCGCGCCGAGGAAATCCTGCAGATCGAGGCTCAGCGACACCCACGCGTAGCTCGTGATGAACGGCGGCACCGCGAGCGGCGCCGCCGCCAGTGCGGTCCACAGCGGCCGCGCCGGCAGGTCGGTGCGCTCGATGAACCACGCCACCGCCGTGCCGAGCAGCGTGCACGCGAGGGTCGCGGCGAGCGTGATCGACAGCGTGTTGACCAGCAGTTCGCCGACGAGCGGACGCCACAGCAGCTCGATCGCGTCGTCGAGGCCGAAGGTTGCCGCGCGGTACAGCGTGAAGCCGAGCGGCAGCAGGATCGCGAGCGGCCCGCACGCGGCCGCGGCGACGAGCGCACGCGACGGGCGGCGCCGTGTCGCGGTGCGCTCGCGGTCCCGGTCGGTGCGCGCCGTGCGGGACACGGCGTCGCTCATGGTCAGAGCAGGCCGGCCTGGCGCAACAGCTTGCCGGCCTGGCTGTCGTCGCCGAGCTGTTCGAACGTCAGCGCCGGCGGGTTCAGTTCGCTGAACGGCTTCAGGATCGGATCGGGGGCGACGCCCGGGTGCAGCGGATATTCGAAGCTGATATGGCCGTTCGCCATCAGCTTCTGCGCGCGCTCGCTGACGAGATACTCGACGAACTTCTGCGCTTCCGCCGGGTGCTTCGATGCCTTCAGCACCGCGGCGCCCGACACGTTGACGGCCGCGCCGACGTCGCCGTTGCCGAAGTGGTGGATCGCGCTGCGGGTCGACTTGTCGCCGAGTTCGGCGTGCAGGCGGTCCCAGTAGTAGTTGTTGATGATCCCGGTCAGCACGCCGCCGCGGTTGACGGCCGCCGTCACGCCTTCGTCGTCGTCGAAGATCTGCGCGTTGGCCTTCAGGCCCTTCAGCCATTGCAGCGTCGCCGCTTCGCCGTGCAGCGCGAGCACCGCGCTCACGAGCGGCAGGAAGTCGGCATCGCTCGGCGCGACGCCGACCTTGCCCTTCCACTCCGGCTTCGCGAGATCGAGCAGCGATGCGGGCAGTTGCTGCGGCTGGATCTTCGCGGTGTTGTAGACGAGCACGTTCTCGCGTGCGAGCACGCCGACCCAGTTGCCGTCGGCCGGGTTGAAGCGGGCCGGCACCGATTGCAGCGCGGCGCCGCCGGTCTTCGCGAGCAGGCCCTTGCGGTCGAGCAGCACGAGTTCCGGCGAATTCTCGGTGAAGTACACGTCGGCCGGCGTGCGGTCGCCTTCCGTGACGATCTGCGCGGCCAGCGCCGGGCCTTCACCCGAGCGCACCTTCACGGAGATGCCGCTTGCTGCTTCGAAGTCCTTGACGAGCTGGTTGACGACTTGCTCGTGTTGCGCGTTGTACAGCGTGAGCGTCGCGGCATGTGCGTGCGTGGCGTGCAGCGCGCCGGTCAGCATCAGCGCGGCGGCCGCCGCGGAAATCAGGTGCCGCAGCGGGCGGCTAACGGGTGAAGTAGTCATATTGTCTTGAGCAGGTTGCCCGGCCGGGCCGGGAAGGTGTGCCTTTGCTTGCGTGGTGCCGCGTCATGCCTCGAACAGTGCGGCGCCAATATACGAACCAGGCTGCGCGCCCGGCGGGCACGCGAAGATCGCGCTGCCGACGTGCGTGGTGAACTGGTTCATGATGTCCAGCTTCGAGAGCTTCTCGTTGATCGGAATGAAGCCCTTGCGCGGGTCGCGCTGGTGCGCGACGAACATCAGCCCCGCGTCGTACTCGGTCTGCTGGCGCCACGGCGGCCAGCGCTCGATGTAGAAGTTCGTGCTGTCGTTGTACGAGTAGGCGCGGCGCAGGATCTGCGCGCCGTTGTTGAGCTGCGGCGACGCGAGGCGCGCATGCGAGTTGTCGGGGATGACCGGGTTGCCGTCCTTGTCGGCCGCGTCGAGGTCGAGCGGCTCGAACTCGTTCTTCTGGCCGAGCGGCGCGCCGCTGTACTTGTGGCGGCCGACCACCTGCTCCTGGAAGCCGAGCTCCGTGTTGTCCCAGTGTTCGAGCGTGATGCGGATCCGGCGCACGACCGTGTAGGTGCCGCCGTTCATCCATGCGGGGCCTTCATCGCCGGCCCACACGAATTCGTTCATCGCGGCCGGATCGGACATCGGCGGATTCATCGTGCCGTCCTTGAAGCCCATCAGGTTGCGCGGCGTCTCGCCGGGCTTGCCCGACGTGAAGCCGGCCTGGCCCCAGCGCATCTGCGTCGTCTTCGCCCCGAGGCGCACGAGCTGGCGCACCGCGTGGAATGCAACCTGCGCGTCGTCCGCGCACGCCTGGATGAACAGGTCGCCGCCGGTCTTCTCGGGCAGCAACTGATCGCCGTTGAAGCGCGGCAGGTCGACGAGCGCGGCGGGGCGCTGCTTCGCGAGGCCGTAGCGGTCCTTGCCCGCGAGCGCGAACAGGCCGGGCCCGAAGCCGAACGTGATGGTCAGGCGCGCGGGGCCGAGGCCGAGTGCGTCACCGCCATCGGCCGGCGCGACTTCGTCGTTGCCCGTCGCGGCGAGCGGCAGCGCGGTGTCGCCGCGCGTCATGCGCGCGGCGGCGTCGGTCCAGGTCTTCAGCAGCGCGATGACCTCCGCGCGCTGGGCCGTCGTCAGGTCGAGCGCCGCGAAATACGCATGACGCTGCTGCGGCGTCGAGATGCCGCTCTGGTGCTTGCCGTAGAACGGTTCGACGCCGTCGTGCGCAGCGGCGGGTGCAGGTGCGGCGGCGGGGGCGTCCGCGGCCTTCGCGGCCGGCATCGACGCCGCCGCGAGGCCGGCGGCCACCGCGGCGCCGCCTGCCTTGAGGAAGCCGCGTCGCGCGGGGCGTGGCGGCCGGTTGAGATCGTCTGCCATGGCTGGCTCCGTTACTTCGCGAGCAGCAGCGTGTTGACGTCGTCGGCGACGAAATAGAATCCGTCGCCTTCCGGTGTCATGACGATGCCGAACAGGTTGCCGTTGCCCGGGGGCGTTTGCGCCTTGTCGGTATTGATCCAGCGCGCGTAGATCTGCTTGCCGGCGACCGGGTCGATTTCGACGACCTGGCCGTTCAGCGCGTTGGTCGCGAGCAGGTGGCCGTTCGGCGCGGTCGTCAGTGCGAGCGGGCGGTGCAGGAAGCCGTCGGCGGTGACCTGGCGGCCGACGCCCGCGCTGGTGTCGCGCGTGAGCGGGTCGTCGATCTCGACGATGCGGTTGCCGATCGCGTCCGACACGTACAGCTTCTTCTGGTCGGCGGACAGTGCGAGGCCGGTCGGGCCGACCAGGAACACGCCCTTGTCGGCCTGCGCGCCGAGGCCGCTCGCGACCACCGTTTCCTGCTTGATGACCGGCGGCTTGCCGGCCGGCACTTCGAGGTCCAGGCGCAGCACGGTTGCCTGCTTGTAGACGGGCGGCGTGCCGTCGGCACCGCCGACGCCGAAGCCGGCCATGCTGATGAACAGAGTCGCGCTGTCGCCGCGGTCGACCACGGCCATGTTGCCCCACGGGTCGTTGATGTTCGGCGTCGACCACGTCGATGCGATCTTGCCCTGCGGATCGAGCACGATCAGGCAGCCGGCGCCCTTGGTGTTGGTCGTGCCGTCGTTGCTCGGCGTGCTGCCGACGATCACCCAGCCCGACTTCAGCATCGTCATCGCGGTCGACAGGCCGACGCCGCCCGGGCACGCCTTGAGGTCGCGCGGGATGGACGCGAACAGGCTCAGCTGCTTGGTCGACGGGCGGTAGTTGACGATCGTGCTGCCGGTGCCCTGCAGGTTCGCGGCGTTGTTGAAGTTGTCGACGAGCACGTCGCCGGCCTGGATCGAGCCGGCCGACACCGGCGCGATCGCGATCGCGTACGGGTTCTGGTCGCCGTTGTCCGGCACCGTGTTGACGAGCGTGGTGTGGCGATGCACCGTCTCGAGAAAACCTTGCGGCTCGGCGAATGCGCCGGCGGCAGCCGTCAGCGCGGCGGCGGCCAGTGCGCCCGTCGCGAGGCGGCGAAGCAGGGCGGATTGGATCATGTGACTCTCCTGGGGAGCGCGCCGTCCGGGCGGCGCGCGAAAATGGGCGACAGGTGCGGGTGGTGCGGGCGCGACGCTCAGAACGTGATCGTCGTCCGCGCGCCGAGCACGAACGTGTTGCGCAGCGGCTGGGTCGCGTCGGTCGGGTTCTGTCCGGCGCCGGCGTTGAACGTGTACTGCGCGTCGGCCTGGATCACCCACCACGGGTTGACCTGGTACTGGTAGGTCGCTTCGAGCGTCGTCTCGCGGGTGCGCACGCCGTACGGGCCGGTCGCGAACGACTGCGCGGTCTGGTCGAGGTCGGTCGTGTGGCTGCCGATCTGGATGTACGTGACGCCGAGGCCGATGCTGTCGTTGTCGCGGCCCTCGAACGGCCCCTTCAGCACGATGCCTGCGTTGGCCGAGAGGCTCACCAGGTTGCGGTCGCCCGGCGCGCCCATCACGCGCGCGAACACGCCGAGGCTTTTCGCGCCGGTCGGGTCGGGGCGCCAGACCATCTGGTCGACCACCGCGTAGAAGCTGTAGTTGCCGCGGTGCTGCTGCGCAATGCCGTTCGACAAGGGATTCGCGAGCGACAGCCCGTCGGTGCCGACGTTCTGGTCGGGGAACTGGCCGTTGTGATACCAGAAGCCGATCTTGTAGGTCCCCGGCAGCCCGTTCGAGTTGCCGGTATCCATTTCACCGTCGGCCGGCTGGTTCAGCGCGTACTGCAGCTCGCCGATATAGAGCGCGCCGTTGTGCAGGTTGAAGTTCGTGCCGCTCAGGTTGTTCGGGTTGTTGCCGAGCGGATCGCCGTCGAACACGCCCGCGAGCGCGGTGAGCTTCGGCGTGATCTGCGCGCGCAAGCGTACGCCGAGGTCCGCCAGCGGGTAGGCGGGGCCGCCGTTGGGCAGGTCGTACGAAGGCAGCCCGGGCCAGCCGAACATCGTGTTGACGAAAATGTTCGCATACGTGCTGACGATGAATTCCTGGTCCAGGCTCTGCTGGCCGATCTTCACGTCGACGCGCTTGTCGAGGAACGACTGCTGGTACCACAGCTCCCACAGGCGCGTCGTGTCCTGCGCTTCGATGCCGCTCGCGGTGTTGAGCGTGCCGAGGTTCCGGGTGCTGAGGTTGGTGCCGTGGATCTGCAGCGCGCTGACGTTGAACGTGCCGCCGGGCAGGCCGATCGCCTTCTGCGTGTCGACCGTCAACGTCGCCGTCGTCAGCCCGTCGTACGTGCCGCCGCGGTTCAGGCCGCCGCGCAGGTTCGAGAGGTATTCGCTGGTTTCGGTAATCTGCAGCGTCGCCCCGTACTTGCCGAGCCACGGGCGGATGCCGCCCATGTCGCCGAGCAGGTTCTGGCGGGTCCAGATGCCGCTCCACATGTCGGTCGGCTTGGCCTGGATCGCCAGGTCTGCCTCGGGCGCTTCGGGTTGCGCGTCGACCGGCACGTCGGCGAACGCGGCGCCGCTTGCGAACGATGCACATGCAAGGACGGCCGCACAGGCGGCGGGGCGCATCCGGGCGCGGATGCTGTCTCCCTGGAACGACGCAAACTTCATATCAAATCCCTGGCTCTATTTAGTGTGGATTCCTGCTCGTCAGCCGCTGTCCGGACGCTCGGCACCGATTGGCGAGAGCATTGGGAAAAGCGCAACGCGGCGCATCGTAGGAGTGTCAAATGCTAAAGTCAATGTAAACGAGAATGATTCGCATTAAATTACTGAATGTAATGAGGTACCTTACGAATCCTGCTTTGGTCAGGTTTATCGAATGGATAAACCGTAAATATGTGCGTAATGAAAACGTATGGTTGGATCCGGGGCAATGCGCTCGCCGGGCAGGGCGGCAAGTGGCAAACCTGCCGTCGTCCGATACGTGGAATCAACCCCGTTGCAGCTATTTTCACGCGATGGCGTCTCGCTGGAATTTGGTGCTTACCCGGTAATCGTCGAATGCGGTTCATTCGCTTGCGTTCTACTGGACTGACGCATGAACAGCACTGGATTACGTGCGAACCGGCGGTGAAAGCGTTGCTTGCGACTTCTACGTAATTTCCCTTGGCGGGATTCATTTGTGTTTGATGCAGCTCAAGCTGGAGTCACGTTTCGCTGAGCCGTGTCTCGGGGGAGCATTGGAATGGTTGCGCATTGAGCAGCGGTGGCCGATTTGGCAGGAAGTGACAATCGTTCAAACCTCGCTTCGTAGGGACCAGTACCATTGAGATGCTCTTCCCAGGAGCACATCCCCTCGGATTTGACGCCAGGCTCGCGCCTGGCCTTTTTCTTGTGGAAACGAGCGGGGATGCCTGAAATATATGTGAGGAATGCAGAATTATATTGTTCGATGCCGGAACTCGGCACGATGCGCGCGATGTCTGATTGCAAGCGTTGGCGGCAATGTCTGCGCGTTCAGCGGCATCGATGTCGATGGCACAGCGACTAATGCACAAGGGGCCTCGGCCACTCAACGATCCAGACGTGTCGACGCGATCGGGCCTTCTTCCCCGGTCGGTGCACAGGTCATTTTCCGCATGGACTGGGGACTGGCGATGCAGTGGCGGTGTCGAAATGAATAAGGCGATGCTCGGTATGTTCGGCCTGCTGATCGGCGGACTCGTCGTCACGCTGGTAATAGTCCTGAAAACGGCGCCCGCGCCTCAGGAAAAGACCACACATGCAGCAGCGAAACCATCGAAGGTGAAGTGACAGTGCGTGTTTTGTTGACGCTGTGGGGAAGTACGATCGTGCTGGCGATGTGTGTGGCCTGGCTGGCCGATCGCCCGATGGCCAGCCAGCCCGTGCCATTTGTCGCACGACTGATGCAGGACCCCGCGAAATTGATCGTCAGGCAGCAGGGCGGGCAGGTCCGGTAACCGACGGCTCGCGCGGTCTCCGGTGTGAAGGTGAAAATGCAATATTCCCTGTATCGAATTCTGGTAGTCACGGCGCTCGCCTGGCAATTGACGGTACCCGCGGAAATGGAAGCCTCGGTCGGCGTCGTGCAGATCGCGGATGCCGAAGCGCGGTGGTGTCCGGAGGGCGGGTTCAAACCTGCATAGGCGATCAAGGGTCGTCAGAATGAACGCGTGCACGAGGTGCCGGTGAGCCTTTTGACCTACCCGCCCCGGGATGGTGAGCAGGTCACGCCGGCTGTCGATGGAGCAGCTATTCACCGCTGCTCACGACACTCGATTCGATCAGTTCCAGGCGATATCCGTGATTGTAGACAGCCCGAAGCCGAACCCCGTTTTCGGGGCCGATTCGCAGCTTGGATCGCACGCGATAGACGTGGGTATCGAGCGTGCGCGAAAAAATGTGATCGCTATTGCGCCCCCATATCGACTTGATCAGCGCTTCCCGTGGTATCGCACGGCCGCAATTCTGAAATAGCGCGACGGCAACGCTGAATTCCCTGGACGTCAGTTTGATCAGGTCATCGCCCAGGAATACGGTCTCGGTCGCAAGTTCCAGGCGATAGCGGCCGATGCTGATCGATGTTGGCGTCGAGTTGTCCGGATACGCCCGTCGCAGGAGGGCGCGCACTCGTGCGATCAATTCATGGCGACGAAGGGGTTTGACCATGTAGTCGTCGGCGCCCGCCTCAAGCGCCACGACAAGCTGGTCTTCGCGTGCTCGATTCGTGAGGAACAACACGGGGAGATCCTTGCCGACTCGTACACGAATCCAGGCGAGGACCTCCAGTCCGGAAATATCCGGCAAGTTCCAGTCGAGCACGACCAGATCGAAGGTGGCTGTTTCGAGCAGGCGTATGGCTTCTGCTCCCCGGGTGGCACCGCGTAAATCGAACCCTTCGGCGATGAGTGTGTCCTGGAGAAGCGCCGCCTGTGCAGGCTCGTCGTCAACGGCAAGAATTTTCATTGGCACCATTTTTTCGTGCTGCTCGAATCCGCGCATGCCCGCTTGCATTGGCGCCGATCTATTCGTTAGATTGATATGAAAGAAAATTGAAATATTTGACTAATTGCGATGCGGTCGATGGCATCGGTGTTTCGCAAACAGAATGGCATTATTAAGTGCTTTTTTTGTCAACTTTTCTGAACGAAATGGCGATTGGTGACACATTGAAATGTGACAAATGTTGTCATTTACCGACCGTTATCCCTATAGCATGCACATATGAATTGTCGGGGCGGATGCGAGCATGCCTTGAATGTGTTGGCTACCTGATCTTCCCGTGCGGTGGGAAAGACCGGGTAATTTCAACGGTTTGTATTTCGGTATTTCACTGCGAGCGGTGGCCGGGTTAAATCGGGTTGTTCAATGTTCGTGGCTGGTTGGGTCGGTCGGCAACTTGAATTCTGATCGTGAGTAACGATTTTTGAATATATGAGCGCGTAACATGGAGTCGTATCGACAATATCTGGCCGAGAGGGCGAGACTGGAGTCTCGAATTGCCGAGGAGCGACGGGCTGCCGTTGGGGCAATTTTGCTCGAGATAAAGTATTGCGTTCGGGAGTTTGGTTTCGTTCCGGAAGATATTTTTGCGCCCGATGTCTTGCGTCGTACGACCAAGCGGCGGCCGCGTTATTTCGATCCTGTTAGCGGCGCGACGTGGTCCGGGGTAGGGCGTGTCCCCGAGTGGATTCGCGACAAAGATCGCAAGCAGTTTGAGATATCCAATTTTGAATCCGAGGATTGAGGTATTTGACTGTCGTGGGAACCGACAAGTGAGTTGTGCCGGGTTTTGTGGATGCGCTGCCTCTTGAGAAAACGGAGTCGTGAACGAGCGGCCGCGCCAGTTTTCCACCGGAAGTCAGGGGGCATGCAATGCGTCTGGCACTTCAATAGTGTGGTGTCGGGAGCGTGGCGGCATGAGCACGCCTGAGCGTGAACGCGTCGAGGCCCCGGAGCGCGGGGCCGTGGAACCGCGTCGTACCAACGAGATCCTCAAGCTGGCGAGCGCGTGTTTTGCCCAGGCAGAACTCGATTGCCGATTCGATTCATGAAACCTGCGCCGATCACTATCACGCCCCGTCGGAACTGAGCCAATCCGGCCAGCCAACGTGCAGGTCCACCGCGTTCCGGAAGGTCTGGAAGCAGATGAACCGGGCGGGCAATCTTGATCGCATGCTGTGCGGTCGGGCGGTTGATGAGGCGGCAGGGCTTGCAAGGCGCAGTTCGCGGCAAGCGAGTTCGTGCGACGGATTCCGACACGAGCGCACGGTGCCCGTTGAACCGGGTCAACCGGCCGTTCACTGCCGAGTGCCCAATCGACTTCGGGGGTCAGATTTCACCTGCGTCGCGACATGGCGGAGCTGGCTTTACGTGGCTAACGTGCCGACTGAAACGATCGGCCGCCTGTTCATGACGGCGCTCATTCATCGGGGCGTGTCGTGGAAAACACGGGAATCCGCCGAACCGGCAACCCTGCAATGAGTGGCTTGGTACGTTCGTTATCGGCTCGATCGAGCTACTCGGCGACATTCCACCCGCCGCGGCAGCGGCAGCGGCAGCGGCAGCGGCAAACTATCGAAGGCAACTCGGAAATGCCGCTGACACATCCGCATTGACCTGAGCCAATCGGACCCTGTGGCTGCGTCTGCGGTTTTCATTCGGCGACTGATTCGGGCGTGCATTGGGTTGCCATGCCTGTTTGGCGAGTGCTCGCTTGCCATGGACTGCAGCGCATGCCGCATGTTCAGTGAGCGTCGGAAATTATCCATCAGCTTTTCTTCGTCATCCTGCTGGACCCGTTGCCGACATTGCTGTCAGGTCACGCCCATCGTCGCTCCCGGTGTATTCGTCCATTGGCATTCGCGTAGCCATTTCTTGTTTCTCTTGCATTCCACCTGCCTTTGATGGGGTAGGGCTCGTCGACCGTTCGCGACGTATCCGCATGGCCGAGCGTTTCGCGGAGACGACGGCGTGATTGCGTGGTCTTCGTGTCGAAGCCGGACGCCACTGGTGTCGTGCTTCGTCTGGCCGCCGGACTCGAGCATCGCAACGAGAAGCATCTCCGTAGTGCACCGCCATATCGTTTGTCGTACGAATCCCGGTTCACGACGGGTTCCGCTACTCTGGGGAGATGCAGCTTTTTGGAATATCGGGATGAATTAAAAATGCATGATTGTTAAAAATCGTTATTTAAACATTTGAATGTCTGGTTGTTGATTGGCGTAATGAATTTCGCGGGCTGTGACAGAAGTTCACATTCACGATTAAACGAATCTATATCCTGACTTGGTAAGTTGCTTCTTCTGGGTCCGAGGTCGATCAGTTCGATCAGTTCGATAATTCGATTGCGAGTCCCGTGTGGTGGCGTGTAATCGAAGGCTGAATTTACGGTTCATATTTTTTAATTAACGAGATCCGATCAAAAATGATTGATCGGCTGGTAAGTCGCGCGGGGTGAAAAATGAACAAGACATATCGATCGATCTGGAATGAGGCGCTGGGGGCCTGGGTCGCTATATCGGAACTCGATTCCGCTCGAGGCAAGCCGAAGAAGCCGAAGGTGGCGGCTTTCGCTGCCTTGGCTGTAGTGGCTTTGAGTGCGCAGATGCATGATGCTCATGCGCAGTACGTGAATAATTCCGCATGGGCTTCGGCCTCCGGTGCCAACGCTATAGCGATTGGCTCCAATACAACATATGTGACTAGTGCAAGCGGTAGCCAGTCTATTGCTATTGGCTCTGCAGCGAACGCAAGCAATGGCAACACCGTCGCTTTCGGTACTGGAGCTGCTGCGTCCAGTCAAAATGGCACCGCTATTGGTGCATATGCCACCGCCAGCGGTACTACGAACAGCACCGCTTTAGGTGACGGTGCCACCGCAAACGCTAACTCGTCACTTGCCATCGGACAGTCAGCGATAGCAACCGTCGTAGGCTCGGTAGCCCTCGGCAACGGCTCCACGACGACTAGTGCCGCGTCCGGTGCCACCGGCGGAACCGGCACGGTCAGCAGCGCAACCATCGGTAGTGTTACGTATGGATCGTTCGCGGGTACCAGTGGCACCAACGGTGTGGTGAGTGTAGGGAGTGCGGGCAACGAGCGCCGCATACAGAACGTCGCTGCGGGCCTGATTAGCGCGACCAGTACCGATGCCGTGAACGGCAGCGAGTTGTATTCGGTCGCAAGTACGACGATCTCCAGCATCACGTCGTTGTCGACTTCCGCGTCGACGGGACTGTCGTCGGCTAGCAGCTCGATTACATCGTTGTCGACGTCCACGTCGACGGGCCTGTCGTCGGCGAACAGCTCGATCACTTCGCTGTCGACGTCGACCTCGACCGGCCTGTCGTCGGCCAATAGTTCGATCACCTCGCTGTCCACATCCACGTCGACTGGCCTCTCATCGGCGAATAGCTCGATCACGTCGCTGTCGACGTCGACCTCGACCGGCCTGTCGTCGGCCAATAGTTCGATCACCTCGCTGTCCACATCCACGTCGACTGGCCTCTCATCGGCGAATAGCTCGATCACGTCGCTGTCGACGTCGACCTCGACCGGCCTGTCGTCGGCCAATAGTTCGATCACCTCGCTGTCCACATCCACGTCGACTGGCCTCTCATCGGCGAATAGCTCGATCACGTCGCTGTCGACGTCGACCTCGACCGGCCTGTCGTCGGCCAATAGTTCGATCACCTCGCTGTCCACATCCACGTCGACTGGCCTCTCATCGGCGAATAGCTCGATCACGTCGCTGTCGACGTCGACCTCGACCGGCCTGTCGTCGGCCAATAGTTCGATCACCTCGCTGTCCACATCCACGTCGACTGGCCTCTCATCGGCGAATAGCTCGATCACGTCGCTGTCGACGTCGACCTCGACCGGCCTGTCGTCGGCCAATAGTTCGATCACCTCGCTGTCCACATCCACGTCGACGGGCCTCTCGTCGGCGAATAGCTCGATTACGTCGCTGTCGACATCGACCTCGACCGGCCTGTCGTCAGCCAACAGTTCGATTACCTCGCTGTCGACCGGCCTTTCGTCGACCAATAGCTCGGTTACGTCGCTGTCGACGTCCACGTCGACGGGGCTGTCGTCGGCGAATAGCTCGATCACCTCACTGTCGACGTCGACCTCGACGGGTCTGTCGTCGGCCACCAGCTCGATTACTTCGCTGTCCACGTCCACGTCGACGGGGCTGTCGTCAGCGAACAGCTCGATCACGTCGCTGTCGACGTCGACCTCGACCGGCCTGTC
>NZ_JPGL01000097.1 GCF_000732615.1 Burkholderia paludis
ACCGTGATCCACGGCGGCCGGCGGGGGCGGCGCGATGGGCACGGGAACCGGAACCGGCCCGCCCGTCACGACAACCGCGCCGCCTGCCGCCGTGCTGCCGTGGATCACGGTCGTGCCGCCGGCCGACACCGTGCCGCCGTGTACGACCGTCGAGCCGCCCGACGTCGTCACGACGCCCGGCGCCACGCGCGTCGCGCTGCCGGCATGCGTGACGCTGTCGCCGTCCGGGCCCGTCACGGTGCCCGAGCGCGAGCAGGTCGAGCCGGCGCAGTTCGTCGAGGCCGTGTGGCTGGCCGTGTTGCCGCCCGAGCCCGTGATCGTGCCGCTCGACGTGTACTGGCCGGGGCCGTTGCGCGTCACGCTGCCCGACGTCGACGCGCTGCGTCCGTCCGAACCCGTCAGCGAGCCGGTATGCGAGCAGGTGCCGCCCGCGCAACTCGTGTCGCCGCTGTGCTCGACCGAGCGCCCGTTCGGGCCGACAGCCGTGCCGCTGTTCGAGAACTGTCCCGGCGTGGTACGCGTGACGGTGCCCGTGTTGGTCGCCACGCCGCCGCCAGGGCCGATCACGCCGCCCGCATGCGAGCAACTGCCGCCGCCGCATGAGCCGGCGTGCGCGCCGCTGTAGACGCCGCGCGGCGTGTATGCGGTGCCGTGGCCGGCCCAGCCGGCGAAGGCCGGCGCGCAGGTGAGGGCGAGTGCGGCGGCAGTGAAGAGGAGGCGGGTTTTCATCGGGGGTCCTTGCGGTTCGTTTCGGTGCACGCAGTGGCGTGGCGACGGGACGAACTTTAGGTCGGTGGCGCGCGCCAGTCGCGTCATGAAAGATGTCGCGGTGTTACACGTCGGGCGCCATTTCGAAGTACGACGAATGAGTACGCGGGCCGCGCCGATCGCGCGCCTGCCGCGCGGGGCAAGACTGCCGGCGGGACGGTCGCGCGGCGCTGGATGTGTCACGCGTGAAGCAGGCGGATGTCGCGGCGACATGCGGCGACATATTTGCCGACCGATGATTCATCCGTGCGTCGCGTCTCGCGAAGCCGCGCGCATTGAACGCAGGCGGTGCGTCGCGTTTGGGCGGCTCCGCTGCTCCGCGACATCGAATCGCCCTTGCATGCCTTCCGACGAATCGACGCTTGCAAGGAAGCGACGGTGTTCATCTCCAGAGCGGGCGGGCCCTTTGCTTCAGGTCTGCGGACACAGGCGACCGTCTGCGCCGCGACATATCTGCTTGCAGGCCGGCCCGCCCGCAGCCCTGCCTCGGCGACTCGCCAGCCCGCACGCGCCCGCGACTGGCAAAGGCCGACCGAACGCAGGCCGCCACGACATGCGGCTACCTATTTCCTCCCGGCCTCGCGGGCCCGCAGCCCTGCCTCGGCCACGCGCCAGCCGCACGCCCCCGCGCCAGCCGCAGGCCACCCGAACGCAGGCCGCCACGACATGCGGCGACATATTTCCTTCCGGCCTCGCCGACCCGCAGCCATGCCCCGGCCACACGCCAGCCCACACGCCAGCCCACACGCGCCCGCGCCCGCCACAGGCCCCCCGAACGCTGCCTGCCGCGACATACGGCGACATACTTCCCGCGTGGTCTTTCCGTTCCGCGCCCCCTACAGTGCGTTCCATTCGACGCGACGGCAGCCCGTGCCGCCCATGACGCGTCCGATTCAACCGAAGGAAAGACCCATCATGCTCACGACCACCGGAAAGCTCGCGTACTTCGTCACGCTCTTCATCGTCGCCGTCTCGCTCGTCGAGGCGGCCGTGCTCACCTGGCGCCGCGCCCGCGGGCCGGAACCGTTCGACTGGAACGAGGTGTGGCTGTCGCTCGCCGATCTCGCGGGCCGCAAGCTGCTCGCGCTGGTGCCGCTGTCGCTCGCCGCGCCCGTGTTCGATTTCGCGTGGTCGCACCGGCTCTTCACGATTCAGCTCCACAGCGTCGCGCTCGCGCTGCTCGTGTTCGTCGGCCAGGAGTTCTGCTACTACTGGTATCACCGCGCGTCGCACCGCGTGCGCTTCTTCTGGTCGACCCATGCGGTGCATCATTCGCCGAACCAGTTGACGCTGTCGTCCGCGTTCCGCCTCGGCTGGACCGGCAAGCTCGCCGGCGCCGCGATGTTCTTCACGCCGCTCGTGTGGCTCGGCGTGCGTCCGGAAGCGGTGCTCGCGATCCTGTCGTTCAACCTGCTGTACCAGTTCTGGCTGCACAACACCTGGATGCCGAAGCTCGGCTGGCTCGAATACGTGTTCAACACGCCGTCCGCGCATCGTGTGCACCATGCATCGAACCTCGACTATCTCGACGCGAACTACGGCGGCGTGCTGATCGTGTTCGACCGGCTGTTCGGCACCTATGTCGCCGAGCGCGCCGACGAGCCGTGCCGTTACGGTCTCGTCACGCCGACCCGCTCGCGCAATCCGTTCGTCGTCGAGCTGGAACACTGGGCGAGCCTCGCCCGCGACGTCGCAACCGCTCGCGACGTGTGGACCGCGATCCGCTTCGTACTGCTGCCGCCGGGCTGGCGCCCGGACAACCGGGGCGAGACGACGGAGGAGTTGCGCCGCCGCCTCGTCGCCGTGCGCACGGATGCGTGAACGGCGCTACCCTGTGACGAATCGCCGGCCGCGGCCGGCACGCATCCTCAAGCCAACCTCGATCCAGGAGAACACTGACGATGGCACACGATCTGAATGGCAAGGCAGTCGCGATCACGGGCGGATTCGGCCATCTGGGCGTCGCGACGGCCGCGTGGCTGGGCGAGCGCGGCGCCCGCGTCGCGCTGATCGGCCGCGGCGCCGCTCCGCTCGCGCAGGCGCTGCCCGGCGTGCCGGCCGATGCGCTGCGCATCGGCGGCATCGATCTCGTCGATCCGCAGGCCGCCGCGCAGTCGCTCGACACCGTGCAGCGCGAATTCGGCCGAGTCGACGCGCTGCTGAACATCGCCGGCGCGTTCGTCTGGCAGACGATCGCCGACGGCGATGCCGCCACGTGGGACCGCATGTACGAGCTGAACGTGAAGACCGCGCTGAATGCCTCGAAGGCCGCGCTGCCACACCTGCTGGCGAGCCCGGCCGGACGCATCGTCAACATCGGCGCGGGCGCGGCGTTCAGGGCGGGTGCCGGGATGGGCGCATACGCGGCCGCGAAGGCCGGCGTCGCGCGGCTCACCGAGGCGCTGGCGGCCGAACTGCTCGACCGCGGCGTGACGGTGAACGCGCTCCTGCCGAGCATCATCGATACGCCGCCGAACCGCGTCGACATGCCGGACGCGGATTTCACGCGCTGGGTGCGGCCGGAACAGATCGCGGCGACGATCGGGTTCCTGCTGTCGGCCGACGCGCAGGCCATCACCGGCGCGTCGATTCCGGTGACGGGCCGCGTGGCGTAGCGCGGCGGGCAGGGGCTCGCGTCGCGGCCGGCGATGCGTACAATGTCGCACCCGGAATGCGCGAGCCCAGCCCGAGACCATGAATCAACCCACCATCCTGATCGTCGAAGATGAAATGGCGATCGCGGACACGATCGTCTATGCCCTCGGCACCGACGGCATGCAGACCGTCCACTGCACGCTCGGTCAGGAAGCGCTCGACCGCCTGCGCGACACGCGCTTCGACCTCGTGGTGCTCGACGTCGGCCTGCCGGACCTGAGCGGCTTCGAGGTGTGCCGGCGGCTGCGCACGTTTTCCGACGTGCCGGTGATCTTCCTGACCGCGCGGCACGACGAGATCGACCGCATCGTCGGGCTCGAGATCGGCGCGGACGACTACGTGGTCAAGCCGTTCTCGCCGCGCGAGCTGGCTGCACGGGTGCGCGTGATCCTGCGGCGCTTTCACCGCACGGCAGCGCAGGAACCTGCACCCGCGCCGGCACCCGCGCCCGTGCCGCCGGCCGCCGCCGTCGCGCCGGGTTTCACGCTGGATGCGGACGGCGCGCGCGTGTCGTGGCTCGGCCGCCCGCTGGACCTCACGCGCTACGAATTCGGCCTGCTCGCGCTGCTCGTCCGGCATCCGGGGCGCATCTATTCGCGCGAACAGCTGATGGATCTCGTGTGGCACGAGGCTTTCGATTCGGCCGACCGCACGGTCGACACGCACGTCAAGACGCTGCGCGCGAAACTGCGCGCGATCGATCCCGAGCGCGACCCGATCCGCACGCATCGCGGCATGGGTTATTCGCTGCAACCGTAACGACCGGCACCGCCCATGCACATCGGCCTGCGCATCTTCTTCGGCTTCTTCCTGATCGTCGGCCTTGCCGCGCTGATCACGCTGCGCGTGTTCGTGCAGGAGGTGAAGCCCGGCGTGCGCGAGGCGATGGAGGACACGCTCGTCGATACCGCGCAGGTGCTGGCGACGCTGGCCGCCGACGACATGGCGAACGGCCACATCGCTGACGGCGCGTTCGCGCGCCAGCTCGCCAGGCTGCATGAAAGCCCCGTCAGCGCGAACGTGTGGGGCATGCACAAGAACACGATCAGCTACCGCATCTACATCACCGACGCGCACGGCATCGTGCGCTACGACTCGTCCGGCAGCGCGGTGGGGCAGGACTATTCGCGCTGGAACGACGTGTACCGGACGCTGCGCGGCGAGTACGGCGCGCGCAGCACGCGCAGCGACCCGAACGACGACAGCAGCACGGTGATGCACGTCGCGGCGCCGATCCGGCACGGCAACGAGATCATCGGCGTGCTGACGATCGCGAAGCCGAACCAGACGGTCGCGCCGTTCATCGCGCGCAGCCAGCGCAAGATCATGCTGTACGGCGCGTTGCTGATGGGCTGCGCGATCCTGATCGGCGCCGCGTGCACGTGGTGGCTCGTGCTGGGCCTGCGGCGCCTGCAGCGCTATGCGCGCGCGATCGCGGCCGGCGAGCGCGCGACCATGCCGCTGCAGGGCGCGAACGAGCTGGCCGAGCTCGGGCGCGCGGTGGAAAGCATGCATCAGCGGCTGGAGGACAGGCAGTACGTCGAGACCTACATCCATACGCTCACGCACGAGATGAAGAGCCCGCTGGCCGCGATCAGCGGCGCGGCCGAACTGCTGCAGGAAGACATGCCGGTCGAGAACCGCCGGCGTTTCACCGGGAACATCCGCCGCCAGGCCGGCCGCCTCGAGCAGATGATCCGCAAGCTGCTCGCGCTCGCCGAAGTCGAACAGAAGCAGCGCTTGTCGGTGCGCGAACCGGTCGCGCTGCGGCCGGTGCTCGAACAGCTCGTCGACGATATCGAGCCGCGCGCGCGGCAGCGCGGCGTGAACCTGACGATCGACGCGCACGACGCGGCCGATCCGGCGCGCGTCGAGGGCGATCCGTTCCTGCTGCGCCAGGCGCTCGGCAACCTGCTCGACAACGCGCTGGATTTCGCGCCGCGCGGCAGCACGATCCGCATCGCGCTCGAACGGCAGCCGGCGGGCAGGGCGCACGTCGCGGTCGTGCGCGTCGACGACGACGGCCCCGGCGTGCCCGACTATGCGCTGGCGCGCGTGTTCGAGCGCTTCTATTCGCTGCCGCGTCCCGACGGGCAGGATCGCAGCACGGGCCTCGGGCTGTGTTTCGTCCGCGAGGTCGCGATGCTGCATCGCGGCCAGGTCGCGCTCGCGAACCGCGCCGAAGGCGGCGCATGCGCGACGCTCACGCTGCCGGCGGCGGGCTGACCGCGCTTCACGTTCGCCACACATTCGCTTCACGCCGGCTTCAGGCGCCCTTCACCCGAGCCGCTCATGCTGACCGTACCTTCCACTCCGGTACATGCCAGCAATGAATCGAGTCCTGTTGTTCAAGTCCATGATTACCGCGTTTCTCGCGCTGGCGATCCTGATCCCGCTGCAGATGGTCCAGGGCATCGTGCGCGAACGCGCCGACTATCGACAGAATGCGCTGCAGAGCATCTGGGCGAGCTATGCGGGGCCGCAGGCGGTGACGGGGCCGGTGCTCGTCGTGCGCTACACCGAAGTCACGCGCGTGCGCGACGATTCGCCGGCCGGCGGCAAGACGAAGACGAGCCTGAGAAGCGAGGCAAAGCGCCTGCTGGTGTTTCCGAAGACGCTGAACGTCGACGGCACGCTGTCGGTCAACGTGCGCTATCGCGGCATCCACAAGGCGCTGGTCTACGGGCTCGACAGCCGCATGACGGGCACGCTGCCGCTGCCGGACCTGAGCAAGCTGCCGCAGGCCGAGGGCCACGTGAGTTTCAAGATCGACAGCGCGTATGTCTCGCTCGGGATCGGCGACCTGCGTGGCCTGAAGGCGCAACCCGACCTGCGCATCGCCGGCCGGCGCTTCGACGTGGAGCAGAGCACGCGGCTGGAAAGCCTGCGCCAGGGCGTGCATGCCGACGTCGATCTCGCCGCGCTGACGGACGCCCGGGCCGGCGCGACGGCGGTGCCGTTCAGCATCGGCCTGTCGCTGGCGGGCGCGGAATCGCTCGCGTTCGTGCCGGTGGCCGACCAGAACGATTTCTCGCTGAAATCGACGTGGCCGCATCCGAGCTTCGGCGGCGAGTTCCTGCCGGCCGAACGCACGGTCGATGCGCGCGGCTTCGTCAGCAACTGGCACGTGACGTCGTTCAACACGAAGGCGCGCGAGCAGGTTGCGTCCGGTAACGGCGACAGCGTGATCGAGACGGCGTCGGTGTCGGTGATCGAACCGGTGAACGTGTACCTGCAGACCGAACGCGCGACCAAGTACGGCGCGCTGTTCGTGATGCTCACGTTCGCGAGCTTCTTCATGTACGAACTCGTGAAGCGGCTGCGCATTCACCCGATCCAGTACACGCTGGTCGGCCTGTCGCTCGCGCTGTTCTTCCTTCTGCTGCTGAGCCTGTCCGAGCACATCGCGTTCGGCCTCGCGTATCTCGTCGCGAGCGGCGCGTGCATCGGGCTGCTCGGGTTCTACCTGTCGTTCGTGCTGCACAGCGTGAAGCGCGGCGCGATGTTCGCGGCGCTGCTCGCGATGCTGTATGCGGCGCTCTACGGGCTGCTGCTGTCGGAGGACAACGCGCTGATGCTCGGTTCGCTGATGCTGTTCGCGATCCTCGCCGGCATCATGACGCTGACGCGCCGCGTCGACTGGTATTCGCTCGGCGCCGCGTGGCAGCCGCTCGCCGACAAAGCGGGCGCGGCGAAACCGGGCACGCCGGCGCAGTGAGCGCACGGGCCGGGAACGGGTGTGCCGGCCGGGGGCATCCCGGCCGGCGCGTCATGCCGCGCGGGATGACGCACATCACGCAGGCGATGCGGGCCGGCGAAACCGGGCCAGCGGAATCTCGGCGACGGCCGTGATCTCGATCAGCAGGTCGGGATGGTAGAGACGCTCGACCTGGACGGTCGTCGTCACGGGATGGGGCGCGGCGAAGTACGCGCGGCGGATGTCGCCGGTCTGCATGAATGCGTCGATGTCGGTCGCATGGTGGACGAGCGAGATCACGTCCTGCATCTGTCCGCCCAGCGCGGCGAGCACGTCGCGGATGTTGTCGAGCGCCTGGCGCACCTGGGCGCGCATGTCGCCCAGGCCGACGACTTGCCCGTCGCGGTCGAGCGCGACTTGTCCCTTCAGATGCACGATCCGCCCGTCGCCCTGGATCACGGCCATCGAGAACGCGCCGAACGGCGCCCAGACTTCCGGTGGATTCACTGCTTCGGCCATGTCGCGCCTCCTGGCGATCGGTGACGGCGTGCGGCGGTACGGCTGGCGGTGCGACGGGCACGCGGCTGCGTGCCGGCCGGAAGCGCAGCGCAACGGCCGCGCAACGTCGACAGGGCCGCCGGGTTCGCCGACAATTGCGCCATTATGGCGCAACGCCCGGGGCCGCGTGAGCGACGCCGCGGCGGCAATCACGACGACACTACATGGACGATATCCGGATCATCAGGGATCTCGCGGCGCTTCACGGCACCGCGTACATCGAACTCATGGGCGGCCCGTATGCGCGCAAGTGCTGGAACGAGGGGTCGCTGTTTTTCGAAGAGGAAGTCTTCGGCCTGATCGAACCGGCGATTGCCCGACAGATTCCCGACTACGATCACGCGGCGTTCAACGGCATCGGCATGCCGGACTGGCTCCGGATCGTCGCCGAGCTGAACGACACGCGCGGGATGCTGGGCGCCGCCGCGCAGCGCACGGCGGCGCTCGACCGGCTCGGCTACGTGTTCCGCGATTCGCGGCGGGATTTCGTCGCGCGGCTGGACGCCGGCTGCACCGAGCTGGCGGACATGATCGCGGGGATCGACGCCTGGACGAGCGAGATCCGGATCCGCCACGACCAGGTGACGATACTGGGGATATGACGCGGCGCGGAGAGGCGCGCGCGGCACGCACGCCGCGCGGCATCCGCTTATACTGGGCGCGTTTCGTCATTCGACCGTCGCCGTGCCCAACGTTGCCTCCCCGGAATCGTCCGTCGACGATCCCCGTCCGACCCCGCCCATCCAACCCGAACTGGAAGACTGCTGCAACAGCGGCTGCTCGCCGTGCGTCTTCGACCTGTACGACGAGGCGCTGGCGCGCTATCGCGTCGAGCTGGCCGAATGGGAGGTGCGGCAGGCGCAACGCGGGTAAGCGCGCCGGGCACGTCGTGAGCAGTCGACCGTGCCCGCGCCGGCGGGGCACCGTCGCCATGTTGCGTCAGGCGGTTGCCTGCCGCCGCCGATGCAGCGGCCCGAGCGCCGTCGACAGCACGATGCAGGCCAGCAGCACGACCGTCAGCGCGAACATCGACGTCCGGAACGCCTGCACGTAATCGGGCGCCGCCGGATGCGCGCCGAGCCGCGCGAGGAATACGCCGCCGATCGTGGCGGCGCCGACCGCCGCGCCGATCTGCAGCATCGCGCTCACCATGCCGGATGCGACGCCCGCGCGCGCCGCATCGACTTCCGCGAGCACGATCCGCACGACCGACGGCAGCACGAGCCCTTGCCCGATGCCGATCGCGGCGATGCCTGCGTAGAAGCCGGGCCCCGGCGCGCTGTCGCGGGCGAGCGCGGCGGCGGCGGTCACGCCGGCCGCGAGCATCGCGAAGCCGAGCGTCAGCACGCGATGGCCGCCGAACCGGCCGACGAGGCGCGGCATCAGCAGCGGGCTGGCGAGAAAGCCGAGCCCGAGCGGCAGGATCGCGAATCCCGACGCGAGCGGCGACCAGTTCAGGCAGCCCTGCAGATAGATCCCGTAGCTCAGGAAGAACGCGCTCAGCATGTAGAACAGGAACGCGAGCAGGAGCCCGAGCGCGACGACCGGATTGCGGAACAGCCGCACGTCGAGCAGCGGATCGCCGCCGCCGGCGAGCCGGCGCGTCTCGACCGCGAGCAGCGCGCCGAGCATCGGCAGCGCGCCGGCGAGGCACGCGACCATCCACAGCGGCCAGCCGGCCTCGCGGCCGTGTGTGAGCGGGTACACGAGCATCAGCAGGAACAGCGACAGCAGCACCGTGCCCGGCACGTCGATGCGCTGGCCGCGCGGCGGCCGGTTTTCGGGGATGAAGCGCCAGCTGCCGAGCAGCGCAAGGATGCCGATCGGCAGATTGACGAGGAAGATCGCGCGCCAGCCGAGCCCGAACGGATGCAGGCTGATCAGCGCGCCGCCGCCGAGCTGGCCGATCACGGCCGCGAGCCCGAACGCGAAACCGTAGAAGCCCATCACGCGCACCTGTTCCTGCGGGCTGAACACGCTGCGGATCGTCGCGAGCACCTGCGGCGCGAGCGTCGCGGCGAACAGGCCCTGCAGCACGCGGCCGCCGACGAGGACGGCTCCGCTGTCGGCGAGCCCGCACAGCGTCGACGCGAGCACGAAGCCGGCCATCCCGATCATGAACATGCGCTTGCGGCCGTACAGGTCGCCGAGGCGGCCGCCGGTGATCTGCGCGACGGCGTTCGCGCACGCGTACGCCGACACGACCATCTGCAACTCCGCCGGACGCGCGCCGATGCCGTCGCGGATTGCCGGCAGCGCGAGATTCACGATGAAGTAGTCGAGCGGCGGCAGAATCGCGCCGATCAGCAGCACCACCAGCGCCCAGCCGTGGTGGCTGCGCGGCGTCGCCGCGGCGGCCGCGCCGGCCGGCGCGCAGGGGGCAAGGGTGTCGTGTGTCATGGAAGTCGGTCCCGAAGAATGAGGGCTGCATCCCGGCCGGCGCGGCGCCGGAAGCGCCGGTTCGGCCGGGAGCAGGCGATTGACCGACATTCTGGGTGGTCGCAAGGAATCGGAAAAGCGGGAAAGAGTGGTAGCATCCATCGGGTAAATCGATGGATGGGGGTGGACGATGCGCGGTTTCGACCTGGATCAGTTGCGTACCTTCGCGGCGGTCGCCGACGCCGGCAGCCTCACGGCCGCCGCGCCGCAGTTGCACCTGTCGCAGTCGACGGTCAGCGAGCAGGTGCGCAAGCTCGAATTGCGCGCGGGCGTGCCGCTGTTCGTGCGCAGCAAGCGCGGCGTCGAGCCGACGCCGGCCGGTTCGCGGCTGCTGCAGCACGCCCGGCGCATCGTCGCGCTGAACGAGGCGGCCTTCGACGAGATGCGTGGGCAGGCGATCAGGGGCGAGCTGCGCGTCGCGATCACCGATTACTACCGGACGAACGAAGTCGCGGGCCTGCTCGCGCGGCTGCGGGAGTGCTACCCGCAGCTGAGCCTGCATGTGAGCGCGATGAAGAGCGCGGACATCGAGGCCGCGCATGCGCGGGGGCAGGTCGATCTCGGCGTGGTGATGAACCTGTCGAGCGGGCCGTTCCGGCCCGCGTCGGCCGATACGCGCTGGGTGCTGAGGCGCGAGCCGCTGTCCTGGATCGCATCGCCGGCGCTTGCCGAGCAGTTGCCCGAGCCGTTGCCGCTCGTGCTGCTGCCGGACGACTGCATGATGCATCAGATCGCGGTGCGCTCGCTCGACGAGCAGCACCGGCCGTACCGGCTCGTGCACAGCGCATCGGGTGTCGCGGGGCTGCAGTCGATGCTCGCGGCGGGGCTCGGCGTCGGCTGCCTGTGCGCGTCGGCGATCGGCGAGGGCATGATGCGGCTGGGCGCGAAATACCGGCTGCCGCCGCTGCCCGACGCGGTGTTTTCGCTGACGCCGCCGATGCCGGGCGAACGCGACACCGTCACCCAGGCGCGTGAGGTGCTGTCGAGGCAGTTGCTGATGTGAAGCGGTTTCGAGCCGGATGACGGTTCAGGCGTGCCGGTCTGAAATGCGAAAGCCCGCACGTCTGGTCCGGCAGGCCGGACATCAGCCGCACGCTTTCTTCTCAATGCGCGAGGCGGTGGCAGGGGGCCGGAGGACTGCCGGATTGGGCGTTCATTGCAGTCTGCCACCCGTGTCATCGTGTCTACCCACTCGTATCTTCCTCACTGGATTGACGGGCTACCCCTGCATACAGGGAGGCGAAGTCTGACCCAAGGTCACAATTCCTTGGGGACGATTGCCGAATAAAAAATACGAGGTTGCCGAATTGGATTAGTCGCTCGAGTGCGACACTGATCTACTCCCACACTTGAATCGACTGGACGTGGCGTACGTCGGGCGCATCGACGCAACGGCCCGCACGGTCATTGGCTGCGACCTGATCGACGTCGATCGATTGGAGGCCGCGATCTCAGTCGCATCATGTTGTCGAGCGATACGGGTCCGAAGATTGTTCGAATCCGGATGCCTCGTGTCCGTTGTGCTTGTCGTGCCAACTGGCGCGATGCAGTGAGTTGCCGATCAACTGCCGGTGCACACCGATTGATGTGGACGGATTTCGAGCCGGAGCACGGTTTGCTTGTGAAGCTATTGTGATGATTCCACATTCGCCCCTCCATTCTGTCGCTACCTTGTCTCGACAATATTGAGATTAATGGGGGCGGCGACATGGTAGTGTCGTGCGATGTGACTATTACGGATTTTTCAAATTTTTGGCGTTGTTGTGTCTGGAGGCACCATGTCGGATATGTTTGTCAGGATCGACGGGATTTCCGGTGAATCGCAGGATGAGTTTCATCGGGACGAGATTCAAATAGATGGATGGAGATGGAAGATATCTCAGCAGTCGTCGATGCTTTCCGGGGCGGGTGGTGGGGCTGGAAAAGCAACAATTAACGATCTTGAATTTATTCATCAAATTGATCGGGCAAGTCCTAACCTTATGCGCTACTGTCTGACGGGGCGGCATATTCCCAAGGTCGTGCTGACGGCCAGGAAGTCTGGTGGAACCCCATTGGATTTCCTGAAAATCACAATGGAAGATGTTGTGATCACGGAGGTGCAGCCGATTGTCGCTGAAAGCAGCTATTGTGAGCATGTGAGCCTTTCATTTTCGAGAGTCAAGCAAGAATATACTTTGCAAGGCGGCTTGGGTGGAAGCGCAGGGACCGTAACGGCAAGCTTTGACATCAAAGAGAATCGAGATCGATGAGGCGGCGAAATCATTTTGCATTGTTGATTGGAGGCGTCCTCGCCGTAGTAACGGCCTACTGTGTAATCTCGAATATTCGTTTCCTCTCGACCTCGGAAGTCACTGCCGGACAGGTGGCTCATTTCGGATTCGGTAAACATCATCCAGTGATCGTATTCGATGTGCAGGATGGACGGCATTACGAAACTTCAGTGAGCTCATGGTGGAGCTTGGAGATCGGTCAATCCACGCAGGTGCGTTACTACCGCGACGACCCGGAAGGGTCGGTGACGATTGATACCTTTGCGGATCACTGGGATTACATATTGCTATTGGCGTTTCTGGCGATAGTTGCTTTGATCGCGGGATTTAGAGGTGTTCGGTTTAGAGAGGATCTTGGGAAATGATTTTAAGAAGGAGCCGATGGAAATTCAATACAAGTGCCGGCTCCGGGGTTGGTTATGGTCCATTCAATTCCGAGGTCGGTATGTTTGCGCTTAGTGATGTTCAAGGCGAATCGCATCGATATGTTTACGCTGGATTCGGAATTGGAAGATCGGTTGCTTTGGCTTCACTTGTACAATTTTCAAAATTATCTCTTCCGCGAATAGTGATAAAGAATGATTCCTTGAGCGGCACGGGGGCTACCACCGAATTTACAAGCACTGGCAAACTTTTCCTGACGGATTCGTTCAAGGGCGTAGACCTGACGGACCCCAAGAGTCTCGAAGGAGGGACGGTCTACTTCCAAGGGGCCGGAGGTTACCTATTTGGCGGTGCGGGCTCGTTAATGCTGCTCGGCCTCAATCGATCCCTGCTCATGATGGGCATTGCAAAGCCGGACTTCATTGGAATGGCGATCAGAAGTGCGCCAGCGGCGCTGTGGGTGGCCGGCTTTAATGAAGGGCTGCAAGATGCGGTGGGATATTCGTACATGTTTGGCCACCTTGATTACAAGGGCTTGTACAGCGCTGAATAAGGCAATCGTTGCGTCGACCGCGCACGCGTTCTGCTCAGGCAGCTATGGATTGTCCGAACCGGAGGGCGGGGGCAGTGACGCAGGCGAGAGAGGTGCTGTTGTGCCCCTTCGTGGCGCACCACCGTCACACTTGTTCGCCGTCGACGTACTCAAGCAACCCCCGCACCAGCGCATCGAACACCGCCCGGCAACGCGGGCTCGTGCGCAGGTCCTCGTGCATCACGACCCAGGTTTCCAGCTGCATCGCTGGGCCGTCCGGCAGCACGCGTACGAGCCGCGCGTCGCGTCGCGCGAGCCCCGTCTGGCAGAAGCCGATCCCGTAGCCGGCGCGGATCATCGCGAGCTGCGCGAGGTTGCTGTCGGTGCGCAGCGCGAATGCGTCGCGCTTCCACTGCGGCAGGCCGCGCCCCGCCGAGCGGATGAACGGCGTGACCGTGTCGAAGCCGATCAGCGCGTGATGCGCGAGTTCGTCGAGCGTCGCGGGCGTACCGTTGCGCGCCAGGTAGTCGTCGCGCGCATACATCGCGACATCGATTTCGCCGATGCGCCGCGCAACGAGCGCCTCCTGCGCGGGCGGCGCCATCCGGACCGCGATGTCGGCCTCGCGCTTGAGCACGTCCTGGATGCGGTCGGTCGGCACCAGTTCGATGACGAGCCCCGGATGGCTGCGCCGCAATTGCGCGAGAATCGGCGGGAGCACTTCGACGGCGATCACGTCGCTGGCCGAGATCCGCACGATGCCGCGCACGCCGGCGCCGTGGCTCGCGGCCGCGCGCTCGAACGCGGCGGCCGCGCTGCGCAGCGCCTCCGCATGGCCGCGCAGCGCGAGCGCCGCCTCGGTCGGCAGCAGGCCCGACGGCGAGCGCGTGAACAGCGTCTGACCGAACGCGGCCTCGAGCGCCGCGACGTGCCGGCCGGCCGTCGGCTGCGTGATGCCAAGCGCACGCGCCGCGCCGGACAGCGACCCCTCCGTCAGCACGGCGAGGAAGGTGCGGTAGCGTTCCCAGTTCAGGTCTGTGGTCATGCATAAATGTATAGCCGATCAACCAGGTTCGGCAATTCCTTGTTAGCCGCCGGCGCGCCAGAATGCGCATCACGACGGTTCATTCAGGGAGAGCGGCAATGGCAACGAACGCAGGCGGGACGCAACGACAGGCGCTCGTGCTCGGCGCGAGCGGCGGGATTGGCGGCGAAGTCGCACGGCAGTTGCGCGATGCCGGCTGGCAGGTGCGCGCGCTGAAGCGCGGGCTCGATGCCGGGGAGGCGGAGCGCGACGGTATCGCATGGCTGCGCGGCGACGCGATGGATCGCGACGCGGTGATCGGCGCCGCGCGCGGTTGCAGCGTGATCGTGCACGCCGTCAATCCGCCCGGCTACCGGAACTGGGCCGGGCAGGTGCTGCCGATGATCGACAACACCATCGCGGCGGCGCAGGCGGAGCAGGCGACCGTCGTGCTGCCGGGCACGGTCTACAACTACGGCGCCGATGCGTTTCCGGTGCTGCGCGAGGACGCGCCGCAGCATCCGTGGACGCGCAAGGGCGCGATCCGTGTCGAGCTCGAGCGCCGGCTGCAGGACGCGGCCGCGGACGGCGTCCGCACGATCATCGTGCGCGCCGGCGATTTCTTCGGGCCGAAAGTCGTCGGCAACAGCTGGTTCGCGCAAGGGTTCGTGAAGGCCGGGCGGCCGGTCAGGGTCGTCAGCCTGCCGGGGCGGCGCGGCGTCGGGCATCAATGGTCGTACGTGCCGGACGCCGCGCGAACGATGGTCGAGCTGATCGAGCGGCGCGCCGCGCTGGAACCGTTCGCGCGCTTTCACCTGGGCGGACATTGGGACGCCGACGGCACGCAGATGGCGGAAGCCGTGCGCCGCGTCGCGCAGCGGCACGGGCTGCGGCCGGCGGTGCGCAAGTTCCCGTGGTGGTTCGTGTGGGCCGCGGCGCCGTTCGTCACGACGCTGCGCGAAATGCTCGAGATGCGCTACCTGTGGCGCGAGCCGATCCGGCTCGACAACGCGCGGGTGACCGCGCTGCTCGGCCGCGAGCCGGTGACGCCGCTCGATACGGCGGTGGAAGCGACGCTGGCGGGGCTGGGGTGTCTGAAGTAAGCAACGGCGGTCGCGGCGGCCGCCGCGTTCTGCTATGATCCGCGCTTCCTTCCTTGACGCTGCTGCGGGAAGGTACCCACGACCGCCGGAATGCCGGAGGTCGCGTCGTACCTTTTTCTTTTCCAGCAGCGATGTCCATATTTCCCCGCTTGAAGAAAGCCTTGCAACGGCAAGGCATCCATGTCGACCGTCAGGCCGGCATTTACCACCTGCGCAATGAACGGTCGCAGGCGTCCGTCCTGTTGCCCGATGCGCTCCCGCTCGAGGAGAAGGCCGTCCGGCAATTGCTCGCGTTCGCGGCCGTCCGTTCGCCGGATGGCCATCACGGCGTCTGCAAGGCCTGCGCGACGCCCGATTTCCATCCGGGCGGGGTCGCGCCGGTCGGCTCGATCGTCGCGACCGACGATGCGTTCGTGATTCCCGCCGCGATCGGCACCGATATCAATTGCGGGATGCGTCTCGTCACCACGGGCCTCACGCGGTCGGCGCTCGCGCCGTTCGAGACGGCGCTCGTCGAGCGGCTCACGCGCGCGATTCTCGCGGATCGGCGCGACGTGCCGGTCGCCGGCGACGCGTTCCGTGCGCTGTTCGATGCGGGCCCGGCGGCATTCGTCGATCGCGTCGCGCGGCAGGGGCTCTGGCAGCACGTCGACCGCGATCGGCTTATCGACGAACTGTCCGCATGCATCGGCCTCGACCGGTTCGACGGCAGCGCGAAATACGCGCCTGACGCACACGTCGGGTCGCGCGAGGTATTCCGCGATCCTTGCCTTGGGACCCCCGGGTCCGGCAATCATTTCGTCGAACTGCAGGTCGTCGACGCCGTGTTCGACCGGCACGCGGCCTACCGCGCAGGACTCGCGAAGGACGATGTCGTCGTGATGATCCACAGCGGCTCGCGCGATGTCGGCTTCTACGTCGGGCGCCGCTGGATGGACCGGGCGCGCGCGGCTTGGCCGGCGGGTGTCCGGCATCCGGAAAGCGGGCTGTACGGCCTGTCCGGCGAGCTTGCGCATGAATACCTGGTCGCGATGGGCACGGCCGCGCGCTATGCGTGGCTGAACCGCGTCGTGCTCGCGGAGATGGTGCGGCAGGAGCTGGCGGAGCTCACCGGCGAGACCCGCTCGGCGCTCGTGGTCGACGTGCCGCACAACGTCGTGCTGCGCGAGAACGGGATGAACGTCCACCGCAAGGGCGCGACGCCCGCGCGCGACGGCGATCTCGCGCTGATTCCCGGATCGATGGGCGACGCGTCGTTTCTCGCGGTCGGGCTCGGCCATCCCGACTGGCTGTGGTCATGCAGCCACGGGGCCGGCCGCAGCGTGCGCCGGCAGGCGGTGCGGCGGATGCGTACGGAGCAGGCGCCTGGTACGTGGCGATGCGTGACGCTGCGCGACGAACGCCGGATCGAGGAAGCGCCGGAGGCCTACAAGCCGATCGGGCCGGTGATCGATGCTCAGGAGCAGGCGGGCCTGATCCGCAGCGCGGTCAGGCTGAAGCCGTGGATCACGTTCAAGGCGTGAAGGGCGGCGGCGTGCGGGTCGACCGCCGCCGCCATCTTTCGCGCCGCGACCGTGTCGGGCGTCGGCGGCCGTGCGCGGGCCGGCGCAGGCGTCCTCGCGAGGTGAACAACCCGTGGAACCACAATTCTCCACAAAGCCGCGCGCGTCCGATGCGCATCATGACAGTCGATACTCATAACGCGAAAACGGGGGGCGCGATGTCGTGCTTCGGATGGAAGGCGTGGATGGCAGGGGCCATCGTGTTCACGTTGAGCGGGTGCACCGACCTGGTCGGTGTCCTCTATTGCGAGAACTCGCAGGTCAATTTTCCGGACTACCACTGCTTCCAGCCGTACCGGTAGGCTCAGGCGCGGCGGTGCAATGCCGCCGCGCCCGCGGGCCGTGCGAGGTGCGCCGGCCGCTATGCCACGACAGGCAGCACCTCGACCGCATACCGGTGCCTCAGGCTGCGTCCGAGCACCGGATCGTGCAATTCCATCTCGAACGCATCGCCGTCGCGCATCGCCGCGATCGCGCCATGCACGGCAACCGTGCCACCGTACATCGCGCAGCGCGCGGGCATCGTGCGGCGGTCGTCGAACCGTTGCCACAGCGCGTCCGGCGCGAGCAGGCCGCTCACCGCGCCGTGCTGGTACGCCGTCCGTGCGCCGTCGCGCGCGATCAGCCACGCACGCATTTCCAGCGCATCCCAGTGAGCGGCGACATCGGCATGACGCCACGCGTCGCGGCCGAGCGGTTTCGCGCACACCTGCTTCGACACCGCGACGCCGTATGCCTCGACTTCGCGATCGGTATGATCGGAGCCGACGGTCACGAGCGTACCGGCCGGGCTGTCGATCAGCACGCATTCGATTTCGCCGCCCGAGCGCGCGCCGAGCACGCCGATCGCCGGCGCCTGCGTGAGCAGCGCGGCCGATACGCGATAGAAGCAGGGCGTGGTCGACGGCGGTGCGACGCCGAGCGCCGCGAGTTCGTCGATATGCGCGCGGATGGCCGCCGGGTCGCGGCCGGCCCAGCCGGTGATCACGACGCGTTCGATCTCGACGTCGAGCGCGGCCGGCGCGCCTTGCAGGGGAATCACGTTGAACGACAGAGTAGGCATGCGGGTATCCATATGGAGTGCGATTGAATGAACCGGCGCGGCGGCACTGCTCAATCCTCGAGCGGCCGGTGCGCGGTTTCGCGCGCGGCGAGCAGTGCGACCGACGTGACGACGAGCGCGGCGCTCACGTACAGCGACACGGCCGTCGTCGCGCCCGTCTGCCGGTACAGCGCGGTGATCGCCAGCGGTGCGAAGCCGCCGCCGACGATGCCGGCGAGCGTGTAGGCGAGCGACGCGCCCGCATAGCGCACGCGGGTCGGGAACTGCTCGGTCACGAACGCGCCCTGCGGGCCGTACATCACCGCGTGGATCACGAGGCCGATCGCAACCGCCGCGACGATCGCGGCGGGGCGCGCCGAATCGAGCATCGCGAAGAACACGAACGCCCACACGATGCCGGCCAGCGCGCCGGCGAGATACACGGGCCGGCGGCCGAAGCGGTCCGACAGCGCGCCGAAGAACGGCACCGCGAGCGCGTTGCAGGCCGTGCCGACCATCACGGCCGTCAGCGCGACGGGGCGCGACAGGTGCAGCACGGTCGTCACGTAGGTGAGCGTGAACACGACGATCAGCGCGTACAGCACGTCCGAACCGATCCGCGAGCCGCCCGCGATCAGCAGGCGCCTGCCGTGGTACTTCAGCACGTCGGCGACGGGGACCTCGGCGGTCGCATGCGATTCGGCGAGCGCCTCGAACTGCGGCGTCTCGTCGACGCCGCGCCGCAGCCAGAAGCCGAACACGACCAGCAGCGCGCTGGCCGCGAACGGCAGGCGCCAGCCCCACGACAGGAAATCGGCGGACGTGGTCGACAGCGTCACGAGCGCGATGCAGCCGGTGCCGAGCAGCGTGCCGAACGACGGGCCGATCTGCGTCCACGACGCGGACAGCCCGCGCCGCTTCTGGTCGCCGTGCTCCACCGACAGCAGCACCGCGCCGGCCCATTCGCCGCCGAGCGCGACGCCCTGCACGAAGCGCAGCGCGACGAGCAGGACCGGGCTCAGGATGCCGGCCTGCGCATAGGTCGGCAGCGCGCCCATCAGCGCGGTCGTCACGCCCATCAGGACGAGCGTGAGCATCAGCACCGCGCGGCGGCCGATGCGGTCGCCGAGGTTGCCGAACACGAAGCCGCCGAGCGGGCGCGACACGTAGCCGACCGCATAGGTCGAGAACGCGAGGAGGGTGCCGGCCAGCGGATCGACCGACGGGAAGAACAGATGGTTGAAGACGAGCGCGGCGAGCGTGTTGTAGATCGTGAAGTCGTACCACTCGAGCGACGTGCCGATCATGCTCGCGGTCGCGAGTCGGCTGTTGCGGACGCGGCGGGGCGCGCGGGCGGCGGGCTGGGCGAGCGTGTTCATGGTGTCGGGCTGGTCGTGACGGAAGACGGTGGAAGGCACGGGGCCGATGGGGCGGCGCGCATTGCGCAGGCGGTGCGGCGGGCGGGTCGATCAGGCCGGCTGAACGGCGGCAGCGGCAGTCGCGTCGGCGGGCCCGGTTGCGGCGCCGCCGCGCGCGACGTGCAGCGGCGCGACGGCGCGCCACAGCAGGTCGAAGGTGCGCACGTCGTCATGCCCGGCGAGCGAGGCGGCCACGCGGCGCGTCGCGTCCGCGTCGCTGCCTTCGATCAGCACGAGCGCATCGGCGGCCGGCCGTGCGGCCACGGCAGCGCCGATCGGCGCGGACAGGTCGGGCGCGGTGCGGAAGAGTCGCGCGGCGTGAATGCCCGGTTCGTGCAGCGCGTCGTCGAAGCCCGCGCGCAGTCCCGCGGCGTCGATGCGGTCCGGCGGCAGCACGAACAGCGCGAGATGGACGCCTTCGCCGTCGCCGGCCTCGATCGTCAGTTCGCCGACGCGCCGCTGCGTGCCCGTCATGCGCTCGAAGTTCGCGAGCGACCATGCGGTCTGCTGCGTGAATGCGCGCCGGTACGCGTCGCCGCGGAACACGTCGAGCGTGTCCGTCACGTACAGCGCGAGATATTTGCGCGGGCCGCGATCGGTCGCGCGAAAGCGGCGCGCGTGCGTGAAGCCGGGAATCGCGACGCGTTCCTGCATGTGCTCGCGGTCGTACCACGCGTTGAAATCGGCTTCGTGCGCGGGGTCGATATCGGTCCAGACGCAGAGCTGGCCGTGTGGAAGGGAAAGGCGGGTCATCGCGGGGTTCCTCGTGACGGGGGCGGTGTCAGGAACCGCAGTGTCACGAAGACGGGCCGCGCCCGTCCAACAAGAAAACAAATTCGCGGTGAACAGGTTTTCTTATGAGCGGCGCGGGCGGCGTTTCGCGGCGGGGCGTGCGGGGGTGGCGCGCGGCGCGGCTTGCGCGGTGCGCTCCGGCGTTGCCGGCGCTTTCTTTTTCGCGTGGGCGCGGGTTGCCTTGCCGGAGGGCCGGGCGGCGGCGCCGGATGCGGCTGACGGAGCCGGCTTCGCGACGCTCGCGGCGGCGGCTGTCGCTCGCGCGACTTCGCTTGCCAGCTCCGCGATGCGCGCGGCCACCGGCAGGCCCTGGCTGCGATACGTCGCGACGAGCGGCAGCGCCGGGAATTCGGGAGCGACGTCGAGCAGTTCGAGTGCGCCTTCGTGCAGCTCGCGTCCGATGATCGCGGGCGGCAGCGCGGCCACGCCGAAGCCGTCGGCGACGAGGCGGATCATCGCGGCGACCGACGTGATGCAGTTGATGCTGGCCGGCCGCTCGACGGCCGCGAACAGCCGCTCGATCGTGGCGTGCGGCCCCGAGTGGCGCGAGAAGCTGATGATCGGGAATTCGGCGAGGCGCGCGACGTCGAGCGGCCGGCCGCCGAGCCCGAGGCGCGGGCTCGCCGCCCAGCGCACCGGGAATTCGCACAGCGGCAGGTTCGTGAAGTCGGGGCCCGGCACCGGGTCGGTCTGCAGGATCAGGTCGACGCCGTCGGTGCTGAGCAGGCGGATCAGGTGCAGCGTGGTGTCGCTCGTGATTTCGACGTCGAGGCGCGGGTAGCGTTCGCGCAGTTGCGCCATCAGCGCGGGGAACCAGCTGTGCACGATCGATTCGATCACGCCGATCCGGATCAGGCCCGCGTCGCTCGCCGCGTCGATGTCGCGCCGCATTTCGCCGTCGAGCCGCACGATCCGCTCCGCATAGGCCAGCATGCGCCGCCCCGCGGGCGTGAGCGTGGCCGAGCGCGTGTTGCGGTCGAACAGGCGCACGTCGAATGCTTCCTCGAGCGACGCGATGCGGCTCGACACGGCGGCCTGCGTCGTGTGCAGTTTCTCGGCCGTGAGCCGGAAGTTTTCCAGCTTCGCGAGCCAGACGAAGGTTTCAAGGAACCGGATGTTCATCGAGATCCGAACGGTGAGGCCGTGCCGGGCGGCGGGATCGGTCGATGGTAGCGGATTTTCGCCGGCGGGAAATGCGCGCGTGCCGGCGGGCGGCAGGACGGGGCGGCACGCGTGAGCGCGGGAACGTCATGCCGCCGGCCACGCGGCGACGCGCGGTCGGCGCGCCCGTGTGCGTCCGTGTGCGCCCGTCGCGTCAGAGCGCGTCGAACGCGAGCGTCGGCACGTCGACGACCGTCGCGCCGCCATCCGCGACCAGCGTCGCGCCGGTCACGAACGACGCGTCCGGCGACGCGAGAAACGCGCAGACGGCCGCGATTTCGTCCGGGTCGGCCGCGCGCCGCAGCGGCACGTCGGCGCTCACGCGCGCATAGGCGCCGTCGAGCGTGTCGCCGTGCGCCGACATCAGCGGCGCCATTTCCGCATCGGCCATCGGCGTGCGGACCCAGCCCGGGCAGACCGCGTTCGCCCGCACGCCGTGCGGCCCGTAGTCGCGCGCGAGCGAGCGCGCGAGCCCGAGCAGCGCGTGCTTGCCGACCGTGTAGCCGCACACGCCGGGCCCGGCCGCGAGCGCGGCGATCGACGCGACCAGCACGATGCTGCCGCGCTGCGCGATCAGGTCCGGCAGGCACGCGCGCGCGCTGACGAACGCGGTGTCGAGGTTCGCGTGCATCGCGTCGCGCCATTGCGCGTCGTCGGTTTCGTCCGCGCGGCCGAGCCCGTGGCCGCCCGCGCACGCGACGAGCGCGTCGACGCGCCCGAAGCGTGCGGCGACGGCCGGCAGGAAGCGGGCCCAGTCGGCGGTGCTCGCGGCATCGCCGGCCAGCGCGAGGCCGCCGGTTTCGGCGGCCAGCGCGTCGAGCGGTGCCAGGCGCCGTCCGATCAGCACGACGCGGTCGCCGCGGCTGGCGAAGCGGCGCGCGCAGGCAGCGCCGATACCGGTGCCGGCGCCGGTGATCGCGATCGTGCGGGGTGGCGGGTGCGTCATGTCGTTCTCCGGAAAGGTGGCGTTCCCGGTCACTTTAGGCGGCGCGGGCGGGCGCCGGTATCAGCCGAAAGGATGAACGCGGGCGGCCGAAGGCAGCCCGCGACGATGCCGCGCCGCACGACGGGACGCTCGTGCGATCGCGGTTCCGGCGACGAGGCGGGCGTATGT
>NZ_JPGL01000098.1 GCF_000732615.1 Burkholderia paludis
CAACAACCCTCTTTGCCTGATGACCATAGCGAGTCGGTCCCACCCCTTCCCATCCCGAACAGGACCGTGAAACGACTCTACGCCGATGATAGTGCGGATTCCCGTGTGAAAGTAGGTAATCGTCAGGCTCCCTAAGCCAAAAACCCCCGCCCGACAAGGCGGGGGTTTTTGCATTTCAGCGCCGAAAAGGCATCAATCCAGGGTGCACTTCCTGCTGTCGTTCCTTTCTTCGCGCCGACAAACCGTTTATCGAGCCCAGCCTGATGAAGAAACTCGTGCCGCTTCTGCTTTGCTTCTCGTTGCTGGGCTGCGCGGCCCAGCAGGAAACGAACTGCGTTCATGCACCGTTCCATGCCAAATTCCAGGACGCGGATGGTGATGTCGGCCCGTTTGCCAACATGAAGTTCTCGTTGATCCGCGTATCCGATGGTGCCGTCGTCTACCAGGGAACAACGGACGAGCAGGGGCGTGCCGAATGGGCCCACGCGTGCCGCGGCGAACAGTACCAGCTTCGTCAGGACGGCCTGTTGGGCGAATAACGCCGGCAACGTGCGCGATCATCGCCGATATTCGCGTGAACACACGTCGTTCTGTTTCGATCGTCGCGTGTCGACGCTGTCGCATCAGATCGAATCTATGCGCATAAAGTAATTTCAGTTCCTCGAGTGCGCAGAGCAGAGTACGAGCGCTTCGGGGTAATATCGCCACTTGTCCCGGCCGCGCGCAAGCAGGCGGCCGGGGTCTTCGGCCCCCGTTCCAGAACCGTTCATGACTGACAGCCCCGCCCAAGGTGGTCGGACGACCGACTTCTTGCCGTATCTCGTCGCCGCAACGTTCTTCATGGAGTACCTCGACACGACCGTGATCGCGACCGCGCTGCCGCAAATGGCGCACTCGTTCGGCGTCGGGCCGAATGCGCTGAGCCTCGGGATGACGGCCTACATGCTCGCGCTTGCGGTGTTCATTCCGATCAGCGGCTGGATTGCCGACCGCTATGGATCGCGCACGGTGTTCGCCAGTGCCATCGTCGTGTTTACCGGTGCATCGGTGCTGTGCGGGTTGTCCGAGGGCGTGCTGACGTTCACTGCCGCACGCCTGCTGCAAGGCGTCGGTGGGGCGATGATGGTGCCCGTCGGGCGAATGATCGTGGTGCGCAGCACCGAGAAGGCCAAGCTGATGCGGGCGATCGCGACGATCACGTGGCCGGGCATCGTCGCGCCCGTCGTCGGGCCGCCGATCGGCGGTTTCATCACGACCTATGCATCATGGCGATGGATCTTCCTGCTGAACGTCCCGTTCGGTATCGCCGCGCTGGTCTGTATCTGGCTGATCGTCCGGAACACGCGGGCCGACGAGCAACGGCCGCTCGACTGGGGCGGCTTCGTGCTCGCCGGTGGCGCGCTGACCTGTCTGCTGATCGGCACCGAAGCGGCCGGCCAGCAGGACGTCCACTTTACGCGCGCGGCCATCCTGCTGGGGGCGAGCGTGATGTTCGGCATTGCCGCCTGGGTGCATGCTCAACGTTGTGCCCATCCGCTGCTCGATTTCACGACCTTGAAAGTGCCGACGTTTTCGGTCACGGTGATCACCGGCTCGGTCACGCGGATGGCGATCAACGCCGTGCCGTACCTGCTGCCGCTGCTGTTCCAGATCGGCTTCGGGCTGTCGCCGTTCCAGTCGGGCCTGCTGCTGCTCGCGAGCGCGGTCGGCAATCTCGGGATGAAGGCGGGGACGTCGTGGATTCTCGACCGCTTCGGCTTCCGGCGGGTCGCGCTCGTCGACGTGACGATTGCCGGTCTTTGCACGATAGCGTGCGGCTGGCTGAGCGCATCGACGCCGTTGGCGATTACGCTGTTGGTCGTATTCGTCTACGGGCTGACGCGGTCGATGCAGTTCACGACGCTTGCAACGCTGGCCTATGCGGACATTCCGGCCCAGCAGACGAGCGCGGCCAGCACGCTGTGGAGCGCGGCGCAGCAGATGACGATCGGGATGGGGATCGCGTTCGGTGCGTTGTCGCTGCGACTCGCGGCGCTGGTGCGAGGCGATTCGGTCGGCATGCACTATGTACTCGACGATTTCCGCTGGGCGTTCGTCGCGGCAGGCGTGCTGGCGTTGCTGACGTTGCCGGGCTACGCCCGACTTGCCGCCAATGCGGGCGACCGTCTGCGGGCGAATATGGCGCGAGGGTAAGCCGGGCCTCCAGGCGCCTGACGGTTGCGATTCGCGAGCGCCTCTTGTTGCCGTTCGCCCGAATCGCCGAGCCGTCGTAGCGACGGCAGCCCGACGGGCAGCGCAAGCAGTCCCTCGTCGCGATGGACGGGTGAAGCGGTCGCGACGAATCCCGAGCGGCAACGCGAAAACGGCGCTTCAGGCGAATCGTGTTTCGTGCGAGCCCATCCGCGCGACGCGAGATGCGACCGCGCCATATGCATCCCGCGTGCCGTCACTGTGCGTCGTGAAAGATGATGCCGACCGTGTGGCGGCGGCCGCTCAGGATCCGGCTCACGCCGTGGCGCAGATTGACGCGATAGACACCGCGCGTTCCCGTTACCGGCCTGCCATGCACGGCGAAGATGACCGCGTCGCCTTGCGTCAGCGGTACCACTTCCGCACGCGACTGCATGCGCGGCCGCTGTTCCGTCAGCACGAACTCGCCGCCCGTGAAATCATGGCCCGGTGCCGACAGCAGGATCGCGACCTGGAGCGGAAAGACGTGCTCGCCATACAGGTCCTGATGGAGACAGTTGTAATCGTCGGGACCGTATTGCAGGATCAGCGGCGTCGGTCTGGTCTGCCCCGCGGCGTGGCAGCGGTCTAGGAACGTCGCGTGGTTGGCCGGATAGCGGACGTCGATTCCGAGCGCCTGGTTCCAGCGATTCGCGATCGGCGCGAGATGAGGGTAGAGCGTGGCGCGCAGCTCGGCGACGACTGCCGGCAGCGGGTAGGCGAAATACTTGTACTCGCCGCGTCCGAACCCGTGTCGCGCCATCACGACGCGCGAACGATAGAGCGCATCGTGCGGATAGAGCGATGCGAGCGCCGCGCACCCGGTCGCGGGTAGCAGGCCCGGCACGCGCGCACATCCGTAGCGATCGAGATCGGCATCGATGGTTGGCCAGTCGATCGCGTCGACGCGTAGTGCGATGTCCGGCGATTCGACGGCAGGTTGCAGGTCGGCAATGTTCACGGGCGTACCTCGGTTCGTCGGCAATGTGACGCCGCACGGAATGCCCGGGGGCATCGCGTACGGCTGAATTCACGATGGAAGTTGACGAACCCAGTCTAATGACGTCCGCATACCGGCGCGCTCCAGATCTTGCGTTCCAATTCGGAACAGGAGGGGAGGGAAAGTGTGCGATGCCGCGTGATCGTAGCGAACTCGCCGAAGCCGGGAAGCGGGAAGCGGGAAGCAGGACAGCAGGACAGCAGGACAGCAGGACAGCAGGACAGCAGGACCGCGCCGTTCGAACCATGCACGTAGAGCGGCCGGCTTCGCCGGCCGCTCTACGGACGCCGGTCAGGCTATCGACCGGAACAGCCAGTAGAGACCGCCTGCGAGCACGATCGACGCCGGCAGCGTCAGCACCCATGCGAGTACGAGGCTGCGCACCGTGCTCCATTGCAACCCGGACCCGTTCGCCGCCATCGTGCCTGCCACACCCGACGACAGCACGTGTGTCGTCGACACGGGCAACCCGTACACGTCGGCGGCGCCGATCGTGAGCATCGCGACGAGTTCGGCCGATGCGCCCTGTCCGTACGTCAGATGCTGCTTGCCGATTTTCTCGCCGACGGTCACGACGATCCGCTTCCAGCCGACCATCGTGCCGAGGCCCAGTGCGATCGCGACCGCGACCTTCACCCAAGTCGGAATGAACTTGGTCGCGTGATCGAGCTGCTTGCGATAGTTGTCGATCGCGAGCATGTCGTCGGCGGCGAACGCGGGCTGACCGGATTTCTCGATCAGGCGAATCGCTTCGGACACCAGATACATCGTGTTGCGCACGTTGTCGACATCGCGCTGGGGCACGGCCGCCATCGAGCCCGACTCGCCCACCGCACTCGCGAGCGACGCGGACAACTGCTGCACGGCCGGCAGTACGGCCGGCGTCAGTTCACGACGCTGCACGTAGTGTTCGACGTCGGCCCGCGGGTTCGCGGACGGTGCGACGCCGTTCGTATACTTTCCGAACGTCGCGGCCGCCTGGTTCGCGACCGCGACGAAGGTCTGCGTTTCGGCCGGCGTGACGGCCTTGTTCAGCGCATACGCGGTCGGCACCGTGCCGATCAGGATCAGCATGATGAGGCCCATCCCTTTCTGCCCGTCGTTCGACCCGTGCGCGAACGACACGCCGGTACAGGTCAGGATCAGCAGACAGCGAATCCAGAACGGCGGCGGCTGATCCTTCGGCGGCTCCTTGTACAGCTCGGGAATCCGCACGAGCGCTTTCAGCACGAGCAGCAGCAGCGCCGCGCACAGGAAGCCGACGATCGGCGAGAACAGCAGCGACTTGCCGACGCCGAGCGCCTGACCCCAGTCGACGCCGCTCGTACCGGACGGCCCGTGCATCATCTGGTTCATCAGTCCAACGCCGATGATCGAGCCGATCAGCGTATGCGAACTCGACGACGGCAACCCGAAGTACCAGGTCGCGAGGTTCCACACGATCGCGGCGATCAGCAGCGCGAACACCATCGCGAAGCCGGCGCCGCTGCCGACCTGCAGGATCAGTTCGACCGGCAGCAGTTGCAGGATGCCGAACGCGACGGCGCCGCTCGAGATCATCACGCCGAGGAAGTTCCACATGCCGGACCAGATCACCGCGACGTTCGGTGTCAGCGAGTGCGTATAGATCACGGTGGCAACCGCGTTCGCGGTGTCGTGGAAGCCGTTGACGAATTCGAAGCCGAGCGCGATCAGCAGCGCGAAGCCGAGCATCAGGTACGCGAACAGCGAGCCGCTGTGGACTGGCGACAGATCGTCGATCAGGTGCGTGGCGATATAGACGGCGCCGATCGCAAGTACCAGCAGGAAGACGGCGTAACCGAGCTGTTTGGTACGTTCGACGGAGCCGGAACTGCCCGGAGCAGAGGAAGCAGGTTGATTCATGACGGTGTCTCGCAGGGGAACCGCGTCCGATCCTAGCTTCGGCCAGCAGTCAGTTTGATGACAATCGGGATGACGAACGGTATGGCTTACAGCCACGTAAGGCAGGCAGCACCACAGGGTCGTGGCGCGATACGCCGGCATGCATCATGGTTTGCGCGGTGAGCGCGGCGTCGCATGCATGAGTCTAGGCGCCTGTGTGACTCCGAACGTCGTCATGGATCAATGTCCAGCCGTGTGGCGTTGCAACCAGCATCATGCAGGACAGCGGCGCGACATCGATGCGGACTGCCGCGCCGGAATCCATCCGCAGCTCGTGTGCGACGGCCGCGCGGACGATCGCCGCATGCGTGATCGCGACGATGTCGCTGCCATGCCGCAGCGCGTCCATCCATGCGCCGATGCGCCTGCTCGCGACCTGCCGGAACATGATGCCGGTCGTCTCGATCGACCCGTGCTGCCTCGGCAGGATGTCGGCGGTGTCAGGAACGGGTTGTCGATGTCGAACTGCTCGGTAGCTGATCTGGATCTCGTCGGTCAGTTGCCCGGGCGTCGCGTAGTCTGCATTCGCGAACCGGTGTGTGTTGGCCGCCACCCGCACTTGCCCGTAGTCGAACACGCGGGCCAAACGCAAGCCCGGCTTGCTCAGCGAATCGGGCGCGTCGCGAGCACGTCGATGTCGTGGCACGAACCGTGCGCCGATGCTGCCGGACTGGACGCGCGGCTTCACGTCGACGTCCACGCCGGGCCAGTGTGACGGGCAGCGCGCCACGACCTTCAGCGGCCGAAGGTCGCACGAGCGGCATTCCATCCCGTCGCGCAACGTGCCGTGCGCGCCCTTCGCTTGCTGTTTCATCAGCTCATCGGCGAGCCCGAACTGCGGCGGCAGCCGGTCCGTCGGCTTCAGCAGATACAGCCCGCGCTGCATGAAACGCAGACCGCAGCCCTCGCGATCCCGGATCGACGTGCCGGGCTGCCGCTGGATTTTCCTGACGGTATGGCTGAGGCCGATTGTGTGAGATGCAGCGCGTTGGGGGCGGCGGTCAGCAAGCCCCGGCGCCCGGCTTCACCAAGGACGACGACGTGAAATTGCTCCAGCGTGGATATCGCCCATTCAACAGATGCATGAGCGAGTTTAATGAATGGATGAAATAATGCCATTTCATTTCATGGGTTGAAATCCCTATCATGGCTTCCGGGTCTTCAATTTTCTTCTGGACGGCAGCCACATGGTCACGACACACAACCTTGGTTTTCCGCGCATCGGCGCGAAGCGTGAACTCAAGTTTGGGCTCGAACGCTACTGGAAAGGCGAATCGTCACGCGACGAACTGAAGGCGCTCGGCGCCGAACTGCGTCGACGTCACTGGAACGACCAGCGCGATCTGGACTTGGCGCCGGTCGGCGATTTCGCGTTCTACGACCAGGTGCTCGACATGAGCTTCACGCTCGGCCACCTGCCGAAGCGCGTGCAGGGCTTCCACGGCGACGCGCTCGACAACTACTTCCGCGTGGCGCGCGGCCGTTCGGCGCAGTCGGCCGAGGAGCATGCGGCGTGCTGCGGCGGCGTTTCGGCCGGTGAAATGACGAAGTGGTTCGATACGAATTACCACTACATCGTGCCGGAATTCCACGCGGACACGAACTTCTCGCTCGACCCGTCGCGCCTGCTCCAGCAACTGGCGGAAGCACAGGCGCAGGGCGTGGCCGCGAAGCCGGTGATCATCGGCCCCGTCACGTACCTGTGGCTCGGCAAGACGAAGGACGATTCCGACCGGCTCGCGCTGCTGCCGAAGCTGCTGCCGGTATACGGCGCGCTGCTCGACACGCTGACCGCCCAGGGCGTCGAATGGGTGCAGATCGACGAGCCGATTCTCGTCACGGAGCTCGACGCCGAATGGCGCCAGGCATTCCGCACCGCGTACGAGGCGCTGGAAACGCGTCGCATCAAGGTGCTGCTCGCCACCTACTTCGGCCAGCTTCAGGACAACCTGACGCTCGCGAGCGCGCTGCCGGTCGACGGCCTGCACGTCGATGCGATCAACGCTCGCGACGAAGTCGACGCGCTGGTGCGCGAACTGCCGGCCGACCGCGTGCTGTCGGTGGGCGCGATCAATGGCCGCAACATCTGGAAGACGGATCTGAACGCGACGCTCGCCTGGCTCGAGCCGCTCGCGAAGCAACTGGGCGAGCGCCTGTGGCTCGCGCCGTCGTGCTCGCTGCTGCACGTGCCGGTCGATCTCGCGAGCGAGGAGAAGCTCGATGCGGAGATCCGATCGTGGCTCGCGTTCGCACTGCAGAAGCTCGACGAACTGAAGGTGCTCGCGACCGCGCTGAACGAAGGCCGCGGCAAGGTGGCCGATGCGCTCGCCGCGAACGCCGCCGCGATCGAATCGCGCCGCAGGTCGCCGCGCGTAAACAACCCGGCGGTGAAAGCGGCGATCGCGCGTATCGACGCACGGCTGGGCAACCGCGTGAGCCCCTATACGCAGCGCGCGCCGAAGCAGTCGGCGCGTCTGAATCTGCCGGCCTTCCCGACGACGACGATCGGTTCGTTCCCGCAGACCGGCGAAATCCGCCAGGCGCGCAGCCAGTTCAAGGCCGGCGCGCTGGATGAAGCCGGTTACCGCAAGGCGATGCAGGCCGAGATCGAGCGCAGCGTGCGCGAACAGGAATCGCTCGAACTCGACGTGCTCGTGCATGGTGAAGCCGAGCGCAACGACATGGTCGAATACTTCGGCGAGCAGCTCGACGGCTATGCGTTCAGCCAGTACGGCTGGGTGCAGTCGTACGGTTCGCGCTGCGTGAAGCCGCCGATCCTGTTCGGCGACATCAGCCGCCCGAAGGCGATGACGGTCGAGTGGATCACGTACGCGCAGTCGCTGACGAACAAGCCGATGAAGGGCATGCTGACCGGCCCCGTGACGATCCTGAACTGGTCGTTCGTCCGCGACGACCAGCCGCGTTCGGTGTCGTGCTACCAGCTCGCGCTGGCGATCCGCGAGGAAGTGCTCGACCTCGAGAAGGCCGGCGTGCGCGTGATCCAGATCGACGAGGCCGCGCTGCGCGAAGGGCTGCCGCTGCGCCGCGCGCAGTGGGGCGAGTACCTGAAGTGGGCGGTGGAGTCGTTCCGCATCACCGCGAACGGCGTGCAGGACGATACGCAGATCCACACGCACATGTGCTATTCGGAGTTCAACGACATCATCGCGTCGATCGCCGACATGGACGCCGACGTGATCACGATCGAGACCTCGCGCTCGGACATGGAGCTGCTCGACGCGTTCGACAACTTCAAGTATCCGAACGAAATCGGGCCGGGCGTGTACGACATCCACTCGCCGAACATTCCGACGCAGGAGCACATCGTCGACCTGATGAGGAAGGCGGCCGAGCGGATTCCGGCGGAACGCCTGTGGGTGAACCCGGACTGCGGCCTGAAGACGCGCCAGTGGGCGGAAGTGATTCCCGCGCTGACGAACATGGTCGCCGCCGCGAAGACGCTGCGCAACCAGGTGCGGTAACACGCGAACGCCGCGTGCCCGCCGCCGCGATCGACGATCCGGCGACCGGCGCGGCATCGGTCGAGACCGTCCCGGGCAGACCCCGGGACGTGTCGTTTTCACTGTTCAATTCTCGAATGCCATTGCTGCCATGTTCGATCGTAACCGCTGCCTGCCCGACCGGACCGACCCGGAACCGTTCGATGCCGTCCGGCAGGAAAACCGCCGACAGGAAGATCGCATCGAGCCCATCGCGCCGGAAAACGACGCGCGCCCGGCGGTGATCGTCGCGCAGGGCGCGCTGCTCGCGAACAGGTATGCGGCTTCACGGTGCACTCGTGACATCGCGTCGGGGAGGGCAAGGTGAGCGACGAGGGGAACAAGGCGATCGAGCGGCTGTTGCAGGCGATCGCCGACGACAGTGACGATTGCGGGGCGATGTACGAAGAGATCGGTCGCGTGGTCGTGCATCGGCTGATGCACGCCGATCGCGACGCATTGCGCGCCGTTGCCGGTGCGTGGATCGCAAGCGACGAAGCCCAGGCCGCGCTGGTCGATCTGGATGTGTTTTCCCCGGATCTTGGTGCGGCGAAGGGCCGCGCGGAGCGCGCCGACGGCGCGCTCCGCGACGCGGTCCGGAACGCCGTCTTCAAGGCGCCGACATGACGGCCGTGGACGGGCGCGAGCCGCTGCCGCTTCCGGGCGGCCGTCGCAGAGGGCGCTGCTGCATTCGTGCTGCGCGCCGTGTTCGGGCGAGGTGATGGAGGCGATGCTCGCTTAGGGTATCGGCTGCACGATCTTCTTCTACAACCCGAATCGGGATCGACAAGCGGGAGACGTTCCATCAGAAGGAGTGCTACGGATATGCGTATTCGCCGCGTGATGCCAATCTGCACCGCAAGACGGACTATCGCGAACCGATCCGGATCGGCGTGAAGTACGACGGGGTGGATGCGCCGGACGGCGACATCGTTGTGCGGCGCGCCGGCGCCCGGCAAAAGAGACGGGCGGCCTGTCGGCCGCCCCGTCTACGCGGAAACCGGGCCGGCGACGCCGCCTGCCCGGCGTGCGGCACCTACGCGGTGCGCGTGCCGCGCGGCAGCGGCGCGTCGGCCTTGCCGGGTTGGCCGGCATCGTCGACGACGACGCGGCGCGAGATCAGCCACACGCACACCGACGACAGTATGGCGGCGCTCGTGTACTGGAGCGCGAGCGGCCACCATTGCGGGGCGGTGTTCTGCGCGATGACGGTCGCGACGAGCGGCGTGAGGCCGCCGGCGAGCGCGCCGCACACCTGGTAGGCGATCGAGATCGCCGTATAGCGGATCCGCGCGACGAAAATGCCGCTGACGAAGCCCGCGACCACCGCGTAGTAGCCCGATTCCGCGAGCGTCGCGAGGCCGACGCCGACCGTGATCGACAGCGGCGTGCCCAGGTGCACGAGCGGCAGCATCAGGAACGGGACGATCGCGGCCCACGCGCCGGTGATCAGCAGCACGCGCGTGGTGCCGAAGCGTTGCGCGAGGAACGCGGCCGCGAGCTGCACGACGAACTGCAGCACGGCGACGATCGTCATGCAATGCAGCACCATCGACCGGTCGAGCGACAGGAACTGCGTCGCGTAGCTGATCATGAAGATGTTGCTGAAATACACGCCGGCGATGCCGTACACGTTCGCGCCGATCGCGAGCAGCAGCAGCGGCCAGTACCTGAGCGCTTCGCGCACCGGGTTCCGTGCGGTGTTGCCGCTCTTTTTGACTTCCTCGAACTCGGGCGATTCGGACACGCTTGCGCGGATCACGAAGCCGACGATCAGCAGTACGGAACTTGCGAGGAACGGCACGCGCCAGCCCCAGCTCATCATGTCTTCCTTCGACAGCGTGCTGATCGCGCCGAACGCGAGCATCGACAGGATCAGGCCGCTCGCGCTGCCGAGCTGCGCGAACGACGCGAAGAACGTGCGCTTGCCTTCCGGCGCATGCTCGCCGGCGAGCAGCACCGCGCCGCCCCATTCGCCGCCGACCGCGATGCCCTGCAGCACCCGCATCAGCACGAGCAGGACCGGTGCGATCACGCCGGCTTGCGCATGGGTCGGCAGCAGGCCGATCGCGACCGTCGACACGGCCATCAGCATCAGCGTCGCGAGCAGCGACCGCTTGCGGCCGAAGCGGTCGCCGAGGTAGCCGAACATCACGCCGCCGAACGGCCGCGCGAAGAAGCCGACCGCGAACGAGCCGAACGACGCGAGCAGGCTGATGAAGCGGTTTTCACCGGGAAAGAACAGCGGGCCGAACACGATGGCGGCGGCGGTCGCGTAGCTGTAGAAGTCGTACCACTCGATCGTGGTGCCGACGAACGACGCGAGCGCCGCCCGCTTGGGTTGCTTGACGGAAGTCCCCATCTTGGTATGTGCTCCTCTGGAATGCTCTGATTTGATTTGGAATGAATGGCGGCGCGGGGTCAGTCGCGGTACGCGACGCCCGGCAGCACGCACAGCAGCTCGTAGGCGAGGTTCGCGCCGAGCAGCGCCGTGGTGCCGAACGGGTCGTACGGCGGCGCGACTTCGACGAGATCGCAGCCGACGATGTTCAGCCCCTTCGCGCCGCGGATGATCTCGAGCGCCTGCGGCACCGTGAGGCCGGCGATTTCCGGCGTGCCGGTGCCCGGCGCGTAGGCCGGATCGATGCCGTCGATGTCGAAGCTGATGTAGACGGGCGTGTCGCCGACGCGTGCGCGCACTTCCTCCATCAGCGGCGCGAGCGACTTGTTCCAGCACTCCTCGGCCTGGACGACGCGGAAGCCCTGTTCGCGGCACCAGTCGAAATCCTCTGCCGCGTAGCCGGTGCCGCGCAGGCCGATCTGCGTGACCTTGTCGCCATGCAGCAGGCCTTCTTCCACCGCGCGGCGGAACGGCGTGCCGTGCGCGATCTTTTCGCCCATCATCGTGTCGTTCACGTCGGCATGTGCATCGACGTGGATCAATGCAACCTTGCCGTGCTTGCGGTGGATCGCGCGCAGGATCGGCAGCGCGATCGTATGGTCGCCGCCGAGCGTGATCGGCTTGCAGTCGTGCTCGAGGATCGCGTCGTACGCGGCCTCGATGCGCGCGATGGAGTCGTGCAGGTTGTACGGATTGATCGCGACGTCGCCGATGTCGGCGATCTGCAGCGAATCGAACGGGGCGGCGCGCGTGGCCATGTTGTACGGGCGCAGCAGCACGGATTCGGTGCGGATCTGGCGCGGGCCGAAGCGCGCGCCGGTGCGGTTGGAGGTGCCGAGATCGAACGGCACGCCGACGAAGCACGCGTCGAGGCCTTCGGCGCTCGGCACGTGCGGCAGGCGCATCATCGTCGCGATGCCGCCGCAGCGCGGCATTTCATTGCCGCCGAGCGGCTGGAAACGGGTGTGGTCGTTCATGTCGTGTCTCTTCCGATGTGGGGTGCCGTATCATGCGACGCGGCTTGGCGCACAGTTTTACGCGCTCCGTCGGGAAAGAAGAATGCGAAGATATCGACGTAAACATCGATCTTCATCGATGCATGGAAGGGGATGAGCGTGCTGGGGAATCTGTCGACCCTCGATCTGCGGTTGATCCGCGTGTTTCTCGCGGTCACGGACGCGGGCGGCGTATCGGCCGCGCAGGCCGTGCTGAACGTCGGGCAGTCGACGATCAGCGCGCAGCTGTCGTCGCTCGAGACGCGGCTCGGTTACCGGCTGTGCGAGCGCGGCCGCAGCGGCTTCCGGCTCACGCCGAAGGGCGAGCGGTTCCACGCGATGAGCCGCAAGCTGCTCGCGGCGCTCGACGAATTCGGGATGGCCGCGCGGCACATGGACCGCCAACTGGTCGGCACGCTGCACATCGGCCTGATCGGCCATACGCCGGTGAGCCAGAACGCACGGATCGCCGAGGCGATCGCGGCGTTTCGCACGCGCGACCAGGCCGTGCGCTTTTCGATCTCGGTGCGCGCGCCGGGCGATCTCGAGGAAAAGCTGCTGAGCGACGAGATCCAGGTTGCCGTGGGCTACTTCTGGCATCGCGTGCCGTCGCTGCACTACACGCCGCTGTTCATCGAACGCCAGGTCGCGTACTGCGGGCGCGGCCATCCGCTGTTCGACGGCGCCGGCGCGCTGACGCCGGCCGACGTCGCGGGATTCGAATGGGCGTGGCGCTCGTATCCGCTGCCCGAAGCGCAGATGTCGACGACGCCCGACCGCGTGACCGCGACCGCCGACAACATGGAGGCCGTCGCGCTGCTGATCCTGTCCGGCCACCACCTCGGCTATCTGCCGCAGCACTTCGCGGCACCGTACGTCGCGCAGGGGCTGCTCGCGCCGCTCAATCCGGCGCAGCTGCGCTACGACGTCACGTTCCACATGGTCGTCGCGCGCAACGGCCGCGGCAATCCGCTCGTGGAAGCCTTTCTCGAAGACCTCGAGCACGCGCACCAGCCGCCCGACGCGGCCTAGGCCGCCCGGGTTGCCGGCGCCGACAATGTGAACGAGTGTTGCGGCCGCGCGGCTCGTATGGCGTGGTCCACATCGATCCGCGTCGAAGTGACGAACCGGGCGACGGGGCCGGCGCGCGCGCCGGCCACCCCCGCCGGCGTCACGGCACCGGCAACCCCGCGTCGTGCTTGACCTCGCGCAGCGACAGCGCCGATTCGATCGACGTCACGCCCGGCAGCATCCGCAGCGATTCGCGCAGGAACGTGCCGTAGTCGTCGAGATCGCGCGCCACCACCTGCAGCAGGTAGTCGGCCGTGCCCGCCACGTTGTGGCACGCCAGGATCCGCTCGATGCCGAGCACCTCCCGTTCGAAGCGGTCGGCGGTCTTGCGGTCGTGCGTCGCGAACCGCACGAGCACGAAGGCGACGACGCCGAAGCCGAGCGCCTGGCGCGACAGCTGCGCGCGATAGCGCTCGATGTAGCCGTCGTTTTCGAGACGCTTCAGGCGCCGTGCACAGGGGGTCTCGGAGAGGCCGACGGTCTCGGCGAGACGCGCGATCGGCTGGCGGCCGTCGCGCTGCACCGCGGCAAGGATGGCGCGGTCGGTTTTGTCGAGTTCGATCATGGTGGCGGAATCCTGATGCTGATTCGATGATTGTGGCGGATTCCCCTACGTTTTGCCAATCCTTGACTAAATATGGCCAATAAACCCTCGTGCTCCGGCGGCAATATATCGCCGTAAGAGAACAGGGGCAGACCATGATTTCCACGCATTTGCTGTTGATTTACCTTGCCGCGCTGGCGGCCATCTATGCGGTGCCGGGGCCGGACATGGCGCTCGTGCTGCAGACCAGCATCGGCCGCGGCGTGCGGCCCGGGATGGCGGCGGCGGCCGGCCTGTCCCTCGCGCGCACCGCGCACGTGACGCTGTCCGCCTGCGGCGTCGCGGCGCTGATCCGCAGCGCGCCGTGGCTCTACGAGGTGATCCGCTACGGCGGTGCGCTCTACCTCGCCTATGTCGCGGTCCAGGTGTTCCGCTCGCCGGTGTTCGCGCTCGGCGACGGCGAGGCGGCGGCGACGGCAGGCGAGTTGCGGCAGTCGTTCGTGAAGGGCTTGCTCACCAACCTGCTGAACCCGAAGGCGCTGCTGTTCTGCTCGGTGCTGCTGCCGCAGTTCGTGCGCCCCGAGGCCGGGCCGGTCGTGTTGCAGATGTTCGAGCTGGGCGCGCTGCTGGTGGCGGCCGGCGTGTGCTTCGACCTCGCGTGCGTGTTCGGTGCATCGCGGATCGCGGCATGGATGCGCGCGCATCCGCTCGCGCAGACGGTGCAGCGCTGGACGTTTTCCGCGGCGCTGATCGGCTTCGCGTTGCGCCTGTCGATGGATTGAGCGTAGCGGCCGCGCCGTGCCGGCGCCCGCCGCGCGCGGCGCCGCCGGACGACGGCGGCCGGCAGCGCCGCCCCGCGCGTGCGCCCCGTCGCAGAAGGACGTGCGCGCAAATCGTCTGACTGTTCTAAACTCCCTGTTACTTCGCGTGGTCGCGAACCCGACCGACCGAACGGAACCGTCTCCCGCCGGCCCTGTCCGATTTCCTGGCTGTTCCGTGCAACGCGGTACCAAGGAGGGTCTGAACATGGCAAGGCATCTTCACGCCGACCGTGAACCCCGGATCGTCGCCGAGTCCAAGTGCCTCGGCCCGTGCGATCCGGCGGAGCGCATCCACGTCACGATCATGTTGCGGCGGCAGGAAGAAGGGCAACTCGATACGCTGGTTCACCAGCTCGCCGCCGGCGACGCGCAAGCGAAGCCGCTGTCGCGCGAAGCGTTTGCGCAGCGTTTTTCCGCCGATCCCGACGATATCCGCAAGGCCGAGGACTTCGCGCGTCGCCACCAGCTGACGGTCGATCGCGTCGATCCGGTCGAAAGCGTCGTCGTGCTGTCCGGCACGATCCAGCAGTTCGAAGCCGCGTTCGGCGTCACGCTCGAGCGCTTCGAGCATCGCTCGATCGGCCAGTATCGCGGCCGCTCCGGCCCGATCGCGCTGCCCGACGATCTGGGCGACGTCGTCACGGCCGTGCTCGGCCTCGACAGCCGCCCGCAGGCGCGGCCGCACTTCCGGCTGCGCCCGCCGTTCCAGCCCGCGCGCGGCGCGGCGGGCGTCACGTTCACCCCGATCCAGCTCGCGTCGCTGTATGGCTTTCCGGCCGGCGCCGGCGCCGGGCAGTGCATCGCGATCGTCGAACTCGGCGGCGGCTACCGCGCGGCCGACATCCAGCAGTATTTCAGCGGGCTCGGCATCGCGACGCCGCCGACGCTCGTCGACGTCAACGTCGGCACCGGCCGCAACGCGCCGAACGGCGACCCGAACGGCCCGGACGGCGAGGTTGCGCTCGACATCGAGATCGCCGGCGCGATCGCGCCGGCCGCGACGATCGCCGTCTATTTCGCGCCGAACAGCGACGCCGGCTTCATCCAGGCCGTCAACGCGGCCGTCAACGACACGACCCGCAAGCCGTCGGTGATCTCGATCAGCTGGGGCGGCCCGGAGGCGACCTGGCAGGCTCAATCCGCGCAGGCGTTCAACCGGGTCCTGCAGGCAGCGGCCGCGCAGGGCGTCACGGTATGCGCGGCGTCCGGCGACAGCGGCTCGGGCGACGGGCTGCAGGACGGCGCCGATCATGTCGACTTCCCCGCGTCGAGTCCGTACGTGCTCGGCTGCGGCGGCACGCAGCTCGACGCGCTGCCCGGGCAGGGCATCCGCAACGAGGTCGCGTGGAACGACGAAGCGACCGACGGCGGCGCGGGCGGCGGCGGCGTGAGCACGCTGTTCGACCTGCCGGTCTGGCAGCAGGGGCTGGCCGCGACGCTGGCCGACGGCAGCCGCGTGCCGCTCGCGAAGCGCGGCGTGCCGGACGTCGCCGGCGATGCGTCGCCGCAGACGGGCTACGAAGTGTCGATCGCGGGCACGGCCACCGTGATGGGCGGCACGAGCGCGGTCGCGCCGCTGTGGGCCGCGCTGATCGCGCGGATCAATGCGGCGGGCGGCGCGCCTGCCGGCTGGGTCAACCCGGTGCTCTACCGGAATCCGGGCGCGTTGCGCGACATCACGCAGGGCTCGAACGGCAGCTATGCCGCCGCGCAGGGCTGGGATGCGTGCACGGGCCTCGGCAGCCCGAACGGCGTGCAGCTCGCCGCGATCCTGGCCCGCAAGCCTTCGAGCTGACGCGGCGGCGTACGTCTTTCCGCATGGCGCGGGCGGCCTGCCCGCGCCCTTTTCTCACCTCCAGGAGCAGCACGATGGGCATCGATTCCGCATCTTCCGGCGGCGTGTATCCGCTGCATCACGGCGACCACCATTCGCATGGCGTGCCGCCGACCGTCAATCCTGTCGCGCTGAGCCACGGCCGCGACCAGCCGTTCTTCGATCCGGTCGCGTACGGCAACGGCCCCGACGACTCGGTGACCGACACGACCGAGGCGGCCGCGATCACGCATCACACGATCCTGATCGACGGGAAGCGCATCGCGTACACGGCGACGGCCGGCCACCTCGTGACGGTCGACCCGAGCAGCTCGCAGCCGGCCGCGAAGATCTTCTACGTCGCGTTCACGGCCGACGGCGCGACGGAGGAAACGCGGCCCGTGACGTTCTTCTATAACGGCGGGCCCGGCTCGTCGTCGGTGTTCGTGCTGCTCGGCTCGTTCGCGCCGAAGCGCATCAAGACGTCGATGCCGGGGTTCACGCCGCCCGCGCCGTACCAGCTCGAAGACAACCCGGACAGCATGATCGACCACAGCGACCTGGTGTTCATCAACCCGGTCGGCACCGGCTATTCGGCGGCCGTCGCGCCGAACCGGAACCGCAACTTCTGGGGCGTCGACCAGGACGCGGATTCGCTGAAGCAGTTCATCAAGCGCTACCTGACGAAGAACAACCGCTGGAATTCGCCGAAGTACCTGTTCGGCGAATCGTACGGCACCGCGCGCAGCTGCGTGCTCGCGTACAAGCTGCACGAGGACGGCGTCGACCTGAACGGCGTCACGCTGCAATCGTCGATCCTCGACTACCGGCAGGCCGGCAACCCGGTCGGCGCGCTGCCGACCGCGGCGGCCGACGCGTGGTATCACAAGAAGCTCGGCGTCACGCCGGCGCCGACCGATCTCGGCGCATTCGTGGAGGAGGTCGCGCAGTTCTCGCGCACCGACTACCTGAACGCGTTGCGAACGGTGCCGCATGCGGACCCGGCCGTCGTGCAGAAGCTGTCGCAATACACGGGCATCGATACGGCGACGCTGCAGTCGTGGAGCCTGAATATCGCGGGCTACGACGCGCGCGGCAATTCGCTGTTCCTGACGACGCTGCTGCATGCGCAGGGGCTCGCGCTCGGTTCGTACGACGGCCGCGTGACGGGGATCTCGTCGGGCATCGCCGGCAAGATCGACCCGAACTCGGGCGGCAACGATCCGACGATGACGGCGGTGACGGGCGTCTATACGGCGATGTGGAACAGCTACCTGAACGAGCAGCTGAAGTTCACGTCGAATTCCGCGTTCACGGACCTGAACGACCAGGCGTTCCAGAACTGGGACTTCAGCCACATCGATCCGACCGGCGCGCAGCAGGGCGTCGACGCGCAGGGGAACGTGATCCTCTACACGGCCGGCGATCTCGCCGCGGTGATGGCGCTGAACGTCGACCTGAAGGTGCTGTCGGCGAACGGCTTCTACGATTTCGTCACGCCGTTCTACCAGACCGTGATCGACCTGCAGCAGATGCCGCTCGAGGATCCGAAGGTGCGGCAGAACCTGTCCGCGCGGTTCTATCCGTCGGGGCACATGGTGTATCTCGACGGCGGCTCGCGCACCGCGCTCAAGCACGATCTCGCGACGATGTACGACACGACGGTCAGCGACACGGGCGCGCGGATGCGGATTCGCGCGCTGCAGGCGAACAAGACGGGCGGGCACGCGTAGCGTCGCCCGTCGCGGGTACGCCGCGCGCCGCCGCCGGGGCGCGCGCGGCGGCAGGCTGGAGCGTGCTTACGCGGCCGGCCAGTCGAACGGCGTGTACGGCAGCGCGCGCTTGTGGCGCGAACCGTCGTAGAAGCGCAGCACCGTTTCATGGACGCGATCGCTGACGGGCTTGCCTTCCAGGAAATCGTCGATCTCGTCGTAGCTCACGCCGTATGCATGTTCGTCGGGGCGCAGCGGGCGCAGCTCCTCGAGATCGGCCGTCGGCACCTTCATCACGATCGCTTCCTCGCCGTCGAGCGCACGGGCAACCGCGCGCACGCGACGCTTGTTCAGGCCCGCGAGCGGCAGCACGTCCGCGCCGCCGTCGCCGAATTTCGTGAAGAAGCCCATCAGCGATTCCGCGGCGTGATCGGTGCCGATCACGATGCCGCGCCGCGCGCCGGCCACCGCGTACTGCGCGATCATGCGCTCGCGCGCCTTGATGTTGCCGTGCACGAAATCCTGCTGGGCCGGGCTCTCGAACGCATGGCCGGACGCGACCAGCGCGCCGAGCATCGCGTCGGCGGCCGGCTTCACGTTGACGGTCAGTTCCTCGTCCGCGCGCACGAATGCGAGCGCGCGCTGCGCATCGGCTTCGTCGTTCTGCACGCCGTTCGGCAAGCGCATGGCGATGAAGCGTGCATCGTAGCCGTCGGCGCGCAGGCGCTCGACCGACAGTTGCGCGAGCCGGCCGGCCGTCGACGAATCGACGCCGCCGCTGATGCCGAGCACGTAGGTCCGCAGGCCGGTCGAACGAAGGTAGTGCGCGAGGAACTCGACGCGGCGGGCGATCTCGGCCTCGGCGTCGAAGTGCGGTGCGACGTTCAGTTCGGCAATGATCGCGCGTTGGCGGCTGGCGTAATCGGCGGATGTCATGAAGGGGGTTCCGGAGCGAAATGGAAGGCGCCCATCATAAGCGCATTCGCGGCCCGGCGCCGCGCCGGACACGGGTTCCGGCGGCTTCACGTTGCTTCGGCGAGACGCGGTGCGCCGCCGTGGTGCACGGTGCGCCGGGCAGGGGCAAGAATGCCGCGCGGCGGGCGTGCGCGCGGCCGGCGCTCGACGCGCGTCGATGCAGGTGAATATGCATCGATGCGTGTCGACGCGTGTCGGGGCCGGCGGTAGCGCGGCCTCACGGCCGCATGCGGGGCGGGCGCGTCAGCGCCGCGCGAGCACGACGCCCACGAGTGCGAGCGCGAAGCCGGCGAGCTGGATCGCGGCGAGCGTTTCGCCGAACAGCCAGAAGCCCTGCAGCGCGGCGAGCGGCGGCGCAAGGAACAGCAGCGACGTCGCGCGCGCGGCGTTGCCGCGCCGCAGCATCCACATCAGCATCGTGACCGCACCGCCGGACAGGAACACGACGCCCCACACGAGCGACCCCCACAGCGCCGGCGCGCCGATCCAGCGGGTCTCGTGAAGCAGCACGGCGAGGATGGCCGCGACGATCGCCGCACCGAAGTTCTGCACGGCAACGGCCGTGCGCAGGTCGCTCCGGGCGAGCTTGCCCTTCTGGTACAGCGAGCCGGCGGTGATCGACCCGACCGCGAGCACCGAGACGGCGACGACGAGCCACGCGGGCGCCGCGCCGGGCGGCGGCGCGACGCCGCCCGTGACCTTCGGCGCCAGCACGAGCGCGACGCCGGCGAGCCCGAGCGCCATCCCGAACCAGCCGCGCGCGGGCAGGCGCTCGTTGAACAGCGGGACGGCGAGCACGGCGGTCGCGAGCGGCTGCAGCGCGCCGAGCAGCGCCATGACGCCGGCGTTCAGCCCCTGCGAGACGGCCCAGTAACTCAGCCCGAGATAGACGCCTTGCAACAGCGCGCCCGCGATCAGGTGGCGCGGCCATTCGCGGCGGGCCGGCCACGGCGCGCGCGCGACGAGCGCCACCGCGCCGAACAGCGCGGCCGTGCCCGCGAATCGCGCGAGCAGGAACAGGTTGGGATCGGCGTAGGGCTTGATGGCCCGTGCAACGATGAAACCGGTGGACCAGAGGGCGACGAAAGCGGCGGCGACGATCGAGGTCAGCATGCGGGACGGGCCGCGACGCGGCCGGACAGAATCGTGAAGTCGGCCAGTATCGGGTGAAGCGACGCCGGCGTCTTGTCGCATTCTGCATTCATGCCGCCGGTCGCGCGGATGCGCCGGTGCGCGTCGCGCGCCGTGTAGCGGGCTGGTTGCACGGGCCGCCGGGCGGGGGCGGGGAGGGCG
>NZ_JPGL01000099.1 GCF_000732615.1 Burkholderia paludis
GGTCTGCACGAACCGCTTCGACCACATCACGCGCTTCATCACCGAGCTGGAAGTCGGCAGCGTGAACGTGCGCGAGGTGCCGGGCTACCGGCTCGAACTGACGCCGTTCGGCGGCGTGAAGGATTCGGGGCTCGGCTACAAGGAAGGCGTGCAGGAAGCGATGAAGAGCTACACGAACGTGAAGACGTATTCGCTGCCGTGGTGAGCGCGGCAGGCAGGGGGCGTATCGCACCTTCCTGCCGTCGCCCGCATTCCGGATGGACGTCGAGCGTGAGCGTCGCCGAGCGGCCGGGTGCTCGCGTCGCGTCGATCCGAGGTGCGCTCGCTGAGTACCGGCTGTCGAGCAGGTTCTTCGCGTCGAGCGGGACGTCCACCGTCTTGCATCGAAGATGCACGGATGCAAATGCGTGTCATTTTCATCCACGGCCGCAATTTCCCGAATTGATGTCGGACAGGCAAAAGACCGGGTGGATTCGCCCCGTTCGGTCGGTCTTTCGTGACGCGACCCCTGGCTTTGCGTGGCGTGCAACACCGCTTTCCATGGCGCGGCCGGCGCGCGGCGGCGATGACTAGATACACTGCCGTACCGGCAGGGAGGCCCCGGCAATCCGGCCCCGAGCAAGGAGACAAGACACGATGGACACCCCACGCGCAGCGGTCGTCACGTACCGCGGCAATGCGATCGAGAACACCCACGTCGCCCATGTGGCGGTGGTGGACGCACGCGGCAGGCTGCTGGCGCGGTACGGCGATCCGTTCCGGATGACGCTCGCGCGGTCGGCGGCGAAGCCGGCCCAGGCGCTGTCGGTGATCGAGACCGGCGCGCCGGAGCGCTTCGGTTTCGACGATGCGGACATCGCGCTGATGTGCGCGTCGCACAGCAGCGAGGACCGGCATATCGCGCGCACGCGCGCGATGCTCGAAAAAGTCGCCGCGCACGAATCGGACTTGCGTTGCGGCGGCCATCCGCCGTTGTCCGACGCGGTGTACCGGTCGTGGATCAAGCGCGACTACACGCCGACCGGCGTGTGCAGCAACTGCTCGGGCAAGCACGTCGGCATGCTGGCCGGCGCGCGGGCGATCGGCGCGGCGATGGCGGACTACCATCTGCCCGACCATCCGATGCAGGTGCGCGTGAAGCGGGTGGTGGCCGATGCATGCGGGCTGCGCGACGACGAGGTGGGCTGGGCGATCGACGGGTGCAACCTGCCGACGCCGGCTTTCGCGCTGGATCGTCTCGCGCGGCTGTACGCGTCGCTGGCCGACGGCGCGGACCAGGTGGAAGCGGGCGGCGCGACCGGCGATCGCGTCCGCGCGCTGGCGCGCATTCATCGCGCGATGACCGCGTATCCGGAGCTGGTGGCCGGCGACGGGCGCTATTGCACGGTGCTGATGAACGCGTTCGGCGGCCAGGTGGTCGGCAAGCTGGGCGCCGATGCGTGCTACGGGATCGGCGTGCGCGCGTCTGAGCGCACGCGGCAGCTCGGCGCCGACGGCGCGCTCGGCATCTCGGTCAAGATCGAGGACGGCAATCTCGACGTGCTGTACATGGTCGTCTGCGAACTCCTCGCGCGGCTGGGGATCGGCACCGACGCGCAGCGCGCGCAACTGGCCGGCTTCCACCGGCCGAGGATGCTCAACACGCAGGGCGTGGAGATCGGGCACGTCGCGTTCCCGTTCGAATTGCAGGCCGCCTGACCCGCGCGGATGCGCCGCCGCCGGCTCGCTCCGGGCCGCGCGCGGCGGCGCCGGCCGGTGCGAGCCCCGGCGCGACCGTTACGCGCGTTCGCCGCGAATCTTCGCCAGCTCCAGCTCCGACAGCTCGCCGATATGCGCGAGGTGTTCCGCGAGAAAATCCTTCAGCACGCGCAGCTTCGCCGAACTGCGCCGGTTCGCCAGATACGCGATGTAGATGGATTCGCCCGTGAGCCGGTTGTGCAGCCGGTAGCGTGGCAGCACGGCTTCGAGCCGGCCGCTCGCGAGCAGGTCGCGCACCAGCCAGATCTCGAACTCCGCGATGCCGAGCCCGGCGCAGGTCGCTTCGAGCAGCAGCTCCGAATGGTCGGTGACGAGATTGCCGGCCGGCAGCACGCTGTGGGTCGCGTTGCCGCGCACGAGATCCCAGCGCGGATCGCCTTCGGGGTGCGCGTAGCGCAGGCAGTTGTGATGCCGCAGGTCGTCCGGCGTCGCCGGGCGACCGCAGCGCTCGAGATAGCCGGGCGTCGCGCACAGGATGCTGTCGTTGCGCGACAGGCGATGGACGACCAGGTTGTCCAGGTAGTTCTCGCCCTCGTGAATGTCGAGATCGAAGCCGCCGGCCACGAGGTCGTTGTGGTTGTCGGTGAGGCGCACGTCGAGCTGGATCGTCGGGTAGCGCGCGAGAAACGGCGCAACCAGCGGCGCGAGATGGCGGCGGCCGAATGCGACCGGCGCGGTGAGCTTCAGCGGGCCGCTCGGCTGCGCATTCAGCTCGGCGACCACGCGCAGCGTGTCGTCGAGATCGGCGATCAGCGTGACCGCCCGCTCCAGGTAGATGTGACCGGCCTCGGTCAGCGTCACGCTGTGCGTCGAGCGATGCAGCAGCGCGACGCCGAGCGCCTGCTCGATGGCTGTTACCTTGCGCGCGACGGTGGACGTCGACACGTGCATCTCCTTCGCGACCGCCGAAAAACTCCCCGTTTCGACCACGCGCACGAACGCGCGCATGGCGCCCAGGTGATCGATGCCGGGTTCTTTCGCGCTTTTCTTCATTCGATTCTCGCTGTTGCATTCCACGCAAAACCGCTTTCGATAATACAGAGACGAGCTTGTTTTTGCAAAGGCATAGAATGCGAACCCGTCGTGCCGGGAAGCGGTGGCAGGCGAGCGGCGTCGTGCATGCGCGAGGGCGAGTGTGGACGCCCGGCTGCGCGTCGAAACAGCATGTTTAGGTACCCGAATCATGTGCGCGAGGTCTGGCGCGGGTAGCCATGCATCGTGCGCGGACGAATGCGGCGCTGCTCGGGGCCGAAGCGTCGCGCCGCTCGCGGGCCGGTGCGTGTGCCGGCCGCCGCCCCCGCACGGACGCTACCCTCGGGCGCCCGCGCACGGCCGGTTCGAGGCCCGCCCCCATGCGGGGGCGATACATCAAGAAACTACGGAGACTCACGATGAAACACCCCAGCGAGCGACAGGCCGATGCGGCCGCCGGCGCGCCATCCCGTCACGCCGACCCGGACGCGCTGTTCGCGTCGCACGAAACCGGTTATGCGAAGCAGCTGAAGCCGCGGCATGTGCAGATGATCGCGATGGGCGGGGCGATCGGCACCGGCCTCTTTCTCGGCGCGGGCGGGCGCCTGCAGGGCGCGGGCCCCGCGCTCGCGCTCGTGTATCTGGTGTGCGGCGTGTTCGCGTTCCTGATCATGCGCGCGCTCGGCGAGCTGGTGATGCACCGGCCGACCAGCGGCAGCTTCGTGTCGTACGCACGGGAGTTCATGGGCGAGCGCGCGTCGTTCGTCGCGGGCTGGATGTACTACCTGAACTGGGCGACGACCGGCATCGTCGACATCACCGCGGTCGCGATCTACATGAAGTACTGGGCGGTGTTCACGGACGTGCCGCAATGGGTGTTCGCGCTCGGTGCGCTCGGGATCGTGTCGGTGATGAACATGATCGGCGTGAAGGTGTTCGGCGAGATGGAGTTCTGGTTCTCGATCGTCAAGGTCGGCACGCTCGCGGTGTTCCTCGCGGTCGGCGCCGTGTTCCTCGCGAGCGGCCATCCGGTCGCGGGCCACACGCCGGGGCTCCACCTGGTCGCGGATCACGGCGGGATCTTTCCGCACGGCATCCTGCCGGCCGTGCTGATCGTGCAGGGCGTGGTGTTTGCCTACGCGAGCATCGAGCTGGTCGGCGTCGCGGCTGGCGAGACCGCCGACGCGCGCAAGGTGCTGCCGAAGGCCATCAACGGCGTGATGTGGCGCATCGCGCTGTTCTACGTCGGCTCGGTCGTGCTGTTGACGCTGCTGCTGCCGTGGACCGCGTACAGCGCGCACGAAAGCCCGTTCGTGACGTTCTTCGGCAAGCTCGGCGTGCCGTACGTCGGCACCGTGATGAACATCGTGGTGCTCACCGCCGCGCTGTCGAGCCTGAATTCCGGCCTCTATTCGACCGGGCGCGTGCTGCGCTCGCTCGCGATGGGCGGCTTGGCGCCGCGCTTCGTGGCGCGGATGAACGCGCGCGGCGTGCCGTACGGCGGGATCCTGATCACGGTCGCGATCAACGCGATCGGCGTGCCGCTGAACTACATCGTGCCCGCCCAGGCGTTCGAGATCGTGCTGAACATGGCGTCGCTCGGGATCATCACGACCTGGGGCTTCATCGTGATGTGCCAGATCCTGTTCCGCCGCGCGGTGAATCGCGGCGAGCTGAAGGCCGTGTCGTTCCGGATGCCCGGCGCGCCGTTCACGTCGTGGCTGACGCTCGCGTTCCTCGCCGGCGTGCTGGTGCTGATGGCGTTCGACTACCCGGGCGGCACGTGGACCGTCGCGACGATTCCGGTCGTCGTGCTGGCGCTCGTGGTGGGCTGGAAACTGGCGCAGCGCGGCGCAGCCCGCGAGCGTGAGCGTGAGCTTGAGCGGGCCGCCGCGATGCGCGCACCCGCGCCCGCCGGCGCCGATTCAGTACCGAACGCGTGACGTCGTGCGCCGGCGGCGCCGGCCCGTTCGCGGGGCGGCTTCCCGGCGCGCCCGGTTCAAGCGCGGGTCAATCCGGTGCGCTCGGCCACCCAGCGGGCGAAATCGCGGGTCATGTCCTCGGTCAGTACGTGGCCGGCCGCATAGAGCCGCGTGTCGTGCGCGACCCCGAGTGCAGTGAGTTTCGCGTCGGCGGTGTCGGCCCAGGCGACGGGCAGCTTGTCGTCGAGGCGGCCGTGCACGATCAGCGCATGGAGCGGGCGAAGCGCGTCGCGCGGCGCGATCAGCGGATCGATTTCGGGCAGGATGCGCCCGCACAGCACCGCGAAGGCGGCCACGTCGCCCGGCGATGTCAGGCCGACGCTCGCGCTCATGATGCCGCCCTGGCTGAAGCCGGCGATCACGGTCGGCAACGCGGTGCCCGCGTCGTATTGCGCGCGGAATGCGCGCAGCAGCGCGATCAGCCGGAGGCGGCTTGCGTCCGCGCGCGCCGGGTCGATTTCGGGGCCGTCCGGCCCGAAACGCACCGGAAACCATGCATGCTGACCGGGCCCGAACGTGAGCGGGGCGCGCAGGAACACGATTTCGATACGCGGATCGATCTCGTCGGCCACGTTCAGCAGGTTGGTTTCGTTGCCGCCGACGCCATGCAGCAGCAACAGGCGGGCGACGGGGCGGCCGGCGGCCGGGCGCAGCCGGTACTGGAGGCCCGAGGCGGGATCGGTGTTCAGCGGCAGGACGTCGGTCATGGCCTGGATCCGGAAAGGGAAGCGATGCGACAGTCTAGGGCGTGCGGACGGGAAGGTGAATCGCCGGATGGCGATTGATTGTTTCCCAGAAGGAATGAATCGCCGCCCGTACCGCGAAACGGGCAGGGGCCGACGCCCCCGTTTCGTCTTACCGCAGCCGAATGATCGTCGACTTCAGTTCCGTGTATTTCTCCAGCGCGTGCAGCGAGTTGTCGCGCCCGTTGCCCGACTCCTTGAAGCCGCCGAACGGGAAGTTCATGTCGTCGGTTTCCTCGTAGCCGTTCACCCATACCGTACCGGCCCGCAACCGGCGCGCGGTTTCGTGCGCGGTCGTCAGGCTGGCGGTCCATACCGATGCCGCGAGCCCGTAGCGCGTGTCGTTCGCGAGCGCGATGGCCGTCTCGAGATCGTCGAACGCCGTGACCGCCAGCACGGGCCCGAAGATTTCCTCACGTACGATCCTTGCATCGGCGCGCGGGCAGTCGAACACGGTCGGCTCGACGTACTGGCCGCCGCTGGCGGCGCGCGCCCGCTTGCCGCCGGCCAGCAGCGTCGCCTCGTCGCGGCCGGCGTCGACGTAGCCGAGCACGCGCTCGACCTGCGCGGCGTCGATCAGCGCGCCCATCCGCGTGTCGGGCGACAGCGGATCGCCCGGCGCGTAGTCGGGGGCGATCGCGAGCACGCGCTCGAGCAGCGCGTCGCGAATCCCGCGATGCACGAGCAGGCGCGAGCCGGCCGTGCACATCTGCCCGGTGTTGTAGAACACCGCATGCGCGACGGTCCGTGCCGCGCGGTCGAGATCGGGGCAGTCGGGCAGCACGATCTGCGGCGACTTGCCGCCGAGTTCGAGCCACACGCGTTTCAGGTTCGAATCGGCCGCGCAGCGCGCGACCCGGTGGCCGACCGCGGTCGAGCCGGTGAACGCGATGCAGTCCACCGCCGGATGGCGCGCGAGCGCCTCGCCGGCGTCGCCGAAGCCCGGCAGCACGTTGAGCACGCCGGCCGGCAGCCCGGCCTGCGCCGCGAGCGCGGCGAGCCGCAACGCGCTCAGCGGCGATTTCTCCGACGGCTTCAGCACGACGCTGTTGCCGGCCGCGAGCGCCGGCGCGCATTTCCACATCGCGATCATCGCGGGGAAGTTCCACGGCACGACCGCCGCGACCACGCCGACCGGCTCGCGCGTGACGAGCCCGACGAGATGCGCGTCGGCCGGCACGACTTCACCGCCGGTCTTGTCGATCGCTTCGGCGAACCACTCGGCGCAATACGCGGTGGACGGAATGTCGACCGCGGTCGTATCGGCGATCGGCTTGCCGGTATCGAGCGTTTCGAGCAGCGCGAGATCGTCCGCCTGCTCGCGGATCAGCGCGGCCCAGCGCAGCAGCACGCGCTTGCGTTCGCGCGGCGTGGCGCCGCGCCATGCGCCGTGCTCGAACGCACGCCGCGCGGCCGCGACCGCGAGGTCGGCGTCGGCCTCGCGGCAGTGCGCGACCTGCGCGAGCACGCGGCCGTCGATCGGGCTCGTGCACGGGAAGGTCGCGCCGTCGAGCGCGTCGCGAAACGCGCCGTCCACGAAGGCGCGCGATTCGATGTCGAGTTGGTCGGCGCGCGTGCGCCAGCGGTCGTTCGTCTGCATGAAGGGCTCCATCGTGGTTCAGCGTGCGGCGGGGGCGGGGCGGCGGATCGCGATCGCGCGGCCCGCGTGCGGTTCGCGCGGGGCGCGCGCGTGTTCGGCGTGAATCGCGTCGAGATGCATGCGGATCGCCGCGGGAAACGGCGCCGAGCGCTTCACGCGCATGTCGACGTGGGTCAGCAGTTGCTCGCCGGTCGCGAGCGGCGCGCCGCTTGTCGCGTGATGCATCGAATGGAAGACGTGCAGGCGCCGGTCGTCGACGTCGAGCAGCCGCAGCGTCAGCCTGAGCGGATCGCCGAGCATCGCTTCGCCCAGATGGCGGATATGCGTCTCCGCCGAATAGATCGAGCAGCCGGCTTCGCGATAGTCGTCGTCGATGCCGAAGTAGCGGAAGAACGCGTCGCTGCTGTCGCCGAAGACGAGCAGGTAGCACGATTCGCTCATGTGGCCGTTGTAGTCGACCCATTCGGGCCGCACGGTGCAGCGGTGCAGTTCGAGCGGCGTCGCGATCGGCGCGCCCGGGTCGTACGGGCGGGACTTCTGTCCTTCGTAGGCCGAGCGCAGGCGCGGCTCGGCGGCAGGGGGGAGATGGGTCGTCATCCGGTGAACTCCGAAGTTCGGAACGGGCCCGCACGTCGTCCGCGGGGCTGCCGGCCGATGTTATGACGGGTTGAACGTTTTTTCAATAAAGAAGTGGCCGATGCGCGTAAACACCGGTGCCGGGCACGGCGTTTACGGATTGAACATTCATTCAACAAAACCTATACTCGCCAGCGCCGCGATGCCGAAGTGGAGCGGGCGGCCCGTCACGAACAACGAAAATCGATCCGCGTCGCGCGGAAACTGGAGACACCGGAAATGAAGAAACGCTTCCTGCTGGCCGGGGTGATGTCGGTGATGGCCCACGGCCACGCGCATGCGCAAAGCAGCGTCTCGCTGTACGGGATCATCGACGGCGGCATCACCTATGTGAACAACACGGGCGGCGCGCACGCGTACCTGTTCGACGACGGCGTGTCGTACGGCAACCGCGTCGGCCTGATGGGCACCGAGGATCTCGGCGGCGGCAACAAGGCGGTGTTCAAGCTCGAGAACGGTTTCCGGCTCGGCACCGGCAAGCTGAACCAGGGCGGTGCGATGTTCGGGCGCCAGGCCTACGTGGGGCTCGGCAACGACTGGGGCACGCTGACGTTCGGCAACCAGTACGACTTCGCGTTCGACTTCACGGCGGCGTTCAACGTCAGCGCGTTCGGCAGCGGCTATGGCGTGCACCTGGGCGACTTCGACCGGCAGAGCGGCGATCGCCTGCAGAACGCGGTGAAGTTCGTGAGCAACAGCTTCCACGGGCTGGTGGTCGGCGGCATGTATTCGTTCAGCAACGATGCGGGCAGCTTCCACGACGGCAGCGCGTGGAGCGTCGGCGCGACCTACACGCACGGCGATTTCTCGACGGGCGGCAACTACACGCGGCTCAATTCGCCGCGCGGGCTCGCGGCGCTCGATCCGTATGCGCAGATCGGCGTGACGACGATGCTCGGGCAGACGGTCGCGACGGTCGATCCGGCGACGGGCGCCGTGACCGACCTGCACGGCTCGACGCCGTTCGCGGTCGATTCGCAGTCGATCTTCGGGATCGGCGCGTCGTACGCATTCGGCAAGCTGACGCTCAGCGCCGACTTCAGCAACACGACGTTCAAGGGCTACGGGCAATCGTCGACGATGCGCGTGTACGAGGCGGGCGGCGTGTACCAGGCGACCGCGCCGCTGTCGCTCGTCGCGGGCTACCAGTACACGACCTTCGAGGGCCATCACTGGCATGAGGTCGCGCTCGGCACGCACTATGCGCTGTCGAAGCGCACCGACGTGTACGCGGCGGTCGACTGGATGCGCGCATCGAACGGCGTCGACGCGGTGATCGGCTACAGCTTCACGCCGTCGACGAGCCGCACGCAGGCCGCCGCGCGCGTCGGCATGCGGCACAACTTCTGAACCGCCTTTCATCCGAAGCCGGGAACGGCCGGCCGCACCGACCATGTCCGATTTTCTGTCCAGCGGCGATGTCGTCGCCGCGCTGCGCGATGCGCTCGGCGACGATTGCGTGAGCACCGGCGACGCGATCGGCGCGCGCCATTTCACCAGCTACGGCGAAACGCCGGGCCCGCGGCCCCGTGCGCTGCTGCGGCCGCGCGGCGTCGACGACGTCAGCCGCGCGCTCGCGATCTGCACCGCCTACCGGCAGACGGTCGTGCCGCAGGGCGGGATGACGGGGCTCGCGGGCGGCGCGGCGCCGGCCGCGGGCGACGTCGCGCTGTCGCTCGAGCGGCTGACGGGCGTCGTCGAGATCGATGCGGAGGCGGCGACCGTCACGGCGTGGGCCGGCACCACGCTGCAGGCGCTGCAACAGGCGGTGGACGAGGCGGGGTTCGCGCTCGGCATCGATCTCGGCGCGCGCGGCTCGTGCCAGATCGGCGGCAATGTCGCGACCAACGCGGGCGGCAACCGCGTGATTCGCTACGGCACGACGCGCGAACAGGTGCTCGGCCTTGAAGTGGTGCTGGCCGACGGCACCGTGCTGGGGTCGCTGAACAAGCTGCTGAAAAACAACGCCGGATACGACCTGCGGCAGATCTTCGTCGGCAGCGAGGGCACGCTCGGCATCGTCACGCGTGTCGTGCTGCGGCTGCACCCGAAGCTCGCGATGCCGTCGACCGCCCTGTGCGCGGTGCGCGACACGGCCGCGGCGCTCGCGCTGCTGCGTGACGCGCGGGCGTCATGTGCGGACTTGCTGAGTTTCGAGACGATGTGGCCGGCGTTCTACGATCATGTCGCGCGACACACGCCGGGCGTGCGTGCGCCGTTGCCGGCGGACGGCGGCGTCAAGGTGCTGATCGAATGCGCCGGCGCCGGCGGCGACGCGGCGCGGACCGCCGGGCGATTCGAAGCGGTGCTGGCCGGCTGGCTCGAACGCGGGCTGATCGACGACGCGGCGCTCGCGCAGAGCGCCGCGGATGCACAGGCGTTCTGGACCTTGCGCGAAGGGCTTGCGATCGACGCGCTGCCCGGCCTGGTGAATTTCGACGTGGGGATTGCGCCGCGCGAGACGGCGGCGTTCATCGACGCGTGCGAGCGTGCGTTGACGGCGCGCTGGCCCGGCGCGCACGTGTTCTTCTTCGGGCATCTCGGCGACAGCAACCTGCATGTCTGCGTATCGGCGCCGTACGCGGCGGGCGAGGGTGCGCACGACGTCGACGCGGTGCTGTATCCGCTGGTGCGCGACGCGGGCGGGTCCGTATCGGCCGAGCACGGCATCGGGCGCCACAAGCGCGACTGGCTCGGCTGCTCGCGCAGCGACGCCGAGCTGGCCGCGATGCGCCGGCTCAAGCACGCGTTCGATCCGCTCGGTCTGCTCAATCCCGGCAAGGTGCTCTGAGTCGCGCGCCGCGCGGCGGCGTCCGGCCCGCTCACGCATTGCGCGAGCGGGCCGGCGCGCTGCCTGCGGGCCGCTTCAGGTATCGAGCCTCACCAGCGCGTCGACCGCGACCGCGCCGTGTTCCATCGCCAGCAGCGGATTGACGTCGAGCTCGACGAGCGTCTCCGCGTGCGCCTGCGCGAAGCGCGCGATCGCCATCACGTTCGCGACCACGGCGTCGAGATCGGCCTTCGGCCGCCCGCGATAGCCGGTCAGCAGCGGCCCGAGCTTCAGCCCGAGCAGCGCGTCGCGCACGTCGCTTTCGCGCACCGGCAGCAGCAGCGTCGCGGTGTCGCGGATCAGTTCGACCAGCACGCCGCCCGCGCCGAGCACGAGCGCGAGGCCGAAGTCCGGCTCGCGCTTGACGCCGACGATCAGTTCGAGCAGCGGCGCGTCGGCCATCTTCTCGACGAGGATCCGCTCGACGCGCACGTCTGGCGCATGATGCGCGACCTGTTCGGTCATCCGGGCGACCGCGTCGGCGACGGCCGCGGCCGACGCGAGCTTCAGCACGACCGCGCCGGCCTCGGTCTTGTGCGGCAGGCGATCGCTGACCACCTTCACGCACACGGGGAAGCCGAGCCGCTGCGCGGCGGCCGGCGCGTCGGCGGGAGCGACGCATTCGGCCGGCGGCACGTCGAGCCCGTGCGCGACCAGCATCCGCTTGCTTGCCCATTCGTCGTGCAGCCGCGCGCCGTCGCCGCTGCCGGCCCGCAGCACGGGCAGCGCGTTCAGCGCATCGGCGGCGAGAAGGCGGCGGCGCGTGTCGCCGTAGGTCATGGCCGCGCCGAGCGCGTCGATCCCGTCGGCGAGCCCCTGCAGCGGGGCGATGCCGGCCTCGGCCATGCGCGCCGCGTGGTCCGGCGGCGTCAGGTCCGGAAACACCGAGATGACCGCGCCGGCCACGCCGTGCCGGCGGGCGGAGGCCGCGAACGCGCCGGCCGCGATGTCGCACAACGGCCGCTCGCCGGTGGCTTCCTGCGGATAGTCGAGGATCATCACGGCCGCGCCCGGGCGATCGGCCAGCAGCGCGTCGCAGCACGCGCGCATTTTGTCGGGGTCGCCCCACGGCGTCGTCGTGAAGTCGAGCGGGTTCGCGATCGTCGCATAGGCGGGCAGGACCTTGCCTAGCGCATCGCGGCCCGCGTGGCCGACCGGCGGAAACGCGATGCCGCGCGCTTCGCCGAGATCGGCGACGAGGCCGGCGTCGCCGCCCGACGTCGCGAGCGCGGCCAGCGTGCGGCGCTCGGGCACGCCGGCGATCGCGAGCAGCTTGAGCGTCTCGACGAGGCCGACCGGGTCCTTCACGCGGATCACGCCGAGGCGCCGGAACAGCGCGTCGTACAGCGCATCGGAGCCCGCGAGCGAACTCGTGTGGCTCATCGCGAGCTGCGCGCCGAGCGTCGACGTCCCGCTCTTTAGCGCGACGATCGGCACGCCGCGCGCGAGCGCGCGCGTGGCGGCCTCGCTGAATGCGTGCACGTCCTTCAGCCCTTCGAGATGCACGCCGATCGCGCGGATCCGCGGATCGTCGACGAACGCGTCGACGAGGCGCGCGATGTCGACGCACGCCTGGTTGCCGACGCTCGCCAGGTACGCGAACGGCACCGAGCGCGTGCTCATCGACAGGTTGTACGCGAGGTTGCCGCTTTGGGTGATCACGGCGACGCCCGATTCGACGCGCGGCGCGCCGTGCGCGACGGGCCACAGCGCGCTGCCGTTCAGGCCGTTGATCAGCCCGTAGCAGTTCGGCCCGAGCACGGCCATGTCGCCGGCCGCGTCGACGAGCGCCTGCTGCAGCGCGGCGCCGTCGGCGCCGGTCTCGGAGAAGCCGGACGCATAGACGATTGCGCCGCCCGCGCCGCGTTCGGCGAGCGCGCGCACGACGTCGATCGCCTGCCGCGCCGGCACCGCGACGAACACCGCATCGGGTGCGGCGGGCAGGTCGGCGACGCTCGCATGGCATCGCACGCCGTCGATGTCGGCGTGGTTCGGGTTGACGAGCCGGATCTCGCCGGCATAGCCGTAGTCGCGGCAGCGCCGCACGGCGCCCGCGATGCCGCGCCCGCCGACGAACGCGATGCTGGCCGGCTCGAGCAGCCGGCGCAGGTTGGCCGCGGCGGTCGCGCGGCGATCCCTGACAGCGGGAGATAAGGTCATGAAAGGTCCTTTCGGAAGTCGCGCCGGACGGGCCGGCGCGGCGGTTCGCGTCAGCTGTAGCGTCGGAGGATTTCCTTGGACAGGATGTGCCGCTGGATCTCGGACGTGCCTTCCCAGATGCGCTCGATGCGCGCGTCGCGCCAGAAGCGCTCGATCGGCAGTTCGTCCATCAGCCCCATGCCGCCGTAGATCTGCACCGCGTGATCGGTCACGCGGCCGAGCGTCTCGGTCGCCAGCAGCTTCGCGAGCGCGGCGTCGCCGTCGGTCATCGTGCCGCGGTCGAGCTTCTGCGCGGTGTAGAGCGTGACGAGTTCCGCCGCGCGGATCTCGGTCTGCATGTCGGCGAGCTTGAACGACGTGCCCTGGAATTCGCCGATGCGCTTGCCGAACTGGTGGCGCGTGGCGGCCCATTCGGCGGCCATCTCGAACGCACGCTGCGCGCGCCCGATGTTGTTCGCCGCGACCATCACGCGGCCGGCGGTCAGCCAGTCGTTCGCGAGTTCGAAGCCGCGATGCTCCTCGCCGAGGATCTGCGCGGTGCTGACGCGGCAGTCGGTCAGGAAGATCTCCGACTGGTGGTAGCCGCGCAGGCTCGTGCAGTGCGGGCCGCGCCGCACGGTCATGCCGGGCGTGTCCTTGTCGATCAGGAAGCAGGTGACGCGCTTGCGTTTCTGGCCGCGCACTTCCTCCTCGCCGGTGACGGCGAACAGGATCACGAAGTCGGCCGTATCCGCATGGCTGATGAAATGCTTGCTGCCGTTGATCACGTAGTCGTCGCCGTCGCGTACCGCGCGCGTACGGATGCCCATCGCATCCGAGCCGGCGCCCGGTTCGGTCAGCGCGAAGCAGTCCACGCGTTCGCCCCGGACGGTCGGCTTCAGGTAGCGCTCGATCTGGTCGTCCTTGCACGCCATCAGGATCTTGCTCGGCCGTGCGACGAATACGTGCAGCGCCCAGCTCGTGCGGCCGAGCTCGCGCTCGACGAGCGCCTGCGTCAGGTAGTCGAGGCCGGGGCCGCCGGCGCTTTCGGGCATGTTGAATGCGTAGAAGCCGAGCTCGAGCGCCTTGCGCCGGATCGCGGCGGCGAGCTCGGGCGGCACGTCGTCCGCGCGATCGACCGCGAATTCATGCGGCTGCAGTTCCTTCTCGACGAACTGACGCAGCGACGTCACCAGCATGTCCTGCTCATGGGTCAGCGAAAAATCCATCAATCATCTCCCGACAAAAATGGGCGCGCGCCCCTCGACCGACGCGCGAAGCGCTTCCCGGCCGTCCTCGCTGTGACCGCAAGCGACGCCGGCTGCCAGCTCGCCGCGCAATTGCTCGGCGAGGGTATGCGTGAGCGACTGCGCGAGCAGCGCCTTGGTATGCCCGAACGCGACGCTCGGCCCTTGCGCGAGACGCGCGGCGAAGGCCGCGACGTGCTGCTCGAACGCGTCGGCATCGACGACTTCGGAGACGAGCCCGGCCGCGTGCGCGTCCTGCGCGCTCCAGCGTTCGTTCAGGAAGATGAAGCGGCGAGCGACGTCGGGGCGCGCGATGCGCGGCAGGAACCAGCTTCCGCCCATGTCGGGGCTGTAGCCCATGCCCGTATACCCGCAGCGCAGCGTCGCGGCCGTGCTCGCGATGCGGAAGTCGCACGCGAAGCCGATGTCGGTGCCCGCGCCGACGGTCGAGCCGTTCAGCGCCGCGACGGTGGGGCGCGGGAACGCGGCCAGCGACTGCACGAACCGGTGCGCGCGCTCGGTCCACCCGTAGGTGTCGAGTTCGCCGTTGCGCTCGGCCTCGGCCCATTCGTCGACGTCCGCGCCCGCGCAGAACGCGCTGCCGGTGCCGGTCAGCACGAGGCAGCGCACGGCCGGATCGTTCGCGAGCGCGTCGAGCGTCTCGCGAAGAAAGTCGAGATGCGGCCGCGCGAGCGAATTGCGTTTCGCCGGGCGGTTCAGGCGAAGGGTCACGACGCCGTCGTGCCGTTCGATTCGGATGTCCTCGATGCGCATGCTGATCACTGTCTCCTGGGTGTTGGGTGTGGCGTGGTGTCAGAGCCGGCAAGGGTCGCCGCTACTTGCGAACCGTATTTCGGCATAGTATAAGTTCTGTTAAATGAACGTTCAACCCAATTGTGAGTCGACCAGGAGACACGCGATGAGCGCGGTGATGGAGACGTCGGCAGGTGTGGGAGCGGGGCGGCCCGGTGCGCACGCGGTGCGCGCGGAGCCGGCGGGGAACACGGCGAGCGGCGCGGGCCTGCAGATCGACCGCGTGTCGAAGCGCTACGGGAGCGTGCAGGCGCTGCGGGAAACGACGATCGACATTCCGCGCGGCGAATTCCTGACGATCCTCGGGCCGTCGGGTTCCGGCAAGACGACGCTGCTGACGATCGTCGCGGGTTTCGAGCATCCGAGCACCGGCGATCTGCGCGTCGGCGGCCGCAGCATCGTCGCGTTGCCGCCCGAGAAGCGCAACTTCGGGATGGTGTTCCAGGGCTATGCGCTGTTTCCGCACATGACGGTCGAGCAGAACGTCGCGTACCCGCTGATGGTGCGCAAGCAGAAGGGGCCCGACGCGGTGAGGCGGGTGAAGGCCGCGCTCGATCTCGTGCGGCTCGGCCATCTCGCGGATCGCCTGCCGCGCCAGCTGTCCGGCGGACAGCAGCAGCGCGTCGCGATCGCGCGCGCACTGGTGTTCGATCCCGATCTCGTACTGCTCGACGAACCGCTCGGCGCGCTCGACCGCAAGCTGCGCGGCGAGGTGCAGGTCGAGCTGAAGGCGCTGCACGAACGGCTCGGCGCGACGTTCCTGTTCGTCACGCACGATCAGGAGGAAGCGCTGTCGATGTCGGACCGCATCGCGATCATGCGCGACGGCCGGCTCGAACAGATCGGCACGCCGGACGGGTTGTACGAGCAGCCGGCCAACCGCTTCGTCGCCGATTTCCTCGGCAAGAGCAATTTCATCGAGGGGGTCGCGCTCGGCGGTGACGGCGCGGCGACGCACTACCGCGTCGGCGACGCGCGTTTCGTCGCGCCCGCCTGCGGCGCGCGGCCGGACGACACGCTGCTGTTCGCGCTGCGGCCGGAGAAGGTCGCCGTGTCGGCGGCATCGTGCGGCGGCGCGCACAACGAGGTGGCCGGCCGGATTCGCCACTGGAGCTATTTCGGTTCGTCGTACCGCTTCGAGATCGAGACGGCGGCGCTCGGCTGCATGACGGCCGATGTGCCCGCATGGCGCGGGCTCGCGTCGCCGCGCACCGGCATGGACGTGTTCGTGCAATGGGAGCGCGACGCGACCTGCCGGATCGCGCGCGACTGACGTACCACGTGCGGCGCGGCACGTGCCGCCGTCGCGAAACGCCTCACCGGCGCCCGGAAACGACGAGATGCGTGCGGGCGCTGCCCAGCCAGGAGGAGACACCATGACGAACCGCCATCTGCAGGACCTGCTCGACCAGGCCCGCGAACTTCAACCGGCGACCTCGCAGCGCCGCCGCGATTTCCTGCGGCTGTGCGCGGCCGCGGGCCTCGCGCCGACGCTGCTGTCGGCCGGCGCGAGGGACGCGCTGGCCGCGAACCCGAAGGAAATCGTGCTCAGCGCGTGGGGCGGGGAGGCGCGCGCCGCGTTCCGCTCCGCCTACATGGACCCGTTCACGAAGGCGAGCGGGATCCGGATGGGCTACGACTCGTCGCCGGAGGACGGCAAGATCAAGGCGATGGTCGAGAACCGGAACGTGATCTGGGACGTGATGGATCTCGACGGCTTCGCGGCGATCAAGCTCGGCAAGCAGGGCTTCCTGCGGCCGATCGATTATTCGGTCGTCGGCCGCAACGCGCTGCCGGGTCTCGCGTCGGATTTCGGCGTGCCGTCCTACCTGCTGAGCTATGTGCTCGTCTATGACGCGCGCAGGTACGGCGCGAATCCGCCGAGGAACTGGGCCGATTTCTGGAACGTCGGCAAGTTTCCGGGCAAGCGCGGGTTGTGGAAGTGGATGGGCGGCGCGCTCGAGGCCGCGTTGATGGCCGACGGCGTCGACAAGGACAAGGTCTATCCGATCGACGTGCCGCGCGCGCTGAAGAAGCTGAAGGAGCTGCGTTCGAACGTGCTGCTGTGGGATTCGGGCGCGGACAGCCTGCAACTGCTGCGCAACGGCGAAGTCGGGATGGCGTGCATCTGGCATACGCGCGCGAACGTGCTGCAGCGCGAGAGCAACGGGCGGTTCCGCTATACGTGGGAGCAGGGGCTTGCGTCGTGCGACGTGTGGGGCGTGCCGAAGAACAATCCGTCGGGCGACGCGGTGTGGCAGTTCATCAGGTTCGCGCAGGGCATCGAGCCGCAGGTGCGCCTGCTGTCGCTGCTCGGCAACGGGCCGGTGACGCCGGCCGCGACGGCCGCCGTGCCGGCGGCGCTGCGGGCGGACAATCCCGGCACGCCGGAGAACTGGGCGAAGCAGTGCAAGGTGAATCCCGAGTGGTGGGCGCAGCATTACGAGTCGACGCTCGCGCAGTACACCGACCTGATGTCGTCCTGAGCCGCCTTCTCGCGAGCGTGATCCCATGAATACCCTGTCTTCCCCTGTCGCGGCCCCGCTCGGGCGAGCGAAGGCCGACCGCTACTGGCTGCTGGTCGTGCCGCTGCTGGCGGTGCTGATCGTGCTGTACGTGTACCCGCTCGTACGCGTGCTGTGGCTCGGCTTCGCGGTGCCGGAGCCCGGCCTGCACAACTACGCGCGGCTGCTGGACAACCGCGGCGTGCACCGCGTGCTGTGGACCACGCTGCGGGTGTGCGCGGTCACGACGGTGTGCGCCGTCGCGCTCGGCTACGCGATCGCGTATGCGATGGCGCACGTCGGGCCGCGCCAGCGCACGGCGCTGATGTTCGGGCTGCTCGTGCCGTTCTGGGCGTCGGTGCTGGTGCGCGCGTTCTCGTGGCTGTTCCTGCTCGGCGAGCAGGGGCTCGTCAACACGCTGCTGATGCGCATCGGGCTGATCGACGCGCCGCTGCCGCTGATGCGCAACGAGACCGGCGTCTTGATCGGGATGATCCACTTCATGATCCCGTACGCGGTGCTGCCGCTGTACGCGAACATGAAGGGCATCGATCCGCAGCTCGTGCGCGCGTCGCAGGGGCTCGGCGCGGGCGCGTTCGTCACGTTCCGCAAGGTGTATTTCCCGCAGACGCGGCCGGGCATCGTCGGCGCGGCGATCCTGGTGTTCATCTTCTCGCTCGGCTTCTACGTGACGCCGGTGATTCTCGGCGGCGGTCGCACCGTGATGATCGCCGAGTACATCAGCACGCAGATACTGCAGCTCGTGAACTGGGGCGGCGGCGCGGCGCTCGCATCGCTGCTGCTGGCGTCGATCCTGGCCGCGCTCGCATTGCTCGCGCGTTTCGTCGACCTGCGCGAGCTGTTCGGCGCGCGCTGAATCCGACCGGAGGAACCGAAGATGAAATCCAGACTGACGGCCGGCCGTGCGTTGGTGATCGGCGTCGCATGGGCCGCGATCCTGTTCCTGATGCTGCCGCTGCTCGTATCGGTGCCCGTGTCGCTGACGCCAAGCGACTACCTGTCGATGCCCGACGGCGCGCTGTCGCTGCGCCATTACCGCGTGCTGCTCGACGACGACGGCTGGGTGTCGAGCTTCCTGCAGAGCGGCGCGATCGCGCTCGTCTCGTCGGCGATCTCGGTCGCGCTCGGCACCTTGTGCGCGATCGGCCTGTGGAAAGTCGCGTCGCGGCGCGGCGAGCTCGTGCGCGGCGTGATCCTGTTTCCGCTGATCGTGCCGCCGATCGTGTCGGCGCTCGCGTTCTACCGGCTGTGGGGCGAGCTGGGCATGCTCGACAGCTATCCGGCGGTGATCCTGTCGCATGTCGTGCTGTCGGTGCCGTACGTGGTCGTCGCGGTATCGGCGTCGCTGGCGACGGTCGGCCTGCGGATCGAGCAGGCGTCGCGCAGCCTCGGGGCGAACCTGTCGCAGACGCTGCGCTACGTGATCCTGCCGTCGATCCGGCCCGGCGTGCTGTCGGCGGCCGTGTTCGCGTTCATCCTGTCCTGGGACGAACTGGTCGTCACGCTGTTCATTTCGAGCCGGGGCGTCTATACGCTGCCGCGCCGCATGTGGGACGGGATGCGCGAAAACGTCGATCCGGCGATCGCATCGGTCTCCACGCTGCTGCTGGCGGCCACCTGCGTCGCGATCGGCCTGTCGCTGCTGCGCAAGCGCGCGGCCGGGGCCGTCTGACATCAACGTTGCATTGCGGAGAAACCAGCACCATGAAAGTCCTGATCGTTCACGCCCACCCCGAACCGCAGTCGTTCACGACATCGATGCTGCACCGCGCGGTGAGCACGCTCGAAGCGCAGGGGCATGCCGTGACCGTGTCCGACCTGTACGCGATGCAGTGGAATCCGGTCGCCAGCGCGGCGGATTTCGGCGTCCGCAAGAACCCGGACTACCTCGTCTACGCGCTGGAGCAGCGCGAGAACGTCGCCGCGCATGCGATTGCGCCCGACATCGCCGCGGAACTCGACAAGCTGGCCGAGTGCGACCTGCTGATCCTCAGCTTCCCGCTGTTCTGGTGCTCGGTGCCGGCCATCATGAAAGGCTGGATCGATCGCGTGCTCGTGTCGGGCAAGGTGTACGGCGGCGTGCGGTTCTACGATCGCGGCGGGATGCGCGGCAAGCGCGCGCTGCTTGCGTATACGTGCGGCGGCCGGGACTACATGTTTGGCGCGGACGGCGTGCACGGCGAGATGGACCTGATGCTGCGCCACGTGCTGCGCGGCACGCTCGGCTATGCGGGTTTCGACGTGCTGCCGTCGTTCGTCGGCTATCACGTGCCGTATATCGGCGACGCCGAGCGTGCAGCCGTGCTGGAGCGGTACGACGCGTACCTGGCGCAGCTCGACGGGCTCGCGCCGATGGCGTTTCCGACGCTGGACGATTTCGACGGCGACATGCGGCCGCGCGAACGCGCGCCGCAGGAAGCCGCGCAGGACTGAACGATTCGACGATTGGGGGAATGCATGGGCGGCAAGGTACTGGTGGCAGTGAAGCGCGTGGCCGATTACAACGTGAAGGTCCGCGTGAAAACGGACAACACGGGTGTCGACATCGCGAACGTGAAGATGTCGATGAACCCGTTCGACGAAATCGCGGTGGAAGAAGCGGTGCGCCTGAAGGAAGCGGGCGTCGCGACCGAAGTGATCGCGGTATCGGTCGG
>NZ_JPGL01000100.1 GCF_000732615.1 Burkholderia paludis
GCCACTACCTGATGCATCGGTACAACTGGATACGGCCGCATCAGTTCAATGACGGACTGGCGCCGGCTGTTGCGGAAGAAAAACTTAACGCAGTGTCCGGGGTTGGTTGACCACTACAAAGGTCCCGTTGTCGCAACCAGTCGGAACGCGTGTGTAGCTTGGTGGGATATGGGGCGCGTCTGACTTCGGGTATGCTGAGGCTAACCCGCCACGAGGTAGCCCCATGACTCACGACGAAATAAACGCCTTGACACACAGCCTAATGCGCGAGACGGCGCGTTTGCATGCGGAGCAAGTAGCAATGCGGGAGGGCCGCTTTCTTTACCGGCTTCGTTGGAATCCGCTCGTTTGGGCAGGGGGCTTCCTCGCCCTGTGCTTACTCTGCGCAAAATATGTCCTTCCTTGGATTGCGAAATAAGTAAAGGGAAAGGGGCGATGATCCGCGCCAATATCTGGAGGTCGTAGCCGGAGACGAGGATTCGGGTCTCGCGCTTGGGTAGCGCGAATATTGACTCAGGCCCACCAAGCTGCCCCATTCGGAGGTGGAAAATTCCGACACTCGGTTGTCAATTGTTGAAGCAAGCAAAGGCGCGGTTAGGGTAAATTTACGGCCAGCTTCTTTGAAATCGATTCGATCGTAATTCGACCCGCATAGCCTGCATGCGACCTAATGTCAGGCCGGCATACGCAGACCGAAGCCCCGAGCCGGACTCACCTCGCGCCCGCATCCCCGCCATTGCCGATGCGGGCTTTTTCATTCCCGTGCCGATAAAGCCGCGCAGCATCGAAAGCCGCGGATTCCTGCTCCCGGGCGACTTCGGGTAAATTACCCCCCGAACACCCCCCGCCATCCCATTCCGACCTGGAGCCGCCGCCGCGATGCAGGACCGTCCCTTACCGCTCGACCTGTCCGCCCTCGCGCCTAGCCTGTATGCGCAGGGCACCGAGGAGGGCATCCTCGCGCGCCTGATGGAGCGGATCGCGCCGACCCACCGCTTTTGCGTCGATATTGGCGCGAGCGACGGCCTGCGCAACAGCAACACCGCGCGGCTGCTGCGCGAACAGGACTGGTCCGGCGTGCTGGTGGAAGGCAGCGCGTACCGCTTCGGCAAGCTGGCCGCCCACTACGCGGGCGCGGACTGCGTTCGGCTGCACCACGATCGCGTCCAGCCCGACACGGTCGATTCGCTGCTAGCCGATGCGAACACACCGGCCGACTTCGACCTGCTGTCGATCGATATCGACGGCAACGACTACTGGGTCTGGCGCGGCCTGCAGGCGTACCGGCCGCGCATCGTCGTGATCGAATACAACCCGTACTACACGCCGCCCGAACGCTGGGTCATGTGCTTCAATCCGGATCACGAATGGGACGGTTCGACCTACTACGGCGCGAGTCTCGAGTCGCTCGTTCGTCTCGGCAGGCAGAAGGGCTACGAACTCGTCTGCTGTGACGACATGGGCAACAACGCGTTCTTCGTACGGCAGGACCTGTATCCGTTGCTCGGCATCGCGAACAACGATCCATCGGTGCTGTTCCGGCCGGCGATGTACAAGCTGCGCTACGTCGGGCACAACACGTTCCTGACCGGTCATCCGTATCGGCACGGGCCGGCCGAGCACATCTGAATGAGCCCGCTCGCCGCCACCTTCGACGCGATCCGCCGCGCCTATGCGCTTCGCGGAAGCGACGCGCCGCGGCAGGTCGGCGAACGCGTGTGGCATCTGCCGACCGATGACGGCGGCGTGGCGGTCAAGCTGTACGCGCCCGAGCATCATGCTCGCGCGGCCAAGGAGGCCGCCGTTCTCGCGCACTTCGAAACGCACGGCGACGCCCGCCGTCACGTTCAGACGCTGAAACGCACGACTGCCGGCGAGCCGTTGTGGAGCGGCGCGGGCGCGCATGCGATGCTGACGCGCTGGGAAACCGGTCGGTTCAGAACCTACGATACGTTTTCGCGTGACGAGTGGGCCGCGCTCGGCGCGAGTCTGGCCGCATTGCACCTGGGCCTCGAGCAACTGCGCCTGCCGACGCCGGACACGCTCCGCTCGCGGCTGGCCGCGCTCGACGCGGACGCGATGCGCGTCAGCCTGCTCGATGCATCGCGCCGCGCAGGCTCGAACGACGGCGCCGCGCACCTGCGCCGCTACGTCGATCTCGCGCTGCGCATGCTCGACCGCTACTATCCGGGCAGCATCGACGCGTTTCCCGCCGACGATCCACAACATGCGATTCACAACGACTACAACCAGTTCAACTATCTGTTCACGGGTACGCTGCCGCCGCTCATTCTCGACTGGGAAGCGTCGATCGGCGCGCCGCGCGAATACGAACTGGTGCGTTGCCTGAACCATCTGCCGCTCGAGGCGCCGCAGATGGCCGAGGCGTTCGTACTCGCGTATCGGCAAGTGCGGCCGGTGAATCCCGCGCACATCGGATGGGCGGTCGATGCCGCGTGCCTGCAGCACGCGCTGAAGCTGTGGGTCGTGCAGGGCTGGCTCGACGATCCGTCGCGTTTCGCGGCGCATCTGGACGGCGCGGTGACGATGGCGTCCGCGATGGCGGATGCGCGCGACCGTCTGGTCGCTTTCTTTCTCCGTTGCGTGGAAGCAGGACGCTGAAGTGAATGTGAATCCGAACCCGATCCCGAATCCGGCGCCGTCCGGCGAGCGGCAGCATGTGTTCCCGCCGCCGCTGGATCGCGACTACCGTGTCGAAGGCGGACGCATCCTGACGCGTTCGCTGGAAGCGCATATCGTCGATCACTGCAACCTGACCTGCGCGGAATGCTGTTCGCTGTCGCCGCTGCTGCCCGAGTGGCACGCGAGCCCCGATTCGATCGAAGCCGATCTGCGCAAGGCCGCCAAGGTGCTGCGTCCGCGCATGTTCAAGCTGGTCGGCGGCGAACCGCTGCTGCACCCGGCGCTCGTCGAGCTTGTCGAGCGCGTGCGTGCCACGGGCATCGCGCCCGTGATCTCGGTCACGACGAACGGCCTGAAACTCGGCGAGATGCAGGACGCATTCTGGCAGGCGGTGGATGCGCTGACGATCTCGCGCTACCCGAAGCCGTCGCTGGCGCCCGACCTGATCGCGTACATCGAGCATCAGGCCGCGCATTTCGACGTACGCCTGAACTGGAAGGTGCAGGACGTGTTCACGACGATGAACCGGGCGCAGCCCGGCACCGATCGCGACGCCGCGCAGCGCCTGTATCACGATTGCTGGATTCGGGAGCGCTGCCATATGATTCGCGACGGCATGTTCTACACGTGCACGCGGCCGGCGCATTTCCACACGCTCTACAAGGGCGAGAAGGATTTCCGGTCCGACGGCCTGCCGCTGCGCGACGACGCGGGCATGCTCGACGCGATGCTCGCGTATCTGCAACGCGAAGCGCCGCTCGAGGCATGCCTGCATTGCCAGGGCGGCAGCGCGCCGGTGGCGCCGCATCGCATCCTGAAACGCATTGAAGTGAATACCTTGAAGGCTCGTTATCCATGATCGTCGGTACGCGCGACCCGTTCGGCTTCGACCGGCTTCACTACCATCCGCGCAGCGGCGCGACGGCGTCCGGCATCCGGGAGGTCCTGCGCATGTCGGGTCAACCGGCCGGCGAGCCGGACGCGGCAGCCATCGCGGGCTATCTGGGCGGCGCGCGTCTGGTCGGACGCACCGTGCTGCGCGACGTGCTTGCGGTGCCGCCCGGACACACGCTGATCCGCTCGCCGCAAGGGCTGACGGTGCAGCCGGCGCTCGAGCAGCCACGGCATGCCGATCTGGAAACCGTGCTGCGCGCGTCGCTGCAACGCGCGCTCGACAGCGGCAAGCGCGTCGCGCTGGCGTTGAGCGGCGGGCTCGACTCGGCGCTGTTGCTTGCGCTGCTGCGCGAGCTCGGCGCGCTGCCGCACGTGACGTGCTATGTCCTCGTGACCGACCTGCCGGACTATTGCGAGCGCGACGCCGCACTCGAACTGGCCGCGCAGATGCAGGCTGCCGTGCGGATCGTGCGCGCGAACGAGGCGGATTTCGTCGCGGCGCTGCCCAGAACGACGCATGCGGTCGAGGAGCCGATGTTCAACCTGCATCCGGTCGCGAAGCTGCTGCTGGCCGAGGCGATGGCCGCCGACGGCATCGAGGTGGCCATCACGGGCGACGGTGCGGACCAGGTGCTGCGCCGCGACCGGTCGGCCAACTATCTGCCGTTGTGCCACGCATTGTTCGATGCGGCGTCGGTCGACCTGCATCCGCCGTTCGTCGACACCGCAGTCGTCGCGCATCTGACGAGCGTCGCGCCCGATCCGGACAAGCAATGCCTGCGCGATCTCGGCGCGCGCCTGAACCTGCCGGACCGTCTCGTGCACGGCCCCAAGCGCGGGCGGCTCGCACCCGCGATGGATCTCGCGCCGCTGCTCGATCGCGAACGCACGCGTGCACTCGCGGATGCGCTCGGTCTGGCCGCGCCCACGCTGCAGGCGGATACCGAACGCGTACTGTGGACGACGCTGTCGCTGATCCTCGACCACCTCGATGCCACGCATCGATCAACCTGATTCGCTCATGAAACGCATCCTGTTTTGCGTGGTGCCTGAAAAGGGGCACGTCAATCCCTGCATCGGCCCGGCGCAGCATCTGCGCACCGCCGGCTGCGACGTCGCGTTCTACGCGCCGGCCGACATCAGTGCGCAACTCGACGGGGCGGGCGGCTTCGCGTTCGTCGGGCCGCGCGAGATGCCCGAACGCCACGACCTGTCGCGCGGCGCGAGTTTCGCCGCGAACATTCGCGATGCGGACTGGCTGCGGCACTGGATCCGCACGCTGCTGATCGATCTCGCACCCGCGCAGGTGGACGGCATCCGCGCGGTGCTGCGCGACTGGCGGCCCGACGTGGTCGTGATCGATCCGCTGCTCTATGCCGCGGCGATTGCCGCCGAGCTGGAAGGGCTGCCCTGGGTGTCGATGTCGAATTCGCTGAATCCGGTGCTGCCGGACGATCTCGATTCGGAATTGCTGCGCACCGTGCGATGGCTCGTTCCGGAGCGCACGCGCCTGTTCGCGCGCTACGGGCTCGACGCGCGCTTTCGCGGTTGCGACATCCTGTCGCCGCACCTGACGCTCGCATTCACGACCGACGCGCTGGTCGGCGCGCCGCCGCCGGGTGTCGAACTGGTCGGCCCGGCGCTGCCGTCCGGCCCGCGCGGCGACGAGACGCCGTTCCCGTGGGAACGCCTCGACGCGGATCGCCCGCTCGTCTACATGTCGCTCGGCAGCCAGCTCTACTATCACCCCGATGTGTTCGCGAAGGTCATCGATGCGACGCGTGCGACCTCCGCGCAACTGGTGCTGTCGGTGGGCGAACTGGTCGACTCGGATCTGCTGCCGGCCGACGACGACCGTGTGGTCGCGGTGCGTTATGCGCCGCAACTGGCGCTGCTGCGGCGCACGCAGGCGTTCGTCAGCCACGGCGGCGCGAATTCGGTGATGGAGTCGCTTGCGTGCGGCGTGCCGATGCTGCTGTCGCCGTTCTGCAACGACCAGTTTCATTCGGCGCATTTCGTCGAGCGCGCCGGCGCGGGTTGCGTGCTGGATCTGCAGCAGGCCGGCGTGGCGGACATCGCCGATGCGCTCGAACGCCTGTTGCGTCCCGGTTCGTTGCGCGAGCAGGCGGCGCGAATCCGCGCGAGTTACGCCGGCGACGGCTCGGCGCGGGCGGCCCGCCTGATCAGCGCACTCGCTTCAGGAAACCGCCTGGCGACAGCGTCATGAGCACGCGGTCCTCGATGTCGTGGTCGACCTCGAAGCGGTCGTCGCGGGCGAGAAATTCGCGTACGGCAGTGGCCGGATTGTTGCCCTTGCCGTACGGCTTGCCGTCGAACATCGACTCGGGCAGGTATTCCATGATGGTATCCATCACGATCGCGTGACTGCCGGGCGTCACGAGCGTCGCATAGCATTCGAGTTCGCGCAGCACGTGTGCGTGGGTATGCGTGAGATCGAGGATCGCCATCACGCGCGCGCCGTCGCGAATCCGGGCGCGCACCGATGCGAGCGTGTCGGGCGCGCACGACTCGCCTTCGATCAGCGTCATGCGATGGGCGAGCCGGTGCGCCTGCAGGCGCTGCCTGACCTCGTCGCGCAGGCGCGGTTCGATCGCGACGACATGGCCGCGATCGCCGGCCAATTCCAGCATCGATGCGGAAAACACGACGCCGCCGCCCGCCGCGATGCCGGTCTGCACGATACAGTCGGGGCGTTCGCGCCAGATCAGTTCCTGGAGCGCGAGCATGTCGCCGGGCAGATGGAAGAAGCGCTCGCCGAGCCAGCGGGTCTGGAACAGATGGTCGAATTCGGCGGCGCGCGTCAGCCATTCGATGTTGATGTCCCGCATGCGGGCTGAAGGACGCTCTGACATGGTCAATGCAACAAGTAGGAGTGACGTGGAAACGCTGGCATCGTGGCTGCACCGGCACTGGAACCTGCGGCCGGCGCGCCTGCAGGCGCTGTCGTCGGGCCATACTAACAAAACGTATCTCGTCGAGTGCGATCCGGGGCGTGCGGTGCTGCGTGTGTCGTGGTCCGGCAAGCCGGTCGAGCAGGTGCATCGCGAGGCGACGATACTCGGCCAGCTCGACCGAACGCACGCGGCGCCGATGCGGCCCGCGCTGCCGCGGCTGCGGCCGACCGTGGATGCGCAATCCGGCGTGCAGACGGCCGATGGACGCTGGCTGCATCTGTTCGAGCATATCGACGGCCGCCCCGGCTTGCCCGACGACGCGCAGGCGGGCGCACGCGATGCGATGCGCGTGCTCGCGCATCTGCATGCGGCGCTGGCCGCGATACCGGCAGGCGAATCGGCGCCGCTGGCGTGGCTGTCGGCGCGCCATGCGCGCGTCGCGGCGCGTGCGATGCCGGCGTTGCCGGACGACTTGAACGGCGAATACGACACGGTGCTCCGGCGGATCGGCGTGCTTCTCGATGCCGCCGCGCGCTGGCTGACCGGGCCGGCGCATTGGCTGCACGGCGACTATCACGCCGGCAACCTGCTGTATGAGGGCCATGCGGTGAAGGGCGTCCTCGACTTCGACGATGTCGGGCAGGGGACGCAATGGCTCGAGGCGGCGTTCGCGTCATTCGCGCTGTCGCGCGATGCGGGGCGGGACGATCGCTTCGTATTCGACGCGCAGCGATGGGAGGCCGGCCTGCTCACCTATGTCGAGACGCGTCCCGACCGCGCACCGGACTGGATTCGCGCCAATCGAGATGCGTTGACGGCGCTGTTCTGCGCGGATCAGACGCTGATCCATCTGGAAGCCGCGCAGCGCGGCCTGTGGGTGCCGGGGCCCGGCATCGGTTTTCTCGGTGGCTGGCGTCACTTGCTGGGCGACGCCGCGCGCGGACACTGACGGTCGATTGCTTCAGCGCTTCCGGTTCAGGAACAGGCGCACGGCTTCGACCGTGTTGGGCCGCGCTTCACCGTGCCGCGATCCGTCGTGCAGGCAGAACAGCACGTCGCGATGCCGCGCCGTACAGGCGTCGACATGTGCGCACATCGCGTCGAACAGCACCTGCGGCGATGGTGCCGGCCGCTGCCAGTCGTCCAGTATCGCGGTCCAGCCCGTGTGTTCGCGCTGCAAGCGCATGAGCACGCCGGTGCGATCGTCTTGCGGCATCAGCCCGTACGGGAGACGCAGCGGAATCGCGTCCGGCGCGGGCATGCCGGCTTGGCGATAGGCGTCGCGGATCAGCGCGTCGGTCGCTTCGATCTCGTCGACCAGCACGTCGTCCGCCAGTGCGCCCGGCCGCGCGTGCGAATGAGTGTGATTGCCGAGCCGGTGGCCTTCGTGCGCCATTCTCGCGGCGACGTCGAGCGCGCCGGCCAGATGCTTGCCGAGCAGGAAGAAGGTCGCTTGGCACGATGCGTCGCGCAGCACGTCGAGCAATGGCGGCGTCGAGGGGCCGGGGCCGTCGTCGAAGCTGAAGTGGACGGACATCGCGGGTGGGGGCGTCAAAGGTGTACCGGCGGAACGATCGCGCAGGTCGGTGCAGGTCGCGCGGGCTACTGAATCGGCTCGATGGCCAGCGGACAGGTGCCGATCGGCCGCAAGCGCGCACCGGTCCACTCGTAGAAGAACCGCGCCGCCTTCACGTTGCTGTCGTCGCAATCGTCGTTGAAGCAGCCCGCGACGATCAGCAGCCTGCTGTCGGGGCGGAAATCGACGCGCTCCTCGTCGTTGCCCATCACGCCCGCGACGGCCTGAATGCCGGGCATCGTATACGTCGCACCGGTGTACTTGTCGACGATCGCGAAATTCCGGCAATCCGTTCCGCACCCCCAGATCGCGACGCGGTAGTGGCCGGCGAAATTGGCCGGTTGCGTGAACTCGTCGCGGATGACGGTGCGGTAGAGACGAGCTTCCTTGCCGGTCAGCCGCGGCGCGCGGGCCGGCGTAGGCGGCGCGGTTCCCGGGCGGGCGGGGTAGCGCGCGAACGACGGCGACGGGCAGTCAGCGGCGGATGGCGTCGCGGGCGCCGGCTGGGCCGCCGTCGCCCAGCCGGCCAGCATGGCCGAGGCGCCGGCCGTCAGCAGAAGTCGGTATGCACGCATCACGCGATCGTCCTTGCAGGTTGAGGAGCAGGCCGCCGCATGCACGGCGATCGCACGTGCCCATGCCGATGTCGCGGCGGGCGGGACCCGTTGGTCCCGCAGCGCGATTCTATGATGCTTTGTGTGCGTCGGCCGTATGTTGGTCGTGCGTTGTCGCTGGCCTATGCGTCGGCTTCGACTTCGACTTTGGTGCGGCGAGGCGGGTGAACCGATACCGAACGGATGTCCGCAAGCGGCACCGGCCGTCGGCGCGGCCGGTGCCCGTTTACGCGTCGCACACGTCCTGCATGTCGTCCATGATCGCGCGTTCCGCGAGCGCCACGTAATCGCCCGACGCCGTCCGTTCGACCCGCGCATCGACGCGGTACGCGCGTCGCAAGTGCTGCGGCGTCAAGACGTCGGCGGGCGCGCCGTCGGCGACGAGGCCGTCGGCGCCCAGCAGCACGAGCCGGTTGCAGAATCGCGACGCGAGATTCAGGTCGTGCAGGGCGACCACCACGACCGCGCCGCGCCGGCGCGCCGCGTTGCCCACGGCTTCCAGCGCGAGCAGTTGCCAGCGCAGGTCGAGGGCGCTCGTCGGTTCGTCGAGCAGCAGCAGCGGCGTTTCGCGCACGAGCACCTGCGCGAGCCCGACCATCTGCCGCTGCCCGCCGGACAACCGGTCGAGCGGCGACATCGCCAGCGCTTGCAGCCGCAGCCGCTCGAACACCTGCTGCAGCCGCAGGTCGCGCGCCGCGTCGGACAAGCCGCCGCAGGTCGCGCGCAACGCGCTGCGTACGGCTTCGTACACGAGCAGCGAAGACGGTTGAGGCAGCGTCTGCGGCAGGTAGCCGACCTGCCGCGTGTGCTCGCGGCGCAAGCCGCGCAGCAGGTCGAACCCGTCGAACGCCGCATGGCCGTGCGCTGTCGCGAGCCGGGCGAGCGCCCGCAGCAGCGTCGACTTGCCGACGCCGTTCGGCCCGAGCAGGCCGATCATCGTGCCGGGCATGACGGGGGCGAGCGACAGCCCGTCGAGCACGACTCGCGCGCCGTAACGCACGGTCAGGCCGTCGAGGTGCAGGGCGCGCTTATCCATCGAGCCTCCTGCGCCGGCTGACGAGGATCATGAAGAGCGGCACGCCGACCAGCGCGGTGATGATGCCGATCGGCAGTGTCACGCCGGGGATCAGCGTCTTGCTGAGCACGGATGCGCCGGCCAGCATGATCGCGCCGGCGAGCGCGGCGCCGGGCAGATAGTAGCGGTGCTCGTCGCCGACGAGCAGCCGCGCGACGTGCGGCCCGACGAGGCCGACGAAACCGATGGTGCCGACGAACGACAGCGCGGTCGCCGACAGCAGGCTGATGCGCACCAGCGTGACGAGCCGCAGCCGCTCGACCGCGATGCCCATGCTGCGCGCCTGTTCGTCGCCGGCGCGCAGCGCGGTCAGCGACGCGACGTCGAAGCTCGCCCAGACGGCGCAGGCGCCGAGCACGCACGACAGCAGCGCGATCTTGCTCCACGTCGCGCGTGCGAGGCTGCCCATGCTCCAGAACACGATCTGCTGGAGCGCGTTCGCGTCCGCGAGAAACTGCAGCAGCCACAGCAGCGCCTCGAAGCTGAACATCAGGCCGATGCCGAACAGCACGACGGTTTCCGTGGTCGCGCCGTGTCGCCACGCGAGCCAGACGATCAGCAGCGTCGCGAGGCTCGCGCAGCAGAACGCGCCGAGCGACAGCGCGATGTTCTCGTTCCAGAGCACGACGTGCCAGCCCGAGATCACGACGAGCGATGCGCCGACGCTCGCGGCGGCCGACATGCCGAGCGTAAACGGGCTCGCGAGCGGGTTGTTCAGCACCGTCTGCATCTCGGCGCCGGCGAGGCCGAGCGACGCGCCGACCAGCACGGCCATCAGCGCGTACGGCAGGCGCACGTCCCACAGGATCACGCGCTGTTCGAGCGGCAGCGCATCCGGCCGGAACAGTCCGGCGACGAGATCCGCGATCGGGAACGGCGAAGGGCCGGTGCCGACGTCGACGACGAGCAGGGCGCCGAGCACGCCGGCGAGGAACAGCAGCGCGCCGACGCGTCGCGCGGCGACTGCGCGGTAGCGCTGCTTCAGCGAAGCGGCGGCAGTGGCGGCCGTGGCGGCAGCGGGTGACGTGGCGCTCATGCGGCGTCTCCCGTGGCGGGTTCGCCGGCGATGCGCGCGGCGAGCATCGCGCTGGGTACCACGACGCCGCCGTGGTCCTCGCCGTCGATCAGGTGGAATGCGGCATCGAGCCCCGGACGGCGGCCGACGCGCCGGACGAAATCGCGGGCGGAGCTGACCTGCCTGCGCGCCTGTTGCCGGCGCATGCGTTCGGCGTCGGGATTCGACGTGTCTTCCTCGCGGCTGCCCGCGGTGACGAGCAGCCGCAGGGCGGGCGCGAGCGGCGCCGCTTGCGCGGCGAACCGGTCGGCATAAGGCAGCAGCGCGCGGTCGCCCCACCAGATCGACGGGCTCGCCGCGACATAGCGCCCGAAAAGGTGCGGGCGCGTGAGCATCGCATACAGCGTGAGCAGGCCGCCGTACGAATGACCGAACAGCGTCTTGCGCGCCGGGTCGACGGATACCTGCCGGGCCAGCCAGGGCTGCACCTCGTGCTCGATGAAATCGAGGAAGCGATCCGCGGCGAGGCTGCGTCCGTCCGGCAGCGGCGCGAGCGTGTAGTCGTCCGCGCGGGCGGCCATGTCGTACGGCCCGTCGGTCGGATAGCCGATGCCGAGCACGACGGGTTCGGCATCGGGCGTGCCGTCGGGCCGCGCGCGGCGATTGCGGACGAGTTGCGCGGCAAGCGGGAACAGCGCGTTGCCGTCGAGCACGGTCAGCACCGGATGGGGCGCGGCGCCGGCCGGTTCGGCGGGCAGCGCGACGAACAGCCGGCGGGTCTTGCCGGCGACCGTCACGTCGAACTGATGGCTGTTCGGCACCTGGACGGCGGGCGCCGCGTCGAGCGCCGGCCAGCCTTGCGCCTGCGCGGCGAAAGCGGGCGCGAGCCGGCCGCCGAGCGAGCCCGCGAGGCCGGCGACGAGCAGCGAGCGGCGCATCGTGGAAGAGGGCGACGCCATGTCAGGAACCTTCCTGCACCCAGTATTCGCCTTGCAGCGCAACGGGCTGGAAGCGTCGCACCATGGTGTCGAACGTGCTGCGCGGATCGAGATCGGCGAACAGTGCGGGATGCAGCCATTTGGCCAGGGCCTGCACCGCGACGACGTTGAAGGGCGAGTTGTAGAAGTGATGCCAGATCGCGTAGGCCCGACGCTCGCGGACCGCGCGCAGCGGCGCGATCTGCGGGCGCTGCAGCGACCGGTCGAACGAGCGGGTGGCGGTGTCGCGCGACACGCCGGCGCCGAGCGCGATGCGCAGCGGTGCGCTTTGCAGCGTCTGCGTCGAGCCGATGCCGGTGCCGATGTAGAAATCGGGCTGGCGGCTGAGCAGGTATTCCGGATTCAGCGTGCCGTGCTCGCCGGGCACGCGGCCTTTCGCGATGTTGTTGCCGCCGGCGGCGTCGAGCAGGCGGCCCATCATGCCCGTCATCGTGTCGCAGCAATCGCTCGACAGGCCGACGCGGCTTTCGAGGAACACGCTCGGCGCGGCCGGTTTCGCGTTCGCGAGCCGGGTGCGGACGAGATCGAGCTGCGCCTGCCAGTAGGCGTTGAAATCCGCCGCGCGCTGCGGCGCGCCGAGCACCTGGCCGAGCAGTGCGATGCTGCGCGTCGTGTTCGCGAGCGGGTCGTGGCGGAAGTCGACGAAGACGATCGCGACGCCCGCGGCCTCGAGCCGCGCCAGCGTTTCGCGGTCGCGCTCGCCGGGGCCGTGGCCGCCGCCGAGACCGAAGATCGCGACTTGCGGGCGCAACGCGAGCGCCCGTTCGTCGCTGAAACTGCCGGACTGCGAGCGACCGATGCGCGGCACGTCCTTCAGGTGCGGAAACCGGTCGAGCCATTGCGCATAGCTGGCCGGGTCGAGTTGCTCGAAATCGCCCATCATGCCGACGAGACGGCGCGCGGGATCGGGATCGACGACCGCGAGCGCGGGCAGCAGGCGCCCCTCGCCGAGCAGCACGCGTTCGACGCGCGCGGGAATCTTGACCTGCCGACCGGCGAGGTCGGTCACGGTCGTGTCCGCGTGCGCCGCATGCATCGCGAGCCAGCCGCACATCCATGCGCCGAGCATGGCCCACATTCCACTTGTCTTTTTCACACGACTCCCGATACGATATAAATGATAATAATTCTCATTTAATTGTAACCGAGCAGCGGGGCATCGACGCATGCCGGCTGTTTGATCCAGCGACGAAACAGTTTGTGCGGGCGCACGGCGCACGCGACGGGGTATCACGACATGACAGCGCAAACGTCAGCTGCTTTCCATTCCGGCGGCCATCGCCATGCCGCGCACGTTGCGCGGATCCGCGAGGTTCGCCCGGGCCTGTGCATCCACGCGGACGACGCGACCGACGAACTCGACGCGGTGATGTCGGGGCAGTGCACGCCGGGCCTGCATCTCGTGCTGTTGCTCGAAGGCGCGCTCGACGTGTCGTACGGCGACCGGCGTGTGGTGCTGACGACGGACGGGCGTCGTGCGAGCCGCGCCGCGCCGCCGCCTTCGCTCCGGATGCAGTCGTTCCTGCTCAATGCGGTGCAGCCGGATACGTTCCGCCGGCGGCTCAGCAAGGGCGGTTATGCGCGGCGGGTCAGCCTGGCGATGTCGGGCGAGTGGCTGGGCCATCTGCAGGCGGCAAGCCGTGGCGCGTTGCCGGAGCGGCTCGATGCGATGCTGTCCGCGCACCTGGCGATCCGCTTCTGGCAGCCGACGCCGCGCGCGACCGCGCTGGCCGAGCAGATCGTCAGGCCGCCGACCTGCCAGCCGATGCTGCAGGCGATCTACCTGGAAAGCCGGGTGCTGGAACTGCTCGCCGAAGCGTTCGCGCCGCTCGAGGCCGACGCGCAAGCGCGGCAGGCCGCGGACGCGGCGCTCGGATCGCGCGACTACCGCCGGATGGCGGAATTGCGCGCGTTCCTGGCGAGCGATGCCGCGCAGGATCTGTCGCTCGACGATATCGCACGCCACGCCGGCATGAGCGCCAACGCGATGCAGCGGCAGTTCCGCGCGGCCTACGGCACGACGGTGTTCGACTTCATCCGCGAGCATCACCTGCAGCGCGCGCGGCTGGCGCTCGAGCGCGACGCGGTCAGCGTCAAGCAGGCCGCGGCGCTGGCCGGCTACACGAGCGCGGCCAATTTCGCGACCGCCTACAAGCGCCGCTTCGGCGTCACGCCGACGCTCGCGCGCCGCAGCGACCGCCGCTGACCGCACGGCCGACGCCGCTCAAACGAGTTCGAAGCTTACGCAAATATTTCGGCACATTACATGTTTCATAATGGAAATGAGAATCAATCACATTATGAAACGTCGAAAGTGCCACCATGTCGAGTCAAGCTGCGAACCTTGCAATGAAGCCGGCCGTCGTTGCCGGCCTGTGTCTGATGGGCGTGTCGGGCGCGTGGGCGCAAACGCCTGAGCGGCCGGCCGAGCCGGCGGTCGCGTCGGCCGTCGCCGCCGCGCCGGTTGCCGGCGATGCGCCGGCCCCGACCGCGCTGAAGGAAATCGTCGTCACGGCCAGCCGTCGCGAGCAGGCGATCCGCGAGGCGCCCGCGAGCATCTCGGTGATCGATCGCAACGACATCGAGGCGAAGCCTTATACGTCGCTGGCCGAGATCGTCGGCAATGTCGAGGGCGTGAGCGTCGTCGGCGCATCGCCGAACGACCAGGACATCTCGATTCGCGGGATGCCCGGCGAGTACACGCTGCTGCTCGTCGACGGCCGCCGGCAGAACACGCGTGAAACGATGAACCGCGGCACCTCGGGCGTGCAGTCGAACCTGATGCCGCCGCTTTCCGCGATCGAGCGGATCGAGGTCGTGCGCGGGCCGATGTCGTCGCTGTACGGCGCCGACGCGATGGGCGGCGTGATCAACGTGATCACGCGCAAGGTCCCGAAGCGCTGGGGCGCCACGATCACGGCCGGCAGCGTGTGGCAGCTCGAATCGAACCAGGGCGATACGCAGAGCGTCGACTTCTGGCTCGGCGGCCCGCTGAAATCCGACGTGCTCGGGCTGCAGGCGTCGGGCCGCCTCCTGCATCGCGGCGAGGACAGCATCTATTACCCGAACAGCGGAACGGGCGGGGCGAACGGGCAGCGGATCGGCAGCTTCGACGTGAAGCTGGCGGCGAAGCCCGCGAGCAATCAGGACGTGAGCGTGAACGTCGGGCACGAGCAGCTCACCTATCTGAGTACGCCGGGCAAGAGCGATGCGCCGCTCACGCCGCGCACGGCCGCGACGGCGATCACCGAGACACGGCACGTGCGCGATTACTGGGGCATCACGCACGACGGCCGCTGGGGCTTCGGCAACACCACGGTGTCGCTGTACGGCGAGCGCGGCGTGCAGGACCAGTGGACGCCGGTCGGGCGTTCGCCGGTGAAGCCGGCGCTGACCGACACGATCCTCGAGGCCAAGGCCGAGGTGCCGTGGTGGGGCGAGCGCAACATCCTGACCGTGGGCGGCCAGCACATCTGGTCGCGGCTGTCGGGCGTCAGCGTGCAGGATGCGGTGCCGAAGGGCCACGGCTCCAACGCGGATCGCGTCACGCGCGACGCATGGGCGCTGTTCGGCGAAAACGACTATTTCTTCAACGACCGCTTCACGCTGACGACGGGCGTGCGGCTCGATCACGACGATCGCTACGGCAGCCACGTGAGCCCGCGCGTCTACGGCGTCTACAAGCTCAGCCAGGCGTGGACGGTGCGCGGCGGCGTGTCGACCGGCTTCCGGCCGCCTTCGCTGCGCCAGAGCACGGGCGGCTACTGCATGACGTCGGGCGGCGCGGCGGGCGCGACGCCCGGCACGCTGTGCGGCAATCCGGATCTCAAGCCGGAAACGAGCCTGACCGAGGAACTCGGCGTGCGCTACGACATGGGCGACACCTATGCCGGGCTGACGCTGTTCAACAACCTGTTCAAGAACAAGGTGTCGAGCTACGACACGGGCAAGCCGGACCCGCGCTCGCCGGGCCGCAACCTCTACGTGTACGACAACATCGACCGCGTCAAGCTGTACGGGCTCGAACTCGGGGCGGGCACGCGCGTGCTGCGCACGCTGAAGGTGTCGGGCACCTACACGCTGACCCAGTCGCGCCGCGAAGGCAGCGGCGAGAAGGCGTTCAACGGCAGCTCGCTCGACGGCTATCCGCTCGACAAGACGCCCAAGCACAAATTCAACGTGCAGGTGGACTGGACGCCCACGGCCAAGCTCGACCTGTACGCGACGGCGAACTACATCGGCAGCGAATACTGGGCGGCGTTCCGCAACGGCGCGCAGGGCGTGCGCGAACGGCCGTCGACGACGACCTTCGATCTCGGCGGACGCTACCGGATCGACAAGCGTTTCTCCGTCAACTTCGCCGTGCTGAACCTGACCAACAGGATGGTTCCGATCGACGACCGCACGCGTGCGACCGGCGTGAACGGCAACTGGCTGGTCGATCAGGGGCGCCGCGTCGCGGTGAGTGTCACCGCCGAAATGTAACGGCATGGCCGGCGCGCCGCGCCGGTTCGTTCAATCTGGAAACCGATGTCATGAAAGCCCTGTCACGAATCTCCAATCCATCAGCATTCCATAGCATGAGGTCGGCCGCATGCCGCTGTCCGTCCGTCATGTCCGATGCGGGCGCCCCGCAGCCCGTTCCCGGCGCGTCGACGCGCTTCCTGAAACGCGTTGCACAGGTGCCGGCATGACGGCGTGTGTCGAGTCCGAGATCCGTCCGGCGCCGTTTGTCAGCACGGCGGAAGTCACGTGCGCGCAGGCCGATCGCGTGCTGTTCAAGCTGTGCAAGCACTACGCGATCAAGGTGCCTGTCGTGTTCGACGCGCACCGTGCGACGGTCGACTTTCCGTACGGCACCTGCCGGATGGAGCGTACCGGCGACCTGCTGCGGATACGCTGCGAAACCGATTCGGCCGACAAGCTGGCGCAGATGCAGTACGTGATGGCCGAGCATCTGGTCCTGATGTCGCGCAATCGCGAACTCGCGATTGCATGGCAGCGGGCGGACTGACGGCATGCGGCTTCCGTTCGACGTCGATGCGGGATGCCCGGGCGCTTTTTCGCGACCGGTGCGCGGTGCGACGGTCGCTCGGCGACCGGCACGTGCAGCGGCGGGGAGGCGCGCGGCGCTGCGCCGCGGCGCCCGCGACGCCGCGCGCCCGCACGGGCGGGCCGACGTGGCCGGCACACGCCGGCCTCCCTTCATTTCTTCCTTGCGAACCGATCCATGTCCACCGCTTCCACCGACACCGTGAACGCGCCGGCCGATGCCGGCGCGTCGTTCCTGCCGCTGCTGCTCGCGAACTTCGCGATGGTGGCGGGCACCTATGCGTTCGTCACGATCGCGGGCCCGATGGCGCGGCGCATGAAGCTCGAACCGCTGCACATCGGCGCGATCATCGGCGTGGTCGGGCTCGTCTGGATGCTCGCCGCGCCGCGCTGGGCGCGGGCCGCGGACCAGCGCGGCCAGCTGCCGGCGATGCGCGCGGCGATCGGCGGCTTCGTCGCCAGCTCGTTGCTGCTGACGGGCTACGTCGGATGGGCGCTGCGCAACGGCGGCTCGGCCGTCCCGGCCGTCTGGGTCGGCTTCGTCGCGCTGCTCGTGACGCGTGCGGCCATGGGCGGCTGCTACGCGGGGCTGCCGGTTGCCGCGACCGCGTGGATCGCGGACCGGACGGCCGTGACGGGACGCGCGGCGGCGATCGCCCGGTTCGGCGCGGCGGGCGCCGTCGGGATGGTCGTCGCGCCGCCGCTCGCGGGCTGGATCGCCGGGCACGACATGACGCTGGCATTGGGCGTGTTTGCGTTGCTGCCGCTGGCAGGGCTGGCCGGATTGCGCCGGCTGCGCGACAGCGGCGAACACGCGACGCGGCAGGCGCCGCCCCGGCTGAAACCGACCGAGGCGCGGCTGCGGCTGCCCTGGTTCAGCGCGCTGGCGCTGTACAGCGCGGTGATGATCGCGAACAGCGCGCTCGGCTTCTACGTGATCGACCGGCTGGGCGTGAGCGCGGCGGCGGCGCCGCTGACGACCGGCTATGTGCTCGGCAGCGCCGGCCTTGGCCTGATCGTGACGCAGGCGCTGGTCGGGCGTTTGCGGTCGGTCGCTCCGGCGCAGTGGCTGCGCTGGGGGGCGCTCGTGGCGGCCGCCGGGTTCGCCTCGGTCCTGATGGCCGATGCGGCCCGGCCGCTGTGGGTGTGCGCGAGCTACCTGGTCGCGGCATGCGGAATGGGCGCGGCGTTTCCCGCGGTGGCGGCGCTGGCGAGCGAGCGCGTGGCGCCGCACGAGCAGGCCGCCTGCGCGGGGGCGATGTCGATGGCCCAGGGGCTCAGCATGGTGATCGGTCCGCTCGTCGGCGCCATGCTGTACGAAATGCATCCGGCCATGCCGTATGCATCGATCGGTGCAATCCTCGCGCTCGTTGCCGTCGCCGCGGCGCGGCCCGGATCGCGGGCACGGCACGCGTAGCGGCATCCGCATCCGCGTCGGGCGGCGTGCCGCGCGACGCCCGTCGCGCGAACGACGGGCCGCCGCCGCCGCGAGCGACGTCAAGCTTTGTCAAATTGTCGAAAATTCGCGCCGCCGGGTGCATCCGGCAGCCTCACGGGGGCTGTCATGCGCAGGTCGATTGAGTATCCTTGGATTCGATTCGCGGTACTCATGCAGTCACAACCGGGAGGCTTTACATGAACGCACGTTTCTACCGCGCGGCCGTTGCAGGCGCGCTGATCGGATGGCTTGCGCCGTTTTCGGTGGCCCATGCGCAGCTGGGCGACGTCCTGAAGCAGGTCGGAGGCGGCGGCGACTCGGGCGGCAGCGCGGGGGGCGGTGCGCTCGGCAACCTCGGCGGCCTCGGCGGCGCATTGACGGGTGGCGGCGGTTCGTCGCTGATGCCGGGCAGCACCGGCAACGTCGCGGGCCTGCTGCAGTTCTGCATCCAGAACAACTATCTCGGCGGGGGCGCCGGCGGCGCGTCGTCGGTGAAGGACGCGCTGATGGGCAAGCTCGGCGGCAACGCGTCGTCCGACAGCGGCTATACGAGCGGCGCGAGCGGGATCCTCGACGCAGGCAACGGCAGCAAGCTCGACCTGAGCGGCGGCGGCCTGAAGCAGCAGGCGACCAAGCAGATCTGCGACAAGGTGCTCTCGCAGGCGAAGTCGCTGCTGTAAGCCGTACCGCGCGCGGCGGCGCCCGGGGCGGTGCACGGCGCACCGACCCCGCCGGTCGTCGCGACAGCCGCGCGCATTCCGACGCAATCACGGGCGGCCGCGCGATGCCGCGGCCCGCGCGCATGCGCTCAATCGGCCAGCCGCTTGTCGGCGAGCGCCTTGCAGCAGTCTTCGTATACCCATTGCACGAGTTTCGCCCGATAGTCGAGATCGTCGGTATCCACGATTTCCTCGACCGCGTCGCGCGCCCACGATGCGTCGACGAACCCGGCGTGCCGCTTCGCGATGTCCTGCGCGACCGCCGCGAGCCGGGCGATCGCGAGCCAGTCGGCCTGGCGGTGATGGCGGTCGAGCCAGCGGTGCGCCGCCTGGACGTGAAACGCGGCGTCCGGCCACGATTCGTTGAGGTAAAACGCGCCGAGGTTGCCGCAGGTGAGCCAGCAAAGCAGCTCAAGGCGGTCTTGCGAGCCGAGGGTGTGGGATGCGTCGGACATGGCAGCGCTCACGAAATGCGTCGATTCCGGGCGGCGCCGGTTGCAACGGGCCGGTGCCGATAATAAAAACATAGCACGATGCGGGCCCGGTCGCGCACCCGGGCGGATGCTGATTCGGCGCTGGCGGAATGGATATTGCGCCGGCGCTCGCGGCCGACGGCGGGAGGCGCGTGCGACGGGAATCGGAAGGGCGGG
>NZ_JPGL01000101.1 GCF_000732615.1 Burkholderia paludis
CTATAGCCCTGGTCGAGCACCAGACACGCGGCTTGCTGTTTGAACTCCGGGGAAAACGTACGACGTCGCTTGGTCATTAGACACCTCTTCATGGCGAGCATTCTCGCCTAAATCAGTGTCCGGGTTCATTAGACCACTACACTTGCCGCCTCGGCTAAGTATTAGCTCACAGCGCGTTACTTGGCGAGCCTCCAAGGCGCGTGCTGACACGTCCCGCAGTTGGAAGCAGCGGATCACCAGGCCTTGAGCCGTTACGTGGACGCAGGTGGGGTCAAGACTTACAACCATACGCAGCGGGGATACACATGAGCTTTTGGCCGCAAAACCTCGTGGACTGGGCGCAAATTGCATCGGCAGTCGGCACATGCGGCGCAGTCATCGTTTCGCTATCTCTAGCCAACCGAGGCGTACAGACCAAGCTGGAGGCTTCTTGCGCGATGCGGCGCGGGATAGGTGCTCCTGAGCTGCGCGTCTCTTTTCGGAATGTCGGGCGTGATGCGGTCTACCTTGTAGCAATTGGCGGAACCTCAGACGACGGAACCGAATGGAGCCATCGATTCCTTACCGGGGATGGGCACCTGATCCTAGCGCCTGGGGAGCCCGACTCCCTATCGATGGATAGGAGGGACGCGATTATGGAGGTTACGGGTAAGCCGCCTAAGCGCTGGGCACGTATGTGGGTCAGGGACATCAGCGGAAAACGATTCCCAATCGCGAACTCAGCGGAAAGCCTTGAGGGGCTTTGGAGCGAGCCCGACAAGCCGAACCAGCCCCCGCCCCGGTCAACCATTCCGATGTAAGAGGCCGATATGCCCCACCCCGCCTAATGAGATGCGCCCGGCTGCGTCAGGATATCGCGCGGGTTACCTGATGCGCGTCAGAGGGGCTGCGCGTGGTGGCGCGCGCGTGGAATCGGGAGGGCCGCCGGGGGGAATTTCGCGGCTGACTGTTATCAGATAGGTTCTGAGATTTTTCCGGCCAACATTTGAGCATCTCGCTGTTTAGCCTGCCCTGCCCATCTAAACAGATTGCTAGGCTGCTCTGGATCAGGCACCAGCGTTGTAGGTTGAGCACCAAGCATTCACACTGACTTTCCCGAGGCTTGCCAGAACCAGCGCAACCACCGGTACGATGACTGCGGAGGCTATGCCAAGATGTGGGGCAATAGCAACCGAGACAGCACTAACTACAAATGTTTTGGCGTGCCCTTTCTCGCCAAACAATCCCGCGCGCTCTTTACTGTATTTTTTGTCGTCGCAAATGAAGCCTTGAATCTCTTTCTTCAAATTATCCAGAAACGAATTCTTTTTCTCCGGCAAGCCGGATGCGGAGAAAAGATAAGTACCTGCGGCAGATGCTTCAAGCCAAGCCCGCGCGGCTTCATCGTATGAAGCACCGCCAGCCAATAGGGTGTCAACCAGCCCTTTCTGGTACGCGGGAAGTCCCTCAAGCCACGATGATGGCTCACCGTCGAACAACGTTTCAGGCACATCTTCCATTTTCAATACATCCCCAAGAGATATTCCGCAGACACAGCGTGTGTCGTTTGATGCAAGGCGCTTGGGTCTATACCACCCACAATTGCCCGTATGGGCTGAGTCGGGGCATACGCACCAACTAGCACAGCAACAAGTTGCCCATCGTCCTTCCTGAACACTGGACTACCAGATTGACCAGGCCGAGCAAGCGTGTTGAGGACTAGATATTTCCCTTTTATCGGGCCAGACGGGATCAGCACTCGCGCCCCTACCTCTGCATCCTGACTAGTCAGAACCATCCGCCCATGATCGGCATGCGGAAATCCAAAGCTAACAATTGGGGTACCAACTGCTGCCGCATCCGAACCAGCAATCCGAACACTAGACATATAATCTATGTCAGCCTTCAATATTGCTAGATCATGAAATGGATCTACTTCCGCCAAAGCAAGTGGTAACGTCGCAACTTCAGCATCAGTTGCATCCTGATATGCACTGATCTCGGTTAAAATAGTTCTTCGCGTGACAAGCACTAAATTATTACCGTCCCCACCGACCACATGGGCAGCGGTTGCAAAATGACCTGGCCTATCCAATAAGAAAACCGTTCCCAGCAAATTCACCCCGCCTGGGCCAACACGACCAACAAGGAATACCGCCTGGGATATATGTTTGAAGTCGTGCACAAAGATTCTCGATCAATTAGTGACGGATAGGTTTTTGATAATAGCAAAGGATTTGCAGCTTCGCTCATTCTCTGCACGTTCAGACATACAAAGAATCGAAATCGAGCTCATGCCGTGGTAACCTCGGTGGTAACTTGCTAAACCCACCACGGCAACACACCTGCTCCATAAGGCTTTGACGTCCACGGTTCGATTCCTAGAGTCCGGCCCTGGGCATCCAATGGGCACCTCGCTCACAAAAGAAAAGGCCCACACCGACAAACTGCCGATGCGGGCCTCTCGTGTTTCCGGCGGTCTTACCCTACGCGCCCGGCTTAGTGTCCCCTAGACCACATCCCCGCCGTTGTCCCAGCGGGACAATTCCGTGGGACAATCCGGGACACATGAACAGTGGTCTTGGGACAAACCGGCAGCTTTACTCCTGCCCCTGACTCGTCAGGAACTCCTCGTAATTGCCGCCGAAGTCGAACAGCGAGCCGTCGGTACGCACTTCGATGATCCGGTTCGCCAGCCCGCTCACGAATTCGCGGTCGTGCGACACGAAGATCAGCGTGCCTTCGAACTGCTCGAGGGCGATCTGCAGCGACTCGATCGATTCCATGTCCATGTGGTTGGTCGGCTCGTCCATCAGCAGCACGTTGTGGCGGCCGAGCATCAGCTTGCCCCAGATCATGCGGCCCTTCTCGCCGCCCGACAGCACCTTCACCGACTTCTTGATGTCGTCCGACGAGAACAGCAGGCGGCCGAGCGTGCCGCGCACCATCGTCTCGTCGTCGCCGTCCTTGCGGTACTGGTCGATCCAGTCCATCAGCGTGATGTCGTTCGGGAATTCCTCGTACGTGTCCTGCGGCATGTAGCCGACGTTCGCGTTCTCGGACCACTTCACCGTGCCGTGCTCGAGCTCGAGCGCGCCCAGCAGCGAACGCAGCAGCGTCGTCTTGCCCGCACCGTTCTCGCCGATGATCGCGATGCGCTCGCCCGGCTGCACCGACAGGTTGAAGTTCTGGAAGATCGTGCGCTCGTACTTCTTCGTGATGTCTTCGGCGACCACCGCGACGTTGTGCAGCTTCTTCTCGAACTCGAAGCGGATGAACGGGTTCTGCCGCGACGACGGCTTGAATTCCTCGATCTTGATCTTGTCGATCTGTTTCGCGCGGCTCGTCGCCTGGCGGGCCTTCGACTTGTTTGCCGAGAAGCGGCGCACGAAGTCCTGCAGCTCGGCCACGCGCTCCTTCGCACGTGCGTTCGCCGCGGCCTGGCGCTCGCGCGCCTGCGCCGACGCGAGCATGTAGTCGTCGTAGTTGCCCGGCCAGACCTTCAGCGTACCAAAGTCCATGTCGGCCATGTGCGTGCACACCGAGTTCAGGAAGTGACGATCGTGCGAAATGATGATCATCGTCGAGTTGTACTCGTTGAGCGTGTGCTCGAGCCAACGGATCGAGTTGATGTCGAGGTTGTTGGTCGGTTCGTCCAGCAGCAGCACGTCCGGCTTCGAGAACAGCGCCTGCGCGAGCAGCACGCGCAGCTTCCAGCCCGGCGCGACGTCGCTCATCGTGCCGCTGTGGAATTTCTCCTCGATGCCGATGCCGAGCAGCAGCGCGCCCGCGCGCGCCTCGGCGTCGTAGCCGCCGTATTCGGCGAACTTGCCTTCGAGCTCGGCGGCGTGCATGTAGTCGTCGTCGGTGGCTTCCGGGTTCGCGTAGATCGCGTCACGCTCGGTCATCGCGGCCCACATCTCGGTGTGGCCCATCATCACCACGTCGAGCACGCGTACGTCCTCGTACGCGAACTGGTCCTGGCGCAGCTTGCCCAGACGGACGTTCGGCTCCAGCGCGACGTTGCCGCCGCTCGGCTCGAGGTCGCTGCCGAGGATCTTCATGAACGTCGACTTGCCGCAACCGTTCGCCCCGATCAGACCATAGCGGTTGCCCTCGCCGAATTTGACCGAGATGTTCTCGAACAGGGGCTTTGGCCCGAATTGCATCGTGATGTTGGCAGTAGAAAGCACGGCAGGTCCCGTTAAGAGATAAATCGACGGAAAACCGTGTATTTTAGCAGGTGTCGGAGAAACTGCCGACCATGGCCGTTCCGGTCGCGCATTCCAGGCGCCGGATCCGCCGCCCGGCGGCCCGCCGGGACGACGGCACGCACCCCACGCCGCGGCCTTACCGGAGCCCCGCATGCTTGCCAGCCAGCTTCGCGCACAACTCGTCGGCGCATGGCGCCTCGTGTCCTACGAAATCCGCCCGCGCGACAGCGGCGCGGCCGCCTATCCGCTCGGCCGCGACGCGCGCGGCTGGCTCCTCTACACGCCGGACGGCTACATGTCCGCGCAGCTGATGGCCGCCGGCCGGCCGCCCTACGCCGACGGCGACCTGCAGGGCGGCACGCCCGCCGAGCGCGCGGCGGCGGCCGGCGGCTACATCGCCTACTCCGGCCCCTTTCGCGTCGCCGACGACGGCACGCTGACCCACGAAATGGACGTCAGCCTGTACCCGAACTGGATCGGCAACGTCCAGCAGCGCGCCGTCATGCTCGACGGCGATCGCCTGCAGCTCGGCCCCGTCGCTCCCGTGCGGATCGGCGGCCGGGAAGTCGACGTCGTGCTGCTCTGGGCGCGCGCCGGCCGCTGACGCCCGTCACTTGCCGGCCTTCGCCGCCGCCCGCTGCGCGGCCTTCGCGTTCATCTGGCCGAACAGCGCCGAGCACGGCACCCCCTTGTTGTTGCTCGGCGCGATCAGCGGAATCAGCGCCGCGAACGGGTTGATCAGCCCGAGCCCGATCATCGCGCCGGCGCGCAGCGCGAGCGCGCCCGCATCGACGCCGACGTTCGGGTTCTTGAACGTGCCCTTCGCATACAGCGGCGAGCGCAGCGAGAAGATGCGGAAGCCCTTCGTATGCGGATGGATCTTCAGGTCGAGCGTCTCGTCGCGCAGGCTGATCGGGCCGTCGACGTTGATCAGCGCATCGTCCGTATCGAGCGCGAACACCTTCGGATCGAGGATCCCGTTGGTCGCGACGAAATCGATCGCCGCGCAGTTGATCTTCACGTCGTTGTTGCCGAACAGCTTCTCGTAGACGACGTTCGCGACGTTCAGCCCCGCCGCCTCCATCAGCAGGCGGCTGATGCGGCCGTCCGTCACGAGCGCCTTCACTTCGCCGTTCGACGTCGCGGCCAGCGCGGCCGGCGAATTGCCGGTCGCCGACAGCGACGCGTCGCCGTTGATCTCGCCGAGCGCCGACTGCATGACCTTTTGCGCCGGGAACAGCTGCTTGAGCTTGAGGTGCCGCGCCGCCACCGTGAAGCGCCCCTTCAGCGGCGCGCCGCTGCCGTCGAGACGCGCGGTCGTCGACAGCGTGCCGCCCGCGACGCCGAACTGCAGCGGCTCGAACGACAGCACGCCGTCCTGCATCACGATGTGCGTGTACAGATTGGTGATCGGCAGGTCCGAACGCTTGATCAGCTTGCGGCCCGTGAACTTGACGTCCGCGTCGAGCGCGCGCCAGCGATCGGTGCGGAACGTCTCGACCGGCAGCACGCGGCCCGCCGGCTGCTTCGTGGTGTCGCCGCGCCGGGCCTTGCTCGCAGCCGTATCGGCGCCGATCACCGGCGCAAGATCCGAGAATTGCAGCAGGTTCGACACGAGCTCGCCCGACAGCTGTGGCCGCGGTTCGCGCTGCGCATAGGCGAGCGTGCCGCCGAGATCGCTGCCGCCGACGCGGCCGTTGAAGTTCTCGTAGCGGAACGTGCTCGCGTGCGGCTTGAAGTTGCCGACCAGCCGCCCCTCGGTCGCGTAAGGCGGCGTGTCGGGCAGCGTGATGCCGCTGATTGCGTAGAGATGCGACATCGACGTGCCCTGCAGCCACAGCCGCAGGTCGATGGCCGCGAGATGCAACGGATCGGTCAGCGTACCGACGATCGCGAGCCGCGTATCGCCGGCCTTCACGTCTGCCTGCAGCGGGAACGGCTTCGACGCATCCTGAATCGCGAGCACGCCGCCCAGCTTGCCGGTGCCGCTGATCGGCACGTTCCTGTAGCGGCCGTCCACCTTCAGCCCGAATGCATAGGTCGGGCCCGACGGCTTCGCGGCTGCATCGGCAACAGCCGATACGGAAGAAGCCGCAGGGGCGGCCGACGCCACGGCGGACGCAACCGACGCCGCGCTTGCCGCCTGCGCTGCGGAAGCGCCCGACGCCGCCTGCGCGCTGGCCTTCGCGCTCAACTGCGCGGCGCCGTGCTGGCCGACCCGCTGCGCCGACGCCGCCCGCGACGTCTGCTCCTGCTCCTTGAGCACGTCGCCGAGCGGAATCGGCTGCCCGAGCGTATCGATCGCGACGGTCAGGTCGGCCTTCGTGATCGCGTCGCGATACGTGACGGTGCCCTTTGCAAAGCCGAAGCTGTCGAGCCGCACCTTCCACGGCGACGGCTGCGACGACTGCTTGAACTGGAAGGTCCACGTGTTGCGGCCGTCGGCGAGCCGCTCGAGGTCGACGACCGGATTCACGACGTCGATCGACGGGATGACGATTTCATGCGCGAGCAGCGGCAGGATCGCGACATCGAAATGTGCGGCGTCGAGCGTGACGAACCTGGGCGTCTTCGCCCAGTCGGGATTGCCGATCTCGAGCTGCGTGGCCGACAGGCTCGGCCAGGGCACCCATGCGCGCCAGCCGGTCTCGCCGTCGGGGCGGCGCCAGCCGATCTTGAGATCGCCGTTGATCGCGAACGGGCGGCCGAGCGCGGCACTCACCTGTTCGTTGACCCACGGCTTCGCGCGGTTCCAGTCGAAGACGAAGAGAAAGACGCCGGCCGCCGCGATGAGTACCGCGACGATACCGACGACCCATGCAGCCGATCTGCCGATGGCTCGGGCTAGCGTCATGGCGGTTCCGTTGTTGTTCTGACGGGTTGCCGCGTCATGCCGGGCCGCTTGCGTGGACGAACGGCGCACGACACCCGCGGCTTTTCAGCCGGTATTATGACGCACGCCATGATGGCGTCTCGGCGCCATTAACGCTTTTTTTCATTTGTGACATGACAGCCCCCACCGGCCTCATCGATGCGCAGCACATCACGCGGCGCGACGCCAGCAGCGGCAGGACCCTGCTCGCCCCGACCGATTTCAGCGTCGCGGCGGGATCGCGAATCGCCATCACGGGGCCGTCCGGCTCGGGCAAGAGCGTGCTGCTGCGCGCGCTCGCACTGCTCGATCCGCTCGACGGCGGCCGCATCCTGTGGCGCGGCAGCCGGATCCGGCGCAGCGCGATCCCGCGCTACCGGCGCAGCGTCGCATACGTGCGCCAGCGCCCCGCGCAGATGGACGGCACCGTCGAATCGCAATTGCGCTATCCGTATACGCTCGCGATCTATCGCGACGCGGCGTTCGACCGCGCACGCGCCGACGCGCTTGCCGCGCAGGCCGGCCGCGACCCCGGCTTTCTCGACAAGCGCGCGAGCGACCTGTCGGGCGGCGAAGCGCAGATCGCCGCGCTGCTGCGCGTGCTGCAGCTCGATCCCGACGTGCTGCTGCTCGACGAGCCGACGTCCGCGCTCGACCCCGAATCGGCGCGCGCGATCGAGACGCTCGTCGGCGCATGGTTCGACGCGGCGCCCGACGCCCGCGCGTACATGTGGATCTCGCACGACCCCGCCCAGGCAGCGCGGATCGGCACGATGCAGCTCGTCATGCAGGCCGGCGTCATGCATGTCGCGAAGCCGACGGAGGCGGCGCAATGAGCCCGGCCCTGCAGGCGCTGAGTCTCGTCGACGTCGGCATCGCCGCCGCGCTCGTCGCCGTCAACGGCGCGATCTCGGCGGCACTGTCGCTTGGCCTCGGCCGCAAACTCGCGCTCGCGGCGGTGCGCACCGTCGTGCAGTTGCTCGCGATCGGCTACGTGCTCGGCTGGGTGTTCGGCCATCCGCACTGGACGGTCGTGCTGCCGCTCACCGCGCTGATGACGCTGATCGCCGGTTTCGCCGGCGCGGGACGCGGCAAGCGCACCTATCGCGGCCAGCGCGTCGACAGCATCGTGTCGATCTGGTTCAGCAGCTGGTTCGTCGCGGCGATCGGCCTGTTCGTCGTGATCCGCATCCATCCGTGGTACGCGCCGCAATACGCGATTCCGATCCTCGGCATGATTCTGGGCAATACGCTCACGGGCGTATCGCTCGGCGTCGAGCGGATGATGGAAGAACTCACGGCCCGCCGCGATCGCGTCGAAACCGCGCTTGCACTGGGCGCGACGCGCTGGGAGGCCGCGCAGGACGCCGCGCGCCAGGCCGTGCGCGCGGGCATGCTGCCGACGTTGAACCAGATGGCTGTCGTCGGCGTCGTGAGCCTGCCGGGGATGATGACGGGCCAGGTGCTGGCCGGCCAGTCGCCGCTGCAGGCCGTGCGCTACCAGATCGTGATCATGTTCCTGATCGCCGCGGCATCCGCGCTCGGCACGGTCGGCGCCGTGCTGATGACCTATCGCCGGCTGTTCTCGGCCGATCACCGCTTTCTCGCGTCGCGGCTCGAGGAGCGCACGCCCTGACGCGCGACGATGCAGCGCGATCGGCACGCCGGGACGGGGAAACGATGACGATGGCGCGGGCGCGGGCGCGCAGGACGTGACCTTCGCATGACGCCACGCAGGTCGCCGCGCCGCTGCAACAGCAACGGACTGCGAAGAAAATCCCGGGAAAGCGTGATGACGGCGACACGCGACGTTCACATATCGCGTTGCCCGCCTGCCAGGCCGGTTGCGCGTGCGCCGGGAGCGCCGGCCCGCGCACGCCGCTCAGCGCTTGATCGACACCGTCACCTTCGTGCCGTCGCTCATCGTGATGGACTTCGAACCGCCGTTGGTCGGAATCGACACCCACTTCACCTGGCTCACCGACACGACGTCCGGACACTGCAGCGACTTGCCGCCGGCCGTCACGTTGCGCGTTCCCTTCGGCGCGGCCGCCTGGAAGCTCAGCTGCACGTTGGCGATCCCCTTCGCGTCGACCGACGGCGCGAGCCGCACCTGGGTCTGCCGCACCATCGCGCCGTTCTCGTCGCGCGGCAGGCTGTCGGTGTTCGGGCAGCCGTCGGGCATCGCCACCGCGCCGCTCGGCGGCACCGATTTCCAGTTGAAATCGTCGGTCTCGCCCGACCGGATCTTGCGCGTCTCCTGCGTGTTGCCGAAGGTCTTCGAGTCGACCATGACGGTGTATTCGAGCTGTCCGGTACCGCCGCCCTTCAGGCTGCCCTTGATCGGCGGCGCCGCGAATACGCTCGCGCTGACGCACGCCGCCGCGAGCACGACCGACCACGATGCGGCGACTGACAAGCTGCGTTGGCTCATGCTGACCTCCTTGGTATGCGGCGGCACGCGCGTGCCGCGCGGTTTCGATGCATGATGCGCTGCCAGTCTACCGCCAAGCGGCATGCAGTGCGCCGCAAACGCATCGGGTGTTACCCCGCTTGCGTTCGCGGCGCCGCAACCTTACGCGCGATACCGGCTCAGAAGCCGCTCAGCACGAGCTTGCCGATCGCGCGCCCGGCCTCGAGCATCCGGTGCGCGCGCCGCACGTTCGCGACATTGATCGCGCCGAGCTGCTCGCCGAGCGTCGTGCGCAGCGTGCCGCCGTCGACGAGCCGCGCCACTTCGCCGAGGATCCGGTGCTGCTCGATCATGTCCGGCGTCTCGAACATTGCACGCGTGAACATGAATTCCCAATGAAACGCGGCGCTCTTCGCCTTCAGCAATTCGACCGGCACCGGCTTCTCGTTCTCGACGATCGTGCAAATGCCGCCCTGCGGCCGGATTACTTCCGCGGCGGCAGGGAAATGACGATCGGTGTCGTTGAACATCAGCACGTAGTCGACGTTCGGATACCCGGCCTCGCGCAACTGCGCGGGCAGATCGCCGAAATGGTCGACCACGGCGTCGGCGCCGAGCGAACGAACCCATTCGGCCGATGCCGGCCGCGACGCGGTCGCGATCACGTGCAGCTTGCCGAGCTGCTTCGCGAGCTGGATCGCGATCGACCCCACCCCGCCCGCACCGCCGATGATCAGCACCGACTTGCCGGCATCCGCGCCCTGCGGCGACACGTGGAGCCGGTCGAACAGCGCTTCCCACGCGGTCAGCGCGGTGAGCGGCAGCGCGGCCGCTGCCGCGAAATCGAGCGTGCGCGGCTTCAGCGCGGCGATGCGTTCGTCGACCGCATGGAATTCGCTGTTCGCACCAGGCCGCGTGATGCTGCCCGCATAGAACACGGCGTCGCCGGGCCGGAACAGCGTGACCTCAGCGCCGACCGCGACAACGGTGCCCGCCGCATCCCAGCCGAGCACGCGCGGCGTTTCCTCGACCTGCGGCTTCGGTGCACGCACCTTGGTGTCCACCGGGTTCACGGAAATCGCCTCGACCTTCACGAGCAGGTCGCGCGGGCCCGGCACGGGCTGCGGCAGTTCCACGTCGAGCAAGGCTTGCGGATCGTCGATCGGCAGATAGCGGGTCAGTCCAACGGCTTTCATCTCGATACTCCTGTCAGGTAAACAACCGGGCGGGCTTTGGCGCCGCCCCACGAACATCATCGTAGGCAACCCGATCCTTCGAGAAAACCGCTATATTTCCTGAAACATTTTCAGGAATTTCAGAATAATGACGTCCGACCCGATTCCGGCCCCCGACAAACCGCTCGACCTGCTCGACGTCGCGCTGTTCGTGCGCGCGGCGCTGCTGGCGAACGTCAGCGCGGCCGGGCGCGAGTTCGGCGTGTCGGCCGCCGTCGCGAGCGCACGCATCGCGCAGCTCGAGCGCCAGCTCGGTGCACGGCTGCTGCATCGCACCACGCGCCGCATCAGCCTCACGCAGGACGGCGAGGTTTTCATGGCGCATGCCGACACGCTGCTGGCGGCCGCCGACGCCGCGCGCGCATCGGTCGGCCGCGGCCGCACCGAGCCGTACGGGCGGCTGAAGGTGTCGATGTCGTCGTCGTTCGGCCGCCAGCACGTCGCACCGGTGATTCCCGCCTTCCTGCGCCGCTATCCGTCGGTCTCGCTCGACCTGCGGCTGTCCGACGAGATCGTCGATCTCGTCGACGAAGGCTACGACGTCGCGATCCGCCTCGGCGCGCTGAAGGATTCGACGCTCGTCGCGCGCAGGCTCGCCGTGAACCGCCGCGTACTGTGCTGCTCGCCCGCGTATCTGGCCGGGCACGGCACCCCGCGCCACCCGGCCGATCTCGCGCAACACGAATGCGTGATCCTCGGCGACCAGCGCGACTGGTCGTTCGCCACGCCGCAAGGCCCGCTCACGGTGCGGGTAGGCGGCCGGCTCATTGCCAGCAACGGCGAGGCGATCCGCGAAGCGCTCGTCGACGGCTTCGGGATCGCGATCAAGTCGACCTGGGACGTCGGCCCGCTGCTCGCGAGCGGCGCGCTCGTCACGGTGCTCGACGACTACCCGTTCGCGGACGACATCGCGATCTGGGCCGTCTACCCGAGCCGCGCGCATGTGCCGCTGAAGACGCTCGCGTTCATCGCGTTCCTGGCCGAACATTTCGGCGATCCGCCTTACTGGGATCGCGCGGGCGGGCAATGAGCGCAGGCGCTCGCGCTCACGCCGCGCAGGCGCCGGTTCGAGTCCGGCCTCAGGATTCGTACCGGCCGCGACCGACCGGCTACAATGGCGCGTTCGCGACGCACCGGCCCGGCCGAGCGCGCCCCGGCCGAACGGGGCCGCGTCCGCAGGCGGCCGCCCGTTAGCCGCGCATGCCTTTCATTCGCCTCCCAACCATCCCGTCATGACCCACAATCTCGTCATCCAGAGCCTTGCACCGCTGTCGGACGCCCATCACAAACCGCTGCTTGCGCTGTCGCGCGGCACCCGCCTCGTGCAGACCGACGATCGCGCGCTGCGCATCGAAGGCGCGAACCCGGCACAGCGCCTCGACATCGACGCCTACTGCGGCACGCACGCGCTCGATTTCGCGTTCGTCGAGGCCGGCCGTGCGCTCGGCGATTTCGGGCTCGTCGTGATGGACATGGATTCGACGCTGATCACGATCGAATGCATCGACGAGATCGCCGACTTCTGCGGGCTGAAAACCCAGGTCGCCGAGATCACCGAAGCGTCGATGCGCGGCGAGATCCGTGACTTCAACGAGAGCCTCACGCGCCGTGTCGCGTTGCTGGCCGGGCTCGATGCGCAGGCGCTCGAGCGTGTGTACGAGGAACGGCTGCAACTGTCGCCGGGCGCCGAGACGATGCTCGCCGGCGTGAAGGCCGCCGGCCTGAAGACGCTGCTCGTGTCCGGCGGCTTCACGTTCTTCACCGAGCGGCTGAAGGCGCGCCTCGGCCTCGACCATGCGCATGCGAACACGCTCGAGATCGTCGACGGCAAGCTCACCGGCAAGGTGCTCGGCGAGATCGTCAATGCCGACGTGAAGGCACGCCTGCTGCGCGAGACGTGCGCATCGCTCGGCCTCGAGCCGCGCCGCGCGATCGCGATGGGCGACGGGTCGAACGACCTGAAGATGATGGCCGAAGCCGGGCTGTCGGTCGCGTTCCATGCGAAGCCCGTCGTGCGCGACGCGGCGACGGTCGCGTTCGATCACGTCGGTCTCGACGGGCTGCTGCGGCTGTTCTGATTCCGCCGCCCCGCCAATGAAAACGCCGGCGCGATCCTGGATCGCGCCGGCGTCGTTTTTTGCGGGACGCGGCCGGCCCGCGATCAGCCGAGTACAGCCTCCATCGCGCGCTCGATGTCCGCCCGCAGGTCGGCTTCGTCTTCGAGACCGACATAGAAACGCACCAGCGTGCCGCGATGCGACCAGTCCGGACGCATCGACGCGACGTCGTACGGCATCGCCAGGCTGCACGCACCGCCCCAGCTCCAGCCGATCGCGAACAGCTCGAGCGACTCGACGAAGCGATCGATCTGCTCCGCGCTGTAGCGTGCGTCGAACACCACCGAGAACAGTCCGCCCGCGCCCGTGAAATCGCGCATGAACGACGCGTGCCCCGGGCAGTCGGCGATCTGCGGATGCAGCACCGCTGCGATCTCGGGCCGCGCCTTCAGCCATTGCGCCAGCGCCAGCGCGCTCCTGCTGTGCGCGTCGAAGCGCACCTGCATGCTCGGCAGGCTGCGCAGCACGAGCGAGCAATCGTCGACCGACACGCCGATCCCGCAGCGCATCCGCGCGAGCTTCAGTTGCGCCTGCAGTTCCGCGCTCGCGGTAATCGTCGCGCCCATCAGCACGTCACTGCCGCCCGACTGGTACTTGGTCAGCGCCTGCACCGAGATGTCGACGCCGTGCTCGAACGGCTTGAAGGCGAGCCCCGCCGAATACGTGTTGTCGATTGCGGTGACGATGCCGCGCGCCTTCGCGGCCGCCGTGATCGCCTGCACGTCGGGCACTTCCATCGTCACCGAGCCCGGCGCCTCGATCCAGATCAGCCGCGTGTTCGGCTGGATCAGGTCGGCGATGCCCGCGCCGACCAGCGGATCGTAGAAGCGCGCGGCGATGCCGAAATCCTTCGCGAGCCAGTTGCCGAAGTCGGCATTCGGCCCGTACACGTTGTGCGGAATCAGGACGTCGTCGCCGGCCTTCACGATCCCGAAGTAGACGTTCATGATCGCCGCGAGGCCCGACGGCTGCAGCAGCGCATGCGTGCCGCCCTCGATCTCGGCAAGCCGCTGCGCGAGCGCGAGCGACGTCGGGGTCGCGTGCAGCCCGTAGCGCCACTGGTTGTCGTTGTGCCAGACGAGCGCGCGCATCGTCGCGAGATCGGGGAAGACGACCGTCGACGCGCGCTCGACCGGCGGCACGAACGAACGGAAGCCTTCCGGGATCACGTCGTCGGGTTGAACGATGCGGGTTTGCAGCGCGCGCTTGGAAGTGGATGCAGTCATGACAGGAAGCCGGGCACAAGGCCGTTCGGTTGCGAAATATGTCGCCAGATTAGCGAAAATCGGCGCGGTTGGCCCGGTACAATGCGCGCCGCGCACGCCGAGCCAGCGCGCCGTCAGTCGTCGGTGCGCAGGTTGACGACGCCGCCTACCGTCTCGATCTCCTGCACGCGGCCGTCGCGCACCTGCAGCGCCGCGCGCTTGCCCGGCGCGAGACGCAGCACGACGGGCTGCGGGTCCGATTCGTCCGAATTCATCCGGTCGGCCTTCAGGTCGCCGGTCGCATCGAAACGGCCGACCCAGATCCCGGTGATGTTCGTGCCGTCGTTCGATTCCTCGATTTCGAGCGTGTCGCCGTCGCGATCGCCCGCCAGCAGCACGACCTCGCCCGTATCGGCAAACTGGTATTCGCCGTGCACGCCCTCCTCGTCCGTCTTCGGCCCGAGATGCACGACGATCGGCCGACCGCCGAGCGTCCCTTCGTAGCGCGGCAACCGGGCGAACTCCGGATTCGGCCGCAGCGGCCGCGCCGGTGCCGGATCATCCTGCTGCGCACCCGGCGCGGCGGCCTGCGCCGCGACCGCGCCCGGCAGCGCGATGCCTGCCGCCAGCGCACATGCGACGACGAGCGCCCGTTGCCATTCCGAATATCGACCCACCTTGTGTTGCTCCCTGCTTCAGATTCGCTCGAAAATCGCGGCGATGCCCTGCCCGCCGCCGATCGCGGTACGTACGCCGTTCACCCCGCATCGCGTTGCATGTCGACTCGTCGTCCTTCCGGTCGCATGCATCGTTCGCGCGGTGCCATAGGCGGCGTGCGCGGTTCGCGTCAACCCTGCATCAGATGCGCCACCGCGTCGCGGTGCGGAATCGGCGCGACCGCGCCGTAGCCCGTCGTCGACAGCGCCGCCGCCGCGTTCGCGTAACGCGCAGCCGTGAACGGATCGTCGCCCGCGACGATCCGCGCGACGAAGGCGCCGCCGAAGCAGTCGCCCGCGCCCGTCGCGTCGACTGCTTCGACCGCGAAGCCCGGCACCACGCGCCGCTCGTTCGGCGTCGCCACGTACGCCCCCTCCTTGCCCAGCTTCAGCGCGACGACCTGCGGCCCGTGTTCGAGCATCGCGTCGACGATCGCGTCGCGATCGTTCGCGCCCGTGAGCGCCGTGACATCGTCCCAGCTCGGCAGGCAGATGTCCGTCTGGCGCAGCGCCTCGCGCATCACCGCGCGGGCCCGCGGCAGCGGCCACAGTTTCAGGCGCAGGTTCGTGTCGAAGCTGACCTTCGCGCCGTGGCGGCGCGCATGGTCGACCGCGGCGAATGCGGCGTCGCACGCCGTCGTGCTGATCGCGAGGCTGATGCCCGACAGGTGCACGGCCTTCGCGGCCGCCAGCGCATCGAGCGGCAGGTCGCCCGCCGCATAGCGGCTCGCCGCCGAGCCCGCGCGCAGATAGTCGAACTGGTGGCCGTCGGCGCCGTGCGTGACGAAATACACGCCGGTCGGCGCCGCGCGATCGATCCGCACATACGTCGCGTCGACGCCTTCCGCCCGCCACATGTCGGCCAGCAAGCGGCCGAACGGATCGTCGCCGATCGCCGACACGAAGCCCGTCGACGCGCCCTGGCGCGCCGCGGCGATGCAGAAGTTCGACGTGTCGCCGCCGAAGCCCTGCAGGAATTCAGCACGGCCAGGTTGCGCCTGGTTGAATTCGATCATCGCCTCGCCGAGCGCAAGAATCTCCGGAAATGCAGCGGTCATCGCTTAGACCTCGCCCCACAGATCGTGGCCGTCGGCGCCCGTGATCTTCACGGACACGAAATCGCCGACCTTGTAGCGCTTCGACGCCTTCGTCGCCGGCTCGACATAGACGACGCCGTCGATCTCCGGCGCATCCGCCGCCGTACGGCCGATGCCGCCTTCCTCGCTGACTTCGTCGATCAGCACCTTGAGGGTCTTGCCGACCTTGCGCTGGATGCGGTTCGCCGACACTTCCTCGGCAACTTCCATGAAGCGCGCGCGGCGCTCCTCGCGAACCTCGTCGGGCAGCGCGCCGTCGAGTTCGTTCGCGGTCGCGCCTTCGACCGGCGAATACGCGAAACAGCCGACACGGTCGAGCTCCGCCTCGCGGATGAAGTCGAGCAGCGTTTCGAACTGCTCCTCCGTCTCGCCGGGGAAGCCCGCGATGAACGTGCTGCGGATCGTCAGGTCCGGGCAGATCTCGCGCCACTTCTGCACGCGCTCCAGCACCTTCTCCGCGTTCGCCGGGCGCTTCATGCGCTTCAGCACGTCGGGGTGCGCGTGCTGGAACGGCACGTCGAGGTATGGCAGCACGTGCCCCTTGAACGGGCCTTCGGCCATCAGCGGAATCACTTCGTCGACGCTCGGATACGGATAGACGTAGTGCAGGCGCACCCACGCGCCGTACTGCGCCGCGAGTTCGCCCAGCGCGGCGACCAGGTCGGTCATGCGCGTCTTGATCGGCTTGCCGTTCCAGAATCCCGTGCGGTACTTCACGTCGACGCCGTACGCGCTCGTGTCCTGCGAGATCACGAGCAGTTCCTTCACGCCCGACTTGAACAGGTTCTCGGCTTCCAGCATCACCTCGGCCACCGGGCGCGACACGAGATCGCCGCGCATCGACGGGATGATGCAGAACGTGCAGCGGTGATTGCAGCCTTCGGAAATCTTCAGGTATGCGTAGTGGCGCGGCGTGAGCTTGATGCCGGCTGCCGGCACGAGGTCGACGAACGGGTCGTGCGGCTTCGGCAGGTGTGAATGCACGGCCTGCATCACTTCGCCCACCGCGTGCGGGCCGGTGACGGCGAGAACCTTCGGGTGGACTTCCTCGATCAGGTTCGAGCCGCTCGCGCTCGACTTCGCGCCGAGGCAGCCGGTGACGATCACCTTGCCGTTCTCGGTCAGCGCTTCGCCGATCGCGTCGAGGCTCTCCTGCACGGCTTCGTCGATGAAGCCGCAGGTGTTCACGACGACGAGGTCGGCGCCGTCGTAGGTGCCGGAGATTTCATAACCTTCGGCGCGCAGTTGCGTGATGATCTGTTCGGAGTCGACGAGGGCCTTCGGGCACCCGAGGGATACGAACCCTACTTTTGGGGATTGGGACATCTGGAATGTGGGGGCGTGGCAGCAAAAGCGTGAGTTTACAGCCATTTACGGTTCAGTGACCCAAAACAAGCGGCCGGCGGTAGTGTCGATCGACCGCTTGAGTACGCCGCCTGCTGGGCAACGGCCAACGAGATGGAGCTTGGTGCGTCCCCATCACTCCGGGCCAAAGGGCTATCGGCATACCACCAGCCCCATGTGCGGCAAGGCTCGCCGGGGGTGGTCAAGTGTCGGCCGGCTCAGCGCTGATCGTTGAGGGTCTGGATCGCTTGAGCCGCGCTGAGCCGCTGTAGGCGCAAGCGCAGCTCGCCCAGATCGTCAAGGCGAGTCACGGTTGCGACGGCCTGCAACGGCTGTGAATACAACCGCGAGCGCCTCAGGACGCAACCGATGGACCTCGTTTACAGCCTGCTGCTGATCTGCGTGCACGAGGAGTCGGATACGAAGAGCAAATGCGTGAAGACAGCCATCCGCCGGCAGTGCCCCGGGGGTGGATCACCGGCACGTGGCGCGCGCCCGTCCGCGTCGGGAAGGATCCGCATTGGGTGCAGGAGACCGAAACCGGTGCATTCAAGTTGGCCGACGACCGGGCGTCCGCGGTAGGCCTCGTCATCGAAATGTTCAAGCAGGGACACGGCGCAGTCCGGACTGTGCGCAAGCTCTCCGACCGCTGGCTCAAGATCATCGACAGTGGCTGCTCGGCGTCAAGCCACCCCTACCGGCTACCGGCAAACCGAAATCCCGCCCAGCCTTCTGGCGGCCGAGTTCGCGGATCTGCGATACCTGGCCGAGCAGCGCGGGCGCCACAAAATCCCCGGGGGCGTGATCGGGCCGGGCATCACCTATTGTGGCTACTGCGGCGCGGTGATCTTGGCGCAGAACATTATTGGGCGCCGGCGCGCCGCCGATCACAAAACCGTGGACATCGCTGAGCGATCTCGACCATCGCGATGCGGCTACGCTCGTCTGTCGATTGCACGTCACCCGGCATGAAGAGTGCTGAATTGTCCGCTTACACCTCATTTGTTGAACAAGACGGCATCCCAGTTGGAGAGCGTAGCGCTATCCCTGAGCCCGAGAGCACCGAGGTCGAACTGCCCCTTACGAATACGGTGCATCGACTCGATGCCTGAAAATCACCAGCTATACCCATACCCGGCACCGTAAGTCTTGTTGTTGCCCGACATGCCGATGCCCAGCTTCAGAATGCCGTTGGTCGAGACATGCGCGCTCGCGCCAAACGCCATGCCCGACTCGCCGGCAAAGCGCGCGACACCGACAGCGAAGTTGATCGTCTTGCCAGGTTCGACCTGCGGCATCATGGTCAGCGCCGTCGCCGCGGCAATACCCTGCCTTGCCATCTGGTCGGTCTGCTGCAGTTGCGAACCGAGCGTGTTGATCTGCGTCTGCTGGCCCGACAATGCCGTGGACAGCGTCGTCTGCACCTGCGTCAGCTGGTTCACGTTCACCGCATCTGTGCCTTGCGTACCCGGCGCGACGTTGATGATCTGACGCTGCTGCGTGTCGCTGCCGACCGACACCACGTTCTGGCGGCCGCCGTCCGT
>NZ_JPGL01000102.1 GCF_000732615.1 Burkholderia paludis
ATGACGCTGCTGGGCACGGCTACCGTGGTCGACGGCGTGGCGACGCTGGTGACGGACTGCCTGCCGGCGGGTGCGGATGCGTTGACGGCTGCGTATGCGGGCGACACGAACAACCTGGGCAGCGTGGCGGACACGGGGCCGACCGTGCAGGTAGCGGCGGCGTCCGGGGCGCCGCAGCCTCCTGCACTGACGGACGGAACAGTTCGTTTCTCGATGCGCGTGCCTTTACCGGATGGCCAGCAGATCGGCTTCCCGGTTGCGCTCACGCCTTATGTGTTCAGCGATTCTACGACGGGCACGTTCAGCGTGTTCGACGGGCAGACGCTGGTGGCCAGTTTCACGAACCCGGACGAGGAGCAGCAGTACCTTTCGCCGATGTCGCTGGGCACGCATGACCTGACGGTGGTGTACTCGGGGGATTCGGAGACGCCGGCGGGAACGGGGACGACGCAGGTGACGGTCGGGCAGGCGGCGGGGACGGTGGCGTTGAGCACGTCGACTTCGCAGGCGACAGTGGGGGTGCCGCTGACGCTTACGGCGACGGTGGGCGCAAGCCAGCATGACGAGTCCTGGTACGGCGTCCCATTCAGCGGACCGTCGGCGACGGGCACGGTGACGTTCTACAGCAACGGCACGGCGATCGGCACGGCGAACGTGGTCAATGGCGTGGCGACGCTGACGACGGATGGTCTGGCGCTCGGCACGGACAGTCTCACGGCGAGCTACTCGGGCGAT
>NZ_JPGL01000103.1 GCF_000732615.1 Burkholderia paludis
GCAGGCGACAGTGGGGGTGCCGCTGACGCTTACGGCGACGGTGGGCGCAAGCCAGCATGACGAGTCCTGGTACGGCGTCCCATTCAGCGGACCGTCGGCGACGGGCACGGTGACGTTCTACAGCAACGGCACGGCGATCGGCACGGCGAACGTGGTCAATGGCGTGGCGACGCTGACGACGGATGGTCTGGCGCTCGGCACGGACAGTCTCACGGCGAGCTACTCGGGCGATACGAACTTCACGGCCGCTACCTCGACCACACTCTCGCAACAGGTGGGGGCGCAGCCCCCGGCGACCTGGCTGTCGTTCAGTCCGTCGGCGCTCAACGAGTCCTACGGCTCGGCATCGACGGTCCAGATCACGGTTGATGGCCAGGGTAATCCGCCGACGGGCACGGTGAGTGTCTACGACGGCGCGCAATTGCTGAGTACCGCATCGGTCACGGCAGGCGTGGCGAACGTGAGCGTGGGCAACCTCGCAGCGGGCACGCATTACCTGAACGTGGTGTACTCGGGCGATGCCAGCAATGCCGGCAGCACCAATAATCTCGAAGTGACAGTCGCGCCGGCGGCCAGCACGCTGTCGAACCTGAGCGCGGCGACGGTGGCGCCGGATGGCGCGCTGTCGGTGCAGGTGGCGGGCGCGAACCCGACGGGGCTGGTGAACTTCTTCAATGGCACGACGCTGCTGGGTACGGCGCAGGTGGTCAACGGAGTGGCCACGCTTACCGGGGCAGCGCTGCCCACCGGCACCTGGACGTGTACCGCTGCGTACTCGGGAGATACGAGCAATACCCAGAGCGTAGTGCAGTTCTCACAGACGGTTGCCGTTTCGGCAGAGCCTGTGGTCGCGCCGTGGCTGACAGTCACGACGAGCGGTTCGTCGGCGCTGGGCGAGCCGGTGACGCTGCAGGCGAACGTGAGCGGCGGCAACGGCGGGGAAGTGACGTTCTTCAACGGCAGCACGGTCCTGGGCAGCGCCGTGATGACGAACGGCACGGCCAGCTTCACGACGAGCGCGCTGCCGGTGGGCGTGAACAACATCAGTGTGGTGTATTCGGGCGATGCATCGCATCCGAGCGGGGTGTCGGCGGTCGCGCAGGCGACCGTTACCGGCGCGGCGACGAACGTTACCGTGAACTGGCAGATGCCGGGGGGGGACCAGTCCGGGCTCCCGATCTTGGGCGAACCGGTCACCCTGTCGGCGGCGGTGACGGACCAGGTGCAGGGCCTGCCGGTGGCGAGCGGCCAGGTGACGTTCTACAACGGGACGACGGTGCTGGGCACGGCCACGCTCGTCAATGGCCTGGCACTGCTGACAGTGACGGACCTGCCCGTTGGGGCTACGAACATCGAGGCCGTCTACGCAGGCGATGCGACGCATGTGGGATCGAACACCGAGCAGCAGGTGTCGGTCGATGTACAGCCGACGACGACCATGCTGCAGGTGTCCGGCACGGGCAGCACACTGAACCTTCAGGCTTCGGTGAGTGCGCCGGCGGGCTCGCCCGCGATGCCGGGCGGGACGGTGACGTTCTATAACGGCAGCACGGCGCTGGGCACGGCCACGCTGGTCAATGGCGCGGCGAGCCTTGCGTATGGCGGCACGCTGTCGGCGGCGCCCCTGAGCGCGGTCTACAGCGGCGATACCAATAGCGCGACGAGCAGCAGTGCCATTACGGGCTTTTCGAGTCAACCCGCCACGCAATCGCCGACCTCGACGACGCTGACGGCGTCGGCCACGAGCGTGACGCAGGGCGACGCGGTGACGTTGACGGCGAACGTGGCGGGAGCGGCGCCCGGCGGACTGGTGACGTTCTTCAGCGGGATGACGCTGCTGGGCACGGCTACCGTGGTCGACGGCGTGGCGACGCTGGTGACGGACTGCCTGCCGGCGGGTGCGGATGCGTTGACGGCTGCGTATGCGGGCGACACGAACAACCTGGGCAGCGTGGTGAATACGGGGCCGACCGTGCAGGTCGCGGCGGCCTCCGGGGCGCCGCAGCCTCCGACGCTGGAGAGCGGAGGCGTTTACCTCTGGACGGAGACGCCTCCGGGTGGTCAGTCGATCGGCTATCCTGTTCAGCTCAATACGTATGTCTCCAGCGATTCCGTGACGGGCACCTTCAGCGTGTTCGACGGGCAGACGCTGGTAGGCAGCTTCATGAACCCGGACGAGGAGGGGCAATTCCTTTCGCCGCTGTCGCTGGGTATGCATGACCTGACGGTGGTGTACTCGGGGGATTCGGAAGCGCCGGCGGGAACGGGGACGACGCAGGTGACGGTCGGGCAGGCGACGGGGCGGGTGGTGTTGAGCACGTCATCCTCGCAGGCGACCGTGGGGACGCCGCTGACGCTCACGGCGACGGTCAGTTCGGGCCTCGGGTACAGCTACGCCGGTCCCCCGTACAGCGGGCCGGCGGCAACCGGCACGATGACGTTCTACAGCAACGGCACGGCGATCGGCACGGCGAACGTGGTCAATGGCGTGGCGACGCTGACGACGGGCGACTTGGCGCTGGGCACGGACAGTCTCACGGCGAGCTACTCGGGCGATACGAATTTCACGACGGGTACTTCGACCACACTCTCGCAGCGGATCGTGGCCTCGACCCAGGTGGTGCGAACGACGACCACGCTGAGCGCGTCCGAGCCCACCGTCAGTTACGGCACGGGCCTGACATTGACAGCGTCCGTGCAGGCCAATACCAATCAGGCCGAGGTGCCTGGCGGTACGGTTAGCTTCTACAACGGCGCCACCCTGCTGGGCACCGCGGCACTCGTGAATGGTCAGTCGAGCCTGACGGTCAGTCAGTTGCCGGTTGGCACGGATTCGGTGACCGCGGTCTACAGTGGCGATACGCAGAATGCGACGAGCGTATCGAGCCTGAGCCAGACGGTTACGCAATCGCCGACCTCGACGACGCTGACGGCATCGGCCACGAGCGTGACGCAGGGCGACGCGGTGACGTTGACGGCGAACGTGGCGGGAGCGGCGCCCGGCGGGCTGGTGACGTTCTTCAGCGGGATGACGCTGCTGGGCACGGCTACCGTGGTCGACGGCGTGGCGACGCTGGTGACGGACTGCCTGCCGGCGGGTGCGGACGTGCTGGCAGCGGCGTACGCGGGCGACACGAACAACCTGAGCAGCGTGGTGAGCACGGGGCCGACCGTGCAGGTCGCGGCGGCTTCCGGGGCGCCGCAGCCGCCGATGGTGGCGAGCGGGGGCGTTTACCTCTGGACGGGCGCCGCGTCGGTCGGCTATCCAGTTCAGCTCGAGACGTATGGATACGGCGATTCCGAGACGGGCACCTTCAGCGTGTTCGACGGACAGACGCTGGTGGCCAGCTTCACGAACCCGAACGAGGATTATCAATATCTTTCGCCGCTGTCGCTGGGCACGCATGACCTGACGGTGGTGTACTCGGGGGATTCGGAAGCGCCGGCGGGAACGGGAACGACGCAGGTGACGGTCGGGCAGGCGACGGGGCGGGTGGTGTTGAGTACGTCGTCCTCGCAGGCGACGGTGGGGATGCCGCTGACGCTCACGGCGACGGTCAGTTCGGGCCTCGGGTACAGCTACGCCGGCCCCCCGTACAGCGGGCCGGTGGCAACCGGCACGATGACGTTCTACAGCAATGGCACGGCGATCGGCACGGCGAACGTGGTCAATGGCGTGGCGACGCTGACGACGGATGGTCTGGCGCTCGGCAGGGACAGTCTCACGGCGAGCTACTCGGGCGATGCGAATTTCACAGCCGCTACCTCGACCACACTCTCGCAACAGGTGGTATCGCAGCCGCCGCCAACCGGGCTGTCGTTTAGTCCGTCGGCGCTCAACGAGTCCTACGGCTCGGCATCGACGGTCCAGATCACGGTTGACGGCCAGGGTAATCCGCCGACGGGCACGGTGAGTGTCTACGACGGCACGCAATTGCTGGGTACCGCATCGGTCACGGCAGGCGTGGCGAACGTGAGCGTGGGCGGCCTCGCAGTGGGCACGTATAGCCTGAACGTAGTGTATTCGGGAGATGACGGTAACGCTGGTAGCACGGGCAACGTCAGTGTGACGGTCGCGCCGGCGGCCAGCACGCTGTCGAACCTGAGCGCGGCGACGGTGGCGCCGGATGGCGCGTTGTCGGTGCAGGTGGCGGGCGCGAACCCGACGGGGCTGGTGAACTTCTTCAACGGCACGACGCTGCTGGGTACGGCGCAGGTGGTCAACGGAGTGGCCACGCTTACCGGGGCCGCACTGCCTACGGGCACCTGGACGTTCACGGCTGCGTACTCGGGGGATGCAACCAATACCCAGAGCACGCTGTCGTTTTCCCAGAGCGTGGGAGCGACCCCGCAGGTCGTCGTGCAGACGACACCCGATGCTTCGCTGGATCGCACGACCACCGACATCTACAACCCGAACGGGCAGCTTTTTGCAACCATCGACGCGGATGGTTATCTCACGCAGTACTGCTACGACAGCGCAGGCCGCGAAATCCAGACGATCCAGTACGCGACCGCCGTGCCGGATTTCGGCGATGCGGCTTCGTTCGCGGCCGACGTGAATGCGGCGCGCGCGAGCGGCAACCTGGGTGCACTGCTGCCGCCCGCGAGTACGAACGACATCCACACGTACAGCATTTACAACGCACGTGCTCAGACAGTCGGTCAGATCGATGGCGACGGTTACCTGACGGAGACGGTCTATGACGCGAACGGCAACGTTGCGCAGACCATCCGTTACGCGACCCCGGTGCAGATCGTGCCGGGCGAGACACTGACGCTGGCAGCGGTCCGCCCGTCGTCGTCGCCGGCCGATCAGGTTGTGACCCAGACGTGGAATAGTGCGAACGAGCTGCAGTCGAGTACCGCTGCCGACGGCACGGTAACGAGCTACACGTACGACAGCATGGGCAACGTGATCGAGGCGACGACCGCGCTCGGCACGTCCGATCAGCGTACGGTCATGACCCGCTACGACGTGCAAGGTCGCGTGATCGCGGAATTGTCCGGCGACGGCGCGGCATTGATCACGGGCAACCAGACCCAGGCGCAGATCGACGCGATCTGGAATCAGTACGCGGTGACCTATACGTACGATGCGGCTGGCCGCCGCCTGAGTGCGACCGATGCAAATGGCAATCGCACGACGTATTTCTACGACGATGCCGGCCGCCTGCGTTTCACGGTCAATGCGGCCGGGGACGCGACCGAGGACACCTACGACGCGCTGGGTCATCTCGTATCGAAGACCCAATATGCGACCGCACTGAGCGGCACTGCACTGTCCGGGTTGCAGGGCGGCCTGTTGAGCGCGGCGTCGAATCAGGGCGCGGTGACGGCGCTGCAAAACGCGCGCGCCGCGGACGCGCAAGACAACAGCGTCACGCAATACGCGTATGACGACGATGGTGAACTGATTCAGACGACCGACCCGACGGGCGGCGTCACGACAACGGGCTACGACGCTTTCGGCGATGCGGTACAGACGACGGAAACCATTTCCGCCGGTCGCTCGGTAACTTCCACGGCGAGCTACGATCGTCGCGGTCTCCAAACGGGCACGGTTGCTGATACGGGCGGCGTTGCGGCGGCCACGAGCGTGCAATATGACGCGTTCGGGCGGGTAATCGCGTCGACCGATGCGAACGGAAACGTGACGCATACCAGCTACGACGCGCTGGGTCGCGTGATCGCGACGACCGATGCGGCCGGCTCGACGCGCTCGAGCACTTATGACGCATTCGGCCGGGTGCTGACACAGACGGATGCACTCGGCAATACCACGACATACACCTACGATACAGCCGCGCGCACCGTCACGACGACGACGCCGGACGGCGTCGCGGTCACGGTCACGCACAATCGTGAAGGCCAGACCTTGAGCGTCACCGACGGCAACGGCAATACGACCGCCTATACGTACGATGCCGACGGAAATCTGCTGTCGACGGCGACCCCGCTGACGACCACGACGAACCAGTACGACGCGGGCGACCGGTTGATCAGCAGCACCGATGCGAACGGTGTCGCCACTACCTATACGTATGACGCGGCGAATCGTTTGCTGTCGCGTACGCTCGATCCGAACGGACTCGCGTTGACCACGCAATATGCGTACGACGCAAAAGGCGAGCAGATCAGTGTGACGGATCCGAACGGCAACGTCACGCAGAATACCTACGATCTGAAGGGTGAACTGCTGACGCAAACTGTCGACCCGGGCGGTCTTGCGTTGACCACCAGCTACAGCTACGACCAGACGGGCAATGTCGTCACGATGACGAACCCCGGTGGCACCGTCACGCAGTACACCTACGACGACCTTGGCCGCAGGGTGATGACGCAGGTCGATCCGTCCGGGCTCGACTTGACGACCCGGTACGCGTACGACGCGAACGGCAACATGGTCAGCAGCACGGACGGTGACGGCAACGTGACGCGCTACACCTACGATGCGGATAATCGCGTTGTCTATACGGTGAACGGTGCGGGAGATGTCAGTCTCACCCAATATGACGCTGATGGGCGTATCGCGCAGACGACGGCTTATGCGTCACCGATAGATGCCGGTCAGTTGGGTGCCGCGCCGAGTTCAGCCGATATTGCGTCGCTGGTGCAGTCCCAGCCGGGGCGTGATGTCGTTCAGCGCAATGTCTATGACGGGGACGGCAATCTGACCTATACGGTCGACGGTGCCGGCGATGTCGCACACTATGTCTATGACAGCGACGGCAACGTAATCGAGCGGATTCAATATGCGAACCGCGTTGCCGGCTACACGAGCGGTGTCCCGCAGGTCGCGGCGGACCCCGCCCACGATGTGGATGTGAGGACGGTCTACGACGCGCTGAACCGGGCGATCTTCACGATCGACGGGACAGGCGCCGTCACGCAGCAGACCTACGACGGCAACGGCAATGTGCTCGAGAAAACTGCGTATGCCGCGCCGGTGCCTGTGGGAACGCCCGCGACTGCGTCCGCGTTGAGCGCCGCCGTCGCGAATATCGCCGATCCCGCACACGACGAAAGCGTACGAGATGTCTACGATGCGGCGAATCGCGTAACCTGGAGCGTCAACAGTGTCGGTGCCGTAACTCACTACACCTACGACAGCGACGGCAATGTGACGAGCAAGATTGCGTATGCGACCGCGCTGGCTGCAGGCGCCGATCCGTCCACAGTCGCTGCCAGTGATCAAGACGAGGAAACCGACTGGGTATACGACGCCGCCGGGCGCGTCATCTACCAACTCCAGGTTACCGATCATGCTGACGACGTAATCGCCGGCGTATCGGACATGCGAGCCGTGACGTCGTATCAATACGATGCGAATGGCAACCGCATCCGAACGGTCGAGTTGGCATGGCCGCTGCAGAGCTACGTGCCGCTGGACGCGCAGAGCATCTACGACAACATGACGGTTGCGCCCCAGCTCGACCGTGTCCAGACCGACGCCTATGACGCTGCGGGACGTCTCGTCTACAGCCAGGATGCGTCCGGCGCGATCACCCAGTATGCATACGACGGCGCGAGCCAACTGACGTCGACGACCCAGTACGCTCAAGCCGCCGCCGTCGACGAATCGTTCAACGGTGAGTCGGACGGGGTGCACGGGTTCCAGACCACGACACCGAACGCTGCTGCCTTTGCGCAGATGGTGAAAGCGACGCCCGGTCAGGATCGCACAACGCAATTTGCGTATGACGGAGCCGGACGTCAGGTCTACCAGATCGACGCGCTCGGTTATGTCACGCAGACGCGCTATGACGGCGTCGGGCGTGCCGTGGGCTCCACGCTCTATGCAAATGCCGTCGCGGTCAATGCACAAGGCAATCCCGCCGCTGTCGCAGCTGCGATCGTTCCAGCGCCGGCCGACGACGAAACCACGTCGTCCGTATTCGATGCTGCCGGCAATCTGGTCACGTCGACCGATGCGCTCGGACATACCCAGCAATACGTCTACAACGGCGTTGGCGACAAGCTGACCTATATCAATCAGAACGGAGCCGCGTGGACCTACGACTACGACGCGGCCGGGCGAGTCATCAGCGAAACTTCGCCGGCGGTCGACGTTACCACGGTTGCGCAGGATGGCAACGGCAACCTCGTACAGAGCGGCACATCGAGCACGAATGTCGTGACGGTGATGAGCTACGACGCGCTCGGCAACCTCACATCCAGGACCGAAGCCGCCGGCACGTCCGGCGCGCGTACGACGCAATACGTGTATGACGCGCTCGGTCGGCAGGTCGAGACCCTCTATCCGCCCGTCGGTGTTTACGACGCAAGCGCCGATGCGCTCAACGTCAATGGCGAAGGCGCGGCGGCAACCCGCACCGATACGACCCAGACGCTGTACAGCCAGGTGTTTTACGACACGCTTGGCAATGCGGTGGCCGATCGCGATGTGTCGGGGAACTACACCTACAAGGTGTACGACCGTACCGGGCAGCTTCGCTATGACATCGACGCGCTGGGTCACGTCACCGCGTATCAGCGGGATGTGTTCGGCGATCAGATCGGACTGACACGATACGCGAACAGTGTTTCCACGGCGAACTGGGGCAGTACACCACCGACCGATGCCGACATGGCCGGGCTGGCCGACAGCCTCGCGAGTGCCGATGACCGGACCATCACGACCGAATACGACCAGCTCGGTCGCGCGGTGCAGGTGACGCAGCCGGAGGCGTGGGTCGACAACGGCGCCGGGCAGAGCGGCATGGCGAGCGAGGTGACGAAGACCGCCTACAACGCGTTCGGCAATGTGGTGCAAACGTCGGCCCTTGCCGACGCATCGAGCAATACCTGGGCGACGACGACTTACTACTACGATTTGCGCGGGCAACAGGTCGCCAGTGTCGACGCACTCGGCTACGTCACGACCCAGCAGTTCGATGCGGCCGGCAATGTTGTCGCGCAGACCCAATATGCGAACGCGTCGAGCGGCTGGTCGGCGTCGGGATACGCGACACCGGCGAACAGCGGGCAGGATCGGGAAACCACCTACGGTTACGATCAGGCCAATCGCAAGGTCAGCCAGACGCTGGTCGGCGCAACGTACAGCACCGCGCCGGACGGCAGCAGCGTCGTTGGCAATCTGACGACCACCTACGGCTACGACGCGGTCGGCAATCTCACGCGCACGACCGATGCACTCGGCAACAGCACCTATTCCTACTATGACGCATTGGGCCGGGTGATCGCTACTGCGCAGCCGACTGTATCGGATACGGCGAATGGACAGGCGCTGACTCCGTTGACGACGTATGCGCTCGACGCGTACGGCAACATTGTCGCCAAGACGCAATATGTGAACGGCGCGGCATGGGCCAATCAGTCGGGTTACGGGATTGCCGGCGCGAGTTCCGCCGATCGCGTCACGTTGACCGAGTACGACAGTCATGGCAACGCGATCGAAACGACCGATGCCGATGGCAACAGTCACTTCATGTCGTACAACGCGGCTGGCCAGTTGGCAAAGGACTGGCAGTCCGTGCAAGGGCTCGACGGTGTCGTGCACACGATCTATACCGTCTACCAGTACGATGCGCTTGGGCAGCAAACGGCGATCATTACGCCGAATTCGGACAGCATCGTATCCGGCGGCGGTATCACGACCGAGAGTCAGGCGCAGGCGGGTTCGCTGACCACTTCAATGGTCTACGACGCATTCGGCGACATGGTCCAGCGCGGTAGCTATGCAACGGGCGGATCGCCGCAATACCAGGAGTATTTCGACTACGACAACGCGGGGCGACTGTGGCGGACCAACAGCGGCGACGGCACAGTACACGTCGCGCTGTACGACCTGCAAGGCTTCAAGACTGCCGACATCACCAGTGCCGGCAGCGAGGGTGGTTCGGGAGCCGGTGTCGATCTGAGTCAGTCTGCATCCGCTCAGGCGGTTGATCAGACGGGATCGAACGGACTGCGCCGTACCGACATGCAGGTCGACCTGCTTGGCCGAACGGTCGCGGAGATCCTCCCGATGAGGCAGGACAGCACCGATGCGGCTGCTTACCGGCCCGTCGTGTACCAGACTTACGATCGCTGGAACAACGTCCTGAGCCAGAGCGATCCGCGCGACAGCGCATGGGTCACGTACTACAGCTACAACTGGAACAATCAGGTTGTCCAGCGCGTCCAGCCCGACGAGAACGGTCAGGAAAGCGCCGACAGCCCCGTCACGCAGATTTACTACGACGCATTGGGCCGACAGGTGGCGATTCGCGACGCGGATGGCAATGTCAACGGCCAGGTATGGGACGCGGAAGGCAATCTGCAAAGCGAATTGCATGCGGATGGCGGCGTCGTGACACACGAATACGACGCATTCGGCGAACAGGTCAAGCTGATCGACGCGGACGGCAACGTAACCGACTATGGTTACGACAACATGGGCCGCAACCTCAGCATCACGAACGAGGGGGTCGGCGTCTACGTCAGCAATGGACAGGGCGTTTCCGGCGGGGTCCAGAACCTGACCACCTATTCGACCTACGACGCGGCTGGCCGGAAGCTCACGCAGACCGACGGAACCGGTGCGGTTACGCGCTACACGTACGATCTGCTCGGCAACGCGATCGCGACGACGGATGCCGACGGTTACACCAGTTATGCGGCGTACAACGCGCAAGGCAAGCAGATCGGATCGCAGGACGCGAATGGTGCGGTCTCGACGTGGAGCTATGACTATTTCGGCGAGCTGACCGGCCACACCGACATCGGCGGGGCGAGCTATACGTTTGCCTATGACAACGCGCGCCAACTCATGTCGCAGACCAATACGCGCGGCCAGAATCTGTCATACAGCTATGACGCCGCGGGACAGCTCGTTCAGATCAACGATGCCGCGCTGAATCAGCAAACCTACTACAGCTACAACGCGGCGGGCCAGCACGTGCTGGAGCAGACCGTACAAGCCGGTGTGACGTACCAGAACCAGACGCTCGGCTACGACACGCTGGGGCGTCTGAGCATCGTCAATGCGATGGATGGCGTGACAACCCAGACCGACTACGACAAGGTCGGCAACAAGATGCACGAGCATGTCACGTACAACACGCTGCAGGCGCATACGGTCATCGACTATACGAACGTGCAGAGCGTCGACGAGTCGGGCAATCCGATCTACCAGCAGGTGCAGACCGGAACGCAGCAGGTGCAGACCGGTACACAGCAGGTTCAGACCGGCACGCAAACGGTTCAGACCGGCACGCAGCAGGTGCAGACCGGGACGCAACAGGTCCAGACCGGCACCGATGAATCCGGCGCGCCGATTTATACGACGGTGCCGGTGTACACGACAGTGCCTGTGTACGGCACGGTGCCGGTCTATACGACGGTGCCGGTCTATACGACGGAGCCCGTCTATACGGAGGAGCCGGTCTATCACCAGGTCGCGATCGGCAGTCACGTCGAGTACAACACGATCGGTCATGCTCAGGATCTGTTCTTTGCGTACGACAGCATGAACCGGCAGATTCTCGTCGACGGAGCGGTCGACAACAACGCGAACAATCTCGCGAACGTCACGCCGGGGCAGGGTCATATCCTGGCGTACGACCACAACGGTAACCGGATCGAGGATCGATCGTGGGGGACGCAGGTTACGCCGGAGTACGTGCAGAACTATGACGAGTCGGGTACGGCGCTCGGTGCGCCGCAACTTGTCGGCTATCAGTCGCAAACGGGCATCCAAACGACCTGGTATTCGTACGACAAGATGAACCGGCTGTCGACGGTGGCAACGGGCGCCTACGGGCAGGTCCAGACGGGGGTGCAGCAGACGGGTGTCGACGAGTCGGGGCAGCCGATCTACTCGCCGGTTTATACGACGCAAGCGCTGGGGCAGGCTCAGGCGATCGTGCTCGATACGCGCTTGTATGACGGAGCAAGCCGGGTGGTGCAGTCGGGTCCCGCAGGGAGCCTGCCTGCCGGGTACGTGAAAGCGCTGACGGACGGCAACCTGAATCTGTCCGGCGCGACGACGACCGTGAGCCAGTACGACGCAGACGGCCGTGTGCTGTCGCAAGCGGTGACGAACGAGGCGGATCCGAGTTCCAGCACGACGACGAAGTACACCGAGTACGACGCGGCGGGGAACCTCGAGGCGTACCAGACCACACAAGGCGTGAATGGGGACACGATCGTTACGAACACGACGATCACGCTCGGTCGCTACGACGGTTATGTCGAGACGCTGCAGAGTTCGGTCAGCACGAACGAAAGCTCGGGCAACCAGACGAGCGGGACGACGACGGAAAGCTACGACGCGAACGGTCGATTGATTTCGGTGGTCGATTCGGCGACGAGCAGCAACAGTCGCACGCTGGTGAACGACGCGCAGGGGCACGTGCTGGACAAGAACCAGCAGGGGGAACTGCACGAACTGGTGGTGAACGGCCAGGTGGTCGGGATTTACGGTCAGACGATCGACAGTGCGAACCCGACGCAGGCCGATGGCTCGCCGAACTACGATGCGGTGGGGAATTTCGATCTGGCATACACGCCGGTGACGAACAGCTATCCGGCAGCAACGACCGGGCAGTATCCGGTGCAGGCGGGCGACACGCTGCAAAGCATTGCGCTGGCGGCGTACGGGGACAGCAGTCTGTGGTACCTGATCGCCGATGCGAACGGGTTGAAGGGGAACGAAGACCTGAAGGTCGGGCAAGTGCTGAATATCCCGACGCGGGTCGGGGACGTGCACAACAACGCGCAGACATATGCGCCGTATGACGCGAACCGGATTGTCGGGTCGACTTCGCCGGAGCTGCCGGTGCCGGCGGGGAATGCGGACAGTGGGGGCGGGTGCGGGCCGATCGGCGAGATCATCATGGCGGTGGTCGCGGTGGTGGCGACGATTTATACGGCCGGCGCGGCATCAGTCGCATTGGGTCTCGCGAACGGTGCGGTGGCGGCGGGCGAGAGCACGTTTGCGATTGGTCTGGATACGCTGAGTGGTTCGCTTGGTTTGAGTGGCGCGGCGGCGCTGGAGGGGGCTGGAGCTGCCGCGTTTGGCGGTGCAGTTGGATCGGTGGCCAGTCAGGCAGTAGGCGATGCGATTGGAGCGAGTTCCGGTTTCAGTTGGGACGGTGTGGCGCTCGGAGCGCTCGGAGCAGGCGTCACTGCGGGTGTGGGCGAAGAAGCATCGGTACTGGGAGTCGGAGGTTCCAATGCGACCGCGGTCGCTGAGCGGGCTGCCTTGAGCAGCGCAGTTACTCAGGGAATCGGAGTGGCAACCGGGTTGCAGCACTCGTTCAACTGGCAAGGCGTCGCAGCAGCGGCAATAAGTGCCGGAGTTGGGGACAAGGTCGGGCAAGAATTCGCCATTAGCGATTTCGCAAAGTCGCTTGCACCGGCGACAGCAAACGCGGTGGGAGCGGGATTGTCCACCGTAGCGGGCGGGGTGGCGGCGTCTGTCATGAGCGGTGGGCGCATCGATGTAGCGCAGATCGCAGGGGATGCGTTTGGCAATGCGCTGGGCGAGAGCCTGGCAGGCGAGAATCTGGCGGCCAAAGGCAACAGCGGCGGCAATCCGTTCGCGGCGAAGACCGAAAACCAGATCAATGTGGGCAACCCGGGGGACGCGGTGCTATATGGCCCAATGGGCGATACAGCAGCGTGGAATGGCGGACCGTCACTGACCGGGGATGCCTACACGAACACCGTGTTCAATCAAATGACAGGGGCATTCGCCGAAGCGCAGAACACGTACAGCAACGCCCCAGGCACGCTGTTAGCGGGCAATGATTTGACCGAACCAGGGCAGCCAACGGCAATGTCCGATGCGGGCGGGGACAACGGCGGCTATGACTATGTGCGTAGTTATCTAGATGAAAGCGGGATGCATACGACTGCGAGCCGTACTCCGTTTGCAACTGCGTATGGGGTTGGTTTCGACGGGGCGATGTCGGGTGCGGCAGATGCTTACAGCGACGGTTTGATCGACCAGAATGCCATCGACCTAAATGCGTCGGCATTCAGGTCAGGAGCCGATGGACTGCAGACGGGTGCGGCGAACATTGGTAACGGCTATGCGCTCTACCCGGTAGGCTCGGATGGCATCGCCCACCTGCCGACGATTGCGGTGGCGCCAAGTACTGGCTTGGTCGACGGAATGGGACAGCCCTTGAATGGGCCATCAAACTACGACGCCTTCGCGCGGATCGGACAGATCTGGAACTCAGGCGCATCACTGGGTACGAAGCTGGGACAGACCTGGGAATGGGCGAATTACACGGTGCCCGATGCACAACAACAAATCGCCCGAAGGTTCCCTGCACCGAGCGTGGGGGAAGTGACGCTGAACAACATGTTGTCCAGTCCGGTAGCGGGCGTTCTTGCCGGGGCGACGTACTGGATGGGCGGTACAAACGCGGCGGCGTATACTGTTTCACAGCTTGGCGTGGCGACCGACGGTGCGCTTGCTGGCTTAGCTGGATACCAGATGCCGGGCGCGCCGCTGGCCAATCGGTTTGCTTCGGCGAGTAGAATGGCGCAGGGTGAACTCAGCGACGTGGATATCGCCACAGAGAGTGTAGGTGCTGGGACGGCAGCAGAAGGCGTGCCGACCGTTGGTCAGCAAGTTTATGGGCCATATTATGAGCAGGCGAAACAACTGCATGCTCAAAATCCATCGTTCTTTCCTGATCCTGATGCGCCAGGGACAGCAATTGTTTCCGGTAGTGACCTAACAGCGGCACGTGCCGAATATCAATCGGCCGCAAAGGCTGGAGATCTACCTCAGGGCCATCACGTCCAAGGTCTTGCATTTGGGGGTGAAAATGCGGCAACGAATATCACATTCACCGGCGAATCCACAATTCACGCATCTCAGCTGGATGGACTTGATTTGTCTTTTTATTCCGCTCTTGGTTATGGAAAACAAAATGCATCGATTCTTAAGATATACCAAGAAACACCAGGCGGGGTTTTCCAATTCGGACTAAATCCTGCACATACAGAAGCCACGACATTCCAGAATCAAGTACTGTTGTGGCAGCGCCAACAAGGACTTCGTTAAAAGGGTAGCTAATGGCAGATTTCGATATTCTTCGTCCAGGAATGTGGTTTGGGCCAAAGTCATCACACGAGGATGATTCATTTGAGCATGCATCAGATGAGACTGAGTTGTTGTTGAAAATTTGTACACGCATGAAGCTTGGGGATTTTTCTATTCGCTCCAATCTTCAGGATTTGATCATATCCAGTAAGAACTCGGCTGTCCGGCAGCAGGCAATCCGACTGTTCTGCTATACAAGCAGACACAGAGATATTGAGTTCGTAGGAAATTTGTTGGATGATTTAAATCATGACGATGTGCTTACCGCAGTTGTGACAGCACCTGATACACTATCGCCGGAGATCATCCCGTTTTTGTTTGCGCTGTTAGGTGAGTATGGGGGAACATCGATCGTGCCGGACATTCTCACGGCAATAAATAGATTGTTCCCTTGGGGTTATGATGGTGGGGATGTCGATCTGGTTTGGTTGGCCAACCATTTTTCGGGATTTGCGAAAGAATTGGTGCCAGGTGCTTACTACTATGCAGGGGTACTTGCGCATCCTGGAAATTTATGCAAATCACTTATTGAAACTGCAATGCATGCCAAACAAGGGGATTCCAAATTTCCACTAGCAAATATTCCGATCTTGTTGTCAACATGGAGCGGTGAGCGGTGTCCTGTTTACTATGGTGATTTGATCGACGATGTAAAGATGCAAAGCGTATTTGATTATGTATCTTGTATTGCAAAAATGCCATGGGAAAATGGGGTGAAATATTTTTACGGTCATGAGGTTGGGTAGGCATAGCGATTGACTATTCAGTTTAACGGTCGCCTCATAAGTGTTGCTGGTAAACGTGTTTGAAGTTTGTTAGCTTCGGCAAATCGCATACGCCGGAGCCTGACATGGAGTGCATCGTGGTGCTGACTGAAGCCGAGGAGCAGACCTTGCAGCAGTTGTCGATCAACCATCCCTACCAGGACATGCGCATGCGGGCAGCCGCTCTGTTGATGCTTGCAAGCGGGCAACTGCGTGCGGTATCGGCAATTGCACGATGGTCGTCGCCCGTGTCGGCCAGCGCAGCCGCCGACAATTACCGATTGCGATGCTGGCCGTTGCGCAGTCGGTGGCGTCGTTTGCTTCGCGCTCAACGGATGCGGTCAGCATCTTCAAAGGGCCAAATCAATTTTCAAATTTGAAAATTTTTAAGCCCGTGCAGGATAGGCCAGCGGGGCAAATTTACCGGGTCAGAGGGCCAAATTTACCGGGTCGCTTGGCTGAGCGACTGAGCGACAGTGATGACGTGAGGCACGGAATCTGTTCGCGTGCGTATCGGGGTCTCGGGGCGAAGCTCCTGAGCAGGTGGGTAGTCCGGCGTAACGAGCGAGAGCGAGTGGAGCGGGGCGGTGTGCGGCCGGGCGCGAGCGCGCGGTTGCACAACCCTCACCCTGCCCGATGAGTTTCTGCACGCGGTTACTGACACGGAACACATCGAAACGGAACTGGCGTTGTTCGTGACCGACATCGAGTCGATTGCGTGACATATTGTGAGCAATCCGGCACCGATCGTTGTGCGAAATCTGCTCACACGCGCATAGCGTCGCACGCGGTCATGCACCCGACGCGCGCCGGTCTGTTCTCGCTGCCTGCACGAAAACGCATGCGATGTCGTTCGTATCCGTAGTGGTTTCGTGTTGCACGGTCGTCGTGGTCGTCGTGGTCGCCGCGAAGCGTGGACGGGTGTAGTGATGATGATGTCACGAAAACTGTTCGCGTGCGTATCACGCCGTACACGGTTCCCGCACGAAGATGAACGAGAAGCCGAACGCATGCTGTTCGCACGCGTAGCGGTTTCGTGCTGCTGCCGTGCGCGGTCTGCGTCACGTGTGCGCACGCTCGCGTGACGCACGCTGTACGACGGCGATGCGCAAAAGCACGGTTTCCGTCCAGAAAAATTTCCCGTCGAAGGCTGTGCAAGATATGGGTTGGGGCCACAATCGTGGACGCAGCCACGACCGAGCCCCAACCCTCTTTGGTCAGGCTGCGCCCGACACCCGAACGAAAACGCGACGCTTCGCGCGCGGCTGGCTGATCATGTCCGCGCACAGTTTGTCGATGATCGAGCAACGAAACGGAAACAGATCGGCGTGCATCGCGCGTCGATGTGCGATGCACTAGCGCACGAAGCCGCGACGAAGGCGGAACGAGTCTCACACGGAACCGTGTCGCTGACGACGCGCTGCGTGGTTGGTAATACCCCCGCTTTTAACGCGAGTCAGAAGTAGAGGCTAAGCGGCCATGGCCAGCCGCTGTTTTGGCGTTACGCCACCAAGGCCCATGTTGGGGCGCTCATGATTGTATTGCCACATCCATTCCGTGGCGAACTGCTGGATGTGCTCAAGGTCGTCCCAGTAGTACTGGGACAGCCATTCATAGCGTACCGTGCGGTTGAAGCGCTCCACGTAGGCGTTCTGCTGCGGCTTGCCCGGCTGGATGTAGTTCAACGCGATACCGTGCTGGCCGGCCCATTGCGTGATCGCCTCACTCAGGTACTCCGGTCCGTTGTCGCACCGTATCGCCGCCGGCCTTCCCCGCCATCCCATGATCTGCTCCAGGGCTCTTATGACACGGGCAGAAGGTAGCGAGAAGTCGATCTCGATGCCCAGGGCTTCCCGGTTGAAGTCGTCTATGACGTTGAGCAGCCGAATACTTCGGCCGTCCTTCAACTGGTCGTGCATGAAATCCATCGACCACACAGCGTTCACCGACATCGGTACGACCAGTGGCTCCGGCGCCTGCCGCACAAGCCGCTTACGCGGTTTGATGCGGAGATTCAGCTCGAGCTCGCGATAGATGCGGTAGATCCTCTTATGATTCCACCCGAAGCCCTTCACTTTGCGCAGGTACAGGAAACACAGCCCTGACCTGAGACGTTTCTTGTAGCCATTCGGCAAGTGAGTTCTCTTTTATCCTAGAGGCAAGGAGAACTCGATGAAGGACAGGCAATGCCTTCGAACAGAGCTGGGATGCTCGGGCGTGTGACCGGACGAGCAAGGCGCAGGCGCTGACACTCGGAGAGTCGCAACGCCACAAGTTGGCGTCGCCGGGTGACCAGAGCCACCAAATCCGGCTGTGCGGGGTCGCTCAGCGGACGCACGAAGCGCTCGGGTAATACCCCCGCTTTTAACGCGAGTCAGAAGTAGAGGCTAAGCGGCCATGGCCAGCCGCTGTTTTGGCGTTACGCCACCAAGGCCCATGTTGGGGCGCTCATGATTGTATTGCCACATCCATTCCGTGGCGAAC
>NZ_JPGL01000104.1 GCF_000732615.1 Burkholderia paludis
GGCAGCGACACGGCGGCCGACGTCGGCGGCATGGGCGGGGCGGGTGCGGACGGCAACGAAGGCGGCCTCGCCGCGATGAACGCGATGGCGCGGGCCTACGCGGACGCGGCGAACAACGGCGCGCTCGCCGGCGGGCGCGGCTATTCGGGCGGCAGCGCGCTGACGCCGCCGCTGAAGGGCGCGAGCGGCGTGCAGGACGCGGACGCGTTCGTCGACCGGCTCGCGGGCCCCGCGCAGGCGGCCAGCGCGTCGACCGGGATCCCGGCGCGCTTCATCGTCGGCCAGGCGGCGCTCGAATCGGGCTGGGGCAAGCGCGAGATCCGCGCGAGCGACGGCTCGACGAGCTACAACGTGTTCGGCATCAAGGCCAGCAAGGGCTGGACGGGCCGCACGGTGTCGGCGCTGACGACCGAGTACGTGAACGGCGCGCCGCGCCGCGTGGTCGCGAAGTTCCGCGCGTACGATTCGTACGAGCATGCGATGACCGACTACGCGAACCTGCTGAAGAACAATCCGCGCTACTCCGGCGTGCTGAGCGCGAGCCGCAGCGTCGAGGGCTTCGCGCACGGGATGCAGAAGGCCGGCTATGCGACCGACCCGAATTACGCGAAGAAGCTGATCTCGATCATGCAGCAGATCGGCTGACGGGCGCACCGCCGGCCACTCGCCCGTTGTTTCCTTCGGACCGCGCCCGGCAGCCCGCCGCGCGCGGTTTCAACGTTTGCGCGAAAAAAATCCCCAATTCGATCTAAACTTTCGGTCAGCACTGCCGCTAAGTGTGAGAGACCTGCGACCGGGCCCCCGTTCTGGCCCGGTTTTATTGCGCACCGGTTGCCCCGGCGCGTCCATGAAAGAAAGACCGGCTAGCCATGAATATCGAAACGTCGACGGACCCCAGCCTGGATGCAGGCCACTCCGGGCCCGACTATGCCCGCCGCAATCCGCTGGAAATCGGCGTGCAGCTGCGCAACCTCGTGAACCGGGGCGATTTCCTGACCGTCCAGTATCCGGGCGGCCAGCTCGTCACGCGCCTGCTCGAGGTCGACGTCGGCGCGCGGACGTTTACGTTCGACTGGGGCGCGCTGGCCGAGCAGAACGCGGGCATCCTGGCTGCGTCGCACTGCACGTTCGCGGCGGCTCCCGAGGGCGTGCGCGTCGAATTCACCACGAGCACGCCGCGCGAGACGCGCTACGAGGGGTTGCCGGCGTTCGTCGCCGATTTCCCCGAGGTGCTGATGTGCATCCAGCGCCGCGAGTATTTCCGGGTCGATGCGCCGATCGTCGATCCGTTCCTGTGCCGCGGCAAGCTGCCGGACGGCGAGGGTTTCCTGTTCGAGGTGCATAACCTGTCGCTCGGCGGGGTGGGGCTGCGCACGGCCGACGAGCGCGTCGAGGCGCTCGAGGTCGGCACGCTGCTGCCCGACGTCGAGCTCGAACTGACCGGCCACGGCAAGCTGTCGCTCGACCTGCAGCTGGTGTCGCAGCGCTCGACGCAGCTGCCGAACGGGTCGCGGCGCTACCAGCTCGGGTTCCGCTACATGTCGTTGCCGGGCAGCGCGGAGAACACGCTGCAGCGCCTGATCACGCAGCTCGAGATGAAGCGCCGCTCGCTCGCGCGGGCCTGACGCGCACCCGGCCGCCGGCCCGCACCGGGCCGCCCGCGCGGCGTTCGCGGCACCGTCGGCCGGACGTTGCGACGGGCGACGCGCCAGCGCGCGTCGCGCGCGCATTTTTTCCTCAATTTTTCCGATCCGCGGCCGTTATACCGGGAGTCACGCAACCCGGCGGCCGCAGCGCGGCCGGCTCATCAGGATCGCGCATGTCTTCCAACACACTCATGAACCTCGGCGTCAGCGGCCTGAATGCTGCGCTCTGGGGCCTCACGACGACCGGCCAGAACATCAGCAACGCCGCGACGCCGGGCTATTCGGTCGAACGTCCGGTCTATGCCGAGGCAAGCGGCCAGTACACGAGCAGCGGCTACCTGCCGCAGGGCGTGAACACCGTCACCGTGCAGCGGCAGTACAGCCAGTACCTGAGCGACCAGTTGAACAGCGCGCAGACGCAGAGCGGCTCGCTGTCGACGTGGTACTCGCTCGTCACGCAGCTGAACAACTACGTCGGCAGCCCGACGGCCGGCATCTCGAGCTCGATCACGAACTACTTCACCGGGCTGCAGAACGTCGCGAACAGCGCATCCGACTCGTCGGTGCGGCAGACCGCGATGAGCAACGCGCAAACGCTCGCGAACCAGATCACGGCGACCGGCCAGCAATACGACGCGCTGCGCCAGAGCGTGAACACGCAGCTCACGAGCACCGTGACGCAGATCAACGGCTACACCGCGCAGATCGCGCAGCTGAACCAGCAGATCGCGGCCGCGAGCAGCCAGGGCCAGCCGCCGAACCAGCTGATGGACCAGCGCGACCTCGCGGTGTCGAACCTGTCGAACCTCGCGGGCGTGCAGGTCGTGAGCAACAGCGACGGCTACAGCGTGTTTCTCGCGGGCGGCACGCCGCTCGTCGTCGCCGGCACGAGCTACCAGCTCGCGGCCGTCACGTCGCCGTCCGATCCGAGCGAGCTGACCGTCGTGTCGCAGGGCATCGCCGGCGCGAACCCGCAAGGGCCGAACCAGACCCTGTCCAGCACGTCGCTGTCGGGCGGCACGCTCGGCGGCCTGCTCGCGTTCCGCAGCCAGACGCTCGACCCGGCCGAAGCGCAGCTCGGCGCGATCGCGACCAGCTTCGCCGCGCAGGTCAACGCGCAGAACGCGCTCGGCGTCAACCAGTCGGGCAACGTCGGCGGCAACCTGTTCACGACCGGCACGCCGGCCACGTACGCGAACCAGGGCAACACCGGCAACGCGACGCTGTCGGTATCGTTCGCGAATGCGGCGCAGCCGACCACGAGCGACTACACGCTGTCGTACGACGGCACCAACTACACGCTGACCGATCGCGCGAGCGGTGCGGTGGTCGGCACGCTGTCGAACGCGCAGATGCCGGGCCAGATTGGCGGCCTGAACCTGTCGCTGTCCGGCACGATGCAACCTGGCGACCAGTTCACCGTGCTGCCGACGCGCGGCGCGCTGAACGGCTTCGGCCTCGCGACGTCGAACGGCGCCGCGATCGCGGCGGCGGCGCCGTTCGTGCCGTCGGCCACCACGACGAACACGGGCACCGGGACGATCGGCGGGCTGTCGGTCACGAGCGCGACGGCCGCGGCCAACCCGCACAACTACACGATCACGATGGGCGGCACGGCCGCCATCCCGACCTACACGGTCACCGACAACACCGCCTCGCCGGTGACGACTACCGGCCCGCAGAATTACCAGTCCGGCTCGCCGATCACGCTGACGGCCGGCGTCACGGTCACGGTGTCGGGCACGCCCACGGCCGGCGACACCTTCACGGTCGCGCCGAATACGGGCGGCACGAACGACGGCAGCAACGCGCTCGCGCTGTCGCAGCTCGTCAACTCGAAGGCGTTCGGCGGTGGTACGACCACGCTGACGGGCGCGTACGCGAACTACGTGAACAGCATCGGCAACACGACGAGCCAGCTGAAGTCGTCGAGCGCCGCGCAGACTTCGCTGATCGGCCAGATCACGGAAGCGCAGCAGTCGGTGTCGGGCGTGAACCAGAACGAAGAGGCGGCCAACCTCATGCAGTACCAGCAGGCCTACCAGGCGAACGCGAAGGTGATCCAGACCGCGTCGACGCTGTTCCAGACCGTGCTCGGCCTGTTCAACTGATTTCGGGGATCGAAGCGATGCGGATTTCCACCACGCAGTTTTTCCAGATGAACGTCGCGCAGATGAACGATCAGCAGGCGCAGCTCTCGCAGCTGTACCAGCAGATCTCGAGCGGCGTGAGCCTCTCGACGCCTGCCGACAATCCGCTGGGCGCCGCGCAGGCCGTGCAGCTGTCGATGACGTCGGCGACGCTGTCGCAGTACTCGTCGAACCAGAACACCGCGCTGTCGTCGCTGCAGGCCGAGGGCCAGACGCTCTTCAGCGTTAACAACCTGCTGAACAGCATTCACACGGTCGTGATCCAGGCCGGCGACGGCTCGCTGTCCGACAGCGACCGCTCGGCGCTGTCGACGCAGTTGCAGGGCTATCGCAACCAGTTGCTGACGCTTGCGAACTCGACGGACGGCTCGGGCAACTACCTGTTCGCCGGCTTCCAGTCGACTACCGCGCCGTTCGCGAATGCGCCGGGCGGCGGTGTGACGTACAGCGGCGACTCGGGTTCGCGCCAGGTGCAGATCGCCGACACGACCACGGTCGCACAGAGCGACAACGGCGCGAGCGTGTTCCTGTCGGTGCCGATGCTCGGCAGCCAGCCGGTGCCGGCCGCCGGCGCCAGCAACACGGGGACGGGCACGATCGGCGCGGCGTCGATCACCAGCCCGTCGGCGGCGACCAATACGCACCAGTTCACGATCACGTTCGGCGGCACGACCGCCGCGCCGACCTATACGGTCACCGACAACACCGCCGTGCCGCCGACCATGACCGCCGCGCAGCCGTATTCGGCCGGCGCCGCGATCGCGCTGGGCAACGGCCTGACCGTGCCGGTGTCGGGCAACCCGGCCTCCGGCGACAAGTTCACGGTCACGCCGGCGCCGCAGGCCGGCACCGACGTGTTCGCGGCGCTCGACTCGATGATCGCCGCGCTGAAGGTGCCGGTCAGCAGCAATACGGCTGCCGCCGCCGCGCTCGCGAACGCGATGACCACCGGCACGACGAAGCTGAACAACATGATGACGAACGTCCTCACCGTGCAGGCGTCGGTCGGCGGCCGCCAGCAGCAAGTGAAGGCGATGCAGACCGTGAACCAGACCGACACGCTGCAGGTCACCAGCAACCTGTCCAACGTGACGAGTACCGACATGGTGTCGACGATCAGCCAGTTCCTGCAGATGCAGAACGCGCTGACGGGCTCGCAGAAGGCTTACTCGGCGCTGCAGAACCTCTCGCTGTTCCAGTACATCAATCCGTGATGCACGACGCGCCGGCTTCGATGTGAGCGCACGCTTATGTCGAAGCCGGCGCCGGCTGCCGCCCGCGCGCGATGCGCGGCCGGCAGCCGCAGCCGGGCCGCGCATCGCGCCCCGGTTCGCGCGCCCGGCAAGCCGCCCCCCCGCGCTTGCCGGCCCGCGCGTCTATCCGCTTGCCAGCCCGATTCCCGCTCCGTAAACTCGCGCCAGATTCCAGACCGGCGCATCCTCCGCAGCCGGCGATCGACAGGAGCCCTTTTCCCCATGTCCGATTCCTATTTCCCGCGCTGGCGGGTGCAATCGACCGGTGCGGCAGCGCGCGTGGTCGGCCCCGACGAGCGCCTGCCGTGGCCGCAGATGGTCGCGATGGGCGTGCAGCACGTCGTCGCGATGTTCGGCTCGACGGTGCTCGCGCCGCTGCTGATGGGTTTCGACCCGAACCTGTGCATCCTGATGTCGGGCATCGGCACGCTGCTGTTCTTCGTGCTGGTCGGCGGCCGCGTGCCGAGCTACCTCGGCTCGAGCTTCGCGTTCATCGGCCTCGTGATCGCGGTGACCGGCTACGGCGGCAGCGGCCCGAACCCGAACATCCCGGTCGCGCTCGGCGGGATCGTCGCGTGCGGCGTCGTCTACGTCGCGCTCGGTGCGCTGGTGCAGGCGGTCGGCACCCGCTGGATCGAGACGCTGATGCCGCCCGTCGTGACCGGCGCGGTCGTCGCGGTGATCGGGCTGAACTTGGCGCCGATCGCGGTCAAGGGCGTGTCGGCGTCGACCTTCGATTCGGTGATGGCGCTCGTCACGGTGCTGTGCGTCGGCGGCGTCGCGGTGTTCGCGCGCGGGATGATGCAGCGCCTGCTGATCCTCGTCGGGCTCGCGATCGCCTACGCGCTCTATGCGATCGCGACCAACGGGATGGGGCTCGGCAAGCCGGTGGATTTCTCGATCGTCGCGCACGCCGCGTGGTTCGGCTTGCCGGCGTTCACCGCGCCGGTGTTCGATCCGCACGCGATGCTGATGCTCGCGCCGGTCGCGGTGATCCTCGTTGCCGAGAACCTCGGCCACATCAAGGCCGTCGGCGCGATGACCGGCACGAGCCTCGACCGCTACATCGGCCGCGCGTTCATCGGCGACGGGCTCGCGACGATCGTGTCGGGCAGCGTCGGCGGCACGGGCGTCACGACGTATTCGGAGAACATCGGCGTGATGGCCGTCACGCGGATCTATTCGACGCTCGTGTTCGCGGTCGCCGCGCTGATCGCGATCGTGCTCGGCTTCTCGCCGAAATTCGGCGCGGTGATCCAGACGATTCCAGGCCCGGTGCTCGGCGGCGTGTCGATCGTCGTGTTCGGGCTGATCGCGGTCACGGGCGCGCGGATCTGGGTCGTCAACAAGGTCGACTTCTCCGACAACCGCAACCTGATCGTCGCGGCCGTCACGCTCGTGCTCGGCGCCGGCGACTTCTCGCTGAAGATCGGCGGCTTCGGGCTCGGCGGGATCGGCACCGCGACGTTCGGCGCGATCATCCTGTACGCGATCCTGCGCAAGGAAAAGGAACCGGGCCCGGTGGTCTGACCGGGCGCGGGCGGCGCGCACTCACGCGCCGGTATTGGACTGCGCCTGCAGCCACGCGCAGAACTGCGCGACGAGCGGATCGTCGGCCGGCGCGCGCGGCGCGATCCACCAGTAGCTGCGCGTCGCGATGCGCGGCCCCTCCAGCGGCATCACGAGCCGGCCGCTCGCAAGCTCGTCGTCGATCAGCGGCAGCGGGCCGAGCGCCACGCCGAGCCCGTCGACGGCCGCCTGCAGCGCCAGGTAGAAGTGGTCGAACGACTGCCGCTTGCGCCCCTTCATGGCGACGCCGGCCGCCGCGAACCAGTCGCGCCAGCCTTCCGGCCGGGTATCCGAATGCAGCAGCACGTGCCGCGCGAGATCGTCCGCGCGCGCGATCGGCGTGCGCCTGAGCAGCGCGGGGCTGCAGACGGGAATCACGCTTTCGTCGAGGAAGTGGCCGCTCGTGCAGTTCGGCCAGTGGCCGGGGCCGCGGCGGATCGCGACGTCGAAGCCGTCGAGCGCGTCGAGCGGCGCGTTCGACGTCGACAGCTTCAGCTCGACGTTCGGCACGTCGCGCTGGAACCGCGACAGGCGCGGCAGCAGCCATTTCATCGCGAAGGTCGGCAGCGCATTGATGCGCAGCACGCGCGCGGCGCCCGTGTTGCGCAACTGCTCGGTCGCGAGCGCGATGCTGTCGAACGCCGCGCGCACGGTGTCCAGGTAGCGGCGGCCTTCGTCGGTGAGCTTCACGCGCTTGCCGTAGCGGTGGAACACCGGCCGGCCGAGCCACGCCTCGAACCCGGCGATCTGCCGGCTGATGGCACCATGAGTCACATGCAGCTCGTCGCCGGCGGCGCTGAAGCTTTCATGTCTTGCCGCTGCTTCAAAGGCCCGAAGCGCGGAAAAGGGCGGGAGGTCGCGTGCCATGCTTGTGATTCTAGATCACAAGGGCGCGCCGATAAAATCGTTTTGCAGGCCTGTCGAACGGCGGTAACCTCGGCGAACCGTTTGATGAGGATCCCCATGCAATCCGTTTCCCAGCCGCCAGCCGCCACGCCCCGCCGCGTGGGCGTCGCCGAGGTGTTCACCGGCTTCCTTTCACTTGGCTTCATGTCGTTTGGCGGCGCGCTGCCGTTTGCGCGGCGCATCATCGTCGAGGAGCGCAAGTGGCTTTCCGCCGACGAGTTCACCGACCTGCTCGGCCTGTGCCAGTTCCTGCCGGGCGGCAACGTGATCAACCTGTCGGTCGCCGTCGGCATGCGCTTTTGCGGCGTCGCCGGCGCGTTCGCCGGCATTCTCGGGCTGATCGCCTGCCCGACGCTCGTCGTCGTCGCGCTCGGCGTGCTGTATGCGAAGACGCAGAACGATCCGCACGTGCAGCACCTGTTCGCGGGGCTGGCCGCCGCGGCCGCCGGGCTGCTCGTCGCGATGGCCGTGAAGGTCGCGAAGCCGCTGCGGCATATGCGTGCGGCGGCCGGCATCGCGGCGCTCGCGTTCGTCGCGATCGCGTTGCTGCGCATTCCGCTGCTGACCGCGATGCTCGTGCTCACGCCCGTCAGCATCTGGCTCGCGTCGCGGCGCCGCGACGCGGACGCGCCGCAGTCGCAGCCCGCGCAAGCGCCGGCCGCCGCGCGCGACACCCGGCAAGGAGGCCGGCCATGAACGCCACACTGATTGCCATCGCGACGATCTTCAGCCAGCTGTCGCTGCTCGCGTTTGGCGGCGGCAACACGATCCTGCCGGAGATGCAGCGGCAGGTGGTCGACGTGCATCACTGGATGAGCGCGCACGAGTTCACCTCGCTGTTCGCGCTGGCCCAGGCCGCGCCCGGGCCGAACATGATGATCGTGTCGCTGGTCGGCTGGCACGTGGCCGGCTGGGCCGGGCTGCTGGTCGCGACGGTCGCGAAGTTCGGGCCGTCGTCGGTCATCACCGTGCTCGCGCTGCACGCGTGGGAGCGCTTTCGCGACCGGCCGTGGCGCCGCTACGTGCAGCAGGGGATGATGCCCGTCACGGCCGGGCTCGTCGCGGCGAGCGCGGTGCTGATCGCCGAGGCGTCGAACCGCACGGCGATCCAGTGGGGCGTCACGGCCGTGTGCGCCGTGCTCGCATGGCGCACGCGCATCCATCCGCTGTGGCTGCTCGCGGGCGGCGCGCTGATCGGGCTCACCGGCATCGGGCAGTAACCGGCGCAAACCGGCCGCCCGTGCGCCATACTGGCGCGATTCTTCACGGGAGGCTCGATGGATCTCGACGGCGCCAGCCGCAATCTCACTGTCGCCGCGTTGCTGACGCTGTCCGGCGGCTATCTCGACGCGTACACGTATGTCGGTCACGGCCACGTGTTCGCGAACACGATGACCGGCAACGTCGCGCTGCTCGGCATCAACCTGTCGGCCGGCGAATGGGCCGCCGCGCTGCATCACGTGCCGCCGCTTGTCGGCTTCGTGATCGCCGTGTTCGTCGCGCACCTGCTCGGCCTCGCCGCGCAGCGCGGCTGGATGCGGCACACCGCGTTCGCGAGCCTGCTCGTCGAAATCGCGTTCCTCGGCGTCGCCGCGAGCGGCCTCGTCGGCGCATCGAGCGCATGGCTGATCCCCGGCATCTCGTTCGTCGCGACGCTGCAGACGCTGTCGTTCACCCATCTCGAGGAACTGTCGTACACGTCGGTGATGACGACCGGCAACCTGCGGCGCGCCGCGCAGAAGCTGTTCGTCGGGCTGATCCCGCGCTACGACGCCGGCGCGTTGCACGACTCGGCGCTGCTCGCGACGATCAGCTTCTGCTTCCTCGCCGGCGCGGTGGTCGGCGGCCTCGTGACGCGGCTCGCGCCGACGGTCGCGCTGTGGGGCGCCGTGCTGCTGCTCGTCGGCGCATTCGTGGAGATCGTGCGGCGCGCGTGGCATCGCGCGGGGCAGGGCGGCGGCGACGACGGGGCCGCGCAAACGGCCTGACGGCAAGCCCGGCGCGGCGGCCGTTGCTGCCGCGGTGCATCCGCTGCGGTGCGCTCCGGCGCGGCCACGTTGCCCCGGCCGCGCAGCACCGGCCACGCAGCACCGGCCACGCAGCACCGGCCACGCAGCACCGGCCACGCAGCACCGGCCACGCAGCACCGACCACGCAGCACCGACCACGCAGCCCTGGCCACGCAGCCCCGGCGACGCAGCCCCGGCGACGCAGCCCCGGCCGCGCAGCACCGGCCACGCAGCCCTGGCCACGCAGCCCTGGCCACGCAGCCCCGGCGACGCAGCCCCGACCATGCGGCACCGGCCACGCGTGCCGTCCTTGCTTGCGGCACGCGCTGGCGGCGTCGATCGCGCGGGCCGGCCCGTCGCGCTCCGTTTGTGACCTCGCCTTCCCGGCGCCGAATCTTACAGCGCCGCGCGCACCGGCCGGCACCGTCGCGCACCGTTCCGCCCGCGTGCGAGGCAAGCCTGGCGCGGGAACCGTTGTTCCCGGGCGACATTCGCACGATTACCGCGTGTTTCAATTTCTTTCAACGATTGCACTCGTCATATGATTCAGGCCGCATCGCGCGCGCCAGGAACGCGAGCGATCGCCACCCGGCTGCGCACGCGGCCGGCCATGAACGGAGACACCTAAAAAAAGGAAAGCTCATGAAGCAGACCACCCGGCTCGCAGCCATCGCAGGGGGCGCCGCGCTCGCATTCGCCAGCCAGTACGCGGCGGCGCAAAGCTCGGTCACGCTCTGGGGCGTCGCCGACGCCAGCATCCGCTACCTGACCAACGCCAACGCGAAGAACGACGGCCTGCTGTCGATGACCAACGGCGCGATCACCAACAGCCGCTTCGGCATCTACGGCACGGAAGATCTCGGCGGCGGCCTGAAGGCCGTGTTCAACCTCGAAAGCGGCGTGAACCTGCAGAACGGCGCATCCGCCGACAGCGGCCGCCTGTTCAACCGCGCGGCGTACGTCGGCCTGCAGAGCCCGTACGGCACGGTGACCCTCGGCCGCCAGAAAACGCCGCTGTTCGACCTGCTGTCGGACACCTACGATCCGCTGACGGTCGGCAACTACCTCGAGAACGCGTGGCTGCCGGTCGCACTCGGCGGCGGCCTGTATGCGGACAACCAGATCAAGTACACGGGCAAGTTCGAGGGGCTCACCGCGAAGGCGATGTACTCGACCGGCACCAACTACGAATCGACCGGCGCCGGCGGCTTCTCGGGCCAGATTCCGGGTTCGCTCGGCAAGGGCAATGCGTGGGGCGTGTCGCTGTCGTACGTGATGGGCCCGCTGAGCGTCGCGGCCGGCGCGCAGCAGAACAGCGACAACTCGGCGCGCAAGCAGACGATCTACCACGCGAACGTCGTGTACGCGTTCAGCAAGGCGAAGATCTACGCGGGCTACCTGCGCTCGAAGGACGACACGGGCTTCGTCGACAGCCTGCTCGCGCAGCAGACGATTCCGGTCGCGAAGGGCACCGGCCGGATCGACGACGGCCCGTTCGCCGGCGTGAGCTGGCAGGTCACCGCGCCGCTGACGCTGACGGGCGCGTTCTACTACGACCACATGCGCAACGCGATGACCGCGAACGGCACGCTCGCGAGCGGCAACCGCTACGCGATCGTCGGCATTGCCGAGTACGCGCTCAGCAAGCGCACGGAAGTCTACGGCACCGTCGACTTCAACAAGACGAACGGCGCCGCGAACGTCGAGCTGCCGGGCCGCAGCAACCAGACCGGCATCGCGATCGGCCTGCGCAATATCTTCTGACGAACGTCGGAACGCATGCGCCGGCATTCGCCCGGCACGCATCGAAGGGGCGCCGCGAGGCGCCTCTTTTTTTTCGTCACGCGACCTTCATGCGCACGCACGACTATTCGGCGAATGCTTCATCACGAGACCCCCGCGCCGTAAGGGATCCGTCGGCAAGCCAGAACATACTTTTACAGTGCGCGCGCAGGCTTTCCGCTACGCTGCGTGCATCGCCCGTCGCGTGCCGTCCGGCTCGCGCGTGCGTCGTTCCGGTGGCGCTCGGCGAGCGCGGCCGGCCTGGTGCGTAACTTGTGTATCCGGCGATGACAATCGCTGTCTGCCGGTTTTTTTCGTGGGACGATGCGCTCACGATTTTCTTGAAAGGGGATGACGATGGGTATCCTGAACACCGTGGGTGAAATCGCCGGTGCAGTCGCAGCCGTTGAAGGCGCGGAAAAGCTGGATCCGGATGCGGGCCTGCTGACGAAGGCGGCGGCTGCCGTCGCCGGCTTCAAGGGCGCGGAAGCGCTCGAAGGTCTCGTCGAGAAGAAGAAGGACGACGAACAGGCGGCAGACGATACGCAAGCGACGGACGGCGGCGACACGTCGCAGGCATGAGCATGGCGGCCGGTCCGGCCGCGGGCGCGCCGTTCGCGCGCCCGGACGGACCGGTGCCGCGCGGCCGGCGGGTCGGGCATGTGGTCGATCGGTGACGCATGGCACACCCGGCAGCCGGTTTGATCGGCGAGAGGCCACGTCTCTCGCCGTTTTTTATTGCGCGCGCGCCCGGCTGCGCCGTGCGCCGCAAGAATGCCGGAATCTTGCTATCGTGCCTTCATCCGAACCGTGATGAGGGAATGCGATGGATTTCGACTACGACCTGTTCGTCATCGGGGCCGGCTCGGGCGGCGTGCGGCTCGCGCGCCTGTCCGCGTCGTACGGCGCCCGTGTCGGCATAGCGGAACAGGAGCAGATCGGCGGCACCTGCGTGCTCCGCGGCTGCATTCCGAAGAAGCTGCTCGTCTACGCATCGCATTACCCGCACGAAGTCGACGACGCGAAGGGCTTCGGCTGGCGCTTCGGCGCCGGCACGCTCGACTGGCCCGCGCTGATCGCCGCGAAGGATCGCGAGATCAACCGGCTCAGCGACATCTACATCAACCTGCTGCGGCAATCGGGCGTCGAGATGCACGTGGGGCGCGCGACGCTCGTCGATGCGCATACGGTCGCGATCGGTGAACGCACGATCTCCGCGCGCCACATCGCGATCGCGACCGGCTCGCGTCCGTCGCTGCCGCCGCGGCCCGGCATCGAGCATGCGATCACGTCGCGCGAGGCGCTGTCGCTCGCCCGGTTGCCCGGGCGCATCGCGGTGGTCGGCGGCGGCTATATCGCGGTCGAGTTCGCCGGCATCTTCAACGGCCTCGGCAGCCGCGTCGACCTGTTCTATCGCGGCGAGCGGATCCTGCGCGGCTTCGACGACGACGTGCGCGGGTTCCTGACCGACGAGATGACGAAGCAGGGCGTCGCGATCCATTCGCGCGCGGAGGTCGAGGCGATCGAGCGCGCGGACGACGGCACGTTGCGCGTGCGTATCGGCGAGGCGTGGCACGGGCCGTACGACGACGTGCTGTATGCGACCGGCCGCGTGCCGAACGTCGACGGTCTCGGGCTCGAGCAGGCGGGCGTCACGCTCGACGCGCGCGGCGCGATTGCCGTCGACGCATATTCGGCGACGTCGGTGCCGTCGATCCATGCGATCGGCGACGTCACGTCACGGCCGCAGCTCACGCCGGTCGCGACGCGCGACGGCGGGTTGCTCGCGCGCACGCTGTTCGGCGGCTCACGCGTCGCGGCCGATCACGAATACGTGCCGTCGGCCGTGTTCAGCCAGCCCGAGGTCGCGACGGTCGGCCTGACCGAAGCCGATGCGCGCCGCGTGCACGGCGACGTCGACATCTACCGCACGTCGTTCAAGGCGTTGCGCCATACGCTGTCGGGCCGCGACGAGCGCACGCTGATGAAGCTCGTGGTCGCACGCGACAGCCAGCGCGTGATCGGCGCGCACATGGTCGGCCGCGACGCCGGCGAGATCGTCCAGGGCATCGCGATCGCGATTCGTGCGGGCGCGACGAAGGCGCAGTTCGACGACACGATCGGCATCCACCCGACCGCGGCCGAGGAGTTCGTGACGATGCGGCAGAAGGTGGCCGACTAGCGGCGGAGGGCGGCGCGCGGCCGGATTGCCGGGCCGCGCATCGGCCGGGGAAACGCCGTTTCCATAGGGCGGAGTCAGGCGCTATCAGCGATTTTCGATGGGCGTCGTTGACAAGACCGGTGCGCCGGATGCATTTCCGGGCCGGTTGTGCGCCCCGGTCTTGCGTCCTAGTGCACGCCGAACGCATCGAGCAGCCGGTACCAGCCCATCGCGAGCACCAGCGCCGGCGTGCGCAAGGCCGCGCCGCCCGGGAAGTCGCGATGGCGGATCCTGCCGAACAGGTCGAAGCGGCTCGCCTGTCCGTCGATCGCCTCGGCGATCAGCCGGCCCGCGAGCGCGGTCGTGTTGACGCCGTGCCCCGAGAACCCCTGCGCGAAGTACATCGTCGGCGCGATCCGGCCGAAGTGCGGTGCACGGTTCATCGTGATGTCGACGAAGCCGCCCCATGCGTAGTCGACCTTCACGTCCGCGAGCTGCGGGAACGTCTTCAGCATGTCCGCGCGCATCGCCGCCGCGAGATCGCGCGGCTCCCGTGTCGAGTAGCTGACCTTGCCGCCCCACACGAGCCGCGTGTCGGGCGCGGGCCGGAAATAGTCGAGCACGAAGCGGCTGTCGCAGATCGCCGCGCGCGCGGGCATCAGCGTGGCGGCGCGCGCCGGCCCGAGCGGCTCGGTCGCGATCACGTAGGTGCCGACCGGCATGATCTTGCGTGACAGCGCGGGCGCGAGCGTGCCGACATAGGTATTGCATGCGAGCACGACGAAACGCGCGCGCACGTTGCCGCTGTCGGTCTCGACGACGTGGCCGCCGGCGACGTCGCGCACGCGCGTCACGCAGCTGTCCTCGTGGATGCGCACGCCCGCGCCGGTCGCCGCGCGGGCGAGGCCGAGCGTGTAGTTGAGCGGGTGGAGGTGGCCGCTGTCCGGGTCGTACAGGCCGCCGCAATAGCGTTCCGACTGCACATAGTCGCCGAGTTCGTCGGCTTCGACGAAGTGGAAGCGGTCGTAGCCGAAGCGCTTCGCGGCCTCGTCGCGCCAGCGCTTGAGCGAGTCGGCGTCGCGCTCGGTGTTCGCGGCGGTCAGGTAGCCGGGCACCAGCGCACAGTCGATGTCGTGCTGCGCGATGCGCGATTTCACGAGCGACAGCGTTTCGAGTCCCATGTCCCAGATACGCTTCACGTCGCTTTCGGGCATGAATTGCCCGAACGTGTCGATGTCGCATGCGAACCCGCCGATCAGCTGGCCGCCGTTGCGGCCGCTGGCCGCCCATCCGACCCGCGACGCTTCGAGCACGGTCACCGAATGGCCGCGCTCGGCGAGGTTGAGCGCGGCGGACAGGCCGGTGAGGCCCGCGCCGATCACGCACACGTCGGCGTCCGTCGTGCCGGCGAGCGGCGCGTGGCGGGTCGTATCGTTGGCGGTCGCCGCGTAGTAGGACGCGACGTGCGGCTGGTTGGCGAATGTCAGCATGATCAGGATGACGAATAAAAAAGGGGGCTCAGAACAGCTCGCGCACGCGGTGGTACAGCATCCCGAGTTCGAGCGCGGGCTGGCGCCAGGCGTCGCCGCCGGGGAAGCGCCGGTGATGCATGCGCGCGAACAGGTCGAACGCGCGGGTGTCGCCCGCGATCGCGCCGGCAACCGCGCGTCCGGCGATGCCGGTGAGCGCGACGCCGTGCCCGCTGAAGCCCTGCACGTAGAAGAAGTTCGGATCGAGCGCGCCGAAGTCCGGCGCACGGTTGCGCGTGACGTCGACGAAGCCGCCCCACGCGTGGTCGACGCGCACGTCGCCGAGCTGCGGGAACACGCCCGCCATGCGCCGCCGGATCGTTTCGGCGAGCGCGGCGGGCGATGCGCCGGCCGAATTCGCGCGGCCGCCGAACAGCATCCGGTGGTCGGCCGACAGCCGGAAATAGTCGAGGAAGAAGTTGTTGTCGCACACGGCCTCGCGTTGCGCGATCAGCGCGTCGGCGCGCGCCTGGCCGAGCGGCTCGGTCGCGATGATGTACGACGCGATCGGGGCGATGCGGGCCGCGGTCGCGGCGGGCAGGATGCCGCCGGGGCCCGCGTTGCAGCACGACACGACGAAGCGGCAGCGCACGTCGCCCGACGGCGTGCGCACCACGGGCCGCGGGCCGCGCACGACGTCGAGCGCCGGCGTATGCGCATGCAGCGCGACGCCCTCGCGCCGCGCTGCATCGGCGAGGCCGAGGCAGTACTTGAGCGGATGCAGGTGCCCCGACAGCGGATCGTGCACGCCGGCGAGATAGCGCGTCGACGCGATGCGCGCGCGAATCGCGCCGGTGTCGAGCCAGGCGAGCGACGGATGGCCCCAGCGCGACGTCGCGGCGTCCATCCACGCGCGCAGGTCGTCGATGCGGCGCGGCTTCGTCGCGACCGTCAGGTAGCCGCGCGTGAAGTCGCAGTCGATCCCGTAGTGCGCGATCCGCTCGGCGATCAGCGCGACGCCATCGAGCGACAGCGACCACGCGGCGCGCGCGCCGTCGGCGCCGAGCTGCCGCTCGATCTCCTCGTCCTTCGCGAAGCCGGTGATCGCCTGGCCGCCGTTGCGGCCCGAGGCGCCCCAGCCGGGCCGGTGCGCGTCGATCACCGCGACGGACAGCCCGCGCGCGCGGCAGTCGAGCGCCGTCGACAGGCCCGCGAAGCCGGCGCCGATCACGCAGACGTCGACGTCGATCGTGCCGTCGAGCGCGGGGTCGTCCACGGCGGGGCGCACGGCCGTCGCTTCGTAGTACGAGTCGCGCGCGAGCGCGTCGGCGCGGCGGGTGAAAGACTGCGTCATGAAACCGACTCCCTCGTGGCGGCCGGCGGCGGCGTGGGGCGCACCGTCATCCGGCCGGTGAAAACGGCGCGGGACGCCGTGCGCGCGGCACGGCGTCCCGCGCGGCCCGCATCAGAACGAATAGATGAACTGCGTGGCGAGCAGGTCGTTGGACTTGCCGTACGATCCGTCGTTGCGCAGGAACACCCGGTTGTTCGCCCAGTCGTGCCGGTATTCGACCTTCACGGTGATCTGCTGGGTCGGATAGAACAGCAGGTCGAGCGCGACGTCCTGGCGGATCGCGCCCTTGCAGTCGAAGCCGAGGCCGCCGTTCGCCTGCGACGTCGCGACGCAATTCGCATCGACGCCGAAGCCGTTGTTCGGATCCATGCCGTTGCCGTTCAGCGCGATGCCGCCGCCGCCGCCGCCGTTCTTGCTGTTCACGAGCGCATCGTAGCGCAGCGTGACGCCCATGCGGCCGACCACGGGCGCGTTGAACTTGCGGTGCGCGAGCAGCGACAGGCCGTACCATTGCGCGAGCCCGCCGTTGAAGGCCGCGTGCTGCTGCTGGCCGTAGTCGAGTTCCGCGTTGTACTGAACGTCGGCGAGCGTGTAGGTCGCGTCGGCTTCCGCGAAGAAGAACGTGCCGTAGCCGCTCGGCGATGCGCCGCCGGGGCCGTAATGCACCACGCCGTTCTTGTCGATCGAGCTGGACAGCGTCTGCCGCCCGATGTTGAACGAGCCGCCGATATCGAGTGCGCTCGACCACGTGTAGTCGGCGCGCGCGGTAAAGGTCGGCACCTTGTTGCTCGTCGTGATCGGATCGCCGAGCGCGTTGGTGCCCGTCGTCGTGACCGAGCCGTAGGTGCGGTACTGCTCGTTGCCGACGAAGAACTTCCACGCCCAGTTGCCCTTCGTGTAGTTCGCCCCGGCCCCCACGTAGCTGCCCGGATCGGAGAAGTCGTACAGCAGGTTGTGCGTGAGCGTGAGCATCTGGTTCGACTGCTGCACCTCGTAGCCGCCGAAGCTCGGGATCAGGCCGGCGACGAGCGTCGTTTCCGCGGTGATCGGCACGTTGACGACGGCGGTGTTCAGCAGGTTGTCGGTGACCGAGCCGCGCGAGTTCTGCAGCAGCGTGATGCCGTTGCCGCGGTTCGGCATCAGCGTGATCTCGGCCGACGGCGCCATCGGGCCGACGCCGAAGGTCTTCTTGATGTCGAGGTAGAGATCGCCGAACGTGCTGTTGAAGTAGTTGTACGCGTTCTCGTGGTTCGCGAACAGGAACGACGACGTGCCGGCCGCGCGGTTGTACATGTAGGTCGGGTCGATGTAGCCCGTTACCGACAGGCCGGCGATCGGGCCCGTGTTGGCCGCGTCCGACAGCGAGTCGACCTTCAGCTGCTGGTTCGCGATCTGCTGCTTCATTTCGGTGACTTCGTCGTTGGTCAGCGTGGCCTGCGCCTTGCCGTATTCCGGCGAACCTGGATCGACGGCCGCGGCGGCCGCCGCGCCCGCGCCCGCGCCCGCGCCCGCGCCCGCGCCGGACGTCGCGACCACCGCGCCGCCGGGCTTCGCGGCGAGCTGCGCCTGCATCGCCTTCATCTGTTTCTGCAGCGCCGCGACCTGCGCCTGCAGCGCCTTGATCTCGGCGGATGTCGAGTCGGCCAGCGAGATGCCCGGCAACGCGCCGGCCACCAGCAGGCAGATCAGTTTCTTCTTCATTGCGGATTCTCCTTGTCGTGCGCCTGTCAACTTGCGATCGGTTCGCGCGCCGCATGGCGCGGCGCGCGGGTCTTGTTGTCGATGGAAAGGGGCGGGGCGTTCAGGCTGCCGCGAAGGCCGCCTTCATGTCGGCCATGCGGCGTCGTTCGCGCGCGATCATCATCCGGTTCACGACGATCACGCCGATCGTCACCGCCGTGATGAACAGCGTCGCCAGCGC
>NZ_JPGL01000105.1 GCF_000732615.1 Burkholderia paludis
GCGCGGCACGATGCACGCGCGGGATGTGGCGGAGGGGGCGCCCGCGGGGCGGCGGGCAACGGATCCCTATCCGCTTCCGCTCAGCCTCGGCGGCATGCTCGGTCTCGCGTTCGACCGGATCGACGATGCGCGCGACACGGCGCAACTCGCCGCGACCATCGGGCTCGAGGTGGATGCACAACTGCTCGCCGACGCGTCGCCGCACGATCGGGCCACGCTCGACGCGCATCTGCGGCTGCTGCTCGAGGAACGGATCGTGTACGCGCAGCATCGGCGCGATCGGGTGTTCTATGCGTTCCGCCACGCGCTGATTCGCGATGCCGCCTACGAATCGATGCCGGCCGCCGTGCGGCGCGGCAACCATGCGCGGGTCGGCCGCGCGCTGAGCGCGGAAGCCGATCGCGGCGCCGGGGCGCACACGTTCGGCGTCGCCGGGCACTTCGCGCAGGCGGGGGCGCTGGCCGACGCGATCGCCCACGGCATCGACGCGGCGCGGCGCGCGCTCGAACGCGCGCGGTACGACGACGCGATCCGCTACGGGCAGGCCGTGCTCGACTGGCTCGGCAACGCCGCCTATGCACAACGCGAACACGACGGCGCGCGGCTCCGCACGACCCTGACGCACGCGACGATGGCGCGGTTCGGCTGGGCGGATCCGCAGGTGCGCACGCATGCGGAGCAGTTGCTGCGGCAGACGCAGACGCTCGACGATCCGGCGCTCGAAATCAGCGCGCTCTGGACCTTGTCGACCTACTACCACGTCGCGGGCGACCGTCCCACCGTGCGCCGGATCGGCTCGCGGCTCGACGCGCTCGCGGCCGGGCGCGGCGAGGCCGGCATCCAGGTCGCGGCGGACACGATGCGCGGCATGAGCCTGTGGATCGACGGCCACTATGCATGCGCCCGCGCCGCGTTCGACGCGGTGCTGGCGGGCTACGACGTGCGACGCGACGCGGACCACCGGCGCATCCTCGGGCTCGATACGCGCGCGTGGACGATGGCGTCGCTGGCGAGCGTGCGCTGGTGCATGGACGACGATCCGCAGGCCGCGCTCGCGATGGGGCGCGACGCGGTGCATTGCGCGACCTGCCTCGACCATTTGCCGACGCTCGGCGTGACGATGATGTACCTCGCGCGAACCTGCCAGCTCGCGGGCGACCGCGACGGGGCGCTCGCGCTGTCGGAGGCGATCCTGCGCCTGTCGGAGGTGCACCGGCTGCGCGCGGTGGGGCACTACGCGGCGATCATTCGCGCGTGGGCGCACGGGGATCGCGCGGGCCTGGTCGCCCATCTCGATGCGCAGCAGGCGTCGGGCGGGCTGCTCGGGCTGACCTATTACGCGTCGCTGCTTGCCGAGCTGGATGCCGGGCGCGGCGATTTCGCCGCCGCGCTGGCGCAGCTCGGGCACTGCCTGGCCCGCTGCGAATCGACCGGCGAGCGTTACTACGAAGCCCAGTTGCTGCTGAAGAAATGCGAGTACCTGCGCGCGGCCGACCCGCGGCGAAACGGCGAGGCGGCCCGGGCCGCCTGCCGGCGCGCAGCCGGAATTGCAACGACGGCGGGCATGGGCCGCATCGCCACGCACGCCGAAACGATGTTGCATGCGCTGCTGTAGATGGTCCCATTCGTCCTTCTTGGAGAGCAAACCGATGGCCCAGAATCTGCGTTCCCCGACGTACGAGGAATTCCTCGAATACCGCGCCGTGATCATCGAGGCGATTGCCCTAGCCTGGCATTCCCCGGTGTTCCTCGAGGCGCTCGAGACCGACCCGATCCAGGCGTTGAGCGACCAGTTCCAGTACGACTATCCGTTTCAGATCGACCTGCAGGTCAAGAACGACACGTCGCGCTGGACGCCGGACGTCAACGGCGGCTGGACGACGCTGCGCAACAACCGGCTCACGCTGGTCCTGCCGCCCGCGCCGGAAGACTTGTCGCAGTACGCGCAGGCGCTCGCCGCGTATAACGCGAACCACATCGACATCCTGGACCGTCAATAACCTCAAGGAGTCTCACATGGCAGTGGACAACGCTACGCCGACGCTCGAATCGATGCTGGAGTTCCAGCAGGTGTACCTGCGCGCGATCGCGCTTTCCTGGCGCGATCCGGTGTTCAAGGAGGACTTGCTGACGCATCCGTTCGATGCGCTCTCGAGATATTTCAACTATCAATGCCCGTGGCTGCTCGAGCTCGAGGTGGTGAAGCCGGGCGCCGGTTATGGCTGGGACAGCCGCGAAGGGAGCTGGCGCCTGCCGCGCAACACGATGACGGTCGGCGTGCCGGCGCGGCCGGCACAGCTGAACGAGGAGGCGGTGGCACTCGCGGCCTACAGCGACGCCGGGCCGTGCTACCTGTTCACGTGCTGCTGACCGCGCGCGCCTGAGCCGTGCGCCGCCGTGCAGCCCGTGCGGGACGGGCCGCACGGCGGCGATTGTGACTTGCCTGGAGGCAGACGATGCTCGACGATTTCTCGCGCATATTGCGCTTCAAACCGCATTTGCGCGTGCTCGACGCGGGGCCCGACACGCTGTTCGTCGTCGACGAATTCAAGCGCGCGATGCTGTCCGGCGCGCTCTTCGTGCGGATCGCGGCCTGCCTGCGGACACGGATGACGACCGGCGAGATCGTGACGTCGCTGTCGGGCGAGTTCGGCGAATGGAACGTGCTCGCCGGGCTCGACCATCTGGTGCGCCGCGCCTACGTGCGCGCGGACGCCCCGCACGACGACGATGCGGCGCGCGGCTTCTTCGAGCGCGCCGGCCTCGACGGCGACGCGGCCTGCGCGCAGGTCGCGCAATTGCGCGTCGCGGTCGAGCGGTTCGGCGCCGACGACGCCGCGCTCAGGCGCGCGCTCGACGCCGCCGGCATCGACGTCGTGGCGGATGCCGCGCTGACCGTCGCGATCGCCGATACGCACGACCGCGACGATCTCGCCGCGTGCGCCGCCCGCGTCGCGGCGCGCGGCGGGGCGCTGCTGGTCGTCGCGGCCGGCGGCGTGCAGACGCTGATCGGGCCGTTGCTGGCCGGCGGCGGCGCGCTTGCCGACGCGCCGTGCATCGAATGCGTGCGTTACTGGATTCGCATCAACCGGCCGGTCGAGGCGTTGCTCGCGCGCCATCACGGCAGCGACGCGACGCGCCTGCCGCAGGCCGCGTCGCGCGCCGCGGCCGCGGCGGCGGCCGCGCTCGTGGCGGCGACGCTCGAGCAGATCGCGGTCAGCCGCACGGCATCGGAGCGCGCGCAGACGCATATCGTGGCGCAGCGCATCGACACGCTGGCCGCCGAGCGGCACCGCGTGCTGAAGCGGCCGCAATGCCCGTGCTGCGGCAATCCCGCATGGATGCGCGAGCAGGCGGCGCGGGCGCCGCGACTCGCCGATCCCGCGCCGCTGGCGCGCGCCGACGGCGGCTACCGCACCGCCGATCCGCAGCAGGTGTTTGCGCGCCATGCGCACCTGATCTCGCCGGTCAGCGGCGCGATCGCCTATCTGCACCCGATGCCGAAGCGGCATGCGGGCCTGCGCAAGGTCTACGCGTCGGGCTTTCTCGTGTGCCCGGCCGCCGTGCCGGGCAGCAACCGGTTCGACCGGATCTGCTCCGGCAAGGGCCGCACCGACGAGCAGGCGCGTACGAGCGCGCTATGCGAGGCGCTCGAGCGTTTCAGCAGCGTGTACCAGGGGGACGAGGCGACGCTGACCGGAAGCATCGACAGCCTGCTCGCCGACCCGGCGTGCGATGCCGCCCCGATCCACGTGAACGATCTTCAGCAGTTCAGCGAACGGCAATTCGACGCGCGCGACGCGATCAACGCGTTGACCCGCGACGTTCGCAAGCAGGTGCCGCCGCGCTTCACGGCGCGCGACGTGATCGACTGGACGCCGGCCTGGTCGCTCGTGACCGGCCGGCGCCGCCTCGTGCCGCTGAGCTACTGCTATGCGGAGACGCCCGACAGTGCGCGGGCGCCGGCCGCATGCGTGCACAACCCGAACGGCTGCGCGGCGGGATCGAGCGTCGACGAGGCCATCCTGCAAGGCATGCTCGAATTGATCGAGCGCGATGCGGTCGCGATCTGGTGGTACAACCGGATTCCGCGCCCGGGCGTCGAACTCGCGAGTTTCGACGATCCGTATTTCGAGGCGCTCGTGCGGGAATACGCGACGTTCGGATGGCGTCTGTGGGCGCTCGACATCACCGCCGATCTCGGCGTGCCGACCGTGGCCGCGCTGGCGGAGAATCCGCAGGACGGGCGCTTCTCGATCGGTTTCGGCTGTCACCCGGACGGCCGCATCGCGGTGCAGCGGGCGCTGACCGAGGTCAACCAGCTGCTCGACGTCACGGCGGACGCGCCGCACCCGTGGGATCGCGACAAGCTTGCGGATACCCGGTTCCTGTATCCGGCGGACGAGGCGCCCGCCACGACCGCGTCGACGTGGCAGCCGGTCGACGCCGCGTCGTTGCCGGCGGCGATCGCGCATGCTGTCGGCCGCATCGCGGCAGCCGGCATGGACGTGCTCGTCGTCGACAAGACGCGGCCCGACATCGGCCTGCACGTGGTGCAGGTGATCGCGCCGGGGCTGTGCCATTTCTGGCCGCGTTTCGGCGCGCAACGGCTCTACTCGGTCCCGGTGCAACTGGGCTGGCGCGGGCAGCCGTGTAGCGAGCCGGAGTTGAACGAGGCGTTGCTGTTCCTTTGACGCCCGGGCCGCCGCACGACGCCTCCGGCGTTGCGCCGGCCGTCGTGGTGCGGCGACACCCGGCCGGCCTGCCCGGGTGTCGCCGCGCGGCAGCGCGTCACGGCCGGCCGGCGCCGCGCCGCCGCCCGGCCGGCGTCACGCCAGCGCCTGCGCCGGCAGGCGCTTCGCGACGGCCTCCTCGGACTTCAGCGACACGGCCAGATGCAGCGCGGTGGTCGTGAAGCCGCCCAGGCCGACGATGACGAGCAGCGCGAGGAGCGAGATGCCCTCGGTCGCGGTGACCACCGCCTTGACGCCCAGGAAGCGGAACACCTGGCCGGTGATCGTGTCGACGAACGCCTCCGCCGCCTCGAAGCCGTCCAGCTCCTCGCCGCTCTTCACGGCCCACACGATCGTCAGGGCCAGCCGCGCGCAGCCCCACAGATTGACCGTGATCTGATCCACTTCCGCGGGGATCTTGTATTTCTTGCCGGCGATCTTGAGCGCGCCGGCCCGTCCATAGCCCGCGACGGTGTTCAGCAGCCACAGCAGGTTGTTGAGCCCCTTGGCGTCGTTGCACGAGAAGCCGCCCGCATCGCTCGCGATCATCCACGGCACGCTGAAGAACGCGGAGCCGAAGCCCATGAACAGCGAGCCGGTACTGATCGCCTCCACCTCGGTCTCCTCGGTCTGCAGCGCGATCTCGATGGTGTCGAGAATCGTCGCGGCGAAGATGCAGACCGACGCCGAGACGCCGAAGAAGATCGAGATGGCCGATTTCTGTTCGGCGCTGACCATCAGCGAAACCTCGGACTTCGGCGCGATGCCGCTCTGCTCGGCGAGCCACTGCGCGGTGAACGACGACTTGAAGCGGGTGACGCTCGCGGCGTCGGGGAACGGCGCGTCGTGCTTCACCAGCTTGTACAGCAGCGTGCCGGGGATGGCGACGATGTACGAGAACAGGTCGCGCACCTTGATGCTCAGCGACGAGCCGGTGATCAGCTTGTAAAGCTGCGAGACGAACGGGATGTCCCATTCCGTGTCGAACAGGTCCTTGATCGCGGTGATCACGTCGCCGACCAGGTCGAGAATCGTCAGGACCAGGCCCTTGGCCGCGCTCAGCGCAAACTGGGTGACGCCCTCCATCACCTTGACGGTGCCCGCGATCAGCAGGTCGAGCACGCGATCGGGGGTGCGGCCGATCTGCTCGAAGTACGTGGCGGCGGCGCTGAACGCATTCTTGCCCTGACCGAACTCGAAGTTGTCGGCGACGTCCTTCAGTTTCTCGCACAGGCCCTGGAGCGGGTCGGTGTCGAGCACCAGCGCATCGCTCCGGGCCAGCGCGCGCGTCGATTTGTAGTTGTCCGAAAACGCGTTGAACAGCACGTTGTGGCTGGTGGATTCGTCGATTCGCGGGTCGGGCTGGTCGACGTCGTTCGCATACTGGCCGATCCCGAGCTTCGGGTCCAGTTTCGCGATGAACGTGTTGACGGCCTTGTCGATCTCCGTCTGCAGGTGGTCGAAGCCGGCCGCCACCTGGCCCTTCACCGCATCGACCGCCAGGAGCAGATAGTCGAAGGTCGCGTCGAACGTATGGAGGGTCGCCTCCGCCGAGCGCTTGATGTCGCCCCATGCGAAGAAGAAGGCCAGCCACTCGTACAGCTCCTTGAAGAACACCTTGAGCTTGTTCCAGATGCCCTCGACGATATCGAACGCCTGCTGGAAGAGCGTGATGGTCTTGTCGATCAGGTACGTCACGCCGTCGATGAGGAAGTTGAACACGACCTTGATCTCGCTGACGAGCCGCGTGACCGGATCGATGATGGTCGTCACGACGAATTCCTTCAGGCCGTTGATGATGCGGCCGACGCCGTTCTTGATCGCGTTCCAGATGTCGCCCCAGTCGATGTCGAGGAAGCCGGCATTGATCAGCGTTTCGTCGCCGGACGTCGCCAGCGTGCGGGAGCGCAGCAGGTAGGCGCCGGCCTGGTCCGCGGACAGGTCGTCGTAGTGCAGGCCGCTATCGGTGAACGACACGCGCCAGTGCTGCGCGGGCACGTCTTCCGGCACGAGCGCGAACGGGTCGGCGGTGCCGCGCGTCGTATGCCGCAGCCCGACGAGCGAGCGGTTCGCGCCGAGGTAGCGTTGGCTCCGGACGGCCGCATTCGCCGGCATGCCGAACGACATCGACTGCCGCATGACCTTCGCCACGTTCTCGGCGTTTTCGCGGGTGCGGAAATCCCCGTCCAGCAGGTAGGCGCCGGAGGCGTTTTTCGCGTTCCAGACGGCGTCGGCGTCGACCGCGTGCATCTTCTCCTGCAGGGCGCCGTTCGGCTCCACGGTGACGCCTTCGCCCGGCTGCATGTACTGCGTGCGGACGTGGTAGCTGGGGCTCGCGAGGCTGTTGGCGAAGCGCTCGATCACGACCTTGCCGCCGCCGCCGGACAGGACGGGGATCGTGTAGTCGGGGCTCGCCTGGTAGTAGAGGCCGTTGATGCGCAGCGGCACCATCGACGCCGCATCGATGTGGACCTGCGCATTGACCGCGAGCTGCCCGGCGTCGTCCAGCACGGTGATTTCCGTGGCATGGGTCGGTACCGGCGTCATCTCGCCCGTGCCCTGCAGGCGGATGGCCTCGTTGGTCCACTGGGTCGTCTTCGGATCCTGCCAGAAGCGGTACAGCTTGCTGTCCGACGACACGGAATACGCTTCCGAGAAGCCGGCGGCGTTGCGGCCGACGGTGAATTTCGTGTTGGGCACCGGGTTGCCGAGCTGGAACAGGCTCGACCAGTTGACCTTGTTGAGCCCGCTGCTGATCTGCCGCGTGTGGTAGAGCCGCTGGTCCTTGCCGATCGCGAAGATCTCGAGCAGTCCGCCTGCGTTGATGACGGCCCGCAGCCCGGTCACCGGCGCCGCGTTGCTGACCAGCACCCAGTCGTCGAACTGGATGCCGGACGTGCTGTATTTCTTCTCGCGCTTCTGCCAGATGCCGAAGTCGGTGTCGACGATGAAGATGTTCAGGCGCTTCTCCTGGTCGGACACGACCGCGATGTCGATCGCCTTCTTGTAGCCGAGCGTCGTGAAATAGGAAAAGCGGAAGTCGCTCTGCGCGAACAGCACGGCGTTGTCGGGGCCGATGGCGAACAGCGACTGCTGGACCGGATCGTTCGAGCACATCGCGATGCGCTTGACCGTGGCATTGTCCGTGCTGCTCTGGCTCTTGCGGATCGGCACCCAGTCGGTCGACCCCCAGGTGCCGTCCTTCCTCAGGTAGCTGCTGCCGACTTCGTCGTTGTCGAGCACGACGTTGACGTAGATGTTGCCGAAATTCCGGGTCGACAGCATCTGCTTGAGCGGGCGCTTTGCGCTGGCAGGCTGGCAGTCGGCCTGCGCATAGCGGCCGTCCTTCCATTGGCTCAGCGTCAGCTTGCCGTTCGTGCCGATGCCGAGAAGGTTGGGGTTGTCGTAATCGTCGCTGCGCGCGAGGTAGGGGCTGATCTGGCTCGCGGTGACGCCGAGATCGGCTTCGGTCCAGCCGGTGTCCGACTGGTTGTCCGCGCGGATGCGGTAGACCTTTTGCGCGGTGCCGGACGAATAGATGTCGAGGCGTCCGGCGGAATTGAGGAACGTCGAGATGTCGCTCGCGCCGGTGACGGGGCTGACGATCTCGTAGCTTTCCATCAGGCGGGTGCTGACCTGCAGGCCCGATTTCGGATCGGACGCGTTGCCGTAGAGCGAAGCGGACAGGGACGGCGGGACGGTATGAACGCCAGGCATGGAATCTCTCCAGTGAAAGGGATGGGCGGTGACGACTAGGGCGTGTCGCGCGTGAGCGCGCGCGCGGTTTGCAACAGGGGCGCTGTCCAGCGCCAGCGCCGGTCGGTGGACGAGCACACCGTGGCGTACGCGCCGGCATGGGGAGCGAGCATGCCGGCCAGCCGCGCGGCCGCTTGCGCGAAGCCGGCGACGCCGCGCCGTGCGCCGCGGCGCAGCGCATGCACCAGCTCCCACAGGTCGGGGTAGAAGGCGGTGAGCCGTCCGCGATGCGCGGGGTTCTCGGCGACGAACGCGATCGCGTCCAGCGCGGTGTCGCGCGCGGCGCGGCACGCGTCGTGGTCGGCGCGGCCGAACGCGGTCAGTGCCGTCGCGACATTCGCGTTCACGCACGCATCGACCGGATTCGGCGCCGCCCGGCGGTCGAGCCAGGTGCGGCACGCTCCTTGCGCGACCCACGGATCGGCGTACTCCGGGCGGTAATGCAGCCGCCACGGATGCAGCACGCGGTCCAGCGTGTCGAAGGCCTCGGCCGTGCCGAGCCGTCCGAAGCGGGCCAGCAGCATCAGCGCGAGCGCGGTGTCGTCGGCGTCCGCCGGCAGGTCGGCGCCGAGCCAGGACGGCATGCGCCCGGGCGGGTAGAAATGGAACGCCCCCGCGCAGGTAAGCGACGCGCAGCTCTCGAGGAAGTCGAGGCCGCGGGCGATCGCGCGATCGGCGGTACCGGCCGGCAGGCAGGCCAGTTCGTCGAGGATCAGGGCCGTGACGAAGGCGTTCTCGTCGACGTGGTGGTGCGCATCGACGCTCACGTGCGACGGGAACGCGCCGCCGGGCGCCTGGGCGGCGACGAGCGCGTCGAGCGCGGCGAGTGGATTGGACATCGCGTCGGCGGCGCGGGCGGGCAGCGAGGCGCTCATGAGCGTGTCTCGGGGTGGTCGGGCGTCAGTCCGATGGCCACGGTCGCCGGCTGGTCCGACGCCACGACGATGCCGAACATCCCGTGCCGGGTCACGAAGCCGCTCGCGTCCGCCAGCGGTTCGCTCAGCGCGCGGTAGAAGTGCGTGTCCCAGCCGCGGGCGGCGGCGACGCGAAGCACCGTTTCGCGGATGCGGCCATCGCCGCCGAACAGGTCGTTGGCGACCGCGTACAGCGTGAACGTCGACGTGCCGTCGGGTCCGGCGCCGATGCTGACGCCGAAGTCGGCGGCCGGCAGCGCGGCCTCGATGGCGCTGCAGCAGGCATCCTGCAGCAGGCCCAGGACTTCGTCGGCGCGATGGTCGAGCCGCGCCGCCGCCATCAGCAGCGGCACGTCCGCGCGGAACAGGCGGCGCGTGCGGAAGTAAAGCTCGGCGCGCCGGCCCGCGGGCTGCCAGCCGGCCATCACGGGCCGCGCGCCGCGCCGGACGATGGCGGACAGGTCGCCGAGATGGCGGGCGGCCCACGCAACGGCGGGCTCGGCGCCGCGTTCGGGCACCTCCGCGTAGAGCTTGAAGCGGGGCTTGCCGTCGCCGTGCCGTCCGCCGAGCCATGCGCCCCAGGCGAGCGCCGCATTGCCCTGGAAGGACGCGATCGCCGCGAGGTCCGCCGGTTCGACCGATTCGTCGGACAGCGCGGCGATGGCCGCCACCGCGCGGTTCAGCCGGCGCGCGGGGGGAATGTCCGGGCCGGCGGGCTCGACGGTGTAGCGCAGTTCCGGCCGGCCGAACGCGATGGAAATTTCCACCGGGAAGCCGCTGCGCCCCAGTTTGCTGTCGTTCCAGGCGGTGGGTTCCGCCGGCGAACGGTCGCGCAGCAGGTGACGCAGCGCGGCGTCCGGCGCGGGCGCGGCGAGCGGGTGTGCCGGCGTCCCGTACGAGGACGCCAGCGCCAGCGCGCGCTGCACCGCCGGGTGGAGTTCGGCCATGGGCATGGTGGGCATTGGTGCGGGCGGGCCGCGCTCAGGATACGGTCGGGGGCAGCGACAGGCGCGGGTTGTCGCCGGCCGTCGGCGCCTTGTGCAGCGGCGACGCGCCGTCGGCCGGATAGTAGGTCGCCGACCAGCGGAACGACGGGCCGTAGGCGCCCGGCGCGGGCAGGTAGGCCCACCATGCGTCGGCGCTGTTGCGGTCGAAGGAGACGGTCTGTTCGTTTTCCCTTTGCGCGTCGCTGCCGGTCCACAGGCTCGCTTCCACGCGCGCATAGCGTTCCCAGTCGACGGATTGGGCGGACACCTGAACCGTCGCGAGCGGGATCTCCGGGCCCGCGGGCGTCAGCTCGAACGGCGAGCGGGTTTCGGCGATCTGCTTCGGCCGGCCGCCGCCGGCCGGGGTGGCCGTGCCCGAGAAAATCAGCGCGACCCGTTCCGGATCGACCGCGGCGACGCGCGTTTCCCAGGTCGGCGCGCCCGGGGTGAGGCTGATCGACGGCAGGCCGTTCTGCAACTGCCAGCCCGCCCCCAGCTCCAGCGTCTGGACCGACGTGAGCTTCATCGCGCTGTAGAGCGGCGGCGTGGCCAGCAGGCCGGGCGCGAAGACGCGCACGAGCCGCGTGCCCAGCGGATACGGCACCTCGAAGCGGCCCTGCGGCACCGCCTCGCCCTCGAGATTCGTCGACCCGCTGGACAGCACGTAGGACAGGCCGGCGATCAGCGGCTGCGCGCGATCGTAGTCCTGGTCGGGGCGCAGCAGGACCGACCGCTGCGCGCGGGACAGCTCGGCGCTCTTGGGTGTGTTGTTGTAGCGCCAGGACAGCGTCACTTTCCCGACCACGTCGAAGTCGATCTTGTCGCTGGCCAGCAGGATGCGGCCGAAATCGCCGAGCACGATCGACGTCGCCCCGTCGCTCGAGCGGGCGGGCGCGGTCCACGGCGGCGTGCCGTCGGTGTAGGTGACCGTCCAGTCGTAGGCGAACCACGCCTGGCCCGGCGGCGCGTACGGCAGCGACAGCGTCGCGTCCGGATGCGTCTTGCCGAGTTCGGCGCTCCGCGTCACGCCGTCGTGGCCGGTCACGCGAAGCGCGACGGCCGCCACCGCGAACGCGTCGAGGTCGGCGGTCGCGATCGAGAAGCCGACCTCGACCGGCGGCGCGGGGATGACGGCGACGCCCTGCGTGGCCACGCCCGCGCCGGATCGGGTGGTGCCGTCGGTCATCGCATAGTCGGCGCGCCATTCGACGATGCCCGGGCCGGGCACCGCGAACCACCATGCATGCGGCCGCTCGCGGGAGAACGTGTGGGATGCGCCGCCCACGGCGACCCGGACCGAGGACACGGCGGCCCAGTCGAGCGCCTCGAGCAGCGCCACGACGGAGACGGGGTCGGCCGGTCCGCCGACCGTGGCCTGGGTGCCGACGAAAGCGACCGGAGGGCGCGCGACCTGTTCGCTGGCCTCGTAGTCGAGTACCGAGGAATAGAACGCCTGCCCGGCGTCGGCCGCGCCCACGTCGATCTGCCACGTGCGCTGTGGCGTGTCGGCGTCGAGCACGAGCGTCGTTTGCCGGTAGGCGTCGTTGACCGGATCCTTGAATTCGAGCAGCAGCCGGGCCCGCCGGGGGGCGGGCGGCGCTGCGGGGCCGGATTCGGTTGCCAGCTTGACGGTGTAGGTAAGGGTCGTCATGGTCGCGCGCTTGGGTCGGTCAGGAGGGCGATCAGGCCAGATCGGTCTCGTCGGCTTCGTCGGTCACGTCGAGGGTGCGCGTGACGATGTCGCTCGCCGGCAGCCGTACCGCGTAGGCCGTCTTCTTTCCTCCGGTGGCGTCGTGGGGCAGTATCACCGTGTTGTTTTCGTAATTGCCCTGCGGGCCGGGAACGCCGCGCTTGGTCGAAGCCTCGAAGTAGGTCGTCTCGTAGTGGAATTCCGTCGATGCGTCGACTTCACGCGAGAACGTGTAGTAGTAGGGCGACGGCGGGACCGTGGTGCCGTCCGCGAGGGTGGCGGGCTTGAAGATGCTGGAGTCGATGTCGGTCTGGCCGAATGCCGACTTCCGGTACACCTTGACTTCGACCTGGACGTACGCCTTCCAGTCGACCAGCGACGGATCGAAGGTCACCGTGAACGGCAGCTGGACCGGGAACACGTCCAGTGCGAATGACGGCTGGTTGCCGTAGCGCACCTTGCGGATCGCCACGGATTTGCGCGTGTTGTTCTTGTCGCGGTAATAGACCGTGCCGTCGACCTGGACGGTCGAGGTGCTGCGCTTGACGGCCTGGTATTCCCAGGTATCGGAGTAGTCGGCCTCGATCCGCAGGTCGTGGAAACTGTACGTCTGGTGGTCCGGGCTGTCCGGCTGGTCGGTGTAGTCGGTCGTCAGCGCGATGCCGGTGATGGCCGGCAGCGCGATACTTCCACCCCGGATCGTGTCGTTCGTGACGGTGACCGTGAAGTCGGCCGGGCCGATCATGCTGTAGATGGTCTGGGTCGTGCTGTTCACCGTCGGGTACACCGACTGCGGCCGGTTGACGATGATGTCGCCGTTCGTCAGCACGTAGGTGATCGCGTAGGAATAGGCCGCGCCGATCGGCTGGAAGCTGTGGCTGGTGAATCGCACGGTCTCGCCGTTCTTGCTGACCTTGCGCTGATCGACGAACAGCTGGCCGCCCGCGGTCGGCAGGTACGTGAAGTCGATCAGCACGAAGTCGACGTTGTTGGCCGGGGCGCCCACGGTGTAGCCGGCCTTGCCCGATGCAAACGCGATGTTCGAGCAGATGAACTCGACTTTCTGGTAACCGAGGTCGGTGCTGGAAACCTGGAGCTGGGTTGCGCTGGCCTTGAACTTCGGCGACGGGAAGGATTCGCCTTTTTCGGATTCGACCTGGTACCAGTAGGTGTATTCGGATACGAATTTCTTGTCGGCGTCGAAGAATCCGTTGGACTCGTAGGTCCACGGGCTGTTCTGGTCGACCGTGAACGTGTGGGATTCCGGCTGAGCCTTGGCCGGATAGTCGATGGTCAGGGTGACCTTCTTGACGCCCGCGCCCTTCAGGTCGGCCGACATCGTCACGGCAACGTTGAGCGTGCGGTTGTCGACCGTCTTGTCCAGCCGGCTCCAGACGTCCTTGTCGAAGGTCGGCAGGAAGCCCTGCGGCTGGATCGTCCAGTCGATGACTTCATTTTCCTGGTAGATGCGCTGGAACGAACCGATCGAGTTGATGCTGAAATCGTCGGCGGCACTCGCGCCGAGGCGGCGCGCGACGTCGTCCGCGGCTGCCTGGACCAGGCCCTCGAGCGTCGTGAACGCCCAGTCGTGGACGCGTTGGCGGAACTCGTCCGACGGCTGGACCGCCCATTCCAGGTTGACCTTGCCGGAATCGGACTTCTGCATGTATTCGCGGATCGTGGTCCGCCGGCCGGTCTCGCTGCCCCAGACGTTGCGGTCGATCTGGACGGTCTTCTGGTAGCTGGCGGCGATCGTGCAGTCGTAGGTCACGGTGGCCTTGACCGCCGGCAACTGGCTCAGCGTCGTGGCGACGTACTGGATCGACCAGGTCGACAGGCCGACGCCCGTGTTGAAGATGTCGCGAATCGCCTTGACGTCGTCGGCGGTCTTCAGGTCGATGATGAACGTCGCCGCGTTGCTGCCGAAATTCGAAGGCGTGACGTTGATTTGCGTATCCCGCTGGGTGGACGGCAGCGTCAGCGTCAGGAAGGCCTGGGCGTCGTTCCACACGAACTGGCCGAATTCGATGCCCTGGCCCAGTACGCTCTTCACGGCCTGGTAGGCCTCCGGGTCGATCACGAGTTCGGCCGTAAACGTCACCGTGCCGGCCGAGCCGCTGTTCGTCCTGAATTCGGTCAGCGCGAAGGCGGGCAGGGTGACGCCGTCGACGGTCTGGGTGGCCAGCTGCGGCCTCGGCACGATGTACCAGAGATTGGCATTCGCGAAATCGCGATAGACGGTGACGCTCTTCCTGTCGTTGTCGTACTTGATGACTCGGGAGTCCTGAATATTGATCATTTCCATCTCCGGTTGGGAACGTACGGTGTTTCAAGTCGAGGTCGGCAGGGCTTCGTGCGCGGTGCGGGCCGAATTCCTGCCTCGGATCGGAGGCCCGGTCAAGGTGCCGATTTGCTGGACTGCATGAATCTGGACATGCGGCGGTTCGAGGTGCGGCGCTTCGCGGATCGTTCGGTGCGATCACGCCGTTTTGCAGCGGCGCATCGAACGTACAGGTGGAAATTAAGGAGTTTGGAGGGGCCGTTCAATTACATGCAATTACACCTGCCGCGACGGTGTGCAATCGATCGGCATGCAGGCGTCGTGGCGGGGTTCGCGCGCGGTGCGCTCGTCGCTGGCGCGATCCCGCGCGGACGCGCCGTGCCAGGGCCCGGCGGTCGCCGTCGGGCAAACTTGATGGGTACAAGCCCCGAAACGCAGCGAATTTTTTTCGGGGTAAAGTGGAGCAGATGGACGCGGGCTGCGGCAGCGTTTGCCGATGCCGGCCATGCAATGAATGTGGATGGATGTCGTATGAAGAATAAAACCGTCAAGACTACCGGACCGATCTGGGGCGTCGCGGCAGGATTGCTTCTTGCCGTTGCGGGATTGAGTCTCGGCATTTTCCCGGCGTCGCTGAACAGCTCGGGCACCACGAACGACTTCATGGCGTCCGGCGCCGCGATGCTCGGTATCTTTCTCGTTGTCTATTCCACGCGCGAGTTGCGAAGACGGCGCCCGCACTGAGCGTTCGCGCGGCGTCGAGCCGCGCGGGACGACCCTGGCCGCCCGGCGGCGCGCGATGGCGCCCGCCGTCGATGCGCGCGCGCCGCGCGCGATACGGGTGCGTTATGCGTGGCTGATCTCGTGACGATAGACGAGCTCGACGATGCGCTTCGTCGGGATGCTCGCGCGTAAGGCGTCGACGCTGTCGACGGCGAACCACCGGCATTTCGCGATCTCGTTGCTCGCCTGCGGCGTCTGGTCCGGGCCGACTTCAGCGAAGAACACGTGATGGATTTTGGCGAGCCCGGTGAACTGCATCGAGTACACGAGCGGCCGGCCGATCATGCCGGTTTCTTCGCACAACTCGCGATGTGCGGCGTCGAGCGGCGTTTCCCCGCGCTTGATCGTGCCGCCGGGAAGAGCCCAGCGCGACGCCGCGCGGGCGACGAGCAACACCTGCTCGCCGCGGTAGCAGACGATGGTGGCGCGCTCCTTGATCGGCAGGACGGCGGATTCCGGAGCGGGAATGGATGCGAGGACTCGGGGCATGGCGCCATTCTAACCAGCGTGGATCGATCGGAAAAGCCGGTCTGACGCGGTTTGACGATCGATCGTCGTCGTTTCCTGCTCGCCCGGGTCGACGCGGTTTGCCGCGTGACGCGGGTTCGGATCGCCGGCGGCCGGCGCACGGTCGTGCGCATCGCGCAAGCGGCGTCGACGGCACGCGGCCGACGACCTTCAGGCATCCCCAATGAAAAACCGCGCGCCCGATGTGCCGGGCGCGCGGTTCGCGGGGAAGGGGCCCGTCCGGGTCCGGTGCGGGCGCGTGCCGTTACTTCTTTTCCGGCAGGAACCAGTTCATCAGGAGCGCGCACAGCCCGCCCGTCGCGACGCCCGATTCCAGCACGTTCTTCAGCGCGTGCGGCAGGCTGTTGAGGATGTCCGGCACCTGCGACACGCCGAGGCCGAGCGCCAGCGACACCGCGATGATCAGCAGCGCGCGGCGGTCGAGCTGGACGCCCGCGAGGATGTTGATGCCCGACGCGGCCACCGCGCCGAACATGACCATCGCCGCCCCGCCGAGCACGGGCTCCGGCACGGCCTGCAGCACGCCGGCGACGACCGGGAACAGGCCGAGCACCACGAGCATCCCGGCGATCCAGATGCCGACGTGGCGGCTCGCGACGCCGGTGATCTGGATCACGCCGTTGTTCTGCGCGAACACCGAGCTCGGGAACGTGTTGAACACGCCGGCCAGCAGCGAGTTCGCGCCGTTCACGAGCACGCCGCCCTTGATGCGCCGCATCCACACCGGCCCTTCGACCGGCTCGCCGGAAATCTTGCTGGTGGCGGTGACGTCGCCGATCGCTTCGAGCGACGTGACGAGATAGATGATCAGCATCGGCACGAACAGCGACCACGAGAAGCCGAGGCCGAAGTGCAGCGGCGTCGGGACCTGGAACAGCGCGGCCTGGTGCATGCCGGTGAAGTCGAGGCGGCCGAGGAACGCGGCCGCGAGATAGCCGATGACGAGCGCGATGACGAGCGCGGTGCTGCGCACCCACACGATCGGCACGCGATTCAGCAGGATGATCGTGCCGAGCACGAGGCCCGATAGCGTCAGGTTTTCCGCGCTCGCGAACGTGCCGTTTGCCATCGCGCCGAAACCGCCGCCCATGCTGATGAGGCCGACCTTGATCAGCGTCAGGCCGATCAGCAGCACGACGATGCCGGTGACGAGCGGCGTGATCAGGCGCTTCACGAACGGCAGGATGCGCGACACGCCCATCTCGACGAACGAGCCGGCGATCACGACGCCGAAGATCGCGGCCATCACGGTCTCGACCGGCGTGCCTTGCTTGACCATCAGGCTGCCGCCGGCGATCAGCGGGCCGACGAAGTTGAAGCTCGTGCCCTGGACGATCAGCAGGCCGGCGCCCAGCGGGCCGAAGCGCTTGCACTGGACGAAGGTGGCGATGCCGGAAATCACCAGCGACATCGACACGATCAGCGTCGTATCGCGGCTGGACACGCCGAGCGCCTGGCAGATCAGCAGGCCGGGCGTGACGATCGGCACGATGATCGCCAGCAGGTGCTGCAGCGCGGCGACGAAGGCGACCATCGGCGCCGGCCGGTCGTTCGGGCCGTAGACGAGGTCGCGGGCCGCTTCTGCGGCATCGGCGCCATGGGAGGCGGGTTGGGCGGTGGAGGCGGGTTGCATGGCGAGCGGGCCGGACGAGGTGGAAAGTGCGGCATTTTAGCCGAAGGGGCCGCCGCCGCCGGCGTGCGCCGGAAAGGCGGGGAGGCTGGCGGCGGCGCTACGGGGCGGGGGAGGGGGGGGGGGACGCCGCCCGGGGGGGCGGCG
>NZ_JPGL01000106.1 GCF_000732615.1 Burkholderia paludis
CGACATCAAGGACCCGACCCAGAACATCGTGTGGGTCACGCCGGAAGGCGGCGGCGGGCCGAATTACCCGAACATGTAACGCAACGCATCCCCGCGCCTGCGGGCGCGAACGAACCGGAGTGAGACGATGAGCAATGCAGCGAAAGAAGTCGTGGTGGTGAGCGGTGTCCGTACCGCGATCGGTGATTTCGGCGGCAGCCTGAAGGATTTCTCGCCGACGGACCTCGGCGCGAAGGTCGTGCGCGAAGTGCTGTCGCGCGCGAACGTGCCGGGCGATGCGGTCGGGCATGTGGTGTTCGGCCACGTCGTGAACACCGAACCGAGGGACATGTATCTCGCGCGCGTCGCGGCGATCGACGGCGGGGTGGCGCAGCACACGCCCGCGCTGACCGTGAACCGCCTGTGCGGTTCGGGCCTGCAGGCGATCGTGTCGGCCGCGCAGACGATCATGCTCGGCGACGCCGACGTCGCGATCGGCGGCGGCTCGGAGAACATGAGCCGCGCGCCCTACACGGTGCCGGCCGCGCGCTTCGGCCAGCGCATGGGCGACGCCAAGCTCGTCGACATGATGCTCGGCGCGCTGCACGACCCGTTCCAGACGATCCACATGGGCGTGACGGCCGAGAACGTCGCGGAGAAGTACGGCATCTCGCGCGACGCGCAGGACGCGCTGGCGCTCGAATCGCATCGTCGCGCGGCGCGCGCGATCGCGGAAGGGCGCTTCAAGGACCAGATCCTGCCGATCTCGATCCGCACGAAGAAGGGCGAGGTCGCGTTCGACACCGACGAGCACGTGCGTCATGACGCGAGCGCGGACGATTTCACGAAGCTGCGCCCGGTGTTCAAGAAGGAGAACGGCACGGTGACGGCCGGCAACGCATCGGGCATCAACGACGCGGCCGCGGCCGTGCTGATGATGAGCGCGGACGCCGCGCGCGCGCAGGGCGTGAAGCCGCTCGCACGGCTCGTCGCGTATGCGCACGCGGGTGTCGATCCGGCGTACATGGGCATCGGCCCCGTGCCGGCCACCCAGAAGGCGCTCGAACGCGCGGGCCTGAAGATCACCGATCTCGACGTGATCGAGGCGAACGAGGCGTTCGCCGCCCAGGCATGCGCGGTCACGCAGGAGCTCGGCCTCGATCCGGCGAAGGTCAACCCGAACGGGTCGGGCATCTCGCTCGGTCACCCGATCGGCGCGACCGGCGCGTTGATCACGGTCAAGGCGCTGTACGAACTGAAGCGCATCGGCGGGCGTTACGCGCTCGTGACGATGTGTATCGGCGGCGGCCAGGGGATTGCGGCGATCTTCGAGAACATCTGATAATCGACGCTCAGCACCCGAACACACAGGAAATTTCATGGCCATCGAAATCGTCGGCGTCGTGGGCGCCGGAACCATGGGCAACGGCATCGCGCAAACCGCCGCCGTTGCGGGACTCAACGTCGTGATGATCGACGTCAGCGACGCCGCGCTCGAGAAGGGCGTCGCGACGCTGAAGGGCAGCCTCGAGCGGCTCGTGTCGAAGGACAAGCTCGACGCAGCCACGCGCGATGCGGCGCTGGCGCGCATCACGACGTCGACCGATTACGCGAAGCTCGCGGCGGTCGATATCGTGATCGAGGCCGCGACCGAGAACGTCGAGCTGAAGGGCCGCATCCTGAAGCAGATCGAGGCCGTCGCGCGGCCCGACGCGATCATCGCGACCAACACGTCGTCGATCTCGATCACCGCGCTTGCCGCGCCGCTCGCCGATCCGTCGCGCTTCGTCGGCATGCACTTCTTCAACCCGGTGCCGCTGATGCCGCTCGTCGAGATCATCCGCGGGCTGCAGACGAGCGATGCGACCGCATCGGCGGTGCGCGAGCTGACCGAGCGTTTCGACAAGTCGCCGATCGGCGTGCGCAATTCGCCGGGCTTCGTCGTGAACCGGATCCTCGTGCCGATGATCAACGAGGCGTTCTTCGTGCTCGCGGAAGGCATCGCCTCGGCGGAGGAGATCGACGCGGGGATGAAGCTCGGCGCGAACCACCCGATCGGGCCGCTCGCGCTGGCCGACCTCGTCGGCCTCGACGTGTGCCTCGCGGTGATGGACGTGTTCGTGAAGGACTTCGGCGATCCGAAGTATCGCGCGTGCCCGCTGCTGCGCGAGATGGTGACGGCGGGCAGGCTCGGGCGCAAGACCGGGCGCGGCGTGTACGACTACAGCAAGTAAGCGGCAGACGTTGCCGTCCCGCGCGGCCGCCTTCGGGCGGCCGCGTGCATTGGCGGGCGCGGCTAGGCGTCGAGCCCGCCCAGGTCGCGCGGCAGCATCCGCTTGAACATCGCCAGCATCTGCCGCGCCGTCTTCGGCGGCAGCGTGATCGCGTGGCGCACGGCCGCCGCGATCTGGATCATCATCAGCCCGGCGAATGCACTGCGTTGCGCGCGGGTCGTGTCGGGCGCGACCTCTTCCAGCGCATCCGCGAACAACCCCGCCAGAAACTCCCCGTCCTCCCGGTCGAGCGCCTGCAGCGCACGGTCGGCCTGCGTGGCCCGCCAGATGTCGCGCATCAGCGGCTCGTCGACGAACATCCGGTAATAGCTGTCCGTGATGCGGGCAAGGGTGTCGTGCAGGTCGTCGAGCGTCTTCATCGCGGCGAGATCGCGCCGCACGCAGTCGTGCCCGGCGGCGTTGTAGCGCTCCGCGAGCGTGCCGATCACGGCCGCCTTGTCCGGAAAGTACTGGTACAGCGAACCGAACGAGATGCCCGTGCGTTCGACGATGTCGCTCATCCGGAACGCGTCGCAACCCTTCTCGATCATCACCTCCGACGCGCATGCCAGGATGCGTTCGAACCGTTCACGGCTGCGCTGCTGGGTCGGCACGAGCCGCGCGCGCGCCGGCGTGTCGGCGGCCGCCGCTTCCGGCTCGTCGTCCTGCCCCGGTTTTTGTCGGCCCATGCTGCCTCCAGAAAAACTTGACGTTGCTAATGCGAGAGTCTATCGTGTTTTTCAAATGCGAGACATTCTCGTATTTTCATCAAAGGAGACGCACATGTCGGCCCTTCCCATCCTCATCGTCGGCGCTTCGGGCAAGACGGGCGCCCGCGTCGATGCCCGGCTGCGCGCGCGCGGCATCGCCACCCGGCCGGTGTCGCGCACGACGCCCGTCCGCTTCGACTGGACGGCGCGGGCCACCTGGCCCGCCGCGCTCGACGGCGTGTCGGCCGCGTACGTGACCTACCAGCCCGACCTCGCCGTCGAGGGCGCGGTGGAGGCGATCGCCGCATTCGCCCGGCTGGCGCGTGAAAGCGGCGTCGAGCGCGTGGTGCTGCTGTCCGGGCGCGGCGAGCCGCGCGCGCAGGCGGCGGAGGCCGCGCTGCGGGCATCGGGCGCGGGATGGGGTGTCGTGCGTGCGAGCTGGTTCGACCAGAACTTCTCCGAAGGCTATCTGCTCGACAGCGTGCTGGCGGGCGAGGTCGCGCTGCCGGCCGGCGCGGTGCGCGAGCCGTTCGTCGATGCGGACGATCTCGCGGACGTGGCCGTGGCCGCGCTCACCGACGCGCGGTTCGCGAACCGCGTGATCGAGGCTACGGGCCCGTACGCGCTGACGTTTGCCGAAGCCGTCGGCGAAATCGCACGGGCCGCCGGGCGGCCGGTCGCCTATCGCGAGATACCGGCCGATGCGTTCGTCGCGGGCTTGCGCGAGGCCGGCGTGCCCGAGCCGGTGGTCGGGCTGCTCGACGAGCTGTTCGGCACGGTGCTCGACGGACGCAACAGCGCGGTGACGCACGGCATCGAGGAGACGCTCGGGCGGCCGGCGCGCGGGTTCGCCGACTACGCGCGCGCGACCGCCGCGACCGGCGTGTGGCGCGCACGATCATGATCGCGCTCGCGTTTTCGGTCCTGCTGTGGGGCTCCGCCGTCGGCTGCGGGCTGATGGCCGGCGTGTACTTCGCGTTCTCGACGTTCGTGATGACGTCGCTCGCGCGAATCGCGCCGCATGCGGGCATGGCCGCGATGAACGCGATCAACGTCGACATCGTGCGTTCGCCGTTCATGCCGCTGTTCCTCGTCACGACGCTGATGGCGCTTGCGCTGGTCGCGGTCGCGCTGTTCGATCGCGACCGGCCGGGCGCGATGGCGGCGGTCGCGGGCGGCATGCTGTACGTGGTCGGCATGTTCGCGGTGACGATGGCCGTTAACGTGCCGCTCAACGATGCGCTCGCCGCGGCCGATGCGTCGACCGTGCAGGGCGCGGCGTTGTGGGCGCGCTACGTGCACGACTGGACGATGTGGAATCACGTGCGCACGATCGCGTCGGCGGCCGCCTGCGTGTCGTTCATCGTGGCGATCGCGGCGCGCTAGCGCCGGGCGTCATCGCGCGTGCGCGGCCGGCGCGGGCAAGCGGCATTCGGCGATCGTCCCGGCATCGAATGCGATCAGCGCGGCGCGCACCGGGTCGTGCCGCCGCGCGACGAAGCCCGGCAGCCGATCGGGCGGCGCACCGGGGTCCAGGCGCCAGATCGTCGTGCCGGCGGGCGTCGCGACGTACAGCGCCGCGCCGTCGCTGAACAGGTCGTGGATCCGGTCGGGCTCGGTCGCCATCGGCACGCGCCGTTCCGGCGACTGCCGGGCGCCGGTCGCATCCAGGATGCGCACGCCGGGGCCTTGCCCGGTTTCGGCGAAGTCGTCCTCGTCCCAGTCGGCGAGCCCCCAGTACGCGATGTGCCGGTTGTCGATCCAGCATGCGGGCGTATCCCAGTCGTCGCGACAGGTCAGCCTGACCACCGAGTCTCCGTCCTCGCTCTCGAACGGATTGGCGTCGAGCCAGTCGGTCACCGACCACGCGCGCGGGATCGAGAGCGGCTGCCAGACCCACCCGTCGTCGAACAGCCGGCTGCCGTCGGGGCTCGGCACGAGCCGGCCGTGGAAGTAGTCGAGCGCGTGCGCGGGCCGGCCGTGGTCCGCATGCGGGGCGATCTCGCGCGCGGTCAGCCGCGCGCCGGTGGCCGGATCGGCCGCGTCGAGCCGGTTCCACGCGGTGCGATGCACGAAGATCGTGCGCTCGCGATGGCGAACGAAGCACGCGCTGAACGGGACGGTATGGCCGTAGTAGTCGCCGCCGTCGAGCTGCATCGTCGGCGCGCCGGTGGCGGTGTCGACGACGAGCCCGTGCCGTCCGTAGTCGGTCACGATCGCCGCGTATCGGCCGTCGGGCGCGGCGTGCAGCCGATAGGCGGGCGCGCCGAACGCGCCGTTGTCTGCGGCGGGCGGGAGCGGCGGCAGCGCCACCGTGCAGCGCGCCGTGCGGCGCCCGGTATCGAGGTCGACGCCGTGCAGCGCGCCGTCCGCCGTCAACACGAGCAGATGGCCGCCGGCTGCCTGAACGGGGCACGCGTCGACGATCGGCGCGTGGTCCCACGTGAAGGCCTGCATGGGCCGGGATGCGTGCATCGATGCCGGCAAGCGGCGCGGGCTGAGCGTGTTCATGGGCGGGATTCTATCGCTTGCGATGCCCGCGGCGGCCGAGGCGGCCACGCGCCCGCGCTACGCGTAGAACGCCGACGGCGATACGCCGAAGTGCCGCTTGAACATCGCGGAGAACGCGCTCTGGCTGCTGTAGCCGTGATCCATCGCGACGGTCAGCACCTTCTCCCCGTGCGCGAGGCGCTTGAGTGCGAGCAGCAGCCGCGCCTGTTCGCGCCAGCGGCGGAAGCTGAGCCCCGTCTCGCGCCGGAACGCGCGATGCAGCGTGCGGACCGACAGGCCGAGCAGGTCGGCCCATTCGGCGATCGTGCGCGGATCGTCGGGCGCGGCGACGAGCGCGTCGCAGATCGTGCGCAGCCGCGCGTCGTGCGGCCACGGCAGGTACAGCGGCAGCAGCGGCGCGACCGTCACCTCGGCGAGCAGCAGGTGCATCAGGTGGTCGTGACGCGAGCCCGGCGCGTAGTCGAGCGGCACGTCGACCGCGGCGAGGATCAGCTCGCGCAGCAGCGGATGCACTTCGACGACGCAGCTTCGCGCCGGCAGGTGCTCGACCGCGCCGGGCTCGACGAACACGGTGCGCATCTGCACGTCGCCGCTCATCTGCACCGTGTGGTCGAGGCCGGCCTCGAGCCAGACGCCGCGCGTCGGCGGCACGACCCACGACGCGCCTTCGGACTGCACGTGCATCACGCCCTCGATCGCGTAGAGCAGTTGCGCGCGGCGATGGCGGTGCGGCGCGATCGAGGTGCCGTGCGCGTACGTCGCCGCCATCGCCGATACGGGCATCGGCGTCGATTCAAAGCGCAGGTGCGCGCCGGGCGGGGTGGACTCGAGTGTCCGATTGGCGACAAGTCGTGACATTTTGGCGTGAGACAGGCAGTTGGGCGGGCGGGCACGATGGCGTACCCATCCACGCCAGATCCCTGTCACGATATTAATCCGTCAAATGCGATGAACAAGTCTCCTTTTCTGTTTCCTTTCTGCGCGATCGCGCTGTGGGCCGGCAACGTGGTCGTGTCGAAGCTGTCGGCATCGACGATCGATCCGTCGGCGATCACGTTCTACCGGCTGCTGCTCGCGGTCGCGCTGATGAGCGTGTTCACGCTGCGCCCCGCGTGGCGCAATCGCGCGGCGCTCGTCGCGCACCTGCCGAAGCTCGCGGTGCTCGGCTTTCTCGCGATGGCGCTGTTCCAGAGCCTGTCCTACGAGGCCGCGAAAACGACCAGCGCGACCAACATGGCGATCATCACGGCGCTGGTGCCGCTGATGACGATGGTGCTCAGCTCGCTGCTGCTCGGCGATCCGCCGGGCGCGGGCATGCTCGGCGGCGGGGTGCTGTCGCTCGCGGGCGTCGTCTACCTGATCGCCGAGGGGCACCCGGCGGCGATCGCCGCGCGCGGCGTGCATCCGGGCGACCTGCTGATGCTGGCCGCGTCGGCCGCGTACGCGCTGTACGGCGTGCTCCTCAAGCGCTGGCGCATCGGTGCGCTGCCGGCGTGGCAGTCGACCTATGTGCAGGCGCTCGCCGCGCTAGTGTTCATGACGCCGATGCTGCTGCGGCTGCCCGCGCAGGCCGCGTGGCCGACCCGCGCGAGCGTGCCGCTGATCCTGTACGCCGGCGTGCTCGCGTCGGTGGTGCTGCCGTATCTGTGGATGCAGGGCGTGCGGCTGCTCGGCCCGAGCCGCTGCGCGATGTTCATGAACCTGCTGCCGGTGATGACGGCCGGCGGTGCGATCGTGCTGCTCGGCGAGTCGCTGCGGCTGTATCACCTGATCGGCGGCGGCGTCGCGCTTGCCGGCGTGGCGATCGCGCAGCGGTTTCCGTTCCAGGCGAGTGCGTCGTCGCAGGGGGCCCGGCAATGAGCGGCGATCGCGACATCCAGAACCTGATGGCCGCGCTGCCGGACGGGCGTGCACCGGCCGACATGCCGGCCATCGCGCACCAGCTCGAACGGATCGCGACCGCGCTCGAGGCGCTGGCGGGCACCCGTCGGCCGGCGGCCGTCGATTTCGACGCGGCCGTCGCGTTCCGCTGGCGCGGCTTCGACGGCGCGGATCGCGCCGCGCCGCTCGAACCGGTCAAGGCGCCCGCGCTCATCGCGTTCGATGCGCTGCGCAACGTCGACCGGCAGGCGGCGATCGTCGAACGGAACACGCGCCAGTTCGTGCGCGGCGGCGCGGCCAATCACGTGCTGCTGACCGGCGCGCGCGGCACCGGGAAGTCGTCGCTCGTGAAGGCCTGCCTGCATGCGTTCGCGGCGCAGGGGCTGCGGCTGATCGAGGTCGGCAAGGAGCAGCTGGGCGATCTGCCGGCGATCGTCGAGCTGGTGCGCGCACGGCCCGAACGGTACATCGTGTTCTGCGACGACCTGTCGTTCGAGGCGGGCGAGACCGGCTACAAGGCGCTGAAGACGGTGCTCGACGGCTCGGTCGCGAGCGACCTGTCGAACGTGCTCGTGTATGCGACGTCCAATCGCCGGCACCTGATGCCCGAGCAGGCGAGCGACAACGCGAACGTGTCGCGCGCGGAGAACGGCGAGCTGCATCCGGGCGACGCGGTCGAGGAGCGGATCTCGCTGTCCGAGCGTTTCGGGATCTGGGTGACGTTCTACGGGTTCACGCAGGACGATTACCTGGCCGTCGTCGAGAGCCGGCTCGGCGAAGCCGGGTTCGATGCGGAGCGGATTCATGCGGCGCGCGAACCGGCGCTGCAGTGGGCGCTCGAGCGCGGCGCGCGTTCGGGACGGATTGCCGCGCAGTTCGTGCGCGACTATGTGGGGCGGCTGGCGGAAGCGGGCGAGGGGAGCGAGCCCGCGGCCGTACGGCGCACGGGTTGAACGCGGCGCTGCAGGCGCTACAGCAGCCGCTCCGACAGCACACGGAACGCGACATCCGGCACGACGAAGCACAACGGCTCGCCGGTCGCGCCGATGCGGGCGAGGAACGCGCCGCCGCCGACCGGCTCGGCCGGCTTCAGCGGCCGGACGGCGTCGAGGTCGATCGGCAGTTCGATCGACGCATGGGCGAGCCGGCCGCAGTCGTCGACGTGCGCGACGGCGGCGTGCTGCAGCGACAGGGTCGCGACGGCGTCGCGCCAGCTCCCGAAGAACGCGGCGAACGCGGCCGGCAACGTCCGGTCGTCCGACACCGCCACCGTGCAGCTGAAATCGGGCGCGCTGCCGCCGCCGCCGGACAGCCGCGTGCGATAGTGCCCGTCACGCGCCGCGTGCGTGAAATGCCCGGCGAGATGCGACGGCAGCGCGTCGCTGAAAAGCCGGCTGCCGAGCGCATAGAGCGGATGATCGAACACGTTCTTCACGAACAGCACCGTGCTGTCGGCCGGTACGCCGCCCGGCAGCGTGTCGACGTAGAGCCGCCAGTTGCTTTGCAGCGGCGACGGGAACACGCGCCGCAGCGGGCCCGCGACGCGCGGGCCGAAATGACGGTGCGCGTAGGTCAGGATCGTGAACGGCGTGCGGCCGTCGCGGCTCGCGAGCGTGATGCCCGGCGGCACCAGATGCGCGACGGCCGCGACATCGACGAGCCACGTGCAATACACGACGTTTTCGACGTCGCTCGCGAGCTGCAGGAATGGCAGGCGCGACAGCAGCGCGCGGCGTGCGCGCAGCAGCGGCCGGCTCGCGACGAGCCGGTTGGCGAGGCGGCCGGCGAGGCCGGCGGACGGATAGACGAAGGTGTTGTCCTGGAGCATGACGGGCATTGTGCCGGTGCCGCGGCGCGGGGGGAAGAGGCGCCGGCGCAGGCCGGCCCGCAACGCGATGCGGCGGCCGGCGCTCACCCGTGGCCGAAACGCGTCTCCCAGCCGCCGCCGAGCGCCTTGCACAGCGACACGAGATGCATCGCCGCGTCGGCCTCGCTGGCTTCCTGCCGGCCTTGTGCGTCGAACAGCTGCCGCTGCGCGTTCAGCACGTCGAGATAATCCGCCGCACCGGCCCGGTACTGCTGCTGGGCGATCGCCAGCGCGCGCCGGTTCAGCGCCGCGACCGCGACGAGCCGCTCGTGACGCTGCTGCTCGGCGTGATAGGCCAGCAGCGCATCGTCCACTTCGCGCCATGCTTCGAGCACGGTGCGCCGATACGCGATCGCGGCTTCCTGCTGCTGGGCCCGGCGCAGGTTCAACATGCCCGTCAGGCGTCCGCCCTCGAAGATCGGCAGCGTGATCGACGGCCCCGCCACGAATTGTCCCGACGCCCAGTTCGCGAGACTCGACAGCTGGAGGCTCTGGAAACCGGCGCTCCCGTTCAGCGTGATGCGCGGATAGAAGTCGGCCTGCGCCATGCCGATGGCGGCGGTGGCTGCGTGCAGCCGCGCTTCGGCCTGGCGGATGTCGGGCCGGCGCTGCGCGAGTTCCGACGGAAAGCCCACCGGCACGCTGGCCGGGAGCGCGGGCACCGGATGCGGCGCGCCGAGGATCGGGGCCAGCGCGCCAGGCGGTTGCGCGAGCAGCACGCCGATTGCGTTGATGCGGGTGTCGCGGCGCGATTCGAGCGGCGGCAGCCGGCTTTCGATGGACGCCACCTGCGCGGCCGCATTGGCGACGTCGAGGTCGGTCGTCACGCCGTCCCTGCGGCGGATTTGCGTGAGCGCTTCCAGGTCGCGCGCGATCGCGAGGTTGCGTTGCGCGATCTGCAGCTGCGCTTGCGCGTCGCGCAATTCGAGGTAGTCGCGGGCGAGTTCCGCGCGGGCCGACAGCAGCACCGCGTTACGCGCTTCGTACGATGCCTGCGTCAGCGCATCGGCCGCCTCGACGCCGCGCCGCACGCGGCCCCAGAGATCGAGTTCCCACGAAGCGTCGAAGCCGGCCTGGTACAGGTTGTAGGCGGGCGAGCCCGACGAGCCGGGCACGGCGGCCACGCCGAACGGCGCATCGCCCGACGCCGATTGCACGGGTGCCGCGCCCGGCGTGACGCCCAGCAGCGACAGGATGCCGTTCTCGCTGCCGCGCTCGCGCGCATACGAGCCGGCGGCGCCGAGCGTCGGCAGCTCGGCCGCCCCGGCGACGCGCCGTTCGGCGCGGCTTTGCTGCAGCCGCGCCGAGGCGGCCGCCACGTCGAGGTTGGCATCGGCCAGGCGCTGTTCGAGCGCATCCAGCACCGGATCGTCGAACAGGGTCCACCAGTCGGCCCTGAAGGCAGCCTCGACCGGTTGGCTCGTGTCGCGCAGCGTCTGCGTACGGTCGAACACGGGCGGCACGCCGGTCACCGGCGCCTCGAAGTTCGGGCCCATCGTGCAGGCCGTCAGCACGGCGCCGGCGAGCAGCGGCGGCAGCGCCGCGCAAAGTAAGCGGATCGGGTTCATCGCCGTGCCTCCGTGTCGTTCGCGTTCGGGCGGTGCGCGCCGGTGTCGACGCTGGCTTCGACGGACAGCCCCACGCTCAGCGCGGCGGCCTGCCCGTGCGGCGCGTCGAGTGCGATCTTGACCGGCACGCGCTGCACGACCTTGGTGAAATTGCCGGTCGCGTTGTCGGGCGCGATCGGCGCGAAGCTGACGCCGGTGGCCGGCGCGAGGCTCGCGACGTGGCCCGCGATGCTCACGCCCGGCAGGCTGTCGACGCGGATGTGCGCAATGTCGCCCGGCTGCATCGCGCCGATCTGGTTCTCCTGGAAATTCGCGATCACGTACGCATCGGCGAGCGGCACGATCGCGAGCAGCGGCGCACCGGGCGCAACGAAGGCGCCGACCCGCGCGGTGCGGCGGCCCACCTTGCCGTCGACCGGCGCCCGCACCTCCGTATAGGACAGGTTCAGCTTCGCCTGGTCGAGCGCGGCCTCGGCGCGGGCCAGCGCGCCGTGCGCCTGGTCGCGCCGGGCGCGCAGCACGTCGAGGTTCTGGCCGATCGCCGCCAGCGCGGCCGCGTCGCCGGCGCGTTTCGCCAACTGCGCGGCCAGGGTGCTGCCCGCGCGTTGCTGCTCCTGCGCGGTGCCGGCGCCGGTGTCGGCCAGGTCGCGGTAGCGCACGTCGTTGGCCTGCGCGAACTGCACCGCCGCATCGTCGGCGCGCAGCACGGCGCGCGCCTGCCCGACCAGCGCCGGCTGCCGCGCGATCTCGGCCTCGTCGTTGGCCACCGCCGCGCGGGCGGCTTCGACATCGGCCTGCGCGCTCGCCAGCGCGGCGCGGAAGTCGCGGTCGTCGATGCGCAGCAGCAGCTGGCCGGCCCGCACGGACTGGTTGTCGTCGACGAGCACCTCGACGAGCGGCCCGGCGACGCGGGGGGAAACCAGCGTGAAGTCGGCCGCGACGTATGCGTCGTCGGTCGATTCGGCATGCGAACCGATGAGATGGTGCGTGCCGGCGCAGGCCGCGACGCCGACGGCGATCACGAGCGCGGCGGCGGCAAGCGTCTTGTGCTTGGAGGAGATGGCGGATGACATGGCGATCGTTTCTCAGTGCGAGGAAGGGGGTTGCGGGGCCCACGGCGGTGCGATCCGCACCGGCAGCAGCGGCACGAGCAGCAGCAGGGCAAGGGCGACACCGGCGGCCAGCCGGTACAGGTCGGCCGAGGCCAGCACCAGCGCCTGCTCGTGCAGCCGGTGCGCGAGCGGCGCGAGGCCCGTGGCGCGCTCGAGCAGGTCGCCGCCGCCCGACGGCGCGCGGTTGCCGAGCTGATCCACCAGCCGGTTCGAATGCAGGTGCTCGCGGGCCGTGCCCAGCGTGTCGAGCAGGCAGGCGGCCAGCGCGGCGGAAAAGGTCTTCAGCGAATTGAACATCGCCGACGCGAACGGCCCTTCGGCGGGCGGCAGGCCCGTGGTGACGCCCATCAGGATCGGCAGGATCAGCATCGGTTGCGCGGCGATCTGCAGCGACTGGAGCCAGTAGAAGTCGTCGCGGATCCACTCGGCCGTCAGCCGGCTGCCGGCCGCGCAGGTGGCGGCCATCAGCACGCAGCCGGTCGCGAGCACCCAGCGCGAATCGACGCGCCGCAGGTTCAGGAGCGCGGCCGTCAGCGGCAGGCTCAGCAGCAGCGGAAGCGCCACCAGCAGCGCGAGCGGGGCAGCCTGCAGCGGCCGGTAGCCGTGCACGGCGGCCAGATAGCGGCCCGGTATCGCGGTCACCGCGGTCAGCAGGATCACCGCGCCGGCCAGCGTGAGCAGGCCGTGCGTGAAGTTGCGGCGCGCGAGCAGTTGCAGCCTGAAGAACGGCAGCGGATGAAACCATTCGTTGACGAGGAAGGCCGCGAGCAGCACCAGGCCGCCGCCCGTCAGCATGCGGATCGCGGGCGACTCGAAACCGTCGAGGCGGTCGGCCTGCAACAGCGCGACGACGAGCATCGCCACGGCGGGGAAACCGGTGAGGAATCCGGACCAGTTGAATGCGCGCAGCCGTTCGGGTTTCGGCGTATCGGCAGGCAGGCCGTAGCCGATTGCCGCGCAGCACGCGATGCCGAGCGGCACGATCTGCCAGAAGGCCAGCCGCCAGTCGACGAACTCGGTCCACAGCGCGGCGAGCGGCGTGCCGAGCGCGGGCCCGAAGGTCGCCGTCATCGCGTAGCCGGCCAGCCCGTACAGCTTCGTCCTGGGCGGCAGGTAGCGCAGCGCCGCGATGATCAGCATCGGCGGCAGGCAGCCGCCCGCGATGCCCTGCAGCACGCGCAGCGCCGTCAGCGTGGCGAAGCCCGGCGCGAACGGGCACAGCACGCCCAGCAGCAGGGTCGCCAGTACCGCGCCGATCGTGAAGCGCTTCAGCGTGAAGGTGATGCCGAACCACGGTGCGAACACCATGGTCGCGACGTTGGCCGCTTCGAACAGCGCGGTGAGCCAGCTGCCGTCGTCGTGCCCGATCGAGAAGGCGCCACGGATGTCGGCCATCGCGGCGGCGGTGACCTGCTCGTTGAGAATGGCCAGCAGCGATGCGAGCAGCATGCCGGCGAGGCCGGTCGCGAGGCGTGGCGTCAGGGCTGGCCGGGTGGCGGCGCCGGCCGGCGGGGGTGTCGTCGCGGCGACCGGCAAGGAGACGGTGTTCATGATGGGGATCGCTTCGATTCGGTTCGGATTGCTTGGGTTTGGAGGCGCGCGGGGATGAAGCGGCGACCGTGAAAGCACGATACATCCTTCGTGATTTGCAGATAATGGGTGTTGATCGAGAATCATCCTCCCGAAATTCGAGAGGGAAAGCGCACAAAAAAACGCCGACGGAGGTCCGTGCGGCGTGCGTGCGCTGCGAACGACGGAGGTGTGCCAGCGCCCGCCTGCGCGGGCGCAGCGCCCTCGTGTCGCGGCCCGGGTCAGAGCTCGCGGGCGATTTGCGCGACGAATGCGGCGATGGCCGGCGCGTTGCGGGCGACGAAGCGCCACTGGCCGACCGGCGTCTCGACGACCAGGCCCGCGTCGCGCAGCAGCGCGATATGCGCCGACACGGTCGATTGCGACAGCCCGCTGCGCGCCACGATCGCCGACAGCGGCACGCCGTCGCCCGCGTGGAGGCGCACGGCGCCGGCGAATGTGTCCGGCGCCTTCAGCCAGTGCAGCACTTCCCGCCGGAACGGATGCGCGAGCGCCTTGTGGGCGCGCGTGACGTCGATCATGACGGGCGCCGGCTCAGCGCCGCCCCAGGCAGCGATGCACGAGCGCGGCGGCGAGCCCGGCCGCGATGCCGAATGCGACCACGCCGTGCCAGCCGAAGCGCGCCATCAGCGCGCCGCTGACGATCGCGCCGAGCGCGCCGCCGACGAAGGTCGCGGTCATGTAGAGGCTGTTGATGCGGCCCTGTGCCTTCGGATCGGCGGCGAACGCACGCGTCTGGTTTGCGACGAGGCCGGCCTGCACCCCGATGTCGAGCACCACCACGCCGGCCACCAGCAGCGCGAGCGAGCTGCCGGCGCCGGCCAGGATCAGGTAGGAGACCGTCACGATCGCGATACCCAGCCCGATCACGCGCCGCGTGCCGATCCGGTCCGACGCCCGGCCGCCGATCGTGGCGGCGAGTGCGCCGGCCGCGCCGATCAGCCCGAAGCCGCCGGCCCACGCGCTGCCGAGGTGCCACGGGCCGTCGGCGAGCAAGGCCGCGAGATTGACCCAGAACGCGTTGAACGCGGCCCACAGCAGCGCCTGCACGATCATCGACTCGCGGATCGGGCGGTGTGCGCGCGCCAGCGTCCAGAGTGACGCGAGCAGCCGGCCGTAGGACAGCGCGGTGGTCGGTACGCCGCGCGGCAGCAGCCACGCGGCGGCGATGCCGACCGGCACCATCGCGGCGGCTTCGGCGCCGTACACCGCGCGCCAGCCGGCGTGCGCGGCGATCAGGCCGCTCACCGCGCGGCCGAGCAGGATGCCGACCATGATGCCGGTGACCACCGTGCCGACGTTGCGCCCGCGTTCGTGGGGCGCCGACATCACGGCGGCGAACGGCACCAGTTGCTGCGGCACGCAGCTCACCACGCCGAGCCCGAATGCGGCGCCGATCAGCGCCCACACGCCCGGCGCGAGCGCGGAGGCCACCGCGAACGCGAAGGCCAGCGCGATCTGGCCGAGCACCAGCTTGCGCCGGTCGTAGCGGTCGCCGAGCGGCAGCAGCAGCGCGAGCCCGGTTGCGAAACCGAGCAGCGCCGCGCCGGCCACCAGGTCGGCCGTCGCCGGGGCGGCGCCCAGGTCCCGCGCGATCAGCGGCAGGATCGGCTGCGTGCAGTAGATGTTGGTCACGACCGCGCCGGCGATGGCGGCCATCGCGACGATCTTGCCGCGCGACGCGGCGGCGGGCGGCGCGGCGGCCGCGACGGGCGGCATGCCGGATGCGACGGGAAATTCATTCATGGCGGGCTCCTTTCATGGCGATCCGTCACCTCAGGCAGCGGATGCGCGGCCGGCGGGACGACGTGAAACGAGCGTATCGTCTTGCACCGGGAAAGATAATCCACCAGAATCTGGAATCATCTTTCCGGAATTCGAGAGGCAACATGAATCGTCTCGAGTCGATGTCCCTGCTGGTGGCGGTGGTCGACGCCGGCAGCATGTCGGCCGCCGCGCGCCGGCTCGACATCCCGCTGGCGACCGTGAGCCGCAAGATCGCGGACCTCGAGTCCTACCTGAACACGCGGCTGCTGCATCGCACGACGCGGCAACTGTCGCTGACCGAGGCGGGCGAGTCCTATGTCGCCGGTTGCCGGCGCATCCTCGACGACATCGCGGAAACCGAGCGCGCGGCCACCGGCGAATACGCGGCGCCGCGCGGCGAGCTGATCGTCACCGCGCCGATCGTGTTCGGGCGCCTGCATGTCGTGCCGGTGGTGGCCGCGTTCCTTGCCCGCTATCCCGAGATCGACGTGCGCCTGGTGCTGACGGATCGCGTCACCCACCTGATGGAAGAGCAGATCGACGTCGCGCTGCGGATCGGCGAACTGCCCGACAGCAGTTTCATGGCCACGCGCGTCGGCAGCGTGCGTCGCGTGGTCTGCGCGAGCCCCGCGTACCTCGCGGCGCACGGCGTGCCCGTCGGGCCGGCCGATCTGGCGCAGCATGAATGCATCACGTTCGAGGTGCTGGCGTCGCGGCGCGCGTGGGTGTTCGACGGCGAGAAGGGCGAACTGACGGTGCCCGTGCATTCGCGCTTCGCGGTGAACACGGCCGAGGCGGCCATCGATGCCGCCGTGCTCGGCGTCGGGCTGATTCGCGTGCTGTCGTACCAGGTCGCGCAGGCCGTGCGCGATCGCGCGCTCGACGTGGTGCTCGATGCGTTCGAATCGCGGCCGCTGCCGGTCAGCCTCGTGCACAAGGGGCAGGCGCCGATGCCGCTGAAGCTGCGCGCGTTCCTCGATTTCGTCGCCCCGCGGCTGCGTGAACGGATCGCGGGGCTGGCGGGCGAAGCGGGATCGGCTGCCGGCTGACGATCGTCGCGCGTGGCAGCGTGGCCGAACGACGGTTCCGTCGCGTGAAGGATTGCCGGCGCATCATCCCGCAGGCACGCAGGCACGCAGGCACGCAGGCACGCAGGCACGCAGGCACGCAGGCACGCAGGCACGCAGGCACGCAGGCA
>NZ_JPGL01000107.1 GCF_000732615.1 Burkholderia paludis
GGCGGGGGTATCGTCGATCCAGTCGAGCCTCGCGTTGCGCGAAGTGAAGTTCTCGTCGCGCGTCCCGGAGCCGGACGGGTTGGCGGCGCCGCCCCGGCGGGCGCCACCGCGCCGCCGGCGCCGGCCGCGTAGTAAAGCGTCAGATACGCGGCGCTCAACGCGCCGGCCCGGGCCGGCTCGATCGCGACGACGCGCGCCTGGTTCGCGACCTGCGCGGCAAAGCAGCCGGCGTCGAACAGTGCCAGCCCGGCGCCCAGCCATCCGGGACGGCCGAGCGCGACACCGAGCAGCAACGCCGCAACGGCCGCCACGCCGAGCCCGCCGCGAATGACGGCGCGATCGCCGAACCGGTCGGCCAGTTTCCCGGCGACCCGCGTCACGCCCAGGCCCAGCACGCCCGCGAGACTGTACGCGCCGATCGCGGCGGCGCCCAGCCCATACGGCGGCCCGGCCAGACGCAGCGCGAGCCCCACCCAGACCAGATTGAACGCGAAGAACCACAGCATGCCGGCGCAGGTCCGTCGCCTCAACTCGACGCTGCCGCGCAACAGCCGCGGCATGGCGGCGATCGCGACCGCATGGCCGGGGCGCCCTTGCGGCCGGCCGCCCGGCAACAGCACGGCGGCGCCGACGGCGGCCAGCGCGACGCATCCGGCCAGCACGAGCAATGCGCCGCGCCATCCGCACCCTTGCGACAGCACGCCGCCCACGAAGCGGCTCAGCAGGATGCCGGCGGAGATGCCCGCCGACACGGCCCCCATCGCCGCGCCGCGCCGTTGCGGGTCCGCGCGTTTTCCGGCGACGGCGCTGCATTGCGCCGCCACCGTGGTTGCCGCGCCGACCAGGAAGAAACCCGCGTCGAGCGCGAGCGGCCCGGGCGAGCGCGACGCGCACGCCAGCAACAGCGCGAGTGCGCCCATCTGCGCGGGAACGAGCGTGCGCGGACTGAACCGGTCGACCAGCGGAACCAGCAGCGCAAGGCCGGCCAGATAGCCGAGCATCGTGACCGAAGCGAGATCCGCCATGCGCGACGCGGCGACGCCGAACTCGCTCGCGATGGCGGACAGCGACGGCTGCAACGCATAGCCGTTGGCGATCGCCACGCCGGCCGCCAGCGCCAGCACCGTGGTCGCGGCGCGCGACAGCGGCGCGCGCTTGCCGGCGTCGGTCACGCCGCGGCCCTGACCGCGATCGCCTCGACTTCGACCAGGATCCCGGGATCGACGAAGGGCAGCGCATGCACCAGCGAGAACGCCGGCCGGATCTCGCCGTAGATCTCGCCATGCGCGCGCGCCGCGTCTTCCCAGTGGTCGAAATCCGCGACCACCAGGCGGCTCTGGACGACGTCCGCCAGCGAAAACCCGCTGCCCGTCAGCACCTGCTCGATCGTCGCGAGCGCGTCGCGCGTCTGCGCGTAAACGTCGTCTCCTTTGCCGGCCGTCCCGGAAATGTAGATGGTGTTGTCCACGACCACCGCGCGCGAGTAGCCGACCTTGGGCTCCCACGGGGAGCCGGTACTGATTCGTTGACGCATCTTGAAGATCCCTCCGGTCAGGTTCAGGAACATGACTTACTACTTGGGTAGTAAGTCATGGCGATTGTATACTACCGCAGTAGTTAATCAAGGGATGCGTTGCAGGCGGCCGCGGAAGCAGGCGCCGGAGCCGATACACATGAGCGAAAACACGGAGCTGATCACGTCGCTGATCCGGCTTGGCTTCACCCAGTACGAAGCGCAGGCGTACGCGGCCCTCGTCGGGCAAGCCGCGCTGACCGGCGCGGAAGTCGGCCGGCGCGCCGGCATGCCGCCGTCGAAGATCTACGAAACCCTGGCGCGCCTGGAAGCGCGCGGCGCGGTGCTCGTCAACCGGTCCGAGCCCGTCCGCTATGCGGCCGTGCCGCACCGGTCGCTGCTGGAGGACTTGCGCACGCGCTTCAATGCGGATCTCGAACTGGCCGCGGGCGCGCTCGACCGGCTGCCGGTTCAGCAGGAACCGGGGCTGGTCTGGTCGCTGAGCGGGCGGGAAGCGATCGCCAGCGCATTCGCGCGCGTCATCGTCGGCGCGAAGGCGCAGTTGTTCGCGGGCGTATGGGACGAGGAACTCGACGACCTCGGGCCGCTGCTCGAGGCGGCCGCGGCGCGGGGCGTCGATACGCACGTCGCGGTTTACGGCAATCGCACGCTCAACGGGCCGCGCCACTACGACATGGCCAAATGCGGCGCCAGCGCCAGGCTCAGGCTCTCGGGGCGCCGGCTCGCCGTCGCGGTGGCGGACGACACCGAAGCCGTGGTCGCGGAATTCGGCGATCATTCTGCGGATCACGCCACCTTGACGACCAATCCGGTCATCGCGCTGCTCGCGGTCGAGTACATCAAGGCGGACGTGAGCGGGCGCGTGCTGATCGACGCATTGAGTCCGGCGGAATACCGGAAAGTCCTGAAGCATCCCGACATGCAGGCGATGCTCGCGCCGCCCGGCCAGCCTGGCTGACCCGCGCGGCGCCGCATGCATCGGGCGGCACGCTCCCCCTGCCCGTGCTCGTCCGCCTCCCGGCCCGGGCACGGCCGTCGTCACCCTCACGCGAACCTCACATGACCTCGTATGCTTTCCGCCTGCTGAACGTGTTCGCCGAATCCACCTTCGGCGGCAACCCCCTCTGCGTATTCGAAGATGCGCGCGGCATGGACGAGGCGACCATGCGCGCCCTCGCCGTGCAGTTCAACCTGTCCGAGACGACCTTCGTGCTGCCGTCGGACCGCGCGCATGCGCGGGTACGCATCTTCACGCCGGGCTACGAGATGGCGTTCGCGGGCCATCCGACGCTCGGCACCGCGCACGTCGTGCGCGACCTGCTGGATGCGGGCGACGATCTCGCGCTCGAATTCAAGGCCGGCGTGGTCGACGTCCGTGCGCGCGACGACGTGTGGGCATTCACCGCGCCGCATGCCGGCATGCCGAAGACGGCGGCGTGCGCGTTGTCCGATGCGCGGACGGCGGCCCTGCTCGGCCTCGCGGAAAGCGATCTGCTCACGCCGCCGCTCTGGGTCGACACCGGCGCCGACCAGTTGCTGATCGCGCTCAAGAGCGTCGATGCCGTGCGCCGCGCGCAGCCCGACGGCGCCAGCCTCGAGACCTGGCCGAAAAGCAGTCTCGGCCGCAAGACCGCCTACGTGTTCGCGTTCGACGCCGAGCGCCCGGGGAAAGTGGTGTCCCGCTACTTCTTCGCGAAACAGGGCGGCGGCTTCGCGGAAGATCCGGGCACCGGCTCGGCCTGCGCGAACCTGGGCGGCTGGCTGCTCGCCAACCGCCGCGATCTGCCCGCCGCGTTCCAGGTCGAACAGGGCGAAGCCGTCGGCCGGCCCTGCCTGCTGCATCTGTCGGTCAGTGCAACCGGCACGATCGGCGTCGGCGGGCGCGTGATCGAACTCGGGCGCGGCGTCGTCAACGTGTAGTGCGCGAGGTGCGGGTCGCGCCATGCTCGCGCGGGTCGCGGGTCGCGACTCGTGCCGCAGGCACGCCCTGCGTGGCGACGACGGCCCGGCGGCTGGCATGCCGCCACGCGCTGCCGTTGCCGTTGCCGTTGCCGTTGCCGCTGCCGACGCGCAACCCGCATCGCACGCGCCGCCGCGTTTGCTATGCTGCGCGCATCGCCTGCCCGAGCCGCTCGACCACATGACCGACCTCGCCCCCGATCCCGCCCGCACGTTGCGCATGACCTGCGACGCATGCTTCGGCACCGCCGCCGTCTGGCCGCTGGTCGAGCGCGCGTATGGCGAGCCGCACCGCCACTACCACACGCTCACGCACCTGGCCGAGCTGTTCGCGCATCTCGCGCCGTTTCGTGCGGAACCGCTGTGGCCGGCCATCGAGCTCGCCGTCTGGGCGCACGATTTCGTCTACGCGACGACGACGCCCGGCTATGCCGACAACGAAGCGCACAGCGCGCAATGGCTCGTGACCGTCACGGACGCGCACTGCAGCGAAGCCTGGTTGCATGCGCACGCATCGCACGTGCGCGCGGCATACGATCTCGTACTCGCGACGAAGTCGCACCGCCTGCCCGATGCGCTCACGTCCGATCCGGCGCTGCAACGCGCCGGGCGGATTTTTCTCGACGCCGATCTCGCGATTCTCGCGGCCGCGCCCGAGCGGCTGCGCGCATACGATCGCGCGATCGCACGCGAGTGGGTGCAGGACCCCGATGCGCCGTCGGCAGCATTCCGAACGGGCCGCAGGCAGGCGCTTGAACATCTGCGAGCGCAGGTTCCGCTGTTTCAGTCGGCGGAATTCGCACCGCTCACGCCGGTTGCGCTCCGCAATCTCGATGCGTTGATCGCCGCCTACGCGTGACCGCGATGCGCACCCGCCCGAACACCCCCGCATAAGCGCCGCCGGCTCGGCCTCGCCCGGCGTACGCGGCGATCCCGCGCGTTCGCCCGACGCGACGCCTGCGACATGGCCGCGCCGCAACGGCGCGTCGTCTCGTCCGCCTCCGCACCATCGGATCGAAAAGCCGGAGCGCCTCCCCGCCTCCGGCACACCCGCGTCGTGCCGTCGCCCGTTCAGAAAGTGACATATCAAACATCACAAGATTGCATTCTCACACTAAATGTGATTTTATTATCATACTCAGCAAGCCACCGCCGCACAGGCTCGTGGCGCGCCCATACCAAGGAAGAGACGCAGATGGAGACAATCGCCGTCATCGGCAGCAACATGGTCGACCTCGTGACCTATGTCGCACGCATGCCCGCCCGGGGCGAAACGCTCGAAGCGCCGAACTTCGAACTCGGCTGCGGCGGCAAGGGTGCGAACCAGGCCGTCGCGGCCGCGCGTCTCGGCGCACGCGTCGTGATGGTCACGAAGGTCGGCGACGACGTGTTCGCCGACAACACCATCCGCAACTTCGAGCGGGAAGGGATCGACACCACGCACGTGCGCAAGGTCGCCGGCGTGCCGAGCGGCGTCGCGCCGATCTTCGTGGAACCCGATTCGAGCAACAGCATCCTGATCGTCAAGGGCGCGAACCGCCACCTGAAGCCGGCCGACATCGACGCGGCCGCGCCGCAGCTCGCCGCATGCGCGCTGATCGTGCTGCAGCTCGAAATCGAACTCGACACCGTCTATCACGCGATCGCGTTCGGCGCGCGGCACGGCATTCCCGTGCTGCTGAACCCCGCCCCCGCAGTGGCCGATCTCGATTTCGAGCGGATCCGCTCCGTCGAATTCTTCATGCCGAACGAAACCGAACTCGCGATCGTCGCGGGGATGCCGGTCGATTCGCCGGAAGCCGCGGCCCGCGCCGCCGAGGCGCTGGTCGCGCGCGGGCTGAAGCACGTGCTCGTCACGCTCGGCGGCAACGGCTCGCTGCTCGCATCGCGCGACGGCGTGCGACACGTGCCGGGCGTACCGGTCGACGCGCGCGACACGACCGGCGCCGGCGACGCTTACATCGGCTGCTTCGCGCGCTGCTACGCCGCGTCGCGCGACGCGCTCGACGCGATGCGCTACGCGTCCGCATACGCCGCGCATTCGGTCACGGGCCTCGGCACGCAGAAATCGTACGCCGACGCCGCGACGTTCGAACGCTTCCTCCGCGACGCCGGCTTCTGAACGGCGCCTTCATCGACGAGACACCCGGGAAGGAGACACCCATGGGCCGAGCCAGAATCGAACACACCCCCGACGGCTACTACCTGAACCGCACGCCGCTATTCGCATTCACGCTGCTGTGCTGCCTGTTCGCGCTGTGGGGCACCGCCGCGAACCTGAACGACGTGCTGATCGCGCAGTTCAGGAAGTCGTTCTTCCTGTCCGATTTCGAATCGGCGTTCGTGCAGTCCGCGTTCTACCTCGGCTACTTCTTCCTCGCGATTCCGGCCGCGACCGTCGTGAAGAAGTTCAGCTACAAGACGACGATCCTGGTCGGGCTGCTGCTCTACACGACCGGCTGCCTGCTGTTCTTCCCGGCCGCGTCGATGGCGAAGTACGGGATGTTCCTCGTCGCGCTGTTCGTGATCGCGGCGGGCCTGTCGTTCCTCGAAACCGCGTCGAACTCGTACTCGACGCTGATGGGCCCGCGCGACACCAGCACGCGGCGGCTGAACATCTCGCAGACGTTCTATCCGTTCGGCGCGATGGCCGGCGTCTACATGGGCAGCCTCCTGATCTTCAAGGAAAACGACGCGTCTCATGCGCAGCTCGCGGCCATGTCGGCCGCCGAAGCGCACGTGCACCAGCTCGCGATGATCCAGGCCACGCTCGAGCCGTACAAGTGGCTGGTCGTCGTGCTCGTCGCGGTGTTCATCGTGTTCGCGTTCACGCCCTATCCGGCCTGCAAGGGCAACGGCCCCGGCGCGGCCACGCACCGGATCGACGCCCGCGGCACGCTCGCGCGCCTGTTCGGCAACCGGCGCTTCGTCGCGGGCGTCGTCGCGCAGTTCCTGTATGTCGGCGCACAGGTCGGCGTGTGGAGCTTCACGATCCGGCTCGCGATGCAGATCGGCGGCCTCAGCGAGCGCGGCGCGTCGCACTACCTGCTCGCGACGTTCTTCGCGTTCTTCGTCGGCAAGCTGATCGCCACGCTCGTGATGAAGCGCGTCGGCCCGGCCAAGGTGCTGATCGTCTACGGCATCCTGTGCATCGCGCTGCTCGCGTACACGATCAGCGTGCACAACATCACGGCCGTCTATGCCGCGGTGGGCGTGAGCGTGTTCCTCGGCCCGTGCTGGCCCACGATCTACGGCCTCACGATCGACGGGCTCGGCAAGGACACCGAATACGGCGGCTCGATCCTCGTGATGAGCATCGTCGGCGGTGCGGTCGTGCCGCTGATCCAGGGCCTGATCTCCGATCACACGGGCGGCAACATGCAGCTCGCTTTCGTCGTGCCGCTCGCGTGCTTCGTCGTGATCGTCCATTACGGCTTCTACTGCCTGCGCCACCTGCCGGCCGCGACGCCCGACGCAGCCGCCGACGGCCACGCGCCCGCGCGCTACGCCGCCACGCGCAACACGTCGGGAGCGTGAGCATGCGAGGCGAAATCGAACTGCGGCGCGACGACTTCCGCGACACCCCGCGCACGCTGTACCGCACCGACGGCCTCACCGTCACCGCGTTTGCGTATCCGTCAGGCGTCGAGGCGCTGAAACTCGAGAACCGCCGCGGCCATCTCGTCGTGCTGCCCTACCTCGGCCAGATGATCTGGGCCGCCGCGTTCGACGGCCGCGACCTGACGATGAAGCACATGTTCCGGCAACCGAAGCGCGCGGCGTCGATCCTCGACACCTACGGCTGCTTCATGTTTCACAGCGGCCTGCTGCGCAACGGCTGCCCGGGGCCGGACGACACGCATGCGCTGCACGGCGAGATGCCGTGCGCGCCGATGGACCGCGCGAGCCTCGTCGTCGATGCGGATGCGCATGGCGCGCGCGTCGAAGTGACGGGCGAATACGAATACGTGCAGGGCTTCGGCAGCCACTACATCGCGCGTCCGTCGGTGCGGCTCGCCGCGCACGATGCGCAGATGACGATCGCGATGGCCGTGACGAACCTCGGCGGCACGCCGATGGATCTCATGTACATGGCGCACCTGAATTACGCGTACGTGCCGGGCGGCCGCTTCGTGCAGGCGTTGCCGCCGGGCGCGCTGCGGTTGCGCGACAGCGTGCCCGCGCACGTGAAGCCGACCGCCGCGTGGCGCGACTATACGGCAGCGCTCGCGCGCGATCCGGCGCGGCTTCATGTGCTCGATACGCCCGCGCTGTACGATCCGGAGATCGTGTTCTTCATGAACGGCGCGGCAACGGACGCGGACGGCATCGCGCATTTCCGGCTCGCCCATCCGGACGGCGGCGCCTTCCATACCGCGTACCGCCCCGAGCAGTTCCCGCATGCGACGCGCTGGATCCTGCACAACGCGGACCAGCAGGTCGCCGCGTTCGCGCTGCCGTCGACCTGCGAGCCGGAGGGCTATGAGGCCGAGCGCCGCAAGGGCCATGTCGCGGCGCTCGCGCCGGGCGCGACGCGCCGCTTCGAAGTCGTCACCGGTTACCTGAGCGCGGCGGAAGCACGCGATGCATGACGCACCGCGCGGCCGCCCTGCGTCAGGTCACGAGCGCGATCCCGTGTTCGCGAATCGCCGTTTCGTAGCGGCGGCTCAGTTGCCCGTCGGAGATCACGTAGTTGAAGTCGGCGAGTTCGCCGAAATAGGCCGCGCGCACTTCGTCGAACTTCGTGTGGTCGACGAGCAGGAAGCGGTTCTGCGCGCGCGCCATCACCTTCTTCTTCACGTCGACCTCGTGGAAGTTGAAGCAGGTGACGCCGCAGCGGTCGCTCACGCCGGCCGCCGAGATGAACGCCTTGGACACGCGCACCGTGTCGAGGATGCCCGTCTCGGCCACCGACTCGAACACCATGTTCTTGCGGTGATACGCGCCGCCGCACAGGATCACGTTGCAATGCGGCTTCTGCTGCAGCTTCGCGAACACGTTCAGCGAATTGCAGACGGCCGTGAATTCGAGGTCGTCCGGAATGAAATCGACGACGAACGGCGTGGTCGAGCCGCAGTCGACGAAGATCGTGTCGCCGGTCGTCACGAACCGGGCGGCCAGCTTGCCGATGCGGCGCTTCTCCTCGGTCTGCCGGTCGTTCTCGGCGCTGACCACGTACTCGCCGATGTCGCTGCGCTGCGCGGCGAAGTGGCGCGTCACGTAGCCGCCGATCAGGCTGAGGCCGTGCGGGTTGTCCGCGAGATCGCGGCGGATCGTCATTTCGGAGACGCCGAACAGTTCGGCCACCTCCTTCAGATGAATCGCATTCTGCCCTTGCAGCACGTTCATCAACGTCTTGATTCGTTCGCCCTTCTTCGTTTCCATGCCAGTATCCTGCGTGCCCGTCGCATCCGTCGCTTGTCGTGCCGGGCGCGTGGGCCCGGCCGGAATGTCGTATTTGTAACAAACCGATGTGAAAACATCAACTTTCCGTGTGCCGTTCGGGCACACGCCCCGTGGAGTCCTGAAACATGCCGCTTTCCAACGCCCAACTCGCTCAAACCATCGATCACACGCTGCTCGCGCCCGACGCGAGCGACGCGCAGATCCGCGAGCTCTGCCGCCAGGCGGCCGGGCATCGCTTTTACTCGGTCTGCGTGAATTCGGCGAACGTGCCGCTCGCCGCCCGCGAGCTGGCCGGCACCGGCGTGCTCGTGTGCGCGGTGGTCGGTTTTCCGCTCGGTGCGGCGCTGTCGGCCGCGAAGGCATTCGAGGCGTCGGCCGCGATCGCGGCGGGCGCCGGCGAGATCGACATGGTGATCAACCTCGGCGCGCTCAAGAGCGGCCGCGCCGACGACGTGAAGACCGACATCGAAACGGTGCATCGCGAGTGCGGCGCGGTGCCGCTCAAGGTGATCCTCGAAACGGGGCTGCTGACCGACGACGAGAAGGTGCGCGTGTGCGAGATGTGCCGCGATCTCGGCGTCGCGTTCGTGAAGACGTCGACGGGGTTCGGCCACGGCGGCGCGACGCTCGCGGACGTCGAACTGATGCGCCGCACGGTCGGCCCCGTGCTCGGCGTGAAGGCGTCCGGCGGCGTGCGCGACCGCGCCGCCGCGCTCGCGATGCTGGCGGCCGGCGCGACCCGGCTCGGCACGAGCTCGGGCGTGGCGATCGTGACCGACCAGGGCGGCAGCGACTCGGCGTACTGACCGACGACGCGCGCCGCCTCCGGCGTCCCGCAGGCGCGGCGGTCGCGGGCCGTCTTCGCCGGCCCGGGGAGAAGGCCGGGCGTCCGCCGCGAGCCGGCCCGGGACGGACGCCGGCGGCACCGCCATGCCGCAGCGCACCGCCGCGCCCGTCGAGGTGCCGCATCCCGCGTGGCCCGGCAGGAGGCGGCGCGCGCGCGCCGGCGAGGAAGCCGCGCGTCATCCATACGTGCCCCCGCCCGCCGTCGAACGCATCGCGTCCGCCGCGTCGCCCGCGCCGGCGCCCGCCGCCGGCAACGTCACCGTCACCGTCGTCCCCTTCCACGCGGCGCTGCTGACGCCGATCTCACCGCGATGGCGCTCCACGACCGCCTTGGCGAACGCCATCCCGAGCCCGACGCCCCTGGAATCGGGTTGACCTTCCAGCCGGAAGCGCTGGTAGCGCTCGAACAGTCTGGCCTGATCCTCGGCCGCGATCCCGTAGCCGCGATCACGGATCACGCAGCGCACCGACGCGCGGTCCTCGGTCAGCCCGACGCGGCACTCGACGCGCGTATGCGATGCGCTGTACTCGACCGCATTCCCCAGCAACTTGACCAGCGCGCGCGACAACAGCACGGGATCGCCGTACACGAGCGCGTCCTCGCAAGGCGGTACGTCGCCGACGTCGATGTCCTTTTCGCGGGCGTGCGGCCAGACCTCGTCGCGCGCCTGGTTCATCAGGTCCGCGACGTTGACGAGCTCCGGCGCGTACTCGCCGGCCTCGGCCCGCGACACTTGCGCGAAACCGTCCGCCATCGCCAGCGTATGGCGCGCCAGCCTGCCGATCTCGTGCAGGCGCTCGCGCAACGTGCAGTCGGACTGGCACGGTTCTGGGGCGCCGACGAGCACGACGACCGATGTGAGCGGTGCACGCATGTCGTGCGAGAACAGCGTCAGCATGTCGTTGCGCTGCCGCTCGAGCACCTCGCGGCGGGCGTACGCGCCGCGCAACCGGTCCAGCGCGTCGTTCAGGCGCGCGATCTCCGGCCCCTTGCCCGGCACCGCGACGAGCGGCAACGGGTCGCCCTGGCTCAGCGCGACGATACCGCGGCTCAATGCGTCGAGCGGCTTCGACAGCGTACGCTGCGTGCCGCGCACGAGCAGGATCAGGATGACGACGCAGCAGGCGGCTTCGGCGGCGGACCAGGCCATCCTGAGGCGTGCCGCGTTGCGCTGCTCGACCGCGCGCGACCGCGTGACGTCGAGCACGCGGTCGCGCAATTGCTCCGCCGGCCGCAGGTCGCGCATGATCCGCCGCGTGAAATCCTCGGCGCTCATCGCATAGCGGCCCGTGCGACCCGCGCGGATCGTCGCCGACACCAGCGGCAGCAGGCTGCCGTCCATCGTGTCGTTCAGCCGCGCGAAATCGTTCGCGAGGGTCGCGTCGGCGCGCTGCGGCGCGATCGCGCCGGCAATCAGCGCACGGAGCTGCACGATGCGGCCGCGCATCTGGAGAATGCGCGCGAGCCGCTCGTCGTCGAGCGGCGTGTTCCGCGTCAGCGACGCGACGAACAGCCCGCCGAGCCGCCCGGTGTATTCGCGCAGGTCGCCGAGCAGGTACGCGAGCATCAACGCGTTCGCGGTATCGGGATGGCGCATCGCGGCGCTCGCCATCACGTCACGCGCCAGCGTCGCCAGATCGTCGCCGGCCGCGACCATCCGGTCCTGCGCGGACTGGATCTGCCACACCGCGCGCGCGCTCGACGGCTGCGCGGCGAGCACGTCGATCTCGTGCCGCGCGTCGGCCAGCTCGGTACGGATCGATTCGATCGCATGCAGCGCGATCCCGCGCTCGAGCGCATCGAGCACGCCCGACTGCTCGAGCTGCGTGCGAAGCGCATCGAGCGCCTCGTCGGAGCGCCCCCGTGCAACGCTCACGGCCGCCACGTCGGCCGCCGCGTCGCTGCGCCGATGCGCGAGCAGCACATTGGCCGGCCAGCGTTCGGCCGAGACCCGATTCAACGCGACCATCGCGCGTTCGACCTGCCCGAAGTCGCGCAGATCGAGGCTGCCCTGCCAGTACAGCCGATAGCTGTCCCAGACGTTCGTCCCGCACGCGACCGCCGTCAGCGCCACGACGAGCGCGACGCCGGCACGCATCCACTGCCGGATCGGCAGGCCGCCGGGTTTCGCGAGGTCGGCCCCGGGTTCCGGCGAACCCGTGGCGCATGCGGCCTCGCCCGCTCCGCTAGCCTGCATCGCGCTCTCCCGGCCATCTGCCGGCCCCGCCCGCGCGTCTCGCGCGTCTCGCGGACGTGCCGCCTTCGCGGCGGGACAGGGCCGTCGCCGGTGGGTCGTCGCACAGCGCGCACGGCACGGCGCCATCGATGCGCGTGCGCTTGCCGGCGCGGGGCGGCAACCGGCACGCGACGCAGGCCCGATGGCGGCGCAGTGCATAGCGATACGTGATGAACGACGCGCCGCAATGCGCGCACGACGCGAGGTCGAGCACGCCGCAGTCGACGAAGCGCACGAGCATCCACGCGCGCGTCAGGTCGAGCGGCAGCGCCAGGCCGGCCGCGCCGCCGTGTTCCGCATACAGCGTGTAGGCCTTGATGAGCGCGTCGACCCGGGAGCAGCCCGCCTCGTTGCGCAGGAAACGGTAAATGCCATGGAACAGCGATGCGTGCAGATTCGCGAACCACGTCATGTACCAGTCCGTCGACGACGGCAGCATGCCCTTCGGCGCCGGGACGCCGCGCACCTCGCGGTACAGCCGCGCGAGACGGTCGCGCGGCAGCGCGCACTCGATCTCCAGCATCTGCAGACGCGCGCCGAGCCGGATCAGCGCCACCGCCTGCATCGTCCGTTGCGCATCGTCGGCGAGGCCGTGCCGTCTGGCCGGATCGTTCATCGCGCGATCTCGTCGGGCAGCGCGAGGCCGCTGAGCGTCATCGCGGCGTGCAGGCGCACGATGTCGACGGGCCCCGTCGCGCGGGTCAGCGCCGAGATCACGCCGCACCGGCTCAGGCGCAACGCGCAGACGAGCTGCCCCGCCGACGCGAGGTCGTTCATGTGCTTCACCGACAACGCCGACAACGCGTCGGCGGCATCGGCGTTCACACCCAGACGGAACATGCCGGTCGCGCGATCCGACTGCAGCAGCCGCTGCGCCAGGCACAGATACGACATGTTCACTTCCCACATTGCATCGCTGTCGTTGACAAGTTCCATCGTTCACCTCGATTGATGCGCGATCAGGATCAATGCACGATCGTCATAACGCGTGCCGAGAAAAAACTTATTACGGATCGTTATTTTCTTATTGCAGTGCGAAGCATCGACACTGGACACGCCGCACGATGTGCATCACGTGCCGGCATCGCGCAGCCCTTCCATTCCGGCGCGGCCGCCGGCGTCGCGGACAGCGTCGCGACGATGCTCGCGACGCCTCGCACGGCGGCCTCGACTCCGCCTGAATTGCAAACCGTTGCGATTGAGTCTCGGCGATATCGCGTCGAATGTAAACGCGACGTTAGGCGCAAGACAAATGCAGGATAAACAGCGGGAAAACGGGACTTTAGTATTAAGACTTTCGTCTTGTACAATCCGGTTCGCTCATCATCAATCCGCACCGGCCCCCCCACATTTCATCGTCCCAATGAAAATTCTGATCGTCGACGATCACGCGATCCTGCGGGACGGCGTGGAAATGCTGCTCCGCCAGGAAGATGGCGACACCATCGTCGTTCAGGCAGGCAATGCGGACGACGCGGTGCGGATGCTCGACCGGCACACCGATCTCGACGCGATCGTGCTCGACCTGAAACTCCACGGCATGGACGGGCTCGAAGCCCTCGCCGTGTTCGCGAAGCTGCGCCCGGGGCTGCCCGTCATCGTGCTCTCTTCGTCGGAGGATTCGAGCGCGGTGCGCAATGCGTTCGCGCAGGGCGCCATGGGCTACGTGCCGAAGTCCGCCGGCCCGCGCACGCTGCTGTCCGCCATCCGGATCGCGCTCAACGGCGAGCGCTACGTGCCGCCGCTGCTGCTCGACGAGCAGGCCGCGCCGCAGCCGGACGCCGTCGCGAGCCCGCCGCCCGCGCTGCGCGACGCGACGTTGACGCAACGCCAGATCGAGGTGCTGCGCTTTCTCGCGGAAGGCGTGCCGAACAAGGTCATCGCCGACAAGCTCGGCCTGTCCGAAAAGACCGTCAAGGCGCATATCACGGCGATCTTCAAGGCACTGAACGTGATCAACCGGACCCAGGCCGCCGCGGCCGGCAGGAAGGCCGGGCTGATCTGAGCGCCCTTGGCGCGAGCCGATCCGGACGGCGCGGCGGCGCTTGACCGGCATTGCGTGAATTGCCAACCCGCCGCGAATGGCCTAGATTTTTTTTATCATCATCGCCAGCGGGATCACAGATGGCCTCCACGCCTCGCCCCACGGCCGGGCACGCATCGTCCGACGCGCCAGCCGATCACGACGGTCCGTTCGACCTCGCCGCGGACGTGATCGAGCGCTGGCAACGCCTGGTCGATCTGATGGCGGACATCGTCGGCGTTCCGGCCGGGCTGATCATGCGTCATGTCGGCAAGGACATCCAGGTCGTGGTGGCGAGCCGCAACGAAGCGAATCCGTTCTACCAGGGCGAGTCGGCCGAACTGTCCGGCTCGGGGCTCTACTGCGAAGCGGTGATCGACAGCGACCGCTCGCTGGTCGTGCCCGACGCGCGCCAGTCGCCGCAATGGCGCCACAACCCGGACCTGCGCGTCAACATGGTGTCGTATCTCGGCCTGCCGATTCACTGGCCCGACCGCACGACGTTCGGCACGATCTGCGTGCTCGACTGCAAGGAGAACGCGTATTCGGAACGGTACATCCGGCTCGTCGAGGAATTCCGCGACCAGATCGAGATGCAGTTGCAGCTGATCGATGCACGACGGGTGGCCGAACGCGAGCGCCGGCGCGCCGCGCAGCTCGCCGAGAACTTCCGCAGGCAGAAGGACCTCGCGACCGAGGCGTCGCACGTCAAGTCGCGCTTTCTCGCGGCCGCGAGCCACGACCTCCGCCAGCCCGTCCATGCGCTCAGCCTGTTCGTCGGCGCGCTGCGGCACGTGCCGATGTCCCCCGACGGCGCGTTGCTCGTCGAGCGCATCAACCAGTCGGTCGACGCGATGGACGAACTGTTCACCGCGATCCTGGACATCTCGCGGCTCGACGCGGGCGTCGTGCCGGTGCGGCGCCGGCCGTTCGCGATCGGCACGGTGCTGGAGCGCGTGTGCAGCGACGTGGCCGTCGATGCGCATGCGAAGGGACTGCAACTGTCGTACGTGCGCAGCTCCATCGTCATCGACTCCGACCCGGTGCTGCTCGAACGCATCGTGCGCAACCTGCTGTCGAACGCCGTGCGCTATACCGACGCCGGACGCATCGTCGTCGGCTGCCGGCGCACCCTCACGCACGTGCGCGTGCAGGTCATCGACACCGGGCGCGGCATCCCCGCCGATCAGCAGAGCCGCGTGTTCGACGACTACTACCAGCTGACCCATCACGGCCGCGGGCACGAACAGGGCATGGGCCTCGGGCTGGCGATCGTGCGGCGCCTCGCGGAGCTGCTCGATTGCCCGCTGATGCTGCGCTCCGAGCCCGGGCAGGGGTCGTGCTTCGAGCTGCAGGTGGCGCGCATGCCCTCAACCGTGCGCCCGCCCACGCCCGTGGTGGACGAGATCGCCGTCGATGCGGCAGCGGCCGCCGCCCATCTCGTGGTCGTGATCGACGACGAATCGGCCATCCGCACCGGCATGTCGATCCTGCTCGCGCAATGGGGCTACCGCGTCGTCGCGACCGCGTCGGCGAGCGAGGCGATCGCCCAGCTGGCCTCGGACGACATCCGCCCGACCTTGCTGATCTGCGACCTGCACCTGCATAGCGACGAGAACGGAATCGGCGCGATCACGCGGCTGCGCGACGAGTACAACGCGGCGATTCCGGCGATGCTGATCACCGGCGACACGATGGCGCGCCGGCCCGGCGGCGCGAAACACGGCGGCTTCATGCTGCTGCACAAGCCGGTGCCGAGCGACAAGCTGCGCTCGGCCATGGAGCGGCTGCTGCGCGCGCAGACGGGGAAACGCACGCGGCAGGCCGGGCCGGGCTGACGCGGTTTCGTGCGCTGTCCGGGTTCGGCCTGTCGCCGGCGTTCGACGAGCGCGGTGCACGCGTCACCGCACGGCATACCGCACCGGGCTCGCGAGTGCGTGTGTGCGCGAGTGCGTGTGTGCGCGAGTGCGTGTGTGCGTGTGTGCGTGTGTGCGTGTGTGCGTGTGTGCGTGTGTGCGTGTGTGCGTGTGTGCGTGTGTGCGTGTGTGCGTGTGTGCGTGTGTGCGTGTGTGCGTGTGTGCGTGTGTGCGTGTGTGCGTGTGTGCGTGCGTGCGTGTGTGCGTGCGTGC
>NZ_JPGL01000108.1 GCF_000732615.1 Burkholderia paludis
AAGCACACCGGGATATCAGCCACTACCTGATGCATCGGTACAACTGGATACGGCCGCATCAGTTCAATGACGGACTGGCGCCGGCTGTTGCGGAAGAAAAACTTAACGCAGTGTCCGGGGTTGGTTGACCACTACAAAACAGCACAAGGAGGTCACGATGCAGCGCAACCTACACGGAGATCTGTCGATCAACTTCGACGAATGGCTTCGCTCCAGGATCGGCACCTTCGTCAGCAAAGGTGGCGATAAATCGGGCAACCACGGCATCGACGAGGATCGGGAGCTACGCATCGCTCTACGAGCGGTCGAACTGTACGCGGGTCGCCATCCTCGACCTGCGCAGGTCAACCAAAAGCAAGCGGCAGAAATGCTCGGCGTAAGCGCACGCACCGTGCACAACATGATCAAGGCCGGGACGCTGCGTTTGAACCGGTGCGGCATGATGCCGATCGAACAGGTAGATGCTGCTTTGCACCCTGCATAGCCGGCGCAGAAAGGGTCGGGAGTGCAGACGATCGCGGGATAGCTGTCGCTGCGAATCGGAAAGCTGCCCGCACACCCGACTGTCTCGATTCTATACACATCAGACTGCCGCGTCAGTCGCCTACACGCCATGTTTGAGCGTACCTTTACCTAGGGCGCTTACGAATCTTGTCCTTCAAGGTAGCCAAGAGTTCGTCCAGTTCGCGAGCGGCCTTTTGGGGATCGATGATTCGATTCACTGCTTCTCGAGAGATCGAGTCTCGCGGCAGCGTTCCGTCAACGCGATATGAGCGGCGCTCCTGCGGAGTTGCTCGATTTTTCAGAGACTCGCGCAGCACGTCGGGCCAGATGCGCCACTGGCGCCCGACTTGAGAGAACCCGAGCTTCCGCCGGTTTTCGAAGACTGTTCCATAGGAGACGCCGAGTAATTCGGCCGCGTCTTGCAAGCTCAGCGCGCGTACCAGAGGTACCGCGGCCTCCCTCGCCATTTCTGGCTGCTCGAGCGGCGCACGGTCGTCGGGCACCTCAGCTCGAGCCTGGTTCACGGCGCGAAGGCGCGCATTCTCCTGCTCCAACTCAACTGCTCTAGCCTGCAGCATTTCAATCGCATCCGCAGCGCGCCAGTCGAGCGAGCGCTCACGGCTCGAGCTGCCGCCCATACGTGCTCGAAGTCGCTTCACCAGTTCGTCTACGTTATCCATGGAATCGGTCGGCATCTCGATGAAGCAGCTTATGACTCGACGTGACTTTCCGCCCACGCGATCACGTCTTTCGCGCGCCAGAGCGGATGTGCGCGTTCAGCGGCGCTCTTGCCTGACGGAATTCGGATCGGCCCAGGAAATCCGTCCAGCGTGACAATCCATTGCCGCGTGTGTTGCGCACTGCGGTGAAGGTACTCCGCGACCTCAGCGAGATCCCAGAGCGCGTGCGGCGTAAGCCGTGAAGCGATCTTGCGTGCCAGTTCGTCAATGCGTTCGCGATCGTTCTTCGTTGGCGCAGCGGCAGAAGGCTCCTGACTCACGTCAGCCTTCGCGGCCAGCCAAGCGTCGATATCTGATTCGAGCCATGCCGTACGGCCCGGCACGAGCTCGAATGGTTTCGGGAACGTGCCCGCCAAGATCATTCGGTAAAGCGTCGATTGGCCGAGTCCGACCTTCTCAACGACGTCTTTCATACGAAGCGCGCGCATCATCGCCCCCTCGCCGCGATTGAAACGATCGCCAAATTCACGGCGCCGGCAGTCAACGCTCCACGAACTGACGCCACCGCGGGTACTGTTCGAAAAACGATTCGTCGACCTCTGCAACGTACAGCGTAGGAGACGACACGTTGGTCGTCCGATGCGGCTCCGCTCCCAACGTCAACAGAGGATCGATGCCGCTGGCCGCCGACCACGCAGACAAGTCATCGTTGAACTCGAAAACGTCTTCTCGGGGTATGCGCAATTTGATGGCAGGCATGGAACGCTCCGGGTCGCAAACGACGTCATCATCGCGTAGTGCTTCAGATGTGAAAAGCCCCGCTCGAGGCGGGGCTTTGGGTAGATCACTGACTGGTCACGGCCGCGATTCTGCGCGAAATCGCGGTCGAGCTTTAACATGCACTGGGTAGCCATCAAATTCATCAGGCACGTTCTGCAATACAAACCCTGGTGAGACCCAAACCACCAAAGCGTAACCCCTGCCAGAATCAGGCACAGCGGCGACATTGACGGTTCCTCTCGGAGCCACCAAGGCGTCGTACAAGTGCTGAGCTGCGTCAGAAGCGTCCATAAAAGTTAGACATTGTGTCCGGATACTAGGTCCATTCCAAGAAGTGCCAAGATCGGCATGATGGGCATGATCATCGAGATCTTTCCGCCAGGTGCAGACGAATCCGCGCCGCCGGCCACGACAACCCCAACAGCGTGGCGTTGCCCCGTTGCGTCGGTGTGGACTACAAGCGACCCCGAGTCTCCAGCCTCCGAGAAACGGTCACCGATGCCATGTACCCAGTACATGTTGTCGAAGTATACGACACCGTTGAAATTATATTGGGGGGCAGAATACGTGATCTCCGACGGCCCGATCACTCGTGATATGACGCGTCCCTGTGTATGGCCGGACGAGCGCCCAACCTTTTCTACTTCCATCCCCGGTGCGAGAGCGATCGCCGTGGAAGGCGAGTCATAGAAGCTCTGCTGCATCGATGACACACGGCTCTCGTCGGCGATGCGAAATACAGCCGCGTCTTGATTCTGCTGCGAGTTCACCACTGTCGGATCCCCCATGAGCATCGTCAGTTGGCGATCGTGATATCCGATCGTGAACGGATGGGGATTGTGCGGCGACACGTCTAACACCCCTGGCGCCAAAATCGGCAGCCCATTCGGAGAGTAGTTGCACCCCGCTGACACGTGATTGTTGGAGAACCCGAAGAGCTGTCCCGCCCCGTCGCGTAGCAAGCAGCCGAGCGTACCTGCCGCTCGGGCGTTACCAACTGAAATCGAGCTCCCACACGTGTAGTAGAGCCCGCCGTTCGCGATGTGAATCGCACACGGCGTCGCTGCCTCAGCAACCGTTGTCGGTGACACTGCTTCCGGATTCCCTTGGCGAAAACGCAATCGATACCCGTCTGCCTCGGCCGGCAACGACTTCAACAACCGTTCTCCAGGCGCAGCCTTTTGAAGAAAGATCGAAATCTCGCTTCTGGCTTCGTTCACTCCCACAAACCGAATTTGCTTCTGACGAAGGAAGGCAACTGCGCGATCGGACATCTGGTCAAACTCGGGGTGACCGTATTCCTCGCCGGGGAAGTACGCTTCTGGTCGAAGCAAAGACTGATCATGGCTCCATCGGAGCAGCCGGAGTGCTGCAGCGTCGATAGTGACACTCGGCGCCACGCTCGGAATTGGTGCCGCCTCGGCGGCCGCAGTGGTCTCGCTCATTCGTTCCCCGATTTCTATTGTTATTCCGCCGATAATTTAGGCACAGTTGGGGATCTCCGGCAATCCGATTGTCCCCGGTGACCATATAGCTTGAATCTCAGTGGCAACGGTCAATCAGGGGCATTTTTGGGGGCATATATCCAACAAATCCGCCCGAAACGCTCGCCCATGATAGAAACATGAATTCTGTCGGGGGACCAGTCAGGTTCCAAACCTTCCCCAAGATCACCAAGAACCTCCCTGCTCAAGCCCGTCTGGCGGCCGTCTGACTCCCGCTAATACCCAAAGTTGCTCAGTGGTAGCCGGGGAATCTGTTGATATCAGAAATTTGAGACAACATACGTCGGTGACACCCATTCCAATCTGAAGTCGCGCCACCAGAGCCGCCATCGGCAACGTCGCCGCACGGGCCCTGAAGAGCAAAGAAAGCATGAGAATGAGGGGTGCTACAGCAGAGGCAGATATGTATTATGAGATAACTGATGCCACGACCTTTAATGCACAGCTTGTCCATATATGCCAAACCTGACGCTTTGGAACGACTACAGCCGCGAAGATGTCCACGCTATTTTTTCTCCCGATACGAAATTCACACCCCAAGCGGGAACCTGGGGACTTCAGGGCATGGTCCGAGTCCCTTCTCGAAGTGGAGATTGGGTGTTTTTTGTTACGTTTGGGCAAGCGCAAGGGGATCACGTTTTTGATGAGTCGATCACGGAAAGCGGCGTTCTAAGCTGGCAGTCTCAACCCAATCAGCGAGTTGCTGACGACGTGATCCGTGAACTGATTCGTCACGACGAGCGAGTCAATAATATTCACTTGTTTCTGCGCACGAAACGCCGCGCGCCCTACTGCTACCTGGGAACGATCAGCTACGTTACGCACGATGCCCTGCGAGAAAAACCTGTGCACTTCCAGTGGCAACTGCGCGAATGGCCGGCCCCCAAGGAAGTACTAGATCGAATTGCCTTAACCCCAACGGTCGATAGTTCTATACCCGCTGAGGCCGCATCCTCGCCCCCAGTAGGCATCACATTTGTAGATCCAACGTTACCGAGGCGTTCCCGAGAAGGTGTAGCGTCCGAAGACTTCCGTCGCAGGAAGTCGCCTGACTATTCTGCGCAAGACGCTCGAAATCGGGCACTAGGCTTGGAAGGTGAACTGCTGGTAGTCGAGCATGAGAAAACTACACTTATCGCTGCTGGCCGCAACGATCTGGCAGATCGAGTAACGCACGTCTCAGTGGTGGAAGGCGACGGCGCAGGATATGACATCCGATCTTTTCAACCCGATGGACGCGATCGGTATATTGAAGTAAAGACGACCCAAGGCGACGCTCATACAGCCTTTTATATCTCGCCCAACGAACTCGCGTTCAGCGCCAAGAAGCCGGAAGCCTATGTCTTGTATCGACTGTATCAATTTGATCGCAACGCTCAGTCAGCACAAGCATTCGTCCTTGCAGGCGATCTGACCGCGCAGCTTAGCTTGAGTCCTATGGCATACAAGGCCGAGCTTCCAGCAAGACCCAAAGCGACAGAGGACCGCACAGCGCCGTGACTATCGCTGCGCCTTTCAGCAAAATTCACAAATCGGTTGACTCTCCCACACCGACCAAAGTACACTTCGCGCCGCGGGGTGGAGCAGTCTGGCAGCTCGTCGGGCTCATAACCCGAAGGTCGTAGGTTCAAATCCTACCCCCGCAACCAATACCGAAGCCCGCTCTGCGAAAGCAAGCGGGCTTTTTGCTGTCCGGGCGTCCAGCTCGCACACGGCGTCACGCCCGAACGGTGGCGCATTCCAGCTGCAGGCACGACCTGCGACACACGATCGCATTGAGTCCGCCTGCGACGTCCCCCCGCCCGCGATTGCGTAGAATTCCGAACTTTCTCCAGCATCCGGATTTCGCCAATGGTTCGAACGATCGCGGCACTCGTCGCGTTTTCATCCCTGCCTGCCACGGCCAGCGCCACCGACACCCCCACCTCGCCCGCCACGCAGCGCTACGTCAGCCCTGGCGTCGCCAACATCACGAGTGCCGCAACACCGCACCAGGAAAACGCGCCATCCCACTCGCGCTGCCGGGAACTGGCCGCCGGCATCGACGCCGTCACACACACGCCCGATCGCGGCCAGAAGATCGTGCGCGGCATCAGCCCGGACGGCAAGCCACGCAACGAACTGCGCGCTTACGACAGGCGGGCCGACCTCGAAGCCGAGCATCGACGGCTCGGCTGCCGATAACGAATGCCGTGCCGCCCGGCCCAATCACGCCGGGTGTGCGCATTCAAGCATTCGCGCCGCCGTCGATCGTCAACCCGGTCCCGTTGATCGACCGGCCTTCCGGACCGACGACGAACGCCACGAGCGCCGCTACGTCGTCGGCCTTGCCGTACTGCGGAATCGCCATCCGCGAACGCTGCGCGTTCGCATGTTCGCTGTCGGCCGGATTCATGTCGGTGTCCGTCGAACCCGGATGCACGACATTGGCGGTTATGCCGCGCGGGCCCAGATCGCGTGCGAGCCCCTGCGTCCAGCCGATCAGCGCGGCCTTGCTCGCCGCATAGAGGCCCATTCCCGCGTCGGGCACGCGCGTCGCGAGGCCACTGCCGATCGACACGATGCGCCCACCCTCTCCAAGATGCCGCGCCGCGGCCTGCGACGCGACGATCACCGCGCGCACGTTCACATTCAGCGTCGCGTCGATATCGTCGAACGTCAAGTCGCTCAGCGCGCGCCCCTGGAAAATCCCCGCGTTGTTGACGAGGATGTCGAGACCGCCGAGCGTCTCGGCCGCGCGATCGACCGCATCCCGCACGGCAGCCGGATCGGCGCTGTCCGCCTGGATCGCGACGGACCGGCGGCCCATCGCCTCGATGCCGGCGACGATGGCCTGCGCCCGCTCAGCCGATTTCTCATAAGTAATCGCAACGTCCGCGCCATCGGCCGCCAGCCGTTTCGCGATCGCCGCCCCGATGCCGCGGCTGCCGCCCGTGACGAGCGCGCGCTTGCCCTGAAGTCGAGTCATGTCGGTTCCTTTTCTGATTTATGTATCGACCGACACAGAATGTGGCGAGTTGTGCGCCACAGTCAAATGATTTATTTTATCGATCGATACAGATATCGACGAAGGAACGGACGCAATGGCTGAACGGGGCCGACCAAGAGGCTTCGACAAGGAAGCGGCGCTGGATCGCGCGATGGAGATGTTCTGGCGCCTCGGCTACGAGGGCGCGTCGATGACCGACCTGACGGCCGCGATGGGCATCGCGTCGCCGAGCCTGTACGCGGCGTTCGGCAGCAAGGAAGCGTTGTTCCGGCAGGCGCTCGAGCGCTACGGCGCAACGGAGGCACGGGAAATCTGGGATGACGTCGAGAAGGCCGAGAGCGCGCACGACGCCGTGCGCCACTACCTGATCAATACCGCACGCGTGTTCACGCGGCGGTCGAAACCGGCCGGCTGCCTGGTCGTGCTGTCGGCACTGCATCCGGCCGAGCGCTCCGATACGGTCCGGCAGACACTGATCGCCATGCGCGAGGGCACGGTCGGCTATCTGCACGAGCGCCTCCGGCAAGGCGTCGCAACCGGCGAGATTTCGGCGCATGCGAACCTCGACGCGATCGCGCGGTACTACGTGACGGTCCAGCAGGGCATGTCGATCCAGGCACGTGACGGCGCGAGCCGTCGCGACCTGGAGGCCATCGCGCTGGCCGCACTGGCTGCTTGGCCAGCACTCGTCGGGACGGGCAGCGCGTAGCGGCACACCACGCGCAGCCGCACCAACGCGTTACTGCTTCGCCGCGTGCTGCACGTCCTGCGACGCATGCCACACGCGATAGCGCACCTCGAAACCGTCCGGCACATAGACGACGAGCGGCAGGCGGCTGTTGTAGCGCAGCAGCTGGCCGTCGTTGCGCACCTGCACGAACCGTTGCTGCGGCGCCTGGCCCGGGCAAGCCATCAGCGTCGATGCCGGCCCCTTCACGTCGGTCAGCTGATAGTACGTGTAGCCCCAGCCCTTCACGTCCTCGGCGGTCAGCTCGCCGCCGAACCACTGCTGGTTGCAGTCCGTCTGCAGCGTCTTGCCGATCATCAGTTCGACGCGCGCATCGCCCTCGTTCTCGAGCGCGGGCAGCGCGATCACGACGCGCTGCTGGCCGGCCGCGGCCTGCGGAAACATCTTGATCGACTCGGCCGTCACGGCGGGCGCCGAAGCAGGCCCTGCCATGCAGGCAGCGGCAGTCGTCACGCAGAAGGCGGCCAGTGCGGCCCGGATCGCGAATTTCATCGATGTACTCCCGAAAAACAGAACAAATGAGCCCAGGATGCTAACACTTTCACCGCACAACCTTACGGCGCCGTAATTTGACGACACAATTGCAAACAGCCTGCAATCTCCTTGCGCGGTACTTATAAGGCGACCAACGGAGAACATCATGCTGAAGCTCATTGCTGCCGCCGGCGTCGCAACCCTGCTGGCCGGTTGCGTCGTCGCCCCGGATGCCGGATATGGCTACGGACAGCCCTACTACGCGTCGCCCGGCTACGCGTACGGCCCGTCACCGGTGTACGGCACGGTCAATATCTGGGGCGGTGGCGGCGGACGCAACTGGGATCGCGGCCGACGCGACTACCCTCGCTGGGACGGCAACCGCGGCAACGGCTGGGGACACGGCGGTGGACGCCGCGGCGACTGGAACGGCGGCGGAGGCGGTGGTGGTGGCCATCGCCACTGACGTGCATTTGCAACCGTTTGTATCCGCACACGGGCCGCCGGCCGCTAACGATCGGCGCGTCACGCGAGCAAACGAACGGCCGCACAAAAACCAAGGCCCTCGCATGCAGCGAGGGCCTTTTGTCGTCGGGTGCAGCAAGGCAGACGTCGGTGCGCGCCGGCCGGCACCGACGATTCGCGCGGCGCGCGCCGGCCCGCTTACCAGCCCGCCGGTTGCGCGTAGCCGCCCGACACGGGCGCGCCGCACACGTACGCGCGCTGGTAGCGGTCGTAGCAATAGTTCGGGCCGTCGCCCTGGTATTGCGCCTGCTGGTATGTCGGATACGCAGGCTGCTGGTACGCGGGCGCCTGGTAGTAGGTCGGCGGCTGATAAGCGGGTGCCTGGTACGCAGGCGCCTGATACGCGACGGGCGGATTCATCGCGGACGTGACGATCGCGCCCAATACCGCGCCGCCGATCAATGCGCCAACGATGGCGCCGCCGTCGCTGCCGTGCGCGGACGCCGGCCCCGCCACGGCAAGCGAACCGGCAAGGACACACACTGCGGCAATTTTTTTCATGATGGGCTCCCACGCGAAGCGGTACTGGATGCGATGCATTGTGGCCGCACGCGACGGTAATAGATGCAGCAAGTGGTAACGCGCCATTACGCGTGTCACGCACACCGAAATGTGCCGCCGCCGTGCTACGATTTTCGGCATACAGGAGACGCCGTCATGCAGCCCGAAACCGCCCGCCGTTTCGATACCGAATTCGCACCGCGCATCGCCCAGGCGATCGCGGCCGTTTTCGCCGATCACGTACTGACCGATGTCGTCCCCTACGGCGGTCACGGACACCCGACGTGCGTGCAGATCCGCAGCGCGCCGCACGAGCACGTGAGCGGCTTCGTGCATCCGCTGAACCTCGAGCTGACCTGGGATACCGACGAAATCGAACGACTGATGGAGCCGGACGGTCCGCAACGCTTCGAACACTACCTGGCCGCGCTGCCGAAGAAGCTCGGCGCGTGGCAGGGCGCGCGCGACATCGATCTCGCGTCGCGCACGCAGGCCGATCCGCTCGTGCGGCTCGGCGGCCTCGATTTCGAAGGCTGAGCGCCGGCGTCGCGCAATGCGGCCCGGTGATACACTCGACCGGCCCCGGTCCGGCGCAGCCGCGCCGGCCGGGCCGCTCATCGCCGCCTCCACCCGTCTGCATGGTTGCGCACGCAACCGGCAACCCGGCGCGCACACAACCCTGCTTTCGGTCCCGTCATGAACGCCGATACCGGCCTGCCGCTTCCGCAACGCTACTGGGCGATCCTCTGCGTCGCCCTGGGCATCACGCTCGCCGTGCTCGACGGCGCCATCGCGAACGTCGCCCTGCCGACGATCGCACGCGACCTGCATGCGTCCGACGCCGCGTCGATCTGGATCGTCAACGCCTACCAGCTCGCGGTCACGATCACGCTGCTGCCGCTCGCGTCGCTCGGCGAGCGCATCGGCTATCGACGCATCTACATCGCCGGGCTCGCGCTGTTTACCGCGGCATCGCTCGGCTGCGCGCTGTCCGGCTCGCTGCCGACGCTGGCCGTGATGCGCGTGATCCAGGGGTTCGGCGCGGCCGGCATCATGAGCGTCAACGCGGCGCTCGTGCGGATGATCTACCCGTCGTCGATGCTCGGGCGCGGGCTGTCGATCAATGCGATGGTCGTGGCGCTGTCGTCGGCGATCGGGCCGACGGTCGCATCCGCGATCCTGTCGTTCGCGTCGTGGCCGTGGCTCTTCGCGGTCAACGTGCCGATCGGCATCGCCGCGGTATTCGGCAGCCTGCGCGCGCTGCCGGCCAACCCGCTGCATGACGCGCCGTACGATATCCCGGGCGCGCTGATGAACGCGTGCGTGTTCGGGCTGCTGATCACCGCCGTCGACGGGCTCGGCCACGGCGAAAGCCATGCATACGTCGCGGCCGAGCTGGCCGTCGCGTCCGTCATCGGCTACTTCTTCGTGAAGCGCCAGTTGTCGCAGCCGGCGCCGCTGCTGCCGGTCGACCTGATGCGCATCCCGATGTTCGCGCTGTCCGTCTGTACGTCGATGGCGTCGTTCACGTCGCAGATGCTCGCGTTCGTCGCGCTGCCGTTCTGGCTGCAGAACTCGCTCGGCTTCTCGCAGGTCGAGACGGGGCTGTACATGACGCCGTGGCCGCTCGTGATCGTGTTCGCCGCCCCGCTCGCGGGCGTGCTGTCGGACCGCTATTCGGCCGGCATCCTCGGCGGGATCGGGCTCGCGCTGTTCGCGGCCGGGCTGCTGTCGCTCGCGACGATCGGCGCGCACCCGGGCACCGTCGACATCGTATGGCGGATGGCGCTGTGCGGCGCGGGCTTCGGGCTGTTCCAGTCACCGAACAACCGCGCGATGCTGTCATCGGCGCCGCGCGAACGCAGCGGCGGCGCGGGCGGCATGCTGAGCACCGCCCGTCTGACCGGGCAGACGCTCGGCGCCGCGCTCGTCGCACTGATTTTCGGGCTCGTGCCCGATCGCGGGCCGACGATTGCACTCTATGCCGCCGCGGCCTTCGCGGCCGTCGCGGCGCTCGTCAGCATGCTGCGCATCGCGTCGCCGCGTCCGGACGCGGCGACCTGATACCGCCGCGCGCCGCCTTCGCCACCGCACATCGTCACGCGGCGTCGAGCGCCTCCATCACGAAGCGCACGCGCGCCTGCACGCTCGCGCGCGGCAGTTCGACCAGCCGGTAGCCATATGACGTATAGCACTCGACCATTGCGTCGTAAGTGCGCACGGCCTCCGCGAAATCCTGCCGGCGCTCGGCGTCCTGCGCGTAGATGTCGGGCCACGGCGGCGCGATGAACACGCGCCGGTGATAGCGGAACCGCCGGGCCGCGGCGTCCGCATGCGCGGGCACGGCCAGCCCCGTCAACCGCAGGTAGCCGACCACGTCCGGCACGCCACGATCGAAGAACACCGGCCCGCGCGCGTGCCGCGCGAGATGGTACGAGCGCATCTCCCAGCCCAGCATCAGTTCGGCGAACGCGGCCGGGTCGCGCCACGGCAGTGCCTGGCCGTCGATGGAGATCTGGTCGCGAATCACGCCCCGCCCGGCCTCCTGCGAGCGTGCAAACCCCGCGTGCTCCAGCGCGTCGAGCAGCGTGCTCTTGCCCGAACCCGGGCCGCCCGTCACGACGAAGAAGCGGCCGGCGGCCCCGTCTGTCGCGTCGTCCGCGGCACTCATGCCCGGCCCGCGCTCATGCATGTGCGGCCCGCCGGCCCACGCGCCGTGTCACCGATGCGGCGGCCGCGACGCTGCGCAAGTCGGCGACGAACGTATCGCGCCAGACCGACAAGTCGCGTTCGCGCAGCCGCGCGAGGTTCTCCGCGTGCCGCGCCTGCCGCTCCGCGAGCGGCATCGACAGCGCGCGCTCGAGCGCCTCGGCCATCTGCGACAGGTCGTACGGATTGACGAGGAGCGCGCCGGTCAGCTCGGCCGCCGCGCCCGCGAACTCCGACAGCACCAGCACGCCCGGATCGGCGGGATCCTGCGATGCGACGTACTCCTTGGCAACCAGATTCATCCCGTCGCGCAGCGGCGTCACGTAGCCAACCTGAGACATCCGGAAGAACGCCATCAGCAGGTTGCGTTCGTACTTGCGGTTCAGGTACTGGATCGGCGTCCAGTCGAGTTGCGAAAAGCGCCCGTTGATGCGGCCGGCCTCGCCTTCGAGCGTTTCGCGAATGTGCTGATAGGTCTGCACGTCGGAGCGCGTCGGCGGCGCGATCTGCAGAAGCGACACGCGCCCCTGCCAGCCCGGCGCATTCTCGAGCATCCGTTCGAACGCCTGAAAGCGCTCGACGAGCCCCTTCGAATAATCGAGGCGGTCGACGCTCATCACCAGCCTGCGTCCGTCGAGCGCCTCGCGCAGCATTTTCACCGGCTTGCGCGCGCCGTACTGGACGGCCGCCTGCGCGATCGCGTCAGGATGCACGCCGATCGGATAGGCGGCGACCTTCACGACGCGGCCGTGCGCATGCAGCATTCCGTCGTCGCTCGCCGCACCGATCCCGCGTCGCTCGATGTAGTCGGTAAATGCCTGCTTGTCGGCCTCGGTCTGGAAGCCCGCGACGTCGTACGCGCACATGAATTTCACGAGTTCCTCGTGCGGCGGCACGAGACGCAGCATGTCGGGCGACGGGAACGGGATGTGCAGGAAGAAGCCGATCGGGTTCTTCACGCCGAGTGCGCGCAGGTAGTGCGCGAACGGCAGCAAGTGGTAGTCGTGCACCCAGATCAGGTCGTCGGGACGCAGCAACGCGGCGAGCTGCTTCGCGAGCATCGCATTCACGCGCAGATAGCCCGCATACTCGCGCCGGTCGAAGCGCGCCAGATCGCCGCGATAGTGAAACACCGGCCACAGCGTCGCGTTCGAGAAACCCCGGTAGTACTGGTCGTAGTCGCGCCGGGTCAGCCCGACCGTCGCATAGGTGACGTTGCCGTCCCGCTGCATCGCGGGCTCGGTGTCGGGCACACCGACGATCTCGCCGTTCCAGCCGAACCAGACGCCGCCCGTTTCCTTCAGCGCGTCCATCACGCCGACCGCGAGGCCGCCCGCGCTCGGGCGCGTGTCCTCGCCGGCGGCGACACGGTTCGATACCACGATCAATCTGCTCATGCGGCTTCCCCTCCTCGATGCGATGCGATGCGATGCGATGGGCTGGCGCGCGGCGCGCGCCAAGGCGGACGCGGCGGCCCGACGGCGGCCGCGCGGCGATTCAGATCCGGGACATGCAATGAAATACGGCGATGAAATGCGACGACCACGACATCAGGCGTCCTGCTCCTGGCCGAGGTCGCGTTGATAGTCGAGCCCTTCCGGGCGAGCACCGCCCTGGTTGTGATCGCCGTCGGACGGCGTCACCGCGGGCGCTCCGGCAGGCGGGGCCGACGGCGCATCGGTTCGCTGATGCGGCCGATCCGCTCCCGGTTGGCCGGCCCCCGTGTCGAGCGGCCGGGGCGAATGCCGTTTCGAACGGCGCATGGCGGGGTGTCTCATATGCGGCGCGGCTCGGGGCCGTCGTAGAAACATTCCATGAATGAAGAGTCTAGGTCGCTTTCTCGCCCGCCAAGGTAACAATTACCTTCAATTTGTAACGTTTCGACCCCTCGCCATCCATCTATCCGACAATGGCGCCGCGCGCGCACGCGGCTTGCCGTCCGGCGATTTGTCAAAGCTTTGCATTTTTCCTATGACAATTGCGAAACAATGACGCGGCATGAGGGCGCGCATGCGTTGCCGCTCACCCAGACAGGACTTGCACTCAGGGATGAACATTCGCTTCGAATCGACGCGCCGGGGCATGCCGGCGCGCGTCGTGCTGGCCGCAACCGCCGCGGCCGCACTGCTGTCCGGCTGCAACTCGCTGTACAGCGAAGGTGCGACCGCCGGCGCCGGTATCGCGGGCGCCGCGATCGCTTCCAAGGTCACCAGCAACGCCGCCGTCGCGACGGGTATCGGCCTGGGCGCCGTCGCCGGCGCGCGGGCGGGCGTCCAGTACACGCAACGCGTCGCGCACCGCTACTCGCAGGAACAGATCGCGAAGGCGGCCGGCCCGCTCGACGTGGGCGGCGTCGCGCCGTGGTCGACGCATCACTCGTTTCCGATCGAGGACGACGAGCAGGGTCGCGTGACGGTGAGCCGGATGATCAGCATCGGCCCGCTCGACTGCAAGGAAATCGTGTTCGCGGTCGACACGCCGGCGAAGGCCGACAAGGCCGCGCAATCGGCGTTCTACATCGCGACGATCTGCCGTGACGGCCCCGTGTGGAAATGGGCGTCGGCCGAGCCGGCGACCGAACGCTGGGGCGCGCTGCAATGAGCGTCGCGATGCGTATCGCGGCAGTCGGCGCGCTTTGCGCGGCGGCGGCCACGCTGTCGGGCTGCGGATCGGTCGGCGCGGCGAGCGGCGCGCTTGCCGGCGCGGCGACGGGCCTCGTCACCGCGAATCCCGCGGTGGGCGTCGGTGTCGGGATTGCCGTGCAGGCCGCGACCGACGAAGCCGTCAACCGCACGATGAAGCAACTCCATCAGAACCAGCAGGATGCCATCGCGAAGACGGCCGGCAGCCTCGCCGTCGGCGAAGTGAAGCCGTGGAAGGTGAAGAACATGCTTCCGCTGGAAAACGGCGAAGGCGAAGTGCGCGTCACGCGCGCGTTTTCATCGGCGCTCGCGCTGTGCAAGGAATTCGCGTTCTCGGTGAAGGACGGCGACAAGGCCGACTGGTATTTCGCCAGTGCATGCCAGCAAGGCACCCGCTGGAAGTGGGCGGCGGCGGAGCCGGCGGTCGACCGGTGGGGGAATCTGCAGTAAGGGGTGTACGCGTCGCCCGTTGTTCTCGCTCACGGGCGCCCGCTGGAGCGCCCACGCGCCGCGGGCGTCGCATCGGCCGGGCAGCCGCACGGATGCGTTGCACCGGCCTTGCGCCAGCCGGCGTGAAGCCGCGCCGACGCGAAGCGGCCGGCTCGCAGCGCGGAACCGGCATCCGGGCGACAGGCGCCCGAATGCTCCGCCGGCTTCAGGACTCGACGTCCTCGAGACTGAAAATCTCCGTCTGGTCGTTGTACGAGAAGATCTCGCCGTAGCGCCCCCAGTCGATCACCGCGTCGAGCGTCTCCTCTGCCGCGCCGTCCGACAGGAAATCCTCCAGCTCCTGCTCGAAGCGCACGCGCGGCGCGCGATGGCCCGGACGCTCGTTCAGCACCTTCTTGATCCGTGCGGCGAGCGGCACGTGCTTCAGCAGGTGATCCGCGAACATCAGCTTGCGCTCCTGCGTGCCGAATTCCGCGAATACGCGCCCCGGCGGCGTGAGGAACACGTCCCCTTCGCGCACGTCCGCGAAGCCGAGGTACTGCAGCACTTCGGCGATCGGGAACAGGTCGTCGACTTCCAGATGCAGCGTGCGCGCGATTTCCGGCATGTCCGCGCGGCCGTGGTACGGCGCCATCGCGAGCGTCTCGATCAGGCCGGCCATCAGGTTGGTCGACACCTGCGGCAGCCAGCTGCCGAGCTCCAGCCCCTTCTTCGTCGCCTCGTTGGTCTGGCGCGCGGTCATCTTCGCGTAGATGTCGTCGACCAGCTTGCGGAACGCCGGGTCGAGCCGGTTGCGCGGATGCTTGAACGGCACCTTGATCTCGGCGATCACGCGGCCCGGATTCGACGACAGCACGAGGATGCGGTCGCACATGAACACCGCTTCCTCGATGTTGTGCGTGACGATCAACACCGACTTGATCGGCATGCGCCCTTGCGTCCACAGATCGAGCAGGTCGGTACGCAGCGTCTCGGCCGTCAGCACGTCGAGCGCCGAGAACGGCTCG
>NZ_JPGL01000109.1 GCF_000732615.1 Burkholderia paludis
TCTCGAAGCGCCTTTCTTTTGGTTCCTTTTCTTTGGCAAGACAAAGAAAAGTACCCGCCGCCCCGCGCAGGGGCGACGCAAACAGACCGACACGATCACAGGTGCTTCACGAAAGCCCGGGCGAACCACCGGAAGAAAGCCCGGGGCGAACCGCCAAAATTCAACCCCAACCCCCAGCCCCCCGCCCTGAAAGGGCAAAATGACACCGGAAAAAAGGGCTTCCGATAGAACCCGTCGCAATTCCGCAAGACGCTTGCGTCACCCTTACCTAAACTTGATCCTGTTGAACCCTCTTACGAAACCGAAAGGAACGACCATGACGACCTCGACCGTGACCCGCCAGACATTCGATGAAGTGATGGTGCCGGTGTTTTCCCCCGCGCCTTTCGTGCCGGATCGCGCCGAGGGCTCCCGGGTGTGGGACACGGCCGGCCGCGAATACATCGATTTCGCCTGCGGTATCGCCGTGACGTCGCTCGGCCACGGCCACCCGGAACTGCTGAAGGTCCTGGACGAGCAGGGCCGCAAGCTCTGGCACATCGGCAACGGCTACACGAACGAGCCGGTGCTGCGCCTGGCCAAGCGCCTCGAGGCACTGACCTTCGCCGACCGCGCATTCTTCGCGAACTCGGGCGCGGAAGCGAACGAAGCCGCACTGAAACTGGCGCGCCGCGTGGCATTCGATCGCCACGGCGCCGATAAAGTCGAAATCATCTCGTTCGTGCAGTCGTTCCACGGCCGCACGTTCTTTACGGTCAGCGTCGGCGGCCAGCCGAAGTACTCGGAAGGCTTCGGCCCCGTGCCGGCCGGCATCAAGCACCTGCCGTACAACGACATCGAAGCCGCAAAGGCGGCGATCGGCCCGCAAACCTGCGCCGTGATCGTCGAACCCGTGCAGGGCGAGGGCGGCGTGATTCCGGCCGATCCGGCATTCCTGAAAGCCCTGCGCGAAGCGTGCGACGCGAACAACGCGCTGCTGATTTTCGACGAAGTGCAAACGGGCGTCGGCCGCACGGGCCAGTTCTACGCATACATGGACACGGGCGTCACGCCGGACATCCTGACCACCGCCAAGGCGCTCGGCAACGGCTTCCCGATCGGCGCGATGCTGACGACGAACGAGCTGGCCGCGCACTTCAAGGTCGGCGTGCACGGCACGACGTACGGCGGCAACCCGCTCGCATCGGCGATCGCCGACAAGGTCGTCGAGCTGATCGGCGATCCGGCCCTCCTCGAAGGCGTACGCGAACGCAGCGTGCGCCTGAAGGGCGCGCTCGAACGCATCAACGCGCGCTTCGGCATCTTCAAGGACGTGCGCGGCAAGGGCCTGCTCGTCGGCGCCGAACTCGCCGCCGCATTCGACGGCCGCGCGAAGGACTTCGTCACCGCCGCAGCCGAGAACGGCCTGATCATGCTGATCGCCGGCCCGAACGTGCTGCGCTTCGTGCCGTCGCTGGTGATCCCGTTCGACCTGCTCGACGAAGGCGTCAAGCGCTTCGAGAAAGCCGTCGAACAGGTGCTCGCCGCTCAGGAAGCCACCGCGCGCTGATCGGCGCATCCATCGCAGACAGGAACGACGATGCTATTTGTTCGCCCCGGCAAACTCACGGATCTCGATGCGCTCGCGCACATGGCGCGCACCGCGCAGCCGGTCCTGCACTCGCTGCCGCACGACCGCGCGGCGCTCGAGGCGCGCGTCGCGCTCTCCGAGGATTCGTTTCGCGCGGACGTCGACTTCGCCGGCGAGGAGTTCTACCTCTTCGTGCTCGAGGATTCGTCGACGGGCAAGCTGCTCGGCACGGCGAGCGTCGTGGCCGCGGCCGGCTACTCGGAACCGTTCTATGCGTTCCGCAACGATGCGCTGATCCACGCGTCGCGCGAGCTGCACGTGAACCGCAAGATCCATGCGCTCACGATGTCGCACGAGCTGACCGGCAAGAGCCGGCTCGCGGGCTTCTACGTCGATCCGTCGCTGCGCGGCGACGCCGCCGCGCACCTGATCTCGCGCGCGCGGATGATGTACATCGCCGCGCACCGCCGCCGCTTCACGCCGGAAGTGTTCACGCTGCTGCTCGGCGTGAGCGACGGCAACGGCGCATCGCCGTTCTGGGAAGCGGTGGGCCGCAAGTTCTTCGGCCGCGATTTCACCGACGTCGACATCGCGTCGGGCGGCCGCAGCCGCACCTTCATCGCGGAAGTGATGCCGGCCTATCCGCTTTACGTGCCGCTGCTGCCTGAAGCCGCGCAGCGCGTGCTCGGCGAACCGAACGAGTCGGCGCTGCTCGCGTACGACATCCATCTCGAGGAAGGCTTCGAGCCCGACCGCTTCGTCGACATCTTCGACGCGGGCCCGGTGCTGACCGCGCAGGTCGATCGCACCGCGTGCGTGAAGCACGGCGCCGAGCGCATCGTGCGCGAAGCCGCGCATCAACAGGGCGAAGTCGCGTACATGGTGTCGACGGGCAGCGGCGAATCGTTCCGCTGCGTGCTGGCCGACCTGCCGGGCGACGCGGCCCATGCGCCGCTCTCCGGCGACGTGCGCGCGGCGCTCGACGTGAAGGACGGCGATGTCGTGCGCTGCGTGCCGCTGCACCGCCGCGACGAGGAAGATTTGAAGGGAGACGCAGCATGATCGTCGTTCGGGTCGTACAAACGGGCGACGTCGACGCGCTCGTGTCGCTCGCGAAGGAAACCGGGCCGGGCCTGACCACGTTCAAGCCCGACCGCGACGCGCTCGCCGCGCGCATCGAACGCACGCGCCGGACGCTCGCGGGCGAAGCCGCGCCCGGCGAGGCCGGCTACTTCTTCGTGATGGAGGAGTCGAAGACGGGCGACATCGCCGGCGTGTGCGGAATCGAAACGCAGGTCGGCCTCGAACAGCCGTTCTACAACTATCGCGTGAGCACGGTCGTGCACGCGAGCCAGGAGCTCGGCGTGTGGACGCGGATGTCCGCGCTGAACATCTCGCACGACCTGACCGGTTACGCGGAGGTCTGCTCGCTGTTCCTGAGCCCGCGCTATCGCACGGGCGGCGTCGGCGGCCTGCTGTCGCGCTCGCGCTTCATGTTCATCGCGCAATTCCGCGAGCGCTTTCCGGAGCGCATCTGCGCGGAACTGCGCGGCCACTTCGACGAGGACGGCACGTCGCCGTTCTGGCGCGCAGTCGGTTCGCATTTCTACCAGATCGACTTCAACGCGGCCGATTACCTGAGCTCGCACGGCCGCAAGTCGTTCCTCGCGGAGCTGATGCCGCGCTACCCGGTGTATGTCGACCTGCTGCCGCAGGATGCGCAGGACGCGGTCGGCCTCACGCATCGCGACACGCTGCCGGCGCGCAAGATGCTCGAGGCGGAAGGGCTGCGCTACCAGAATCACGTCGACATCTTCGACGCGGGCCCCGTGCTCGAATGCCACGTGAACGACCTGCGCACGGTGCGCGAGAGCGTCGTCGTGCCGGTCGCGATCGGCGTGCCCGACGCCGCGGACGACGCGCAGGGCGGCCATCCGCCGAAGTCGCTCGTCTCGAACACGTCGCTCGGCGATTTCCGCGTCGGCGTCGCGCCGGGCGTCGTGGCGAACGGCGCGTTCGTGCTGTCCGCCGACGATGCCGCCGCGCTCGACGTGAAGGCCGGCGATCCGGTTCGCGTGCTGCCGCTCAAAGTCAAACAGGGATAAACGAATCATGACGGAACTCTTCATCGACGGCGCCTGGGTCGCAGGCTCGGGCCCCGTGTTCGCTTCGCGCAACCCGGGCACCGACGAGATCGCCTGGCAGGGCGAGAGCGCGTCGGCAGCCGACGTCGACCGTGCGGTCGCGAGCGCGCGCCGCGCCTTCGCCGGCTGGTCGGCGCTCGACTTCGAGTCGCGCTGCGCGATCGTCAAGCGTTTTGCCGCGTTGCTCAACGAACGCAAGGAAGCGATCGCCACGGCGATCGGCCGCGAGACGGGCAAGCCGCTGTGGGAAGCGCGCACGGAAGTCGCATCGATGGCCGCGAAGGTCGGCATCTCGATCCAGGCCTACCAGGAGCGCACCGGCGAGAAGCGTCAGGAGATGGCCGACGGCATCGCGGTGCTGCGCCATCGCCCGCACGGCGTGGTCGCGGTGTTCGGCCCGTACAACTTCCCCGGCCACCTGCCGAACGGCCATATCGTGCCCGCGCTGATCGCCGGCAACGCGGTCGTGTTCAAGCCGTCGGAGCTTGCGCCGGGCGTCGCGCGCGCAACGGTCGAAGTGTGGCAGGAAGCCGGGCTGCCGGCCGGCGTGCTGAACCTCGTGCAGGGCGAGAAGGACACGGGCATCGCGCTCGCGAACCATCGGCAGATCGACGGACTGTTCTTCACCGGCAGCTCCGACACGGGCACGCTGCTGCACCGGCAGTTCGGCGGCCGTCCGGAAATCGTGCTGGCGCTCGAAATGGGCGGCAACAACCCGCTCGTGATCGGCGAAGTCGAGGATATCGACGCGGCCGTGCATCACACGATCCAGTCGGCGTTCCTGTCGGCCGGCCAGCGCTGCACCTGCGCGCGCCGCATCTTCGTGCCGCAGGGCGCGTTCGGCGACCGCTTCCTCGCGCGCCTCGTCGACGTGACGTCGAAGATCACGGCCGACGTGTTCGACGCCGATCCGCAGCCGTTCATGGGCGCGGTGATTTCGGCGCGCGCGGCCGCGAAGCTCGTCGACGCGCAGTCGCGTCTGGTCGAGCAGGGCGCGAAGCCGATCATCGCGATGACGCAGCGCGATCCGCGCCTCGGTTTCGTGAACGCGGCGATCGTCGACGTGACGGGCGTGGCGAACCTGCCCGACGAGGAACATTTCGGCCCGCTCGCGCAGATTGTGCGCCACGCGACGTTCGACGAGGCGATCGAGCGCGCGAACGATACGGCGTTCGGCCTGTCGGCCGGCCTGCTGGCCGACGACGCGAAGGCATGGGAGCACTTCCGCCGCACGATCCGCGCCGGGATCGTCAACTGGAATCGCCCGACCAACGGCGCATCGTCCGCCGCGCCGTTCGGCGGCACGGGCCGTTCGGGCAACCACCGGCCGAGCGCGTACTACGCGGCCGACTATTGCGCCTATCCGATGGCGTCGGTGGAAAGCACGCAACTGACCTTGCCCGCGAGCCTGTCGCCGGGCCTGCATTTCTGATCGAGGGAACGACGATGAACGCACAAGAAGCCAATTTCGACGGGCTCGTCGGCCCGACCCACAACTACGCCGGGCTGTCGTTCGGCAACGTGGCGTCGCTCAACAACGAGAAGTCGGCCGCGAATCCGAAGGCCGCCGCGAAGCAGGGGCTGCGCAAGATGAAGCAGCTCGCGGATCTCGGTTTCGCGCAAGGCGTGCTGCCGCCGCAGGAGCGGCCGTCGCTGCGCCTGCTGCGCGAGCTCGGCTTCTCGGGCAAGGACGCGGACGTGATCGCGAAGGCCGCGAAGCAGGCGCCCGAACTGCTTGCGGCAGCGAGCTCGGCGTCGGCGATGTGGACCGCGAACGCGGCCACCGTCAGCCCGTCGGCCGACACGAGCGACGGCCGCGTGCACTTCACGCCGGCGAACCTGTGCAGCAAGCTGCATCGCGCGATCGAACACGACGCGACGCGCCGCACGCTGTCGACGCTGTTCGCCGATCCCGCGCATTTCGCGGTGCACGAAGCGCTGACCGGCACGCCGGCGCTCGGCGACGAAGGCGCGGCGAACCACACGCGCTTCTGCGCCGAATACGGCAAGCCGGGCGTCGAGTTCTTCGTGTACGGCCGCGCGGAATACCGCCGCGGCCCCGAGCCGAAGCGTTTTCCCGCGCGCCAGACCTTCGAGGCGAGCCGCGCGGTCGCGCATCGCCACGGGCTTGCCGAGGAGGCGACGGTCTATGCGCAGCAGGATCCGGACGTGATCGACGCGGGCGTGTTCCACAACGACGTGATCTCGGTCGGCAACCGCGACACGCTGTTCACGCACGAACGCGCGTTCGTCAACCGGCAGGCGATCTACGACACGCTGACCGCCGCGCTCGACGCACGCGGCGCGCGCCTGAACGTGATCGAGGTGCCCGACGCGGCCGTGAGCGTGAACGACGCGGTGACGTCGTACCTGTTCAACAGCCAGCTGCTGTCGCGCGCGGACGGCTCGCAGGTGCTCGTGGTGCCGCAGGAATGCCGCGAGAACGCGAACGTCGCGGCCTATCTCGACCGGCTCGCGGCCGGCAACGGCCCGATTCACGACGTGCTCGTGTTCGACCTGCGCGAAAGCATGAAGAACGGCGGCGGCCCGGCGTGCCTGCGCCTGCGCGTCGTGCTGAACGACGCGGAGCGCGCGGCCGTCACGTCGAACGTGTGGATCAACGACACGCTGTTCGCGTCGCTCGATACGTGGATCGACCGGCACTATCGCGATCGGCTCGCACCGGAAGACCTCGCCGATCCGAAGCTGCTCGACGAATCGCGCACGGCGCTCGACGAGCTTACGCAGATCCTGCGCGTCGGGTCGCTGTATGACTTCCAGCGCTGAGGCACGGATGCCGGACGCCGCGCCGCTCGACGACTTTCTCGCATTCACGCTGGCCGGCGCGGCGCCGGCCGTGACGGACGGCATGTGTGCAGGCGGTGCGCTGCGCTGGCAATGGCTCGGCGACGGGGTGCTCGCGCTCGAACCGGCGACGCCGGCCGAACCGGCGCGGGCGAGCGTGCTCGTGTCGGCCGGCGTGCACGGCGACGAGACGGCGCCGATCGAACTGCTGTCGATGCTCGTGCGCGATCTCGCGTCCGGCGCACTGCCGCTCGCGTGCCGGCTGCTCGTCGTGCTCGGCAACGTGCCGGCGATGCGGGCGGGCGAACGCTATCTCGACGACGACCTGAACCGCCTGTTCAGCGGCCGCCACGCGCAGGTGCCGGCGAGCCGCGAGGCGCCGCGCGCCGCGCAGCTCGAAGCGGCCGCGGCCGCGTTCTTCGCGGCGGCGCCGGCGGGCGGCGCGCGCTGGCACATCGACATGCATACCGCGATTCGCGCGTCGGTATTCGAACAGTTCGCGCTGCTGCCGCACACGGGCACGCCGCCGACCCGCACGATGGTCGAATGGCTCGGCGAGGCGCGCATCGCGGCCGTGCTGCTGCATACCGCGAAGGGCAACACGTATTCGCACTTCACGGCCGAGCACTGCGGCGCGCTCGCGTGCACGCTCGAGCTCGGCAAGGTGCGGCCGTTCGGCCAGAACGACCTGACGCGTTTCGCGCCGGCCGACCGCGCGGTGCGCGCGCTCGTGTCGGGTGCGCCGCGCGACGCCGGCGCGCCGTTGCCGCGCGTGTTCACGGTGATCGACCAGATCACGAAGCAGAGCGATGCGCTCGAGCTGTTCGTCGCGGCCGACGTCGCGAATTTCACCGCGTTTGCGCGCGGCACGGTGCTCGCGCAGGACGGCGACTACCGTTACACGGTGCGGCACGACGAGGAGCGGATCGTGTTTCCGAACCCGGCCGTGAAGCCGGGCCTGCGCGCGGGCCTGCTGGTCGTCGATACGACGCGCGAGACGATCGCGGCGCTGGTCTGACCGGCCCGTGGGGCCGGATTGCGTATTTGCGACATCGTCTTGCAAGTTCGGCGGCCGGCCCGGCCGGCGTCTCATGCGCACCGCAGCATCGCACCCCGACGGCCGCTTTGCCGTATCGAGCCTCGCGGATTGGTACAATCGCGCCCTTGCGGCTGTTGCGCCGCATCACGGCGCGGCTGTCACGTTGTCGCGGTCATCCGACCCTGCAATGATGCAAGCGCCCGTAGTTCCGGAACATTCGAGTATCGAGGAGAACACCTGATGAAGTTGGATTGGCGTAAAGTGGCCGCGCATGCGGTGGTGGCGGCATCGGCGGTGGCGGCAGGCAGCGCGGTTGCCGCGGATCTGAAGGAGATCCGGTTCGGCGTCGAAGCCTCGTACGCACCGTTCGAATACAAGACGCCCGACGGCAAGCTGACCGGCTTCGACATCGATATCGGCAACGCGGTGTGCGCGAAGCTGAAGACGAAGTGCGTGTGGGTCGAGAACGACTTCGACGGCCTGATCCCGGCGCTGCAGGCGCGCAAGTTCGACGCGATCAATTCGGACATGACGATCACCGACCAGCGCAAGCACGCGATCGCGTTCACCGATCCGATCTACACGATCCCGAACCAGCTGATCGCGAAGCAGGGCAGCGGCCTGCTGCCGACCCCGCAGTCGCTGAAGGGCAAGCGCGTCGGCGTGCTGCAGGGCACGATCCAGGAAGCGTACGCGAAGAAGAAGTGGGCGCCGGCAGGCGTCGAAGTCGTGCCGTACCAGACGCAGGATCTGGCCTACGCCGACCTGAAGTCGGGCCGTCTCGACGCGGCGTTCCAGGATTCGGAAGCCGGCTCGAAGGGCTTCCTGACGAAGCCGCAAGGGCAGGGCTTCGCGTTCGCGGGCGGCACGGTCAGCGACACCGAGATCCTCGGCTCGGGCGTCGGCTTCGGTCTGCGCAAGAACGACGCGGCGCTGAAGACCGCGCTCGATCAGGCGCTGAAGGAACTGAAGGCCGACGGCACGATCGACAACCTCGCGAAGAAGTACTTCAGCGTGCCCGTGACGCTCAAGTAAGCGCGTCGTCCGATCGCACGATGCAAGCAAACCGGCCGCAGATGCGGCCGGTTTGTTTTTGGCGAGCCGGAAACGGCGGCGGCAGTGGCGCTAGGCGGGGAAGAACCGGCCCAGTTCGCGGGCAAGCTCATTGAGCACGCCCATCTCCTGCTGCGTGATCTTGCGCGCGGGCTGCGCGCCGGCCCAGTCGCCGTAAAGCAGCGCAACCGTCGTCGTGCCGACGCGCACGGGCAGCAGCACGAATGCGCTCGTGTCGCAGAACGCGTCGCGATACCACGCGGGCAGGCGCTTGAGCATCTTCGGTTCCTGCGCCTGCTCGATGAAGATGCCGACCGAGTTGGAGATCGCGAGGTGGAACACGTCCGGCTCGAAACGCTCGTCGAAACGCAGCCGGTCGAGCGCCGTATCGACGCCGGGGCCGAAGCCCAGGCGCGCGGCGAACATGCCGTCGTCGTGCCGCACGAACATCACGGTGCGCGTGAACGCGAGGCCGGCCAGCAGGCTTTCCGACGCGAGCGCGAGCACCGGCGTCAGCACATGCTCGGACGGCAGCGCGCGCAGGTCCGCCAGGCCGGCCTCGAGGCATGCCTCGGGCGTGGCCTGTGCGCGCGCGATCGCATCGGCGTTCGCGCGCAGCTCGACGATCTCGCGCATCACGGTGTCGCTCGCTTCCTCGCGCGCGAGCCGCTCGGCGATCTCGACGAGCGCGTCGGGCTCCATGTCGAGTTCCGCGCCGTAGTGCTGCGCAAGCGCCGTGATGCGCGCGTCGCGCTGCGGGCTGGCAGGCATCACGAGTGCGCCCGCGACGTCGGTCGAACAGCGGCTCACCGCGCGCAGCCAGCGGATGCGTTCGGCGGGGCCGTCATCGGCCGGGCCGGCGTCGTGGTCGTCGTCTTCGTGGTCGAATGCGTCGGCATGGACCAGGTGGTCGTGGTCGGCCATCCCCGCGCGGATCACGTCGGGCAGCCGCCAGCGCGTGGCCGCCTCGAACCCGATCTCGTCGAATCCGACGCCGAGCACGTCGAGGCAGGCGGCCGATTCGTCGCCGTTCAGCTCGGCCGCGCGATGGCGGATCCGGTCCCATTCGCTGTCGAGATAGCAGACCACGAGCAGCTTGCCGACCTGGCGCATCAGGGTGCAGACGACGGCTTCCTCGCCCGAGCGCAATTCGGCGCGCTCGGTGAGCTTGCGCGCGACGCAGCCGGACAGCAGCGCGCGGTTCAGCTCGAGCTTCGCGTCGATGCGCCGCGGCGTGCTGTGGTGGAAATGGTCGACGAGCTTGAGCCCGACGACCAGGTGGCCGACGGCATCCATGCCGAGCACCATCAGTGCGCGGGTCACGGTCGTGATGTTGCCGCCGAACGCCATGTACATCGCGGAGTTCGCGAGCCGCAGCACTTTCTGCGTGAGCGCGAAATCCGACAGCACGACGCGCACGAGCGCAGTGAAGTCGAGGTCGTCGTTCTTCATCGCGGCCATCGTCGCGCGCAGCGATTCCGACAGCAGCGGGAAGTCGCCCCGTTCGTTCATCCGGGCCCACAGCTTGTCGAGCAATGCTGTGCGGGGCAGGTGTTCGGTGATTGACATACGGATCTGTCCAGTTCGCCGCGCGCGTCAGGCGGCGGCGTGCAGGTGCAGCTGCTGCGCCTCGAAGCGCCGCGCGAGCTCCTCGGACGGCAGCGCCTGGCAGACGAGCCAGCCCTGAATGTGATTGCAGCCCATCTCCGTCAGCAGCTCGCGCTGCGCCTCGGTCTCGACGCCTTCGGCGACGAGCTCGAGATCGAGCGTCTGCGCGAGGCCGACGACGGCCGACACGATTGCGCGGTCGTTGCGCGAGGTCAGCAGGTTCTCGACGAAACTGCGGTCGATCTTCAGCTTTGCAAGCGGGAAGCGCTGCAGGTAAGCGAGGCTCGAATAGCCGGTGCCGAAATCGTCGATCGCGAAGCGGATGCCGAGATCGGTCAGCTCCTCGAGCAGCCCCTTTGCCTGTGCGGGATCGTGCATCAGCAGGCTTTCGGTGATTTCGAGCACGATGCGGCGCGGGTCGATGCCCGTCAGCGAAATCGCCTCGCGCACGCTCTGCGTGAAGCGCGGGTCGCGGAACTGCTGCGGCGACACGTTGACCGCCACGTACTGCAGCGCGAGCCCCTGGCGATCCCACGCGACGAGCTGCATGCACGCGGCCTTGAGCACCCAGTTGCCGAGGTAGTTGATCAGGCCGATCGACTCGGCGAGCGGAATGAAGGTGGCCGGCGGCACGAGGCCGTGCACCGGATGGCGCCAGCGGATCAGCGCCTCGACGCCGACCACCGCGCCCGACTGGCTGTGCGTGATCGGCTGGAAGTGGAGCGAGAACTCGCCGTTGCGCACGCCGTCGTACAGGTCGGCTTCGAGCTTCAGCCGTTCGGCGTCGGCCGGATCGTCGACGGGCGCATGGAACGCGAGCGCGTTGCCGCCCGAGGCCTTCGCCTGGGAGAGCGCGTGGTCGGCGCGGCGCAGCAGCGGGCTGTGGTGCTGCGCGCGATGCGGCGCCGCGCGCTCGTCCGGATACAGCGCGATGCCGATGCTCGCGGACAGGTGGACGGTCTGCCCCTGGTATACGTAGGGCTGGCGCACGGCGGCCTGCAGTCGGCGCGCGAGCGCATCGGCGGCATTGATCGCCTGCGTGCGGCCCGCCGCATCGAGCACGATCGCGAACTTGTCGCTCGCGACGCGCGCAAGCCGCTCGTTCGGCGTGACGAGCGCCTTCAGCCGCTGCGCGGTCTCGCGCAGCAGCGTGTCGCCCGCGTCGTAGCCGAGCGCGCGGTTGATCCGCTGGTAGTCGTCGAGGTCGAGCAGCAGCAGCGCCGCGCAGGTGCCGTTCTCGTCGGCGGTCTGCTGCGCGCGCATCAGCGCCGGCACGAGCGCGGACAGGTTGTCGAGGCCCGTCATCGAGTCGTGGTTCATTTCGTACGTGAGGCGCGCCTCGAGCGCGCGCCACGACGACACGTCGAACGCCGCGATCGCGAAGCCGTCGACGCCGTGGTGGCGGCTCTTGAACGCGCGGATCTCGACGTCCAGCGGGTAGGTGAGCGACTTGACGATGCACATCGTCGCCTTCTCGACCTGGCCGGAACGTGCGGCGCGCGCAAGCAGTTCTTCGAGCGCCGCGGTATCCTGTTCGGCGATCAGGTCGCGCAGCGTCAGCGTGTGCAGGTAGTCGCGGTGGTAGCCGATGAAGCGCAGGCTCGCGTCGGACACGTACAGAAAGCGCAGCTCGCGGTCGACATGGGCGAGGAAATCCACCGTGCCGACCGTCTGTTCCAGCCAGTTGCGCACGGAGTCGTCGCGTCGCGGCGCGCCGGCGCGCGCGGGCATCAGCGCGCCGCCCGACCAGGCGAAGCGGCGCAGCGTATGCAGGGCGCTGCGCCAGGAGCCCTTGCGTGACGTCTGTTTCCTGTTGGCTTCCATGTTTCTCGATGACGTGAAGGGCTGGAACCGGTTGTCCGGAAGGAATAACGGCAGACTGTGCGGAATCTTTAACGGGCCGGCGCGGGTGGCGCCGCCGCTGGACCGGATCGGGCACGTGCGCGTTCGACAGCCGAACGCGGGCGTGGCGTACGTCGAGGCTGACTTTATAAGAAATGAGGACGCAGATGAAGCGAAAACTGTTGCTGGGCGCCGCCGTGGCGGCGCTGGTGGCCGGCCATGCACTGATGGCGCAGGCGGAACTGAAGCCGGGCGCCGCGGCGCCCGATTTCACGACGCAGGCGTCGCTGGGCGGCAAGACTTACACGTACTCGCTCGCGGACGCGCTGAAGCAGGGGCCGGTCGTGCTGTATTTCTACCCGGCGGCGTTCACGAAGGGCTGCACGATCGAGGCGCACGCGTTCGCGGACGCGGTCGACCGTTACAAGGCTTACGGCGCGACGGTGATCGGCGTATCGGCCGACAATATCGACACGCTGACGAAGTTCTCGGTGAGCGAGTGCCGGAGCAAGTTCCCGGTCGCGGCCGATCCGGACGCGAAGATCATCCGTGAATACGACGCGAAGCTGCCGGCGATCGACCGGGCGAACCGCGTGTCCTACGTGATTTCGCCGGAGGGGAAGATCCTCTACGAATACACGAGCATGTCGCCCGACAAGCACGTCGAGAACACGCTCGACGCCGTCAAGGCGTGGGCCGACGCGCATCCGAAGCAGTAACGCCGGGCGCTCCGGCGTCGAAGCGCGGCCCGTCGTGCGGGCCGCGGGTGCGACACGGCGCGCCTTGGCGCGCGCCGGGCCGCCCTATGCGCGCAACGCCTGCTCGATCGGCACGCTGCCGCCGACGAAGCCGACGATCTTGCGCGAGATGCCGAGCTTGATCGCCTCGATCGCGGCCCACGCCACGTCCTGGCGCGACACCGGCGGCGCGGGGTCGAGCCACGCATCGGTCAGCGCGATCTTGCCGACGCCCGGATCGTCCGTGAGCGGGCCGGGGCGCAGGATTGCATAGTCGACGCCGGACGCGATCACGCGGTCGTCGCCTTCGCGCTTCATCTGGGAATAGTGGCGCAGCGCGTCCGGGCCGTGTTCGGGCCGGTACGCGGACAGCGAGCTGATCACCACCAGCTTCTGCGCGTTGTAGGCCAGCGCGTATTCGGCCGCGCGGGCGACCGCGTCGCGGTCGACCTGTTCCTCTTCGGCCGCCCCGTCCGATTCGGCCGAGCCGGCTGCGTAGATCACGTGCGTGATGCCCTGGAATGCGTGCGAGAAATCGTTCGTCAGATCGGCCTCGACGACCCGCGCGCCCGGCAGCGCATAGCCGTGCCGGCGCACGAGCGCCGTGACCTCGAACTCCGGCTGCTTGAGCAGCAGATCCGCGCAGGCCTGGCCCGTGCGGCCGGTCGCGCCAATCAGCAGTACCTTCGTCGTCATGAAACCGCTCCTTGCTCGATGCGTCGTCCTTCCAGATGGGGACGGACGACCGATAACTCAAGTGTAATGTCGAATTGCCCCGGTGGCGGGTGCGTATTAAGGGGCGTACCGGCATCGGGCGTACCGGGTCCGATTCCCGGTGGCGCGACGGTCGTTCCGGCCGTCGTTCGTTCACGCGGATTCGGGAATGACGCGCCGACCGGCTATCATGTGCGCGATGCATTTTTCGCCGCTACGTCATACAACGCATCGGCTCACCGGTTGGAGTACACATGGCATTACCCCTGGACAACGTCAGCATGGCCGTGTTCTGCGACTTCGAGAACGTCGCGCTCGGCGTGCGCGACGCGAAGTACGAGAAGTTCGACATCAAGCCCGTGCTGGAGCGCCTGCTGCTGAAGGGCAGCATCGTCGTGAAGAAGGCCTATTGCGACTGGGATCGCTACAAGGGCTTCAAGGCGTCGATGCACGAGGCGAGCTTCGAGCTGATCGAGATTCCGCACGTGCGCCAGTCGGGCAAGAATTCGGCCGACATCCGGCTCGTCGTGGACGCGCTCGACCTTTGCTACACGAAGTCGCACGTCGATACGTTCGTGATCATCAGCGGCGACTCGGATTTCTCGCCGCTCGTGTCGAAGCTGCGCGAGAACGCGAAGAAGGTGATCGGCGTCGGCGTGAAGAAGTCGACGTCGGATCTGCTGGTCGCGAACTGCGACGAATTCATTTTCTACGACGATCTGGTGCGCGAGCAGCAGCGCGCGCTCGCGAAGCGCGAACAGCAGCAGCGCGCGGGCAACGGCGGCGCGAAGCGGCCGGACGAGCCGTCGCGCAAGCACGACCTGGACGCGCGCAAGTCCGAGGCGATCGCGCTGGCGGTCGAGACGTTCGATGCGCTCGCGTCGGAGCGCGACGACGTCGGCAAGATCTGGGCGTCGGTGCTCAAGAGCGCGATCAAGCGCCGCAAGCCGGATTTCAACGAGTCGTATTACGGATTCCGCGCGTTCGGCAACCTGCTCGACGAGGCGCAGGCACGCGGCCTGCTCGAAGTGGGGCGCGACGACAAGTCGGGCGCGTTCGTGTCGCGGGCTCGCCAGCCGGCTGTTGCCGAGCCTGTCGCGATGACGGCCGGCGACGGCGGGGCCGCCCACCCGGGCGCCCATCACGGTGCGCGCGCGGCGGAGCCGGCGCGGGCCGGGCGCGAGTCGCGGCGTCGCGAGCAGCGGGCCGAAGCGCTCGCGCATGAAAGCGTCGAGGTCGAGGCGGACGAAGCGGCATTGGCCGAAGCCTTCGAGCCGGCGGCCGCCGTGCCGCCCGGCGCGACCGAAGCGGTGGACGCGGGCGACGCGGCCGACGTGCACGGCGACGAGAAGGCGGGCCGCAAGCATGCGCGCAAGAGCACGGCGAAGAAGACCGGCGCGAAGAAGGGCGCCGCCGCGAAGCGGACGGGCCGTCATGCGACCGCGAAGGCGGACGATGCCGGGCACGGGGCGGCGAAGCACGGTGGCGACGAGCACGCGCATGACAGGCATTTCGACGACACGCATCGCGACGCGGAGCAGGGCGACGAGCGGCACGCCGCGGTGACGCGCGCCGAGCCGGCAGCCGGCGAGGTCGCCGCCGCGCCGGCCGAATCCGCCGCCGAGGCGCCGGCCGAAGCCAAGCCGAAGAAACCGGCCCGCAAGGCGGCGCCGCGCGCACGGCGTCCGCGCAAGACGGCGGCCGCCGCCGAGTGACGGCCGCCGGCCGGGTGTCGTCCGGCACCGGACGGCGCCCGCGCCGCGCCATACCGGCCGGTGCCACGCCGGCTGGCCCGGCGCGCTAGTCAGTATGACTCCCGTGGGGCAAAGGCTGGCCTGCCGTGAGGAATCAAACGCGGGTTAGCATGGCTGCCAT
>NZ_JPGL01000110.1 GCF_000732615.1 Burkholderia paludis
AGCGGGATCAGCGCGACGATGATCAGCGCGTTGAAGATCACCGCCGACAGGATCGCGGACGCCGGCGACGTCAGGTGCATGATGTCGAGCACGCGCAGCTGCGGGTACGTCGTCACGAATGCGGCCGGGATGATCGCGAAGTACTTCGCGATGTCGTTCGCGATCGAGAAGGTCGTCAGCGAGCCGCGCGTCATCAGCATCTGCTTGCCGATCTCGACGATCTCGATCAGCTTCGTCGGGTTCGAGTCGAGGTCGACCATGTTCCCCGCTTCCTTCGCCGCCTGCGTGCCGGTGTTCATCGCCACCGCCACGTCGGCCTGCGCGAGCGCCGGCGCGTCGTTCGTACCGTCGCCCGTCATCGCGACGAGGCGGCCTGCCGCCTGATGCTCGCGGATCGTCGCGAGCTTGGTTTCCGGCGTCGCTTCCGCGAGGAAGTCGTCGACGCCCGCTTCCGCCGCGATCGCCGCGGCCGTCAGCCGGTTGTCGCCCGTCACCATCACGGTCTTGATGCCCATCTTGCGCAGTTCCGCGAAGCGCTCCTTGATGCCGCCCTTCACGATGTCCTTCAGCTCGATCACGCCGAGCACGCGCGCGACGCCTTCGCACCGCTCGGCCACGGCGAGCGGCGTGCTGCCGCGACGGGCGATATCGGTCACGACCGCCTCGACCTCGCGCGTGACGCGACCGCCGTGCGCCTCGACGTAGCTGACGATCGCATCGGCCGCGCCCTTGCGGATCTCGCGGCCGGGCGCGCCGGGCGACGCCCCCGCGGGGAACAGGTCGACGCCGCTCATGCGCGTCTGCGCGCTGAACGACAGGAATACCGGATGCAGCGCCTGCATGTCCCGCTCGCGCAGGTTGAAACGCTGCTTCGCGAGCACCACGATGCTGCGGCCTTCCGGCGTTTCGTCGGCGAGCGACGACAACTGCGCGGCATCGGCCAGCGCTTCCTCGGTCACGAACGGCGCCGGCACGAACGCCGACGCCTGGCGGTTGCCGAGCGTGATCGTGCCGGTCTTGTCGAGCAGCAGCACGTCGACGTCGCCGGCCGCTTCCACCGCGCGCCCCGACGTCGCGATCACGTTCGCCTGCATCATCCGGCTCATGCCGGCCACGCCGATCGCGGACAGCAGGCCGCCGATCGTCGTCGGGATCAGGCACACGAGCAGCGCGACCAGCGCGGTGATCGTCACCACGTGGCCGGCCTTCATCGCGTCGACCGCGAACGTCGAGAACGGCAGCAGCGTCGCGGTCGCGAGCAGCATCACGATCGTCAGCGCCACCAGCAGGATCGTCAGCGCGATCTCGTTCGGCGTCTTCTTGCGCTTCGCGCCCTCGACCATCGCGATCATGCGGTCGAGGAACGCCTCGCCCGGATTGACGGCGACCCGCACGACGATCCAGTCGGACAGCACGCGCGTGCCACCCGTCACCGACGAGAAGTCGCCGCCCGATTCGCGGATCACGGGTGCGGATTCGCCGGTGATCGCCGATTCGTCGACCGACGCGACGCCTTCGATCACGTCGCCGTCGGCCGGGATCGTGTCGCCGGCCTCGACGAGCACGACGTCGCCCTTGCGCAGGTCGGTCGACGCCATCACCTCGACGGCGGCCTTCGCGTGCGCGGCCGCGAGCTTTTTCGCGACGACGTTGTGCTTCGCACTGCGCAGCGATGCGGCCTGCGCCTTCGAGCGCCCTTCCGCGAGCGCCTCGGCGAAGTTCGCGAACAGCACCGTGAACCACAGCCACAGCGCGATCGCGAGGATGAAGCCCGACGGCGCCTCGGCCTGGCCGGCCAGCGCCGCGACCCACAGGATCGTCGTCAGGATGCTGCCGACGTATACGCAGAACATCACCGGGTTGCGGAACTGCGTGCGCGGCGTGAGTTTCCTGAACGAATCGGCGATCGCCGGGCGCACGAGCGCCGGATCGAACATCGAGCGCGCGGCCGTGCGCGCATGGCCCGGCTGCGCGGAGCGCGGGCCCGTCACGGGTGCGAGAGACATGGCGGTTCTCCTTGTGCCGGCGCATGGGCGCGGCGGCATCCGATTCCACGAAACCATCTTATGAAGGTTCACGTGAAGATCGCGGCAAAGGAGCGCGTCAAAGTATAAAAAGCGCGTAAACGTCGGTTTCGCCGCAGCGCGGCGGGGGTGTCTCAAGGGCCGTACACGAGCGGGAGCGCCACACTCCGCTCACATGACGTTTACGCGGCAAAACAGGAAAACGAACCGGTGCGCGACGTTCAGCCGAACGTGTAGCGCCCGTGCTGGCGCGGCCGCCACGGCGACGAGCGGCAGCTCGCGGCGCCGGCCGCGCGCCGGGCGGCCCAGCCTGCGCCGCGGCGCACGCGCCGGGCCGCGGCAGTCACGCGCGGCAACGGCAACGCATACGCGAGACGCCGTACGGCCGCCACGCGCGCGGCGATCCGCGACGCCGGCGCCATGCGGCGCACGCAACGCGCGACGGGTCGCTTGCAGAGGATCGCGCTGTCGTAGCGCTTGCCGTCGAAGCGCATCACGTCGACGACATCGAAACCTTGCGCGCCGTAGAACGCCAGCAGGTGCGCAGCGGGATGCGGCGTATCCAGCGCGAGCAGCGCATAGCCGCGCGACGCGGCCCACTGCTCGGCGAACGACAGCAGCAACGCGCCGATCCCGCGGCTCTGGCACTCGGGGTCCACCGCCACCTGCCGCACGCTCGCGACGCCTTCGCGACGGTACAGCGCGCAGGCCGACGACGGATCGGTCGCGTACAGCGTGGCCGTGCCGATCACGCGCCCGCCGCACACGGCGACATAGCACTCGCCCGCTTCCGCGCGGCGGCGCGTCACGGCCTCGTCCTGGTCGACGCACGTGCAGTTGAGCCCCATTGCGCCGAGCCGCGCGAACGCCCGGTGCAGCATCGGCGTGAGTTGAGCATAGCTGTCGATGGCCGGATCGAAACGCCGCACGATGACCCGATCGGCGCACACCGAAGGCGGCGCGGCGGGTGTACGTTCGGCGATCGCGTTCCAGGGTATCGACATTGCCTTGCTCCGTGGTTGGGATGCCGGAAGTCTATGAGCGCGCCGGTGGCCGTCGCAAGAAAAAATCTCGTAAAACTTTCGGGCCGCGCGCCGTCGCCGCACCGGATTTACGACATTTTTATTTGCGCCGCTCTATACCGTGATCAGGCCGTCCGCGTACTTCGCGTCGCGTGCCGACGGGATGGCCGAAGCAACGCAATCGTCGATTTTCATCGGGAGAAACGCGATGAACCTCGCATTCTGGATGCCGTTCCTGTTCGCGCTCGGCCTCGGCAGCCTCGTGCTGTGCCTGCTGTTCGTCGATGCGTGCGAACGCATCTGAGGAGACGCTCATGGCCTGGCTTGCCGCGATCGTTGCCGCGTTCGCCTTCGTGTACCTGTTCGCCGCGATGATCCGGCCGGAATGGTTCTGACGTCCCGGCGCCGGCGTGCGCCGGCGTGCCCGATTTGCGCGTCGTACTTCACCGACGCAGGGGGAATGGCCCATGTGGACCCTACCGCTACTGATCGTCGTCGCGGCGATCGCCGTGTCGATTCCGCTCAGCCGCTACATGGCGTGGATCATGGACGGCCGCTATCGCGCGCCGCGCGTGCTGCGCTGGTTCGAGGCGAAGCTCGACAGCGGCCGGCAGGACTGGAAGCAGTACACCGTCGCGCTGCTCGTGTTCAACGCCGCGCTGTTCGTGTTCGGCTTCGTCGTCCTGTCGCTCCAGCCGCTGATGCCGCTGAACCCGCTCGGCCGCGGCATGCTCGCGCCGTCGACGATCTTCAACACGGTCATCTCGTTCATGACCAACACGAACCTGCAGCACTATTCGGGCGACCAGCACCTCTCGAACTTCAGCCAGATCTTCTTCATCCTGCCCAACATGTTTCTGTCGGCGGCGGTCGGGCTGTGCGCGCTGACCGCGATCATCCGGCTGTTCCGCGGCCAGACGGAGATCGGCAACTTCTTCGTCGACATGTGGCGCGTGGTCGTCTACATGTTCGTGCCGATCGCGCTCGTGCTCGGCGCGATCTTCATTCGCGAAGGCATGCCGATGACATTGCAGAGCGCCGTGCAGGTGACGACGCTCGAGCCGGCCGCGATGGGCACGGCCGACAACGGCCAGGCGAAGCAGCAGACGCTCGTCGTGGGCCCGGTCGCGGCGGTGATTCCGATCAAGATGCTCGGCACCAACGGCGGCGGCTTCTACGGCATGAACGCCGCGCATCCGTACGAAAACCCGAGCGCGCTGTCGAACTTCATCACGACGCTCGCGATGATGATCTTCCCGTTCTCGCTCGTGCTGATGTACGGCCGCATGCTCCGCCGCATGCGACATGCCGTCGTGATCTACGGCGTGATGCTGTCGATGATGATCGGCCTGATCGCGTGGGCCGTGTACTTCGACACGCTGCAGCCGAACCCGGCATTCACCGCGCACCCGGTCGCGCGCACGTACCCGCTCGCGGGCACCGCGCATTCGGTGACGATCCCGCCGGTCGCGGCGCTGCCGGTCGACCCGCATCTCGGCAACCTCGAAGGCAAGGAACTGCGTTTCGGCACGTCGGCCGGCGCGACCTTCGCGGCGATCACCACCGACGTCACGTGCGGCGCGGTGAACGCCGAGCACGACAGCCTGAACCCGCTCGCGGGCCTGTCGCCGCTGGTCGGCATGTGGCTCAACTGCGTGTTCGGCGGCAAGGGCGTCGGGATGATCAACCTGCTGCTGTTCCTGATCGTCGGCGTGTTTCTCGCCGGCCAGATGGTCGGGCGCACGCCCGAGTACCTCGGCCGCAAGGTCGGCGCGCGCGAGATGAAGCTCGCGATGATCGCGCTGCTCGTGCACCCGATCCTGATCCTCGGGCCGACCGGCGTGTTCTCCGCGACCGACTGGGGCACCCGGGCCGAGGCGAACCCCGGCGCGCACGGCTTTACCGAGATCACGTACCAGTTCGCGTCGGCATCCGCGAACAACGGCTCCGCTTTCGACGGCCTCGGCACCAACTACGGGCTGAACGCGAACCCGAACCCGGCGCCGACCGCCGTGCAGTGGGATCTGTCGACCGGCCTCGTGATGCTGTTCTCGCGCTACCTGCCGATCGTCGCGCCGGTCGCGATGGCCGCGTTCCTCGGCCGCAAGAAGACCGCGCCGGCGACGCTCGGCACGATGCGCGACGACACCGCGACGTTCGGCTTCCTGCTGCTCGGCACGATCGCGATCGTCGGCGCGCTGCTGTTCCTGCCGGTCGCGACGCTCGGCCCGCTCGCGGAGCACCTGGGACCGATGCCGTTCGGCGGATGACGCACACCGCGCGCCGCTCCCCTGCCCTCAGGACGGAACCATCATGAAAACCACGCCCCTGACGCCCGATACCCTGCACGCCCCGCCGGCCGCGCCGAAGCCGCCGCGCACGCCGCGCGACCGGCTGTTCGCGCCGGCGCTGGTGCGCCTCGCGCTCAGGCAGTCGCTGATCACGCTGCGGCCCGACATCCAGTGGAAGAACCCGGTGATGTTCGTCGTCGAGATCGGCGCGATGCTGACGCTCGTGTTCATCGTGCAGATGATGCTCGGCGCCGCGCACGGCCAGGCGCCGCTCACGTACTTCATCGCGCTGTTCTGCTGGCTCGCGCTGACCGTCGTGTTCGCGAACTTCGCCACCGCGATCGCCGAGGAGCGCGGCAAGGCGCAGGCCGATTCGCTGCGCCGCGCGCGGCACGACACGCAGGCCTGCCGGCTGCGCGACGACCGCTCGTGCGAGACGGTGCCGTCGAGCGCGCTGCGCCGCGGCGATCTCGTGCGGGTCCGCGCCGGCGACGTGATCCCGGGCGACGGCGAGATCGTCGAGGGCGCCGCGTCGGTCGACGAATCGGCGATCACCGGCGAATCCGCGCCGGTGATCCGCGACGCGGGCGGCGACCGCTCCGGCGTCACGGGCGGCACGACGGTGCTGTCCGACGAGATCACGGTGCGCATTTCGGCCGGCCCCGGCGAATCGTTCCTCGACCGCATGATCGCGCTCGTCGAGGGCGCGGTGCGGCAACGCACCCCGAACGAGATCGCGCTGACGCTGGTGCTGTCCGCGTTCACGCTGATCTTCCTGATCGTCGTCGTGCCGCTGTGGCCGATGGCGCTGAACGCCGAGCGCTACATGACGAGCTACCTCGGCCTGTCGGAGCCGCTGCACAGCCTCGGCACCGACGTGCCCACGCTGGTCGCGCTGCTCGTCTGCCTGATACCGACCACGATCGGCGCGCTGCTCGCGGCGATCGGCATCGCGGGCATGGACCGCGCGCTGCGCGCGAACATCATCGCGAAAAGCGGCAAGGCGGTCGAGGTGGCCGGCGACATCGACACCGTCGTGCTCGACAAGACCGGCACGATCACGATCGGCAACCGCCGCGCCACCGGCTTCATGCCGGTCGGCAGCGCGGACGAGAACGAACTGAAGCGGCTGGCGTCGCTCGCGTCGTTCGGCGACCGGACGCCCGAGGGCAAGAGCATCGTCGCCGTCGCGTCGCCGCTCGCGCCGTACGTGGGCGGGCATCCGGCGCCCGCTGGCGCGATCGTGATCCCGTTCAGCGCACAGTCGCGCATGAGCGGCATCGACCTGCCCGACGGCCGCACGATCCGCAAGGGCGCGCCCGATGCGGTGATCGCCTGGGTGCGCGAACGCGGCGGCGACGTGCCGTACGGTCTCGCGCCGATCCTCGAGCAGGCCGGCCGGCAGGGCGCGACGCCGCTCGTCGTCGCGAACGGCAACGACATCGCGGGCGTCGTCGTGCTCGAGGACATCCTGAAGCCCGGCATCCGCGAGCGGATCGGCCACCTGCGCAGCATGGGTCTGCGCACGGTGATGGTGACGGGCGACAACGCGCTAACCGCGGCGACCATCGCGCGGCTCGCGGGGGTCGACACGTTCATCGCCGAAGCGACGCCCGAACGCAAGCTCCGGTACCTGCGCGACGAGCAGGCCGAGGGCAAGCTCGTCGCGATGATGGGCGACGGCACCAACGACGCGCCCGCGCTCGCGCAGGCCGACGTCGGGCTCGCGATGAACTCGGGCACGCAGGCCGCAAAGGAAGCCGGCAACATGGTCGATCTCGACAGCGACCCGACCAAGCTGATCGAGGTGATCGAGATCGGCAAGCAGTTGCTGATGACGCGCGGCGCGCTGACCACGTTCTCGATCGCGAACGACGTCGCGAAGTACTTCGCGATCGTGCCCGCGCTGTTCGCCGGCACCTTGCCGTGGCTCGGCGCGATGGACGTGATGCACCTGCATTCGCCGACGTCGGCGATCCTGTCGGCGGTGATCTTCAACGCGCTGATCATCCCGCTCCTGATCCCCGTCGCGCTGAAGGGCGTGCGCTACCGTCCGCTCGGCGCCGACGCGCTGCTGCGCCGGAACCTGCTGATCTGGGGACTCGGCGGCGTGATCGTGCCGTTCGCGGGGATCAAGCTGATCGATGTCGTGATGACGACGCTCGGCCTCGTGTCGTGAGCGACGTGCCGGCGAAACCGAGGGAGAGTGCCATGTTGCGCCACCTGTCGAAAAGTCTCTGGCTGCTCGGCTTCATCGTCGTGCTGGTGTGCGGCATCTATCCGGCGATCCTCTGGACGATCGGACAGACCGCCTTCCCGTTCCAGGCGAACGGCAGCCTCGTCGCGGGCCCGGACGGCAAGCCGGTCGGCTCGCTGCTGATCGCGCAGCCGTTCACGCGCGACGAATACTTCCAGAGCCGGCCGTCGGCCGTGTCGTACGACGGCTCGGCGTCGGGTTCGTCCGCGCTGGCGGCGTCGAACTACGCGCTGCGCGACCGCGTCGCGCGCACGATCGCGCCGGTCGCGCGCCATGCGGACGGCCCCCGGGCCGGCCAGCTCGTCGCGCCGGACGTGGAGCGCTGGTTCCGGGCCGACCGGGCCGGCGGCAAGCCGCACGTGGTCGCGCAGTGGGCCGACGCGCACAACGCGCTCGCGCAGGCATGGGTCGGCGCCGACGCGACCCACGCCGCGGCCGTCGACGCCTGGGCGAAACGGCATCCGGACTTGGTGAAGCAGTGGATCGCGGCGAACCCGTCGACCCCGCAGCCGAAGGCGCCCGACCTCGCTGTGCCGTACTTCGAGTGGTTTTCGGCGGCGTATCCGGGCAGGTTTCCGGCGCCCGTCGCGCACGTCGCCGCCGACGGCACGAAGACGACGGCGATCGAACCCGTCGACGCGGGCACGGACATCCGGACGATCTTCTTCGACACCTGGCGGCAGGATCACGCCGACGTCGCGCTGCAGGACGTGCCCGGCGATTTCGTGACGACGTCGGGCTCGGGGCTCGACCCGGACATCACGCTCGCGAACGCGCTGTTCCAGCTCGATCGCGTCGCCGGCGCGTGGGCGGGCGACACGAAACGGCCGGCGGGATCGATCCGCGCGGAAATCGCCGCGCTGCTTCGGCGCGACGCGCACGCGCCGCTGGCGGGCCTCGCGGGCGAGCCGGTCGTCAACGTGCTGCAGACCAATCTCGCACTGCGGCGGATGTACGGTGCGCCGCCCGCGTGACGGCGCGGCGCGGGCGCGCCGTGATCGGCGTTGACAGGCCGCGGCGGCGGCTCCAGACTGACGCGCTCCCCTACTGCCGAACGGTGCGCCGCCTTGATTACCTGCTTCCTTCGCTACGTCGTCGATCCGTACAAGCTCGACCAGTTCGAAACCTACGGCAAGATGTGGATTCCGCTCGTGGAGCAGTTCGGCGGCACGCATCACGGCTACTTCCTGCCGTCCGAAGGGGCGAGCAACATCGCGCTCGCGATGTTCTCGTTCCCGAGCCTCGCGGAATACGAACGCTACCGCGAACGCTCGAAGGACGATCCGGCCTGCCAGGCCGCGTTCCGCTACGCCGAGGAAACGCGCTGCATCGTCAGCTACGAACGCAGCTTCTTCCGGCCGGTGTTCGCGTAACGGGCGACGGCGCGGCGCCTCGCGCCCTCGTCGCGGCCGGGACGAAAAAAAGCCCCGCCTGCATCCGCGTGGCGGGGCCAACCCATGTCAGTAGAGACATCATGGAGGAGACGGGCCCATCTTATCGACCGCGGCGCGTGGCCCCAACCAAGCATTTCTGCTATCGATCTGGGCGGCCGCGCACACGATTGCCCCCGGCTTCCGGCATATCGATAGAACGAAAAGTCGTTTTCAGAGTGGCGACGGGGTCGTTACCATCTGGTTTTTAAGCCTGTGCTTAGCCGGGCAAGCCATCCCCAAGGAGCGCCCCTTGACTGCATTCGATCAACACCGCCGCCCGTTCGTCGTCGGCATTGGCGGTACCACCCGGGCAGCATCGTCGACCGAGCGCGCGCTGTCGTTCGCGCTGCGCGGCGCGCAGGCTGCCGGTGCGCGCACGCGCCTGTTCGACGGGCCGTTCCTGCATACGCTCCCGCACTACGCGCCCGAACACAAGACGCTGACCGACGCGCAGCGCGAGCTGATCGACACCGTGCGCCAGGCCGACGCGATCATCATCGCGACGCCCGGCTATCACGGCGGCGTCTCCGGCCTCGTGAAGAACGCGCTCGATACCCTCGAGGAACTGCGCGCCGACGATCGCCCGTATCTCGACGGGCGCGCGGTCGGCCTGATCGTCACCGCGTACGGCTGGCAGGCGGCCGGCACCGTGCTGACGTCGCTGCGTTCGATCGTGCACGCGCTGCGCGGCTGGCCGACGCCGTTCGGCGCGACCGTCAACACGCTCGAAACGCGCTTCGAAAGCGCCGACAGCTGCTCGGATCCGAAGGTCGTCGTGCAACTCGAGACGGTCGGCACGCAAGCGGCCGAGTTCGCGCTCGCGTTCGCCTCGCATCGCGCGGCGTCGCACGCGGCATCGGTCGACGCGCTCGCCCCCGTGCTGAAGATCGCCAACCAGTAATCGCCCGCTTCCACCGCCCGCGCCCGGCCGATCCGATTCGCCGGCGCGGGCGGCGTCCATTCGGCCCCGCGGCGACGAGCCGCGCGCCGGCGCCTCGCCCGGCTGCCCTCTCCCCGCACCCCGCCCTCTCCCTGCCCCGATAACGATACGGCCCGCCGCATGATTTGCATTGGCCGAAAGATTGGTTCACGCGGCGGGCGGGTTTTCGTACGCTGAACGTCCGAACTCTCTCCGCGCACACCATGAACCGAACGATCCGCTACAAGGGCTATGAAGTCGCCCCCGCCGCCGCCCGGTTGCCGAACGGGCTGTTCGCCGCCAACCTGACGATCGCAAAGGCGAGCAGCGGCCCGTCGCCGCGCTCCGTGTCGTTCGACGCGATCGACTTCTTCTTCGAGGAAGAGCACGCGCTGGCCTACGCGTCCCGCTGGGGCCGCCTCTGGGTCGACACGCACGCCTGACGCCCGGCACGCAGGCGTACGCACGGCCGCACGAAAATACGCGTTTACGGCAGGTATGCAAGAATCTTTCGCCCCGTAATCGCATAACAACGGCCATGACTGACACGCTGCAGGAAGAGCATGCAGCCGCGGATCACGCAATGCGCAACTGGACCTTCGAGAAGCAAGGTCCGGTCAAGATCGGTTCCGATGCGCACCAGCAAATGTTCTGTCGCATGCTGCTCGACACACACAACCCGTACAAGCCGGCCGTGATCGACTGGCCTGCACTCAACCCCGGCGAGCTCAAGCGGCTCACGTCGCTGCCGATCTGGGACATCGCGGTGCAGACCGAAGGGCGCGCGTCGATCCGCGTCGCCACGTTCGCCGCGACGGTCGGCGATCCGCTGCTCCGCCGCGCGCTCGAGATGGACGGCGGCGAGGAAGCCCGCCACAAGGTCGTGCTGTCGAAACTCGTCGAAGCCTACGGTATCCGCCTCGCGCCCGAGCCGGATTACCCGGCGCCCAAGGATCCCGAATGGTCGTGGATGCTCACGGGGTTCAGCGAGTGCATCGACAGCTTCTTCGCGTTCGGCCTGTTCCGTTCCGCGCAGCGCTCCGGCTTCTTCCCGCCCGAACTCGTCGAGACCTTCGAACCTGTGATCCAGGAAGAAGGCCGCCATATCCTGTTCTTCGTGAACTGGTATGCGTGGCACTGGCGCAATCTGCCGTGGTGGCGCCGGCCCTGGTTCTTCGCGCGCGTCGCGGCCGTCTGGGTGCACCTGATCCGGGACCGGATCGGCATCGCGCGCGGCATCGACACCGACGGCGTTGCGCGCGATGCGAATTTCCCCGCGACGAACACCGGCGACATCGGCGAAGCGCTGAACCCGCGCGAGCTGATCGAACTGTGCCTCGCCGAGAACGACCGGCGGATGGCCGGCTACGACAGGCGCCTGCTGCGCCCGATGTTCGTGCCGCGCATGGCGCGGTTCGCACTGCGGTTCATCGGGAAGAAGTAGCCCGCCGCGCCGGACGATCACCCGGTTGCCTGGCCGCCCGGGCGGACCGCCAGGCAACGACCGTCGACGGCAGAAACACCGGCGGAACCCGGATCGCCCGGTCCGGCCGCCGAATCGGCCCGCCCTGCACGCATTTACTCAGACCCCGTTTTATTCAGCACGTTGGCGCGCCCGCCTCGCGTGGGCAAATTGCCACCCGGAATCCGCCCGTTCCCCAGGATCGCGGCCCTCGCCGGCCGGTGTCTTTAACAACCTGTCGACCGACGGCGCACGTCTGCCGTGGGCGGCCCTCGCCGGCCGGCCCGGCACACGTTCCAATCCCGCCCGAATACCAACGTCATCGATATTGTCAATAACAAAAATTCGAAAGCGGAATGATGCCGGCCGGGTCAGCCATCCCGTAGCACTTTTTTACAAGTTTGACGCGCCAACCGCCCGGAACGCCCGCCGTGCGGGCAACGCTTGCCGACACGATGCGCAAATCAGCACAGTCTGAAGTCCGGTGTTTCAAAACGGATTGATTTTCGATTAATCAGATAAACCCAATTAAAAATAAAAACCAATCTGGAATTAACAAATCGACAAAAATCCAATTGCAATATCTACCGGAACATCAACAAACATTACACCACCGAAAGAACGATCAGGTGCGCAAACGTTTGCCATTTCATTTGTATTACGAATGGTGCCGCACGATATGTAATCTTTCGCACAAAACGCACGCAACCCATTGATTATTATGAACAAGAAGGAATGAACCCCAAAACTCACAAATCCTACATGACACATTCCTGCACCTTTCAAATATATTCGACATCGAGCCATCGAAACACTCACCATTAACCATTCTTTAACTTTCAAAACCCGCTATTTATCACTTTTTATCAATCTAAAAAAACAGCCTCCAATAAACTCCGCCCATCGATTTTTAGATTTCACGCGAGCGCACGGCGTATTCCTCTAACGAAAGAGACCGGTGTGTGGCGTGCATATTTGGAGGTAGCAGGACATGAATCGCACATACCGCTCGATCTGGAACGAGGCCCTTGGCGCTTGGGTCGCCGCATCGGAACACGATACGGCTAGGGGCAAGCCGAACAAGTCGGCCGTCGTGAAGGCCGTTGCAACGGCCATCCTCGTCGCGGGGGCGGGCGTCGGCAACGTCGCGCACGCGCAGTACAGCGCCGGTGGCGGGGTCGCGACCAACGCAACGTCGATCGCCATCGGCGCCGGCTCCAGCGGGCTGAGCGTTCCGGGCCAGAGCCCGACCGCCTCGGCCGCCGGCGCGATCGCCATCGGCGCCAACTCGACGACCAACACGGTCGCCAGCGGGTCGAACTCGACGGCATTCGGCACCGGTGCGTCGGCCACCGGCACCGCGGCGTCCGCATTCGGCCAGGGCACGTCGGCGACCGGCAGTTTCGCGACCGCCATCGGCAGCGGCACGAAGGCCTCCGCCAACTATGCAACCGCCCTGGGCAGCACCAGCGCGGTGAACGGCGTCCAGACTCAAGCATCCGGCGTCGGCTCGACCGCGATCGGCAGCAACGCCACCGCAGGCGCGCAGGCCGCCGCACAGGATTCGATCTCGATCGGCGGCCAGTCGTCGGTCGCCGCCACCGCGACGTCCGGCATCGCGATCGGCCGCGGGGCGACGGTGAACAGCGCGTACGGTATCGCGCAGGGCGACGGCGTCGTTTCCGGCGCAAATGGCCAGAACGTCGCAATCGGCTCATCGGGTACGACGGCGAACGCCGGCACGACGACCAGCGGCGCAGTTGCGATCGGCATGAACCAATCGGCAATCGGTAACGGCGCGGTTGCGATCGGCGCCGGCAACACGGCGAGCGGCACGGGCTCCGTCGCGCTGGGCAACACCGCCACGGCGCTCAACGGATCCGTGGCACTCGGCAGTTCTGCCTCCGCCTCCGGCACCAACGGGTCGGTGGCCATCGGCAATTCCGCGACCGCAACCGGTACGGGCGCGATCGCATTCGGCAACTCCGGCAGCTTCGCCGCCAATGCGGTGGCGACCGGGAGCGACGCACTCGCACTGGGCAACGGCTCGACGGCCAGCGGCACCTCTGGCGCGGTCGCCGTCGGTCCGGCAACCGTCGCATCGGCCAACTTCGGGACCGCGATCGGTTCGAATTCGACCGCAAACGTCGCGAACTCGGTAGCCCTCGGCGCCCATTCCGTGACGACCAGCGCGCAGACGACAGCCACAGGCGGCACCAACACCGTCAGCAGCGCCACGATCGGCGGTCAGACGTTCGGCAACTTTGCAGGCTCCGGAGCGGCTGGCGGTGTCGTCAGCGTCGGGCAGGCCGGCAACGAGCGCCGCATCCAGAACGTCGCGGCAGGCCTCGTCACGTCGTCCAGCACCGACGCAATCAACGGCAGCCAGCTGTACTCGGTCGCGAGCACGACGACGTCGAGCATCACGAGCCTGTCGACTTCGGCATCGACCGGCCTGTCGTCGGCCACCAGCTCGATCTCGTCGCTGTCGACCTCCACGTCGACGGGTCTGTCGTCAGCCACCAGCTCGATCGGCTCGCTGTCCACCGGCCTCTCGTCGACCAACAGCTCGGTTTCGTCGCTGTCGACTTCCACGTCGACCGGCCTGTCGTCGGCTACCAGCTCGATCGGTTCGCTGTCCACCGGCCTCTCGTCGACCAACAGCTCGGTCACGTCGCTGTCGACTTCCACGTCGACCGGCCTGTCGTCGGCTACCAGCTCGATCACCTCGCTGTCGACCTCGACCTCGACCGGCTTGTCCTCGGCGAACAGCTCCATCACGTCGCTGTCCACGTCGACCTCGACCGGCTTGTCGTCGGCCAACAGCTCCATCACGTCGCTGTCGACCTCCACGTCGACTGGCCTGTCCTCGGCTACCAGCTCGATCGGTTCGCTGTCCACCGGCCTCTCGTCGACCAACAGCTCGGTTACCTCGCTGTCGACTTCGACCTCGACCGGCCTGTCGTCGGCCAACAGCTCGATTAAGTCGCTGTCCACGTCGACCTCGACCGGCCTGTCGTCGGCCAACAGCTCGATCACCTCGCTGTCGACCTCGACCTCGACCGGCCTGTCGTCGGCCAACAGCTCGATCACCTCGCTGTCCACGTCGACCTCGACCGGCCTGTCGTCGGCCAACAGCTCGATCACCTCGCTGTCGACCTCAACCTCGACGGGCCTCTCGTCGGCTAACAGCTCGATCACGTCACTGTCGACCTCCACGTCGACCGGCCTGTCCTCAGCCACCAGCTCGATCGGTTCCCTGTCGACCGGCCTCTCGTCGACCAATAGCTCGGTAACCTCGCTGTCGACTTCGACCTCGACGGGCCTCTCGTCGGCGAACAGCTCGATCACGTCGCTGTCGACCTCCACCTCGACCGGCCTGTCGTCGGCCAACAGCTCGATCACCTCGCTGTCGACCTCCACCTCGACCGGCCTCTCGTCGACCAATAGCTCGGTCACCTCGCTGTCGACCTCGACCTCGACCGGCCTGTCCTCGGCCACCAGCTCGATCGGTTCCCTGTCAACCGGTCTCTCGTCGACCAACAGCTCGGTCACATCGCTGTCGACCTCCACGTCGACGGGCCTGTCGTCGGCCAACAGCTCGATCACGTCGCTGTCGACTTCCACGTCGACCGGCCTGTCATCGGCCACCAGCTCGATCGGTTCCCTGTCGACCGGCCTGAGCTCGACCAACAGCTCCGTCCTGTCGCTGTCGACCTCGACGTCGACGGGCCTGTCGTCGGCCACCAGCTCGATCGGCTCGCTGTCCACCGGCCTGAGCACGGTCACGGTCAAGACGGACAACCTCGGCAACAGCACGGCGGCGGCACTCGGCGGCGGCTCGACGTACAACCCGACGACCGGAACGGTCTCCGCGCCGGCATACACGACCTACAACGCGAACGGCACGACGTCGACCGCCACCAGCGTCGGCTCGGCGATCAACAACATCAACAGCCAGGGCATCAAGTACTTCCACGCGAACTCGACCGGCGCAGACAGCACCGCGACCGGCACCGACGC
>NZ_JPGL01000111.1 GCF_000732615.1 Burkholderia paludis
ACGTCGACGGGCCTGTCGTCGGCCACCAGCTCGATCGGCTCGCTGTCCACCGGCCTGAGCACGGTCACGGTCAAGACGGACAACCTCGGCAACAGCACGGCGGCGGCACTCGGCGGCGGCTCGACGTACAACCCGACGACCGGCACGGTCTCCGCGCCGGCATACACGACCTACAACGCGAACGGCACGACGTCGACCGCCACCAGCGTCGGCTCGGCGATCAACAACATCAACAGCCAGGGCATCAAGTACTTCCACGCGAACTCGACCGGCGCAGACAGCACCGCGACCGGCACCGACGCCGTCGCCATCGGCAGCGGCGCCGTCGCCAGCACGAACGATTCCGTCGCGCTCGGCACCGGCGCGCAGACCGCCCCCGCTGTCGCCACGAGCAGCGCGACCGTCGGCGGCGTGACGTTCGGCGGATTCGCCGGCACCTCGCCGGTCGGCACCGTCAGCGTCGGCAGCCCCAACAACGAGCGACAAATCACCAACGTCGCCGCGGGCCAGGTGACCGCGACGAGTACCGACGCGATCAACGGCAGCCAGCTCTATTCGGTCGCCCAGCAGGTCGG
>NZ_JPGL01000112.1 GCF_000732615.1 Burkholderia paludis
ATGCTGGCCTCCGTGCTGGAAATCGCCGGGTGCGGCCCTGTCCGCACCGTGCGGCTCTGGCAGCCATGCTAACCCGCGTTTGATTCCTCACGGCAGGCCAGCCTTTGCCCCACGGGAGTCATACTGACTAGCGGTATCGCATTAGCCCTATCCGGTGCAGAAACTGGCGCAGCGGTCGGTGTACTCGCCGGACCTGCCGGTGCTGTGTGCAGTGCCATCGCAGGCGCCGTGATCGCCGGCCTCATCGGCGGCACAGCAGGTTGCGCGACCGGCTCCGTCTTCGGCGAAGTGATCGACGACAAGGTGCTCGATAACTGCCGTTGCCACGCCTGCGGGCACACGTTCAGCCGCCACAAAGCAACTACCTGATCCGTAGCTTTTTCCCTTCAGCAGTATCCCCTTCATTTTTCTCGCATCTACTCGGCCTCGCGCCGGGCTTTATGCCGTTTACCAGGAGCTTTGCATGCATCTCGTTCAATCAATGGCCTACACCGGGTCCGCACCGTGGCATGGCCTCGGAAATCACCTCTCCCCACGTCAGCCGATCGAGGTATGGATGAAGCAATCGGGGATGGACTGGCAGATCGAATCTGCCGATGTCCGGTTCGTCGCCGGTAGCGGTAATCACGACTCGATTCACGCGTTCCCCGAGCAGCGTGTGCTGTATCGCTCGGATACGAAAGCCCCGCTGTCGGTTGTGTCATCACGGTATCAGGTGGTTCAACCTCGCGAAATCCTGGAGTTTTATCGCGACCTCACCGAAGTCGGCGGCTTCGAGTTGGAGACGGCGGGCGTGCTCAAAGATGGCAAGAAACTCTGGGCACTCGCGCGCACCGGCCAGTCCGTCACGCTCAAGGGCAAAGATACCGTCAACGGCTACCTACTGCTCGCCACCGCCTGCGACGGTACGCTCGCGACCACAGCGCAATTCTGCAGCGTGCGCGTGGTTTGCAATAACACGCTGCAGATTGCACTGGGCGACTCCGCTGGAGCCGTAAAAGTTCCACACCGTTCGCAGTTCGATGCCCAAGCCGTCAAGCGCCAACTCGGCATCGCCATCTCGTCGTGGGACGGCTTCATGGCCCGCATGAAGGCGATGGCCGAGTGCAAGGTCAGCGATTCCGTCGCTGAGAAGTTCTTCCAGCGCGTGCTCACGTATCCGACCGGCGGGCCGAACATGCCGATGCCGGCGACGAACGATCGCGCAATCAAGGCCGTGCAATCGCTGTACGCCGGCAAGGGGATGGGCGCAACGCTCGCTTCGGCATCCGGCACGGCCTGGGGGCTGGTGAATTCGGTCACCGAGTTCGTCGATCACCAACGCCGCGCCCGCAGCGTGGACCATCGGCGCGATGCCGCATGGTTCGGTGCGGGTGCCACGCTGAAGCAGCGCGCGTTCGACGAGGCGATGAAGCAGATCGCCTGACCATGTTCGCAACGTCATAGCAGCCCGGCCGGGACGATCCCTGCCGGGCGTCTTCTTTTCGGAGGTAGCAATGTCTCATGCTCAACCGGCTGGGGGTGGCAGAAACCGTCCGGCCCTGCGGCTCGTGGAAACGAAATCCCTCTCGCGCGAGGACTGGCTGGAGGTGCGAAAGAACGGGATCGGCGGCTCCGATGCGGCCGCTGCCGTGGGACTCTCACCGTACATGTGTCCACTCGAACTCTGGCTCATCAAGACGGGACACGATGCAAATCTTCCTCGCCCCGATCCTCGGGATACGAGCGAACCAATTTACTGGGGCACGCTGTTGGAACCCATCGTGTCCGCTGCTTACACAGCGCAGACCGGCAATCGCGTCCGAAAAATCAACGCCCTACTCGGGCATCCAACAATACCGTGGATGATCGCCAACGTGGATCGCGAAGTTGTCGGCTGCCGCGACGTACAACTGCTCGAATGCAAGACGGCGGGCGAATTCGGCGCTCGCCTCTGGCGCGACGGCGTGCCCGAGTATGTGCAGCTTCAGGTGCAACACCAGCTCGCGGTCACGGGCAAGCAGGCTGCCGATGTCGCCGTGCTGATCTGCGGCCAGAAGCTCGAAGTACATCGGGTGGTTCGCGACGACGAACTCATAGCTCGTCTGATCGAGCTCGAAGCCGCGTTCTGGCGATTCGTGGAAACGGATTCCCCGCCTCCTGCTGACGGATCGACATCGGCGGATCGTGCGCTTCGTTGCCTGTATCCCGGTGCGGGCGGCACAGTCGATTTCACGAACGATCGCAGGCTGTCGTCCGTGTTCGCGGATCTGGTCACGGTACGGGCGGACATCGATGCTCGCCAGCAGTTCGAAGCACAACTGAAACAGACCATCGTGCAAGCAATGGGCGAAGCCGATCGGGCTGAGTTCGAGACGGGTTCCGTTTCCTACAAACGCAGCAAGGACGGCACGGGCGTCGATCTCAAGCGCCTGCTCGCTGATCACCCGCATTTCGTCGCGCAATACGCCATCACGAAAGCTGGCTCCCGCCGGTTTCTCGTGGACACCTGATTTCCCGCTCTTCCTGCTGTTCCCCTCCTTCGCTTCATCCCACTGTTTACGTATACAGGAGAGACCATGCTCAAAGGCCTGGCTATCACCCCGCCCGTGATCGGGCGGATTTCCATCGGTCGCGTTATCGAGAAGAACGGCAAGCGACTGCCCGAAAAATCGGATGAGTTTCAGATCACCACCCAGGTACAGAACCGCGATGGCGGCTGGATGCTGCATCCGTTCGACGCCGAATTGCGCAAGGCCGAATCGGGTAAGCCCGCCGGCAAGCTGCGCGCGATCCCGGTGCGGGTTCTGTTCAACGAACCCGATCTCAATCTGCGTGCCGAATATTCGTGCTTCGATCGTCAAACCGGGCGGCCTATCTGCGTCGGCAACGGCGAAACCTGTCGCCGCGCCTGCGACACCGGTATCGAAGAGCTGCCGTGCCTATCGCCGGACGGCTGTGCGTTCGGTCGGGGCGGTGCCTGCAAGCCGTATGGCCGTCTGAACGTGCTGATCGGTGACGAGGACGAGACGGGTTCGTTCATTTTCCGCACGACGTCGTATAACTCAATCAGGAGTCTAGCCGCACGCATGCATTACTTCAGCGCGGTATCTGGCAATCTGTTGGCCTGCCTGCCACTCGAACTGAAGCTGCGCGGCAAATCCACGACGCAGAGCTATCGCTCGCCGATCTACTACGTGGATCTCGGCGTGCGAACTGGCAGCACGCTCGAAGCGGCAATCACGGAAGCCCGTGAGCTGGATGCGCGTCGCCGTGCGGCGGGTTTCGATCAGGCTGCACTCGATACTGCTGCACGTGCCGGTTTCGGTAACGGCGCATTCGAAGGCAGTATCGAGGAAAGCGCGGCCGTCGCTGACGAGTTCTACCCGCCCGATGCCGGTCGCAGCGACAGTGACGGTAACAGTAACGCCGAATCCGACAAGCCGCCTGCTTCTGGCCTGAGAGGCAAGCTTGAACAGCGCGCCGCGTTACTCAGCGGGAAGGCAGCATGATCCGCCTCCGTCCAGCCCTGCTTCTCGCAGGCGCGGCAACGGGAACAGCGGTCTGTATGTCCGTGCTCGCTGGCTGGCAGCGCGGCGGGTTGCTTGCCGAGCGCGCCGTGTGGGTGGCAACTGGCGTCGTGCTGGTCGTCAGCGCACACCTGCTACCCACGCTCATACGCGGATCGTCGGTCGCGATCCGAATCATGGGTAGCGTGCTATGGGGAGCGAGCATGGTCACCGCCTGCATGGGGCACGTGACCTTCTTCCTATTCGCACAGCAGCACGCGGGTGAACACCGGGCTGAGTCAGTTACCGCCACCAGCAGCCTTGGCACCGGTCGCAGCCTGACGGTCGTGTTGGGGGAACGGGGGACAGTGACCCGTCAGCTCGCCTTTGCGCAGACGCAACGTTGCGCAAGGGAATGTTCGCCACTGGAAGCACGGCGCGTGGCGCTCGCCGCCAGACTCGATGCGCTTGACGCCGAAGCTGACGACATCCGTCGTCACGAGGCTGGAGATGATCGCATCACTGCTCGGCGTGATGCGTTACTCGCCGATCCGGTCACGTCACGAATGGCGGCGTTACTCGGCGTGACGACTGCCCGCGTCGATCTGGCTTCGGGGCTGATGTTCGCTGCGGTCCTCGAAGGCGTCGCATGCCTGTCGTGGACGGTTGCACTTCGCCCGCCATCATTACCGGCTCAGGTGCCGCTCGTGACTCCGCCGGAAGTCACGCCGACCGTGAGCGTGGCTGCCGCGACTCCCCAGGTCGCCACGAGCGTCGCGGCCGGTCACGTCGGAGAACGCATGACTCGTGAAGCGGCCGCCGGCAGACACGCGCCCAGTGACGATCCCACTACGCCGTTACCGGACCGTACTCCGCCTCGTAATGAGGTAACGCAGCTCGCGCAGGCCATCGCGGCTGGTCACGTCCGCCCGACCGTCGCAGACATTCGCCGCCACCTCGGCTGCTCCCAGGCACGGGCATCCGCACTGCGCCGCAAGCTCGCCGAACTGTCCGCGACGGCATAACGCGGGCGCGTCGAGCGCCCGATCTTCGTTCCATCACCTTGGCGATCACGTTATCCGGTTCATCCGGAGGCCCTTGTTCGTCCTTTATCTGGAGCAATTCATGCACGAAACGAGATTCGTTCATCTGCCATCGCGCCTCTGTCCCGTGACAAAGGGGCTCGGCGTCGTGGCCGGTATCACGGCTATCAGCTTTGCGGCAGCCTGGGCTTTCGAACAGCACCGCCAGCGCGAACTGGTGCGCGTCCTTGCCTCGAGGCCCGGTGTCATCAGCCTCTTCCCCACGCTCCGAGCGCAAATGGAGACGATGCCCAAGGAATTCGGTGTCGGCATTCCGCTGAAGCCGAGCAACCGTAGGCCGTAACTCCCAGACCTGTCCGACCCGGCTCGCGCCACCGGGCTTCCCTTCATTTCCCGCACGCATCCGGCTCGACTGGAGGGGCGTGCTTGTCCATTTTAGGAGAAGTCGATGTTCCAACCTACCCGCCTTAAACCCTTGTTCCATCCGGGCAAGCTGCTCGTCTCACACGCAGCACTCGCGACACTGCGTATGAATGGCGTGCCCGTGGTCAGCGTCGTACTGCGTCATATCGCCGGTGATTGGGGTGTTGTGTCCGAGGACGACAAGCGCCAGAACGACGTGTCGATCGCGACCGGCCTGCGGCTGATCTCGATCTACCGCCTGCCGGACCAGACGCGAGTTCTGGTCATCACGGAGTGGAATCGCGCGCATACGACGATCGAACGGCTCGATGACGTCGTGCCTAGCAGCGACTCACGCCCGACTCAGCCGGCGAACCGTCACTATCCCGCCTGGCCGAAGGCCGACTACGTACAGGAGCGCTGCGCATGAGCTACGCGAATGGCCCGCGTTTTCCAATGGGGCGGCCCGTCATCACTCCCGCGGCTCAGGCCGCGCTCGATACAGCTGGCATCGAAGGCGTGCTGCTGCTCGCGCGGCACATTCACGGTGACTGGGGTGATCTGGGCACAGAGGATCTTGCCTCGAACGAGTTGGCGTTGCTGACTGGGAGGCGCTTGCTGTCGAGCTACAGCATGCCGGACGGGCGAAGCAAGGTCTGGATCATTACTGAAGCTGATCGCTCGGTCACGACGATCCTGCTGCCGGAAGAGTATTGATTGCGCACCTGCGTATGGGCGAACCTAGCATGCCGTATTCCGCCGGGTTCGCCCCAGAACGGGCCCATCGCCCGATCAATCGGCGTGACCACTTTGCGGTGCCCGTGTCAATCGCTCCGGCTGATTGTACTCACGATCTCGGCCCCGATGCGGCTCTTGAGCCAATCGATTTGCCAAAGAGCGAACTAAATGCTTTTGGGGGTGCTGCAGGCGCTGCCTGCACCGACACCGTCCGGAGCATGTCAGCGATCGCTGCCGGTTCGCCGAATTCACACGCCCCGCTAGAAGCAAAAGCCGCCTCTGGCCAAGTGACGCGCTAGCCGACCGTGACGATGTTCGTGTAGTACGGCTCGAATCCTTGATCATCGCACCAAGCCCTCAGTCGTGCACCGTCCAAGTCCACGTAGCCAGTGCCATCATCAAAGGACGCAATTAGTGCGTGGCCTGTTACCGTTTGCAGAGCGTTCTCTCGTTTGCAGAAAGTGCTAGTGCTAACAAGCTCCGCGACTGCATCGTCCAATGCGACACAATGATCGTGTTGAATGTAGTCGGAAAGCGATTGCTCAAGTTCTAGACGGCCGCCTCTCATACCAACGAACTCCGCCAAGGCAATGGCCGCGGCGCTTAGTTTAGCTGGCTCCCAAACCGTGACGGCAGGCCTCTGCAACTTTTTCTCGGAGTAGGAAAAGGAACGCACTTCGAACCCGAGTCGATCACCCTGAGATGCACCTCGAGCCAACAACAGTTCCTTGAGATTCTCGTGATCCGTGTCAAGCCCGAAAGGCATGCGCACGTCGCAAAACACTGAAATCTTAGTCCAAAGGAACTCGAGGAGGATTCGAGCGACATTGTGTCTAGCGGATGCCAGCAGTACCCATTCACCCTCGGGTCCACTGGCGAGGTAAGGACGTCCAGTGCACTTCACCAAGCTGAAGCTGCCGGCGGTAATCAGCGATGGCAGTCGATCGGGCGATGTGTTGCTGTCATTTCCAAGGTTAGACTCAACGATGTCCAGCATCGCTTCTCGAAGTCCATTCTCGGTGCGATAGCCATCGAACCCAAGAAGCACGGTTACCGGCGCGTAGAGCTGGCGAGCGAGCGTCGCGATCAGCAGCCTGTCCGGCGCGGGCAGGGCGTCAAGAGCCGCGTCGGTACGAGGTCCGGCACGCCCAGTCAACTTTTCGTATGACTCTCGAGCCAGGTCGAAGTCAAACTCTTCCCCCGCGTCCAATCGGGCCGAGAACCTTTGCCCGAAGAGTCTCTGGACCGCGGCCAGATGTTGGATTCCATCAACGAGATCTGCCTTATTCAGCGTCTTTTTCACCTCCAGCACGCACAGGACCTGTTCGATGGGATAGATGTACTGGTCGGTCAAACCATAGCGTCGACCTTCTCCTCTGACCAACATGCCGTCTATCTGGTTGGGAATTCCTTCGATAAAGCCGGATACGACTCGCAGGTCTAGATTGGGAGGCAGAACGAACTCATTTTCGATGCCCGCAGTGGCGATCGCCTCATACGCACTCCCGAGTGTGGGCATGTGCGGCATGTCAATTGGCTCGACCTTCTTTCGCTCTGCAGCAATGAAGGATGTCAGGAGTTCGGAGGCGCTCTTAATCATGCAAGGGTCGTTGGAAAACGGGGCAGTACGCCCGGAGTGACTTCTATGGGTTAGGAGCTTACCCTAAGTGATAGTGGGGCTGCTCGACGAGTCTATTAGGTCCAACCTTACGCGCCGCGACGAACTCGCCGACTTCGGCATGGATTATGTGCAAAAGTTGCCCAATGGCCAGTGGGACATCATCGGCAACCAGTTGCAGGACAGCACTTACATCGCATCGTTCCTCGGTCAGGTCCATTACACGGATTCAGCGGATGCAGCCAACGCGCACTACGAGTCGGGTCTCGACATCCAGGTCCCATCTTCGGTGAAGATCAACGGTACGGCAACAGGCGTCGGTTCTGCCGTGGTGACGGGACCGGGCCTGCCTGCCAGCGGCCTCTGGCTCCAAACCGCAGTGAACGGTACGGGGGCAGGTTACCTCAAAATTCCGACAGGTACGCTCACCGCACCGCCCACGAGTGTTGGTACTCGCGTCAACGGCGGCATGTCCACGACCTACAAGTGGGCATGGGCACCGCTCTCGGGCAGCGCGACGTCGTTCTTGCCGAACGGTCTGCCGGAATATGCGTCGTCGTCGCAAAACGTCTCGACGATCTCGAACTTCGGCATATATACCGTCACGCTGTACGACACGACCGGCACAAAGATCCGTTCGGAGCAGATCCAGAACATCGCCCGAAACTATGCGGCGGCGGCAGGTAGCGCCGTCACGTGGCAGACGCTCGGCAACGACGTGATCGCGAACTACCTGACACCGGGAGGATCAGGTACCCAAAGTGCACCGGGTACGTCGGCCACGCTGGACTGGACGACTCCGGCCAATTCGTTCTATCCGACCTTCTGGGCGTCGATCAATTCGCTTGGCGTTGCCCAAGTCAGCACACCGGCCACGACCTACGACGCGACGGTCTGGGGAGCGAGTACGGGCAATACGCCGTCGCCATTCACGTTCAACACGCCGTTCACCGACGTGCTGACCTCGACTGCAACCGCGACAGCAGAGCAAGCCATTCAGGTGCAGCTCGGCTGGCAGGCTGACGGCGAGTTTTATACGAATACCTGGCAGTTCAACAATTGAAGCATGGCACGACTCCGTGACTTGCGCTCTCGCCCAAGTTACGGCTTCGTGTTTTGTGGCATGCGGAGCCTCCTGATCTACGAGGCTCCATTTTTTTGATTCTCGCGCGGGCAGCGGGGAGGAGGTCGCTTGCCGCCCCCGTTAAAGCCGTTCGGTATGGGGTAATCGCAACGGCCGCACTCGAATAACGACTGTCGATCGCACAGCGATATTGGCGGATCAGTACGTGGAGCTTGCTTACTTAGCCGTGTAAATTGTGCCCAACGATCTTGATTGCGGATCCGCCTGGCCTATCATGGATATGGTGCCTGCAAAGGCGCGCGGAAGCGCAATAGAGCGTCAGCAACCAACGGAATTAGGAGGCAAGCATGAAGAAGATTCTGATCATTGGCTGCGCGGTACTCTTCGGCAACGCAGCCATGTGTGCATCGGCCGACGATGATGATGTGGTTGCAACACCAACTCCCTCAGCGTCCCCTTCTCCCTTGCCATCCCCTTCTCCATCACCGTCACCCAGCCCTTCCGCAGGGACCAGTGGCCCCGGGGGCGCTATTTTTGTTCCAGTGAACCAGAATGGTGAATACAATGGTGGCGCAGTTATTGTAGATCACAGTGGTGCCCCGGGCCGCACTGTTAGTCCCTCGAAATAGATGAAACGGGACTCGCTTATGTCGGCCGCGTGGATTACCAGGGGCGAAACACGCTAGCCAGTCCCCCAACGCTGCGGAGAAACCGATTAATCAGTGTTTCCCTACCCTCTAATTTTCCTCCTTCAATTGCTTGAGGTAGTCAGTCGGAAGTTGCGTTGCGCTTCGACGTGGACGCTTCAAATTCAAAGCCGCCGCCACCTGGTCAACCAAATCTATACAGCTATTTTGAGTTAGTGAATAAGATGCGGTATTCCAACTATTGAAGACACCGATTATTGTCTGTCGCTGAGACTCAGTGATATTAACCGAGTAAGACTCCTTAACGTTCGCAAACCGACTGGGGTTTTTAACGAACTCAGGGCACACCATCCCGGCCCCTCCCACGAACCCAAGAGGGGAAAGCGCCCTGTCTATTTTTGTCACACTGTAATACCCATTCCAGCTACCGCTTCCGACGCGCCAGTAGCTCTTTCCTGTGGGGATTGGTAGTTTCCAATAGAAATTTCTGTTCGGGTCGAACAGCTGCACATCGTTACAGTCTTCCGACTGCTGTACAAAATTGATGCCTGTTGTACTTTCACGCCACGAGGAGCCTGATGAGCGAAGAAGCGCATCACCGTTCGACAAGGTTATTTTTTGAGATTGCCCGCCCCTTGGGTAAAATCCGTAGCAGTCCTCTTTTATGCCAGAGTTTAAATCAAGGTCGATGCACGCAAAGGCGTGAACTACCCCCGTTCCATCTTCTATGATCGGGTAGCGTTCCGCCGCCATGAACTGGATAAGAATGTCGCCGGGATTCGCGGACGCCAGTTTGGAGAAACAGACGAACATGGCAACCAAACAAACCGATAACGATTTTGATTCCATACCTTGGGTATCCGATTAAGGCGTGACATCCGGAAGTCGTTCGCTACGGCACCAAGCTTGCAGCTCGGTTATTTTCGCGTAGTCCACAATTTGCCGCCCTTGCGCCGTGACCATTGTCGGCGGAGCCTCGTGATTGCACAGGGCTTGTTTCAAATCCAACCGGTTGTTGCTCACTCCGGGAGTGCATTTACCCGGCGCTTCTTTCGCGGCGGAGAGGATCACGTCGCGTCGCACTAGACGACGGGAAGCGGCCTAAGGGAAATCCCAGAAAGTCATATAAGTCGCAATGTGCTGCGGGGGAACATTGCCGCAACCCGGGCACGGGCAGATATGCGGTGCGGTTTGGCTTTCGGAAATGATCGCGCAGCTTGGAACATGTATCGGGTAGGGCTGACAGTCAAGCTGTGCGGTGATCGACATATCAGCATTTTGCTGCTGCGCCGACACGGTTACCGTTCGTCTTACCCTCGGAAGCGACGCGTTGCACTGGCCGCGGTTGCCATAGACCGGTGTCTGCGCCAATGCCAAGTCGCTGAGGAAGAAGCAGAAAACCAGAAAGGCAAATGACAGGATATGTAATCGTCGTGCGCGCATTTCTAGTTCTCCTTCTCGCTTTCTTTTCGGAAGGATAGGCCAAATTCTTCTGCGATCAAGCTGCTGCCTGACGTGACCTGAAGAGACTCTTGGATGTCTAGCCTGTGGTGTTTCCGAGCGGCTAGTAGTGGCCGCAATTTCTCACGGGCGGACTTCCAGTGGCTCGTCGGCGGAAAATTTATGACTAACCCGGATGTAAGGCTAACAGCATGAACGACTGCGTCGCTGGGGCGCTTCCGAGTGTCAGGCTGCTACGGCCACAGTTGTGACGGAGATCCCGTTCCTGTCGTAAGCATCTTGGACCGAAGTATGAAGACTACAATGGTCTTTGCGTTCGCCACCACGATGCGATCCTGAAAGACAACTGTGGGACGCCAGCTGCGGAACATCTGCATGATCTCACGCTCTTGTGGCGAACATTGCTACCATTCACACGGGGAAATTTGATGGCGCTGTACGAGATGACGGGCGAAAGCCTCAAAGAAGTCAGGCCTCAGACGTTCACGCAGCTTGGGATACTCGAGCGCCAGAACATCCAGAAAGCCATCCGCGCGCACATTGCCGCGATTACGCCAAACGTCAAGACGATGGTGCTCGCGGAAGAGTTTGGAGATTGGGTCGGTGCGAACAGGCGCATCGACCTGCTCTGCCTTGACGATCAGGCCCAACTCGTAGTCGTAGAACTCAAGCGTGACAACGATGGCCACATGGAGTTACAGGCGCTGCGGTACGCAGCAATGATCTCGACGATGCGGTTCGAGCAAGCTGTTGCAGCGCACAGGAAGTATCTCCAATCGATCGGGTCAGACGAAGACGCGGAACAGGTGATTCGAGAGTTCCTCGGTGTGGAAGAAGGCAACGTCGCATTGTCGGATAAGGTGCGGATTATCCTGGCATCAGCCGATTTTTCGACCGAACTGACAACTACCGTCCTATGGCTAAACAAACAACGGCTGGACATTCGCTGTGTGCAAATGCGACCGCACCAGATCGCCGACCGAGTGTTGCTCGACATACAGCAGGTCATACCTCTTCCGGAAGCAGAGCAGTACCAGGTTGCGGTTCGGGAAAAATCGCTTGAGCAGGAAGCCGCACGAGATTCGGAACGAGATCTGACCCGCTACGATTTGACGATCGGCGATGACTCGTACCCGAATCTTCCAAAGCGCCGCCTCATTCACGCGATCGTCGACGAGGCATTCAAGCAGGGTGTACCGGTAAGCGCTATCGAAAGCTCAGTGCCGTGGAGAGGAAATCTCTTTCTGTCCGCCGACGGTACCCTCGACGAAGCCGAATTTGAGAACGCGATCGGGGGCGAGCAAACACGCTACTTTACGGCTGATGACGAGCTGTTTCATGTAGACGGCAAGACTTATGCGCTCTCGAACCAATGGGGGCCGCGCACGTTGCCCGCCGTTGACGCCATCATCAGTCACATGCCGCGCGCAGATACGATTCAATACGAGGCCACATCTGGCATAGCGGATGAAGTGACTTATGGTGCGCATGTCATCCGTCGTCGCGATACCGGCACCATCGAGATCGAGCGAGATGGCGTGCTCCAATTGCCGGCCAAGCCTGCACTGCGAGAGCTTGCTGCGAAACTAGGCGTTTCGTTACAGAACGTGTGTGATTCACGGACATCGTTTCACTTTTTTGAAGGCCGTTTCTTTGGCGCGTCGGAACCCGTGACGCCCGTAGGGAACACGCGTTCCGACGCGCGCCGATGATGTTCGCCGAGGATTTTGTCGACCCGCCATTCGCGGTGCCGAATTCGCTCTTTCCGCTCGTCGTACGCACCTTCCACCGCTTCCGCGAGAGGTGTGATTTCACCCAGCTCCGCAATGCGGTCAACCGGAGTCTTTCCACCGAGTGAGCCGTGTGGCCGACGCCAGTTGTAGTCGAACTGCCACTCTTCGATTCGCAAGTCGATTGCCCGCTCTGTCGGGGCATGGTGGAACCAGAATTCGTTCAGGTCAGTAAGCTGCGAACGTTCAACTTTGCCATTGAGGTGCGGCGAGCGTGGTGGAATTGGCCGGAATTTAATGCACTCGTTCATCAGGCGCCGCTGCACGGATTCAGCGAAGAACTCACCGCCGCGATCGGTCTGGATACGTTGAATCGGAAACGGCATCTCCTCGATGACGCGATCAAGGAAAAACAGCGTATTTCGGGCATTTCTACGGGGGTAGACGGCCAGCACACGAAAGCGTGAACAGTCGTCGATGGCCGTGTACTGGTAGACGCCTCGTGCAATCTTCATCGTGTCCATCTGGACGCGGTCTCCGGGAACTGGACGGCTGTAGCGCCTCGGTTGTGCCGGCCTCCTGGGGCGAACCAACGGCCTCACCGACGCTTCGCACAGGACCTTGTGAATGGTCGCAAGGGACAGTTCTCTTTGTTCGTTCAGACGCAATTCGTTCTGAATCCGCCGTGCCCCCTTGCGCTCGGCCCGCAGGCGAAGAATCGTTGCCCGATCAGCGTCAGAGACCTTTCGATTCGGGCTGGTCAGAGGGCGACGGCTTTGAGAGCGAAGACCTTCTTCTCCCGCCTCCTGGTAGCGGCGCAGCCACTTGCGAAGCGTCGGCCTGGAGATGCCACAACGCGTGCACACGAGACCGGCGTTGCCGGTCTCGTGATACATGCGCACCCAACGTAATCGCATCGAGATTTCGCGCTCCATCGTCCCATATTAGTTGAAACGATGTCCGTGAATCACACACAGAACGGCAGCGGGAAACCCCTCAACACTCGCGCACTCGGCGCGGGCGTGATCAACGCGATTCGAGCCCTCTAACAGTTTCCGAGCAAGCCTCGTGCAAGTGCCTTCCAGCACGAGGCCACACCGCGTGAAATTCATGTCGACCACTGCGTCCGTGACAAGAGCCAGTCACCCAGCCTCTTCTCTTTTACAATTGCGCTCGATTTGAGGCCTTTAACATCGTTGCCTCAATTGGAAAGGGCAACGGCACCCCCGACTTGCGGAAGCGGTTTGTAGAGCCCTCTAACGCGTTTGAAGAGCGTTGCTGAACGACTACGCCTTTCAACTGCACGTCCCCGAACTGATCAACGTCATCGCTTTCAACAACCGTGACGCAAGCCTTACGAGGACGTCCCATCTTCTCCTTTTTCGGCACACCGCTCATGCCGAACGTGTGGATGTTACCCTCCGCTTTCTTACTCAACCTCAATGCCATACGACGACGTTTCTTCTTCATCATGCCCATCGTCAATAGTCTGCTTTTCACCTTCGGCTTCATCCGCGCGCGCTGCTGATCCTTCGCGAAATACCATTCCACGTAGTTCGCGAGCTTCTTCAGTTTGACCGTATCACGACCTCGGATCTTTCCGATTACCCACCTCCCCTGTTCTTCTAGTTCTTTTTTCTTCGGATTGATGTGGCAGTTATGCACATAGCCACGACCACCCGTAGTGTGCCGCCAGTACTCCCCGATCTTCCTCGCCCAGTATTTGACACTCTGCACCTTCTGCCCATCGAAGAAGAAGATGCAATGGAAGTGATATGGGCCATCATCCGAGCGCTCCAACTTCATGATGTAACCGACCATATGCTCGAACAGCTCTCGACCGACGCCACGCTGATTAGCAAAGAATCGCTCCCTGTCCTGTAGCGCAACCTGCGCATCGATCCGCGCTCCGCTCTCAGGCAGCTTTGCTCGCTCACGCTCAGCATCGTCTTTCGCTGACCATGAGCCGGCATCGCCCTGCTCCCAAGCTGTACGCACTCGTACTGCATCTTCACTCGGTGCGACCGTCAGATACCCCATATCGACACGCACTGACAGAACCTTCGAGCACTGTCCCAGCTTCATCACGGTACGACGGATCGACTTCTCATCATCCTTCAACACTGCTTTCCAGTCAGACATGCGCTTCTTGGTGTTGTGCACCAACGCCTGCTGTCGAAGGTAAGAAACGAAATCGTTGAATACGTCAGCTTCACATACCCCATCTTCCAGCGACCACTTCCTCTCCTGGAAGAGACAGTACCTGTAGTGGTCAACCAACCCCGGACACTGCGTTAAGTTTTTCTTCCGCAACAGCCGGCGCCAGTCCGTCATTGAACTGATGCGGCCGTATCCAGTTGTACCGATGCATCAGGTAGTGGCTGATATCCCGGTGTGCTTCCTGCGCCGA
>NZ_JPGL01000113.1 GCF_000732615.1 Burkholderia paludis
GCCACATCCATACCGCCGAACTTGTTTCGCCACCGGTAGAACGTCTGCTCCGTGATGTCGTGCCGCCTGCACAGATCTTTCACCGGCTCTTCGCGGCTCTCGGCTTCCCGCAGAATGCGGATAATCTGTTCGTCGGTGTGTCGCTTCTTCATCGAGTTCTCCTTGCCTTTAGGATAAGGGAACTCACTTGCCATTTGGCTACACGATCCGCCGCGGGGCAGTGCGTTTAGCTGTTCATCGTGATCGATCCAGATGGGTAGTGTTTGAGTGTGGCAGCGCTTACTCGTTTCCTCCTGAGCGGGAGAAACGCTGCCGATCGGGTTATGCCGGTAAGCTAAAAGAAAACTTAACAATGGTTGACCTACAAGCCGGGCGGTTGGCGCTACATTAAGCGCGTTCACGCGCGAGGGAGTGCATCGAGCAGTGCTCTTTAAGTGACTTCGAGGTGTGGGCTGAAAACCAGCCTCTGGGGCAAAAACCGGGATAACTAACTACATCTAGGAGGAGGTCGCTGGCGAAGCCGCGCCGCGTCTAGGGTTGCGGGGTGTTGTGAACGCGGGTCGTGTCGGATGCTGGATACAGGGTTGTCTGCCTACGTCAACTGCACGGGGCCAGGTTCGTCGGTAGTGCTCGCACAGCCACAATGGATGATCGAGTTGCACATTGGTGCTGCATTGTTCGGTTCGTTACTGTTTGCGCTGTTTGTACTGGGTACTCCGTCGGCCCTGAACGGCCCGGTGTCGGAAGCCAGTTACGCGATTGGCATAGTGCCGCGTATCGGTGCGGCTCGATTTCTCATACCCGCTAATGGTGCTTCCTTTTCGACGCTGCGGATTGTTCAGCTCCTCGGTGTGATTGTTTGTTTGATGATTCAGTTCGTGTCGGTGGCACGACTGGTGCCACGAACGGCCCGCAGCCAGATGAAGGCAAGCCCGGCAAGGTGTTGCGTGGGCGCTTGACGGCGTAGAGGTTATTTACGATTAGAGAGGACGGGTTTTCGTCCTCGTCGGTTAGTTGTATCCGGTGTTTGAGAAACGTCAAATATTATAAATTCGTAATCCTAATTGTGTGGTCAGACAATATGAAAATAAAACGACTCACTCACTGTTTGCTCATCGCGTGGATGAGTTGCGCGGGGATAAGCCATGCCGCAGGTATCGTTGTCGACGGTGGAACGGTGACGACTGTTTCGGCCGGGGCAAATGGTCGTCAAACGGTCAACATCGCGCCCGCTTTCGGCGGCGTCTCGAACAACACCTACTCGTCGTTCAACGTATCGAAAGCCGGCGCAGACCTGAACAACGCCGGCGTGAACGCGAGCACGATCGTCAATCAGGTCACGAGCACGAACCCGTCGCTGATCCAGGGCGCGATCAACGTGCTGGGTCCCCGTGCGAACGTGATCCTGGCCAATCCGAACGGCATCACGGTCGATGGTGGAAGCTTCGTGAACGCAGGCCACGTCGTGCTGTCGACCGGCCAGGTCAGCTTTGACGACCTCACGCTCGCGCCCGGCGTGACCCAGCGCAACGTCGTACTGAATACGAACCAGGGTGCGATCACGATCGGCCCGGGTGGACTGTCCGGAGACATCGTCAATCTTGATCTGATCGCCAGGCAACTGAACATCAACGGTCCGGTCACGAACAGCTTCACGAGTTCGACAAGCGGCATCCGCGCGATCGTCGGCAGTGGCACCGCCACCTATGACACGGGCTTCTCGCCCTCGGACAACGGTCACGACTGGCTGATCGGCGCGACATCGTCCGGCGCGAGCAACAAGGGCATAGCGGTCGATATCACGGCGGCCGGCGGACTCACCGCAGGCCGCGTACAGCTCGTCGTCACCGACCAGGGCGCGGGCGTGCATAGCCTCGGCAAACTCTATGCGAGCGCAGGCGACGTCGTCGTGTCGAGTTTGGGGGATATCTCGGTGGCGGACGGCTCGATCACGGCCGCGCACGACGTGCAGCTGTCGACCACCGGCGCGGTCGCGCTGCAAGGCGCGCAGGTGACCGCGGCGAACGATGTGTCGATTGCGGCGAACGGCATCGTGCTGACGGATGATGCAACCGGCCCGTCTACCATTTCAGCTCAGGCGGGGGCGGTGAACCTGACCAGCACGGCGGACATTTCGAATACCGGCAGCGTGATCCAGGCCGGCGAGACGCCGCAAAACGGCCCGACGACCGGCGGCAACGTGACGCTCACGGCCGCCGGAAACATCGCAAACGATTCCAGTGCTTCGAACCTCGGCATCGTGTTTGCCGCGAACGGCGCCGTGTCGCTGAGCGCGCAGCGCAACATCACCAACGACAACGCGCGCATCCTGTCGAACCAGGGCGTCACGTTGACCGCGCAGGGCGATGTGTCGAACCAGATCGACCACTCCGGCGGCGTCAACGGCGGCCAGCCGGCCGCGTATTCGGACACCGGCGGCGGCTTCCTGTTCTTCACGCACTCGACGAGCGGCGTGAACGTCGACTACGGCACGGTGAGCCGCCCCGACCAGCTCGCGTATATCGCCTCGACGGCGGGACCGGTGTCGATCACGGGCCGCAACGTGTCGAACACGGGCGGCATCATCCAGACCAATACCGGCGACATCACGATCGCCGCACAGACCGCGTTCACGAATGCAGCGGTGTTTTCGGGGCAGGCGAGCTACGTGCAAAGCTGCTGGATCTTCTGTCACGCGAGCGCTTCGAGCACGGTCACGCCTTACGGCGGCACGATCCAGTCGGGCGGCAACATCGCGATTCAGGCCGGCACGACGGCGAGCGACATCGGCGGCACGGTCTATGCAACCGGCAACCTGAGCGTCGCCGCACCGATCACCTATGCGACCGGCGTGACCGGCTATTCGGCGATCAACCAGGATCACGGCTTCAAGGCTTTCTTCGGCAGCACGTGGGCGGAGCTGATCGCGTTCGACGTTGGCGGCGGTTTTACCGCAGACGGGCTGGTTCGCCTGACCGGCGACGCGGTGATCGACGGCGGTTATCTGTCGGGCGGCAACGGGGTGTCGGTTGCAGGGACGACCACCACGCTTCGCGCGCCGTCGCGCACGCCGGTGGAGATCGGCCAGCATCTGGGCCTGACGACCTACTGGTGGCGCTGAACATGAAATGGTCCATCCTGAGCATCCTGCTGTTGGTCGTGTTCGCACTCGGATGCGTGCTCGTGTTCGTATGGGTGACGGCGCCGCCGCCATGCCTCAAGTCTGCCGCCGGGGCGCACTCGACGTCCCGGGCCCGTGAGGAGTGACGATGCGTATTTCACCCAAGATCTGGCTGTATGCGATTCCGGCGATCGCGATGTCGCATACGGCGGCATTTGCGCAGACCACGCCGCTTCCGGCGGCTCGCCCGATCCAGGATCCGGCGCAGCAGCTGATCGACCAGCAGCGCGAGCAAGCCCGCCAGCGGCAGCTTCAGCAGCCGCCGGCGTCGATCACGATCGCGCCGACGTCGGAAACGACGCTGGATATCCCGCCCGGTACGCCGGTTGACGCAATCGTCGAATCCGGACCGACGTTTCCGGTCGGAACGATCGCGCTGCGCACACCGGACGGCCAGCCGTTCGTGCCGCCGGGCGGGGTGTCGCGAGCGTCGCTGGCGGAGACGATCGCGCCGTTCACCGGTCACGACCTCGGCTCGCACCGGATCAATGTGCTTCTCAAGCGCTTGACGGATGTGTTCGTTGGGGCGGGCTTCGTGACGACACGCGCATTGCTCGGTCCGCAAAGCCTGGCGACCGGTACGCTCACGGTCACGATCCAGCTTGGCCGGATCGCCGATTTCGTGGTCAACGGAAAGCCGATTCAGCGGCTGAAGGCAGGGGAGGCGTCGGCCGGCGGCGGCTGGCTGACCGATGCCGGCTACGAGAACGTGTTTCCGGTGTCGCCCGGCGATCCGCTGCGACTGTCCGACATCGACCAGGGCGTGGCCCAGATCAACCGCCTGCGGCGCAATCAGGCGCAGGTGCAGATCCTGCCCGGCCAGGCGGCCGGCGATTCGATCGTCGAAATCGACAACAAGCCGGGCGATCGCACCTATGCGACGCTCGGTGTCGACAACTACGGCAGTTCGGCGACCGGCGTGACACGCTACCGCGCCGGCATTGAAGCGGACAACCTGGTCGGCCTGCAGGAGTCGTTGAGCCTGAACTACATCGACAGCCAGGACAGCAACGCGCTGGTGGGCTCGATCGCGGTGCCGTTCGGCCGCCATACGTTCAGCTACACGGTGTCGGACTCCGAGTACCAGCAGGTTGTCGGCACGACCGCGCTGCTTTACGGGCGCACGCTGTCGCACATCTTTGGGTGGAACTACACGGTGGACCGCACGCTCGCGGACGTCGTGAACCTCGACGCGACGCTGTCATGGCGACGCACCGACCGTGTCGTGAACGGCATCGACCTCGACCCGCAACGTCTTGCGGTGCTGCGCGCGGGCGTGAACTGGCTGCACAAATTCGCGCTGAACGACGCGGCCGGCAACGTGACGCTGGACGCCGGCGTGTCGCAGGGATTGCCGTGGCTCGAGGCGGATCACGATGCGGCCAATATCGATGAAACGGACGCGCACAGCCAGTTCACGAAACTCGACGCGACGGCGACCTACGCGCTGCCGCTGCCGAAACTCGGCGCGGCGCAGTTCGCTTATCGCGGTGCGCTGGGCGGGCAATGGACGAACGTGGCGCTCTACGGCTCGGAGCAGCTCTACCTGGGCGGGATGGATACGGTGAGGGGCTTCCGGTCCGGCGAGATTGCCGGCGACCGCGGCATCTATGCGCGCAACGAACTCGCGTGGGTGAACGTGCCGGCATGGCATGACGCGCGTGTCGAGCCGTACGTGTTTTTCGACGCGGGGAAGGCGAACCTGCTCGCGGAGCCGGGTTTCCCGACGCTGGCCGGGGCGGGTGCGGGACTGCGCACGCAATGGCAGTGGCATGGAAAACAGCTATCGGGCGAACTGTTGGCCGGGCGCCAGCTATGCCGACCGGCATCGCTGGGCTCGAAGGCAACGCTGGTGCTAGGCACCGCGAACCTGGCGTTTTGAACGTCAACGCGCCTTGCATCGTCCCTCGATGATCCGGACAGGACGAATGGGGCAATGGGGTTCGTTCCGTCATCCATTTTTCATTCAGCAGGAAAACGAATCATGCAAAAGACTGCCACTCGAATCCTGATCGCCACGGCGATCGCATGGCAACTGACGACACCCGCGAACGCACAGACCGTTACCGCGCCGACGACCGCGCCGACCTCGACAGTCGCGACCGTCAACGGGACGCCGATCACAAATGCCGAAATCAATGCGGTGTTGCAGGTGTCGAAGCAGCCGGACAGTCCACAGATCCGGCAGGCGATCAAGAATCAGCTGATTGCGCGGGTGTTGATCCAGCAGGCGGCCGAGAAGGCGAACTACGGGAGCAGGCCGGAGGTTCAGACGGCGATGCAGGCGGCGAAGGTCAATGCGGAGACGCAACTTTACCTGAAGGACAATGTGAAGCCGGCGTCGGTGGCGGATGCGGACGTCAAGGCGCGCTACGACGAAATCGTTGCTTCGCTCGGCCAGGATGAATACAGGCCGCGCCTGATCGTCGTCAAGGACCCTGCGACGGCCGCCACCGTGCTGAGCGAATTGAAGGCGGGTAAGCCGTTCGATGGTGTTGCACGCCAGTACAGCATTGCGCCGAGCCGCGATGCCGGCGGCGAATTGCCGTGGGTGAGCTTCAGGACGCCGGCGACGGACGGCAAAACGTCGGGTTTGCCGGTGGCGATCGCGCAGGCGCTCGAAAAGCTGCCGGTGGGCGCAATCACGTCCGATTCCATTGCGGTCGACGGCGCGAGGGTCATCGTGAAACTCGACGCGAAGCGGCCGACGCAGGTACCATCATTCAACCAGGCGCAGGCGCCGATCCGCCAGCAGCTCGAGGCGCTCGCGCTGCAGAAGGCGAGTGCGCAGTTCGTCGGCGGGCTGTTGAAAAGCGCGACGATTCAACAGTAGGGAGCGGGGTCGCCATATCTCGCCTTCTACAAAATCCTGAGAGCACCGAAAAAAGACATGACGGCAAGTGAAAACGCAGTAGAAGAAGACGCGGTGATTCAGGAGGGCGAGGTCGCGGGGTTCTGGCGCAGGACGGTGGCGTTTGGCATCGATTGCATCGTGCTTGGATTGATCGGACTGGCGCTGGCCGTTTTATTCTTCAATCCGTTGGCCGAAATCGGACAGTGGGGAAGATTGATCGGATTCCTTATCGGTCTGATTTATTTCGGCTTGATGGAAGGACATGCAGGACGAAGTTAGTCACTCGGAAAGCAGGCATTGAGTATCAAGGTCGTCAGGCGTGGCGCAGACGGGATCGCGCCGCTGAGCGTGAAACAAGCGTGTCTGCGCTATGCAATAGTCGCCGTCCCGACCGTTCTCGGCGGTATCGGATTCGTCGACCTCCCGGCGATGAACTCGCCCGATGCAGTGTGGGTCGTACGGTTGAACGCGTTTGCCATATCGATGTGGGGCGCGTCGCTGATATACCTGCTTGCATTCAACCGGCCCAGCCGGCAATCGTTGCAGGATCTTGCCGTCTCGAGTCTCGTCGTCCGGGTTTCGGCGAAGCAGGCGCAAGTGGTGCCGGTTCGCAGACGGCACTGGGTCGTGCTGGGTGCGTTCGCCGGACTCATCTTGCTCGCGAGTCCGTTCGTGAATCGACTTCTTGCGTCGAAGCTGGCGGATCTGGACACGATCCAGCGTGCGACGTTGTCGGTGCCGTCGGTTCGGCAAAGCAGCGTCACGACGAGTCGCATCTGGCAACTCGGAGCGTCGGGCAAGGCCGCTCGCACCATCACGACGATTTCCGTTGTGAGCGGTTCCCCGATGCTGCAAGCGGAACAGGGTACGCATGCGGTCGCGCGGGCGGCTTTCGGCGCGTCGCCGATGCTTTCGAACCAGGACATCGTCACGATCGTTTCCGTCCGTGGCGTCGACCTCGGCATTGCCTCCTGGCGAACACAGTTTGTTGAAAGCTGGCCGGGACGCCAATGGCCATCGAAGATGGTGTCCCCATGAGGGTCTCGTCGGCCGGCTCGGGTCATTGCGGAGACGCACTCAGCGCGCCATCGTAGGACGCGGAGCGGCCACGAATGCCTGGATTGCCGGCGGACGCCTTCCGTCGGAAGGGTTTCGAGTCGGCTCGCCGTCTGCTCGCGCCCTTCGCCCGAATCCCTCGATTCCTCCTTCGAGGCCGCTATTTTGCACATCGCAAAATGGCATATCCTTTACGGTCATTGGCATCGACGCCACTTTTTCGACTACCCGGCTTCATCCAGTATTCAAGGCAAAGGGGCGTCGGTTGATTGCCCGAGAAAGCGATTGCCTCGTTATCGGAATACGCCATGACCACGAAGCGGCAAGTTGTGGGCGCAGGGATTCTGCTTGTCATGATCTATGCGCTGCAGTTTCTGACGGCTCGCGCGAGCCTCGAACGGCATATCACGCCCGCCGGCCTGACGATCCTCCGTTTTTACGCCGCGGGCGCCTTGTTCGTTCCTTACGTGTGCAGGGCCAGGACCCGAGCCGGTCTCGCGCAACTCGGGCTCGTCAAGATCGTCGCGCTGTCGTTGCTTGCCGGTTTCCCGTACCTGATGGTGATCAACACGGGAATCTCGCTGACCTCGGCGGGTTACGTCGCCACGGTGGGCCCGGGCTCGATCGTCCTTTTTTCATTCCTGCTGCCGGTTGTTTTACTGAAGGACCGTCCGAGCCACGCGTCGATGATCAGCACGGCCCTGATCACCGTGGGCATCCTTCTGTTCATCTACAACACGTTTCTGGCCAAGGGATTGTCGCCCGCCGGAACGGCGCTCTTCGTGCTCCAGGGGCTGATGTTTTCCCTGTACGGCATTCTGATCAGGAAGTGGCAGGTCAATCCGGTTCTCGGCACGGCGGTTGTCTCTCTCGCCTCGTGCCTGCCTGCATGCGTGGCGCATGCCACGACGCACACCGGCTTCGCCGATGCCACGATGAAGGAAATCATCTTCCAGGCCTTCGCCCAGGGGATCCTGTCGGGCGCCGCGGCGATATTCCTCTACACGTACATCGTTCGGACTGTCGGACCGCAAAAGGCGTCGCTGGTCATGCCCAGCGTGCCCATCATCACGACGGCGGCGGGATGTTTTCTGCTGCGTGAGCCGTTGAGCCCGGTCCAGGTCGTCGGGTTGATCGCCATGGCCCTGGGCATGTCGATTCCGGGGCTGGCGGCAATACGCCGGAAATATCCGGTTTCCGTTATCGCTTCATGAAGATTATCGAAAATGTAGAAATATAAAGGAAACTTTATATGAATATCGATGTTCAGCCGATCGTTGACTGGAACGAACCGGGCAATAGCGAACTGACAGGTCGTGCATCCGATCAACTTTCAAAGGGTGAAATTCCATACATCCGCATTCCCCGTTTTGCAACGACTGAAGAGTGCGATGCATGGGTGGACAGTGCGGTCAAGCCAGGGTTCGGGCCTTACCGCGGCGTCGAACCGATCATCAACCGGATCGGCAATACGGTTTTCGAATACAACGGCATTTCGCGGCATGCGTATTTCGCGAAAAGCGTCGCGCCGAGACGAATTCAGAAACGGATGTACGAGGCGTCGTGCGGGCCGCTGGAACGGTTCATCGCGTTGTTCGAGCAACGAGCGCGGCGGCATGTCGGCGTCGCGCGCATAGGGGATCAACTGGCGTGGAATCTCAACCTGCGCGTCTCTCACCGACAGCGGGCGGCCCCACAATTTCGAACGTCGGTGAAGTCCTTCCGACGACGAGATGAAAGAAGGGGCGCACAGCGGCGACGGTCGCGCCGTCGTCGGTGCGGAAGACGCCGTGTTCGCGCCGGCCGTCAGTGAGGTTCCACCCTGTCGGGCCGATCGAAGGCGAGTGCGCGTCCTTCACTTCGGCCATCGGGCGCCTTTCGGGCGGCAGCCTTGAGGCGTGGTCGCGATCGCCGTCGAGTCCGATCCCCTCGACAGGCGATGGTACGGCAACGCCAACCCTCACGGCGGCCGGATGAAGATCGTCCTGCCCGGAACGCCCGCAGGCGCGAAGGCCGCCGGGGTACGATATGGACCGATCGTTCGTGCCAAGGGGAGCCCGTATGAGCGTGGATCATGGGCGGAAAGCGGGGCCCAATGTCGTCTGTCTGATCTCGACCGAACTGCTGGCTTTCGAATTCGGTATTGCATACGAGGTGTTCGGCTTGCCACGGCCCGATTTCGGCGGCCGCTGGTACAGCTTCGCGTGCGCGGCCGTTCGCCCGGGCACGATTCATTCCAGCGGCGGGCTTCCCGTCTCCATCGATCAGGGCGTCGAAGCCCTGGAAGCGGCCGATCTGATCGTGATCCCGGGCTGGCCGGACGTTGCGGCGCCGGTCGAGCGTTCCGTCATCGAGGCCGTGCAGCGGGCCCACCGTCGCGGCGCGCGCATCGCCTCGCTGTGCTCGGGTGTCGTCGTTCCGGCGGAAGCCGGGCTCCTGGACAACGGCAAGGCGACGACGCACTGGCGTTTCATCGACAGCATTGCCAAGCGCTTTCCACTGGTCGAATTCGATCCGGACGTTCTGTACGTCGACCGCGGAACGGTGCTGACCGCCGCGGGGAGTGCCGCAGGTATCGATCTGTGCATTCATATCGTCCGGCAGGATTTCGGCGTGGAGAAAGCCAATATCGTGGCGAGAGGACTCGTCATGCCGCCGCATCGCGAAGGCGGGCAGTCGCAGTTCATTCCCCAGCCGGTCCCCAGGGCGTACGAGGCAACGCGTATCGGCGGCATCCTGACGCACATCCGGCAGCACCTGGGGGAGAGCCATCCGGTCGAGACCCTGGCGCGACAGGCGGGGATGAGCCTGCGGACGTTCCAGCGGCGATTCGAGGCATTGACCGGACTTCCACCGAGTTCGTGGTTGATGCGCGAGCGCCTGAGGGTCGCCTGCGAACTGCTGGAGCACAAGGCGGAATACAGCCTGGAGGAGGTCGCGTCGCTCAGCGGTTTCGGCACGCTCCCGACCATGCGGCATCATTTTCGCAAGATGCTGCGGACCAGTCCGCGCAGCTACCGGATGATGTTTCAAGGCGCGTTGTCGCCGCATCAGCAGGCCGCCGAAGCGGCTGCGCAACGAAGCGACGACGCGTCGCGGACGCGGGCCTGACGAACCCGGCGTCCGTTCGAACCGGGCCTGCGCGGGATCGGACGCCGCGCGCTGGTCGCTGACGGCCTGTTCCGGTACGGACGGGCCCGCTTGTTCTCCCCGAGACCGCTTGCGCCATCCGGATACAGCCGGCGAGTGGATGCCGTGCCGGCTCTCGGCTTCGTGCACGATCGGAATGACCAGATCGTCAGGTCAGTCGCCTCGCCGTCGAGATTCGCCCGCCGCCGCGACCAACAAGATGTCGCCCACCAAACGGCGACAGGAAGCGTCGGCTCGGCGCGAATGACGGAAGCCCGGCCCGGAGCACCCGGTTCTCGCCGGTGCGCGATGACGGCATGCATTGAACAGTGAATAAATGAATGAATTCGGCGAATAAAACGACAATGGAAATTATGTGATTTTCGTAAATTATCGAACCGATTCTGACCATATCCGGATTGCGTCGGTTTTGTGACGCCGGGTTCGAAAATCGTGCAGATCGCTCGCTCTGGCCGCCGGCTGGCGGCTGCGGGAACGGCCCCGGTGCATGCGCACCGGAGTCTATTCGATCCCTAATTAACCCGTGAAATCTTTCGAAATACCGCGTATGGCAATCGGAACTCGAGAACTGATTATTCCGGTTGCTGTGTATGATTTTATTTGGCAGGATTTTCATCAAGTTGCGCGGCCATAAAACAACAAAGCGGCCGACCATTCAATTAACGGAAATGACGCATTCCGGATGGGCGACGGTTTGACGGATAGATGACAAAAAAGTAACGAGGCGGCGAACAGGCGGCATTGTTCGCGATGGGTGAATCAATCGCTTGCCCGGCGACGTCGATGCATCGCGCCATCGATCCGGGCGAATCCGATACGGGGCCGGTCATGGCGACACTCAAGAACGATTCTTCCGGGGAAGCGTGCCTGCTCCGCGCGTATCACGTGTTCGGCCGCGACCCCGCGCGCTGCGACACCGTCATCCGGGACGCATCGGTGTCCCGCGTCCATGCCCACGTACGCTGGAGCGGCGGGCGGTGGGAACTTCACGATCACAGCAGCAACGGCACGTCGGTATCGGGCGCGCCGTTGCGCGACGGCGAGCACGCGGTGCTGAAACCCGGCGACGTGATCCGGTTCGGCCGGGCCGGTATCGCGCCGTGGCGCGTCGAGGCGCTCGACGATCCGGCCGACACGCTCTGGCCGATACGGGGCGCCGCGCCTCCGATCGTGCTCGCGCCGAGCCAGATCCTGCCCGCGCATGCCGCGCGGCCGGTCTCGATCGTCCGGTCGGCGGCTGGCGAATGGCTGTGCGACGACACGCTGCCGCCGCGCGCGCTCCATGACGGCGACGAAGTGTCGACCGGCGACGTCACGTGGCGCGTGGCGCTGGTGAGCGGCGGTTCGACGATGTCGCTCGCGGTGCCGGCGGATCCGGCCGCGCCGGCGCAACTGCTGGAATTCTTCGTCAGCCGTAACGAAGAGCACGTGCGCACGCTGCTGCACGTGCGCGGCGGGGTGGTCGACCTCGGCGAACGGGCCCATCACTACAGCCTCGTCACGCTCGCGCGCGCACGCTCGGCCGACATGCAGGCCGGCTACGACGCCGCGTCGCAAGGCTGGATCGATCTCGGCCGGCTGGCGCACATGCTCGGCATCGATACGTCGCACGTCAACGTGCAGATTCACCGCGCCCGGAGCCAGTTCGCGGCACTGCCGGGGCTCGACGCGAGCCAACTCGTCGAGCGCCGGCGCGGCAGCGTCCGCTTCGGCGATTTTCCGTTCCGCATCGTGCGCGGGGAGCATCTCGAATGCCAGTCGGTGCCGGGGGGCGCCGAACTGCGTTTCGACGCGCATCGTCCGGCGTCGGGCCCGGTCGTCCATTTCTCGTGAGCGCGGGAGAACCGGCGGTAACGCCGGCGGCGTCCCGCGCGCCCGCCGTGCCCGGCGCGTCCGAATCGCGGCGGGCCGCCGCGCCTTTCGCGGAGCTTGCCGGCAAGTGGCATTACCGGCTCGGCCCGCTGCTCGGCGAAGGCGGCAACGGCGTGGTGTTTCGCGCGACCTGCGGCGAAACCGGGCAGGAGGTCGCGATCAAGCTGATGCGCGACGACACGGCGCGGACCGCGCCGGAACGCGCGCACCGGCGTGCGCGTTTTCGGCGCGAGACGCGCCTGTGCGAAGCGCTGCGGCATCCGAACATCGTGGCGCTGCTGGACCAGGGGCAAGCGCCGGACGGGCGGCTGTTCGCGGTATTCGAACTGGTGCAGGGCCGGACCGTGCGCGACTGGCTCGCGGCGGACGGGCCGCTGTCTGCCGTCGACACCGGGCGGCTGATGACGGAAGTGCTCGACGCGCTCGCGGCCGCGCATCGGCGCGGCATCGTGCATCGCGATCTGAAGCCGCAGAACATCGTGATCGCGATGGCCGACGACGGGCCGCATGCGAAGCTCCTCGATTTCGGCATCGGCGCGTTGCTGCCCGGCACGGAAGACATCGCGCGCCAGACCGCGACGCTGGCGACGGAGGTGCTCGGCTCGCCGTCGTATTGCGCCCCCGAGCAATTGCGCAACGCGCCGCCGACGCCGCGCAGCGACCTGTATGCGTGGGGCCTGGTCGTGATCGAATGCCTGACGGGCGATGTGGTCATGCAGGGCGCAAGCGTGGCGGACATTCTCTATCAGCAGCTCAGCCCGGTGGATGTCGCGCTCCCGCCGTCGATCGCGTCGCATCCGCTCGGCTCGGTGCTGCGGCGCGCGCTGAACAAGAATCCGGAGCAGCGCGCCGCGTCGGCGGACGAACTCGCGGCGCAGTTCCGCACGCTCAACTTCGCGGCGCTCGTCGGCCAGTTCGATGCCAGCCGCGCAAGCCGGCGAACGCGCGCGCAGCCGTCCGCGCCGCGGGGCGACACGATCGCGGTGGCCGGCGAGTACCGGCAGGTCACCACGCTGTGCTGTTGCGTGACGATCGCCGGGGAGGGCAGGCAACGCCACGCCGGGACCGATCACGGCGATCTGCTCGACGGCTACGAGGAGCAGTGGCTGACGAAGTGCGCCGACATCGCCGTCGGCTACGGCGCGCACGCCGGCGGACGGCTCGGCGATACGCTGCTGTTCCATTTCGGCCTGCAGGGCGACCTCGACCGGCCCGCGCGCCGCGCGGCGCGCGCGGCACTCGACATGGTGCGGGTGGCCGAGCGCGCGCGGCTGCCGGTGCCGGCGACTGCCGGCGGCATCGGCGGCGGCGAAGGCTGGCGCGTCGAAGTGGCCGCGGCGATTCACGTCGGGCAGGCGCTCGCGCACGCGTCGCACATGTCGGGCGTCTCGACGCCTGCCGCGGCGTCGCGGTTGCTGAGGCTGGCCGGACCCGGGCAGATCCTGATCAGCGACGATGCGCGGCTCGCGCTCGAACGGCATGCCGACCACCGGCCGACCGCGCTGCGGCTGGCGCGCGCGGGCCTCGTGCCGCAGCCGGTCCATGAGTTGCTCGGCGAGCGGCGCGCCGATACGCCGTTCGATTCGCTCGACACCGGCACGCGGGCGCCGATGGTCGGCCGCGCGCGCGAACTCGACGCGCTGCTGCGCGCGTGGCAGGAGACGCTTGCACGATACCGGCGCGCGCTGCGTGGCGAGGCGGCGCCGTACGGCGTGCCGCGGCTCGTCGTCGGCGACGCGGGCATCGGCAAGTCGCGCCTCGTGCACGAGCTGTGCGAGGCCGTGCGGCTGCAGGGCCACGCGTTCGCGCATTGCGGGTGCCTGCCCGAGCGCGAGAATCATGCGCTGTTTCCGATCCTCCGGTTCATCGGCGCGCACTGGCACATCGACGCCGACAGCCCGGCCGGCGGCGCGCTCGCGGCGATCGACGCGATGATCGCGCCGCTCGAATGCGATCACGCGGCGGCGCGCGCCGCGCTTGCGACCTGGCTGGGGCTGCCCTGCGACGCGCAGGGCTTTTTGTGGTCGAGCGCGCGCGAGCGGCATGCGTTGTTCGACGTTCTCGAGCAACTGATCGTGTCGCTCGGCAACGGCGCGCCGGTGTTGCTCGTCGTCGAGGACGTCCAGTGGATCGATCGCTCGACGGAGGATTTTCTGGGATACCTGCAGGGCTCGCCGCGCGCGGCGGCGCTCGCCGTGGTGTTCACGTCGCGTCCCGACAAGCTCGGGCGCTGGCGCGGCACGACCGAACGCCTGGTGCTGCGCCGGCTGTCGCGCGACGACGCGCAGCGCCTGATGTCGGCGCACCTCGGCCGGAGCACGCCCGATCCGGTCTGGCTCGACCAGCTTGCCCATCGCACGGCGGGCATCCCGCTGTTCATCGAGGCCGTCGCGCGCGAGCTGGAGACGAGCGGCGCGGAGGGGGCGCCCGCGGGGCGGCGGGCAAGGGACCCCTATCCACACC
>NZ_JPGL01000114.1 GCF_000732615.1 Burkholderia paludis
TACTGCGCGCGCGCCGCCTCGATGTTCAGCACCGACACGCGCAGGTCGCGGTTGTTCTTCAGCGCGATCTCGATCAGCCGCTGCAGGCGCGGATCGACGAAGAATTCGCGCCAGCCGATGGCCGCCGCCGCCTGGCCGTTCGCGCTGCGCTCACCGGTCGCACCCGGCTGCGTCGCATAGACGCCGCCGGCCGGGTACGCCTGCTCAACGGGCGCGTCAGGCCGCTTGTAATGCGGCGCCATCGTGCAGCCCGCGGCGAACAGCGCGGCAGCCAGTGCGGCCGCGCTTGCAGTCAAAGCGTGTTTTTGCATCGTTACTGCCCCTTGTTGCCTTGGTCGCCGTTACCCGGCGTCTCTTCGTGGTGCGAGTGAGCCTGAGCCAGGCGCAGCGCCTCGTCGGCATCTTCCCGCTCGCCGCTGAACACGGCCCGCACCTTCACGAAGAACATCGGGATCATGAAGATCGCGAAGAACGTCGCCGTGATCATCCCGCCGACCACGCCCGTACCGATCGCGTGCTGGCTGGCCGAACCCGCGCCGTTGCTGATCGCGAGCGGCAACACGCCGAGAATGAACGCGAGCGACGTCATCAGGATCGGACGCAGCCGCAGGCGCGCCGATTCCAGCGCGGCCTCGATCGGCCCCATCTTCTCCGTCTGCTGCAGTTCGCGCGCGAATTCCACGATCAGGATCGCGTTCTTCGCGGACAGGCCCACGGTGGTCAGCAGGCCGACCTGGAAGAACACGTCGTTCTCGAGGCCGCGCATCGTCGCCGCGAGCAGTGCACCGATCACGCCGAGCGGCACGACCATGATCACCGAGAACGGAATCGACCAGCTCTCATACAGCGCCGCGAGACACAGGAACACGACGAGGATCGAGATCGCGTACAGCAGCGGCGCCTGCGAACCGGACTGGATTTCCTGGAACGACAGGCCCGTCCACGAATAGCCGATGCCGGTCGGCAGCTTCTTCGCGAGCGCTTCCATCGCAGCCATCGCCTGGCCCGTCGAGTTGCCCGGTGCGGCCTGCCCCTGGATTTCGATCGCCGACACACCGTTGTAGCGTTCGAGCTTCGGCGAGCCATAGACCCAGTGACCAGTCGCGAACGCGCTGAACGGCACCATCCCGCCCGATCCGTTGCGCACGTACAGGATGTTCATGTCTTCCGGTGTCATCCGGAACGGCGCGTCGGCCTGCACATAGACCTTCTTGATCCGGCCGTCGACGTCCAGGAAGTTGTTCACGTACTGCGACGCCCACGCGATCGAGAACGTCTGGTCGATCGCGGTAGCCGTGACGCCCAGTGCATTCGCCTTCTCGCGGTCGATGTCGACCTTGTACTGCGGCGTGTCGTTCAGGCCGTTCGGGCGCACACCCTGCAGCGTCGGATCCTTCGAGGCCATCCCGAGCAACTGGTTGCGCGCGGCCATCAGCGTTTCGTGGCCGAGACCAGCGTTGTCGGTCAGCTCGAAGTCGAAGCCGGCCGCCGTGCCGAGTTCCGGAATCGACGGCGGGTTGAACGGGATCACCATCGCGTCCTTGTAACCCGCGTAACGCCCGAACATCCGGCCGATCAGCGCCTGCACCTTCTGGTTCGCATGCTGACGCTGCGCGTAGTCCTTCAGGCGCACGAACACGAGACCGGAGTTCTGGCCGCGACCCGCGAAGCTGAACCCTGCCACCGTGAACGCCGATTCGACGATGTCCTTCTCGTCATTCAGCAGGTAGTCGGAAATGTTCGCGAGCGTCTTCGCGGTCGTTTCCTGCGTCGAACCCGACGGCGTCTGCACGATCACGAACATCAGGCCCTGATCCTCGTCGGGCAGGAACGACTTCGGCAGGCGCACGAACAGCAGGCCGACCGCGACGATCACGACCAGATAGATGATCATCCAGCGGCCCGAGCGCTTGATCACATGGTGCACGCCGACGTGGTACTTGTCGCGGCTGCGATCGAAGGTCCGGTTGAACCAGCCGAAGAAGCCCTTCTTCTCTTCGTGATGCCCTTGCGGAATCGGCTTGAGGATCGTCGCGCACAAGGCGGGCGTCAGGATCAGCGCGACCAGCACCGACAGCACCATCGCCGTCACGATCGTCAGCGAGAACTGACGATAGATCGCGCCGACCGAGCCGCCGGAGAACGCCACCGGCACGAACACCGCCGACAGCACGAGCGCCACGCCGATGAGTGCGCCGGTGATCTGGCCCATCGCCTTGCGGGTCGCCTCCTTCGGCGACAGCCCCTCTTCCGCCATCACGCGCTCGACGTTCTCGACCACCACGATCGCATCGTCCACCAGCAGCCCGATCGCGAGCACGAGGCCGAACATCGACAGCGTGTTGATCGAGAAGCCCACCAGCGACATGACCGCGAACGTGCCGAGCAGCACCACCGGCACCGCGATCGTCGGGATGATCGTCGCCCGCAGGTTCTGCAGGAACAGATACATCACGAGGAACACGAGCACGATGCCTTCGAGCAGCGTCTTGACCACTTCCTCGATCGACAGCTTCACGAACGGCGTCGTGTCGTACGGATACTCCACGCTGAAACCGTGCGGGAAATACGGCCTCAGTTCCTCGATCTTCGCGCGCACGGCGTTCGCGGTCGCGAGCGCATTCGCGCCGGTCGCGAGCTGGATACCGAGCGCCGCGGTCGGCTTGCCGTTGTACTTCGTGTCGAAGTTGTAGTCTTCGCCGCCGAGGCCGATCTTCGCGACGTCCTTCAGGCGAACCTGCGAGCCGTCCTGGTTGACCTTCAGCAGGATGTTGCCGAACTGCTCGGGCGTCTGCAGCAGCGTCGATTCGGTGATCGTCGCCTGCAGCACGGTGCCCGGCATGGCCGGCGTGCCGCCGATCTGGCCGCCCGCGATCTGCACGTTCTGCTGCGTGATCGCGGTCGACACGTCGACCGGCGTGAGACCGTAGTTCGTCAGGCGGTTTGGGTCGAGCCAGATCCGCATCGCGTACTGCGAGCCGAACAGCGTGACGGTGCCGACGCCGTTCAGGCGGCTGATCGGATCCTTCACGTGCGACGCCACGAAGTTCGAGAGGTCGTCCCGGTTCATGCTGCCGTCGTCGGAGTTGAAGGCGAGCACCAGCAGGAAGCTGCTGCTCGACTTCGTCACCGACAGGCCGAGCTGCTGCACGACCTGCGGCAGGATCGGCGTCGCGAGCGACAGCTTGTTCTGCACCTGCACCTGCGCGATGTCGGCGTTGGTGCCCGGCGCGAAGGTCAGCGTGATCGTCGCGTTGCCCGAGTCGTCACTGGTCGACGACATGTACAGGAAGTTGTCGAGGCCGCTCATCTGCTGCTCGATCACCTGCGTCACCGTGTCTTCCACCGTCTTCGCGGAAGCGCCCGGGTAGCTCGCGCTGATCTGGATCGATGGCGGCGCGATCGTCGGATACTGCGCGATCGGCAGCGTGAAGATCGATGCGACGCCGGCCAGCATCAGGATGATGGCGATCACCCACGCGAAAATCGGGCGATCGATAAAAAACTTTGCCATGAAGCAGGCTCCCCGTTATTGCGCGCTCGACGCGGCGGCGGCACTTGCCGGCGCGGCGCCCGATGCGGCGGCGGCGCTCGCGGCTGCCGGCGCGGCCTCGCCGGTGGCGGTGTCCGGCGCGAGCTGCGCCGCTGCCGATTTCACGGTCGCACCCGGGCGCACCTTGTCGACGCCCTGCACGATCACGTGATCGCCCGCTTCCAGGCCGCCTTCGACGACCCAGTTCCGCCCGTTCATGCCAACCGTCTTCAACGGACGCGGCTCGACCTTGCTGGCCGCATTCACCACCATCGCGATCGCCTGGCCCTTCTGGTCGTGCGTGACGCCGATCTGCGGCACCAGGAACGCGTTCTCGTTCACGCCTTCCTCGATCCGTGCACGCACGAACATCCCCGGCAGCAGTACGCCGTCCTTGTTCGGGAAGATCGCGCGGATCGTCACCGAGCCGGTGGTCTGGTCGACCGTCACGTCCGAGAACTGCAGCTTGCCCGGCTCCGAATAGGTCTTGCCGTCCTCCAGGATCAGCGACACCTTCGCCGCGCCCGGGCCCGACGTCTTCAGGCGCCCGCTCTGCACGTCCTGGCGCAGCTTCAGCCCTTCGAGGCTCGACTGCGTGAGGTCGACATACACCGGATCGAGCTGCTGCACCGTCGACATCAGCGTCGCCTGGCTGGCCTGCACGTACGCGCCTGGCGTCACCTGCGAAATGCCGACGCGGCCGGTGACCGGCGACACGACGTCGGTATAGCCGAGGTTGATCTGCGCGGTATCGACCGCCGCGTTGCCGGCCGCGACGTCCGCCGCGGCCTGGCCTTGCGCGGCCACCGCGTTGTCGTAGTCCTGCTTGCTGACCGCGTTCGCCCCGACCAGCACCTTGTAGCGCGCAACCAGCGCGTTCTGCGTCGTCAGGTTCGCTTCAGCCTTCGCCAGCGTCGCCTTCGCGCTGTTCAGCGCGGCGATGTACGGCGCCGGGTCGATCTTGTACAGGCGCTGGCCTGCCTTGACGTCGGTGCCTTCGGTGAATTCACGGCGCAGCACGATGCCGTCGACCCGCGCGCGCACCTGCGCGACGAGGAATGCGCTGGTGCGGCCCGGCAGTTCGGCGACGACCGGGACCGCTTGCGGCTGGACGGTGACGACGCCGACCTCCGGCGTTTGCGGCGGTGGCGCCGATTCTTTTTTTCCGCACGCAGCCAGGAAAACGGCGGCTGCCGCGACAGTGATCAAGCGGTATGGAACCCGTTCGACGCGCATAGAGCGACCTCTCACAAATAAACGACCTTCAATAGGAATCACTAAACCTCCTCGCCGCGGGCACGAACCGGCACACGGTCAGTTACGCCGTTTTTTCGACGGGAATGGACAAAGGACTCGGGCATTCGCCGCGCCCGGTGAAGCGTTCGCGGGCCGAACGGCTTCCGTAAAACAATGACGACCGCGCCTGACATGCCGAAACGCAGGCAGGCAGCGGCAGCAAGTCGCGTCGCCGGCCTCCGAGAAAGCACGTTGCCGACGCATTCGCTCGACACCCTCGTCGAGCGATGCACGACCTTCGGGAGCGAGCCGATGGAGAACCGGCCGGCACGACAACGTCGTGCTCCGGCCTGCCACGTCCGACGCCGCGCGCCCCGTTGCACGCGTCGAATCACGCAACCGTCACGGCACCGGACGTCGCATTCGAGCGACCTGTCACGCATCGCACGACAGGTCAGGATGACGCGACAACCATCGGAATTTCCCGTGCCACGGGGCCAATCAATTAATTCATCATTTGTTGATTTACGGCGATACTAAGGCAACCTCAACAGCCGTGTCAACCGCCTGAGGCCCGTGTGGAAAGACCGCCCGAAGGTCGGCAAACGGGCGCCCACATACTTGACGCGCGGCCGCGCGACGCTATCGGAGGCCCGCTCGCCGTTACAAGCAATGGAGTATTGACGAATCGGAAACAGGGACGATGCCGGTTCCGGCCGGCATCGAGCGGACGGCGGGTCGCGCGGCGCCCGGCCTGCCTTGACACGTCATCACCGGAGGGATACCATGCCGAAATTCAACACTCGTTGAATTTATATATGGTCGACAAATCCGATGCCCGCGCATGTCGCACGAGAGGCACATTCGCTGGATCGGGATAGTGGGATAGTTGGGAACACACAGGCCGCCCCACGTATTGCGAGAACCTCACATGGATCAACTCGAATCGATACGCACCTTCCACGAAGTGGTGAATTCGGGAAGTATTTCGGGCGCGGCACGGAAACTGAGCGTTTCCGATGTGGTGCTGAGCCGCCAGATCAGGTGGCTCGAGAAACGCCTGGGGGTGTATCTGTTCTCCCGCGAAACACGCGCGGTGTCATTGACGGACGTCGGCCGCCGCTATTTCGACCGTACGCTCGAGCTCGTGTGCAGCCTGGACGACTGCGAGCGGTCGATCGCCAACATGGTTCACAAGCCGATGGGCACCTTGCGGATCGTCGCGCCGAATTTCTTCTCGCACTACGGCCTCGCGCAGTGCCTGCATCAGTACAACGTGACGTATCCGGATGTCCGCCTCGAGCTTACCCTCGTCGATCGGCCGATCAACCTGGTGCACGACGGTTACGATCTCGGCCTGGTGGACACGTCGCTTCTTCCCCACTGCCCGACCAGCCTGATTGCCCGCCCCATCATGAGCGAACCGCTCATCGCGTGCGCGTCGCCCGAGTATCTGCGGCGCAGGGGAATTCCGGAACATCCGGACCAGTTGGTCGAGCACGCCCATGTCGCACTGACGGCCCAACCGTCCGGTAGCCGCGAATGGCTGCTCGAGGGCCCGGACGGCACGCGGCATACCCTCGACCAGCGGCCGACGATGGTCGTCGACAACATCGATGCGTTGATCCAGATGCTGATCTCCGGGGCAGGCATCGGCTTCGCGCCCGCCACCCTGGTCCGGCAGGATATTCAGAACGGGAAATTGCTGGAAGTGCTCCCGGAATATTCGACGGCGATCTTCTCGGTCAGCATCGTCTATCCCAGCAGGGAACATATGCCCGCGAAGGTTCGAACCTTCATCGATCACCTGCTCCGCACCGTCGGCGAACCCGCTCATGCTCCGGTGCCGCGACACCTCGCGACCGGCCCGGACCCGGTGCGCAAGCCAGACGCCCGGATGGAGCGAGCATCGGCCGACACCGCCGGAAGGCTCGCCGCGGCAGCCGCCTAGCGTATCCGCCACGCCGGCGCCGTACGGCGCGCTCCGGCCACGATCGCCGGGCGCCGGGCGCGATCCGGCCCGGATCGATACCGCGGCTTACCGGAACATCCCGAGCGCGATGTCGAGCACCTCTTCCTTGAATTTTTCCGGCGACGCCGGCAGCGACGAGAAGGTCGACAGGATGTGGCTGTACGACATGACGTTACTGATCGCCATCACCATCATGTAATACATCGTATCCGGATCGTGCGGTTTCAGCTTGCCCGCCTCGATCGCATCGGTCAGCAACGGAACGAACGCCTCGCGATACGGGCGAACGTGGCGCTCCAGCAGCAGGTTGAGCCGCTCGCCCTGCTCGGTTGTGGCGGTCGAGAAGAACATGCCGATATACCGGTCCTCGGACACGGTATCGATGAAGAGAATGATGGCCTGCCTGATGCGCTCGCGCGGCGACATGCGCGCCTCGCTCAGTTGTCTCGTCGATTCGATCAGGGGTCCCAACTGCTCGGAGAGCTGCTCGACCACGGCGATCCACAGCCCCTCCTTGGAGCCGAAGTGATGCGACATGAGCGCGGGATCCACACCGGCCAGCTGTGCGATGGCCCGCACACTGGTTCCTTCATAACCCTGGGTTGCAAACATTTGCCGCGCCCCGCGCAGCAATGAGTCGAAACCCGTCAGTGCGCTGCTCGTTGGACGTCCGCGAGCCCGTTTCTTCGCGGCGCGTTTGGGCGGTGTGCTGGAAGGCGCCATTTCTCCTGCTGTCTCGCTCTCTGATTCGATGACCCGCCAGTATAGCAAGCGCGTTGTGCCGGCCTGGCCCATGCGTGGCATCGGCAGCGGCCTGGATCACGGCGCCGGATGCCCGCGTGCATGAACGCGGGCGCCAGCCGTGCCAGCCGGCCTACTCGCCTTCGCTCACTCCCGCTTCCAGCGATTTCAGCCCGTCGGGCAGGTCGATTTCGGGAAGCGGTTGCTTGACGAGCCGGTTGAGCGTCGCACGTGCGACGCCCAGCGCGCAGAAGGCAAGTTCCATGACCGCGCGCGGATGATCCGCGGGGGCCGCGCCGCTCAGGACGGTCTCGATGCTCTGATGAATCGCGCCGAGCAACAGATCGTGCGCAGCCCGCGCATTCGCATATTTCATCATCCCGCATTCGAGCGCGGCCGCCAGATCGCGCGGCAGATAGATTTTCGTCAAGCGCCCGCTCGCCGCTTCGCGCACCCCGGTGCGGGTGATGAACGCGCCCCAGGCGGGATGCATCACCGCGACCTGGACGAAGATCTGACACCCGATCCAGATCCGCTCGATCGGGCTGTCGATCTTCGACACGCAATTCTCGATGGCCACGATGACCTGGTCGTTGAGCTCGGCGGTCACGGCATCCAGCAGCTCGCCGGTCGTCTTGAAGTAGTTGTAGAACGTGCCCCGCGCGACACCTGCCGCCGCGAGGAAATCGTCGATCGACGCGGCATCCGGCCCCTTCCGCGCATACACCTCCACCGCCGCGCTCAACAGCTTGCGGCGCGTCGCCTCACGCCGCACGGCGCCCGTGCGCACGCGGTGGTCTTCCATTTCGGCCTCGACGGCCACGCGTCGCGCTCTGGAATGATTCGCTGCCAATGCCTCTCCTCGGGGTTTCCCCCATTTGCATGGACGTACTTGTCAAATTGACAATACAATCCAATTTATACTGTTGTGTCATTTTGAAGAATTCGTTTCCGGAGGAGACATGGAAGCAGACAAACACGTCGACGTCGCAATCGTCGGCTACGGGCCGACAGGGCAACTGCTCGCCCTGATGCTGGGCCGCGCGGGACATCGGGTCACGGTGATCGAACGCTGGCCCGACCTGTACCCGCTGCCGCGCGCGGTCCACTACGACCACGAGATTGCCCGCCTGTTCCAGGCCTCCGGTGTCATGGATGATATCAAGCCCATCACCGAGATCGCCGATCGCTACCAGTGGCTCAACGCCCGGGACGAGATCCTGATGGACTTCGACTGGAGCGGCCCGGGGCCGAGCGGCTGGCCCGTCTCGAACCTGTTTTCCCAGCCGCAGCTCGAACGCGTGCTCGACACGCACGTCCGGCGCTTGCCCAATGTAACCGTCCGCACGGGGTGGTCGGCGCTCGCGCTGCAGCAAAACGACCCGGGCGTCAGCGTCGAGATCGGGGCCGGCCGGTTCGAGAACGGCAAATGGTCGGCAACCGGCGAGACCGACACCGTCCACGCGCGTTACCTGATCGGCGCCGACGGCGCGAATTCGGTCGTGCGGACGCTGTCCGGAATCGAATTCGAGGATCTCGGCTTCGCGTTCGACTGGCTCGTCGTCGACGTCCAGCCCGCCACGCCGCGCGAATGGATTCCCAAGGCATGGCAGCTGTGCGATCCGGCGCGTCCGACCTCGATCGTTCCGGGCGGCCCGGGACGCAGGCGCTGGGAGTTCATGCTGCTGCCCGGCGAAACGGGGGAGCAGATGAATCAGGACGCCGTCGCCTGGGACCTGCTCTCGCGCTGGGACGTCACGCCCCGCAACGCGACGCTCGAACGCCATGCCGTCTATACCTTCCGCGGGCGCTGGGCGCGGCAATGGCGCACCGGCAACGTGCTGCTCGCGGGCGACGCGGCCCATCTGATGCCCCCGTTCGCGGGCCAGGGCATGTGCAGCGGGCTGCGCGACGCGGCCGCGCTCGCCTGGCGCCTCGACACGATTCTGCGCGGCACGGGCAGCGACACGCTGCTCGAAAGCTACGGTCCGGAGCGGCTGAACCACGTGCGCGACATCATCGATTTCTCGATCGAGCTCGGCAAGGTGATCTGCATCGCCGATCCCGAGGCTGCCGCGGCACGCGACCAGGCGATGCTGGCCGCGCAGGCCACGCCGGGGTTCCGGCCGCCTGCCACGCCGCAGCCGCGACTCGGCGCAGGACTCTACGATCCGCACTCGCCGGGCAGCGGGCAGCTCACCCCGCAAGGCCGAATCGAGATCGGCGGCAAACGAGGGCTGTTCGACGACCTGTTCGGCGCGGGCTTCGCACTGATTGCACGCGATCGGGCGACGCTCGATCGCCTGAGCGACGAGAACCGCCGGGCCCTGGACAGGCAACGCGCGATCGTCACGCACTTCGGCCCGGGCGGGTGTGTCGACGTCGACGGCATCTACGGCGAGTACTTCGCGCAGCACGACGTGGTCGCCCTGCTCGCCCGCCCCGACTTCTACAGCTACGGTTCGGCCCGCGCCGCCGACGGCCTCAACCCGCTCGTCGACGCATGGCGTCACGCCATGGAGCCGGCCTGCTGAGCCCCCCCTTCGATCAGGAGAAAAACATGACGCAACATCGCAGACGCGATCGTCTCGGCATTCATTCCATCGGCGAATTCCGCATGTCGGTGCCGTCGCTCGACGAGGCCCGACACTTCTACACCGCGTTCGGTCTCGATGTCCGGACTGACGGCGAGGCAGGACTGTCGATTCGCACCTTCGGCTCGCCGCACGCATGGGGCCGCCTGCGCGAAGGCGCGCGCAAGAAGTTCGAATGGCTCACGCTGCACTGCTTCGACGACGACCTGGACGCGCTGCACGCCCGGGCGCTTGCCGAAGGTGTCGAAACGATCGCGCCGCCGCCCGACGCGGATCCATCCGGCTTCTGGATCCGCAATCCCGACGGCATGCCGCTGCAGATCCGCGCCGGCATCAAGACGACGCTCGACGAAGCGGCGCACGTGAGCCCGCCCTTGCCGGCGGACGGCCTGCGGTGCGCGCCGTACCGGCGCAATACGCCGGCTGTACGGCCCACGCGCCTCTCCCACATCGCGTTCGCCACGTCGAACGTGCCGGCGCAGATCGACTTCTGCGAGCGCGTGCTCGGCCTGCGCCTCTCCGACCGCTCCGGCGACGGCGTGGCCTTCATCCATGCGCCGCACGGAGGCGACCACCACCTGTTCGCGTTCGCGGCAAGCGCCGGCCCCGCGCTGCATCACCTGAGCTGGGACGTGCCGACCGTCGAAGAGGTGGGACTGGGCTACATGCAGATGCATGCGGCCGGCTACACGAACGGCTGGGGGATCGGCCGTCACGTGCTGGGCTCGAACTACTTCCACTACGTGCAGGACCCGTGGGGCAGTTTCTCGGAATACAGCGCGACGATGGACTACATCCCCGCTTCGGTGGACTGGATCGCGCAGGACCACCCGCCGCAGGACGCCATGTACCTGTGGGGCCCGGACCTGCCCGCGATCTTCGTCGAAAACTCGGAGCAAGGCGTCTGACACGCCGGATCCGGCGGCCAAGGCGATCGCGGTGCGGCACGCACGGCGATCCACCCAACCCTATCTTTCAGGAACAACGCATATGAAACTCGTGACTTTTCAATGTCGCGGCTACCAGTCGATCGGCAAGATCGAAGGCAACCAGGTCATCGACCTGCCGGCGAGCGATCGCGGCCTGCCCGCCACGATGCGGGAACTGCTCCAGGGCGGCGCCGCGCTGATGCAGCGCGCGCAGGCGATCCGGCTCGCCGACGCGGCGACCTACCCGCTCGCGGACGTGCGCCTCGACGCCCCCGTGCCGAATCCGTCGAAGTTTCTCGCGATCGGCATGAACTATCGTCGTCACGTCGAAGAAGCCAGGGCCGCCGGCATCCAGGTGCCCGACAGCCAGGTCTGGTTCAACAAGCAGGTGTCGTGCGTGAACGGCCCGTTCGATCCCGTGCACATGCCGAAGGCGTCGGACAAGCTCGACTACGAAGCGGAGCTCGGCGTCGTGATCGGCCGCCGGTGCCGTCACGTCCCGGAAGCCGACGCCGCATCGGTCATCGCCGGCTACGTGATCTGCAACGACGTTTCCGTGCGCGACTGGCAGATGCGCTCGCCGACGATGATGCTCGGCAAGTCGTTCAACACGCACGGCCCGTTCGGCCCGTGGCTCGTGACGCCCGACGAAATCGTCGATCCGCATGCACTGCAACTGCGCATGATCGTCAATGGCGAAACCCGTCAGTCGGTCAGCTCGGGCGAGATGATCTACAACATCTGGCAACAGATCGCCTACCTGTCTACCGTGATGACGCTCGAACCGGGCGACGTGCTCGCCACGGGCACACCGTCTGGCGTGGGAGGCGCAAGCAAGCCGCCGCGTTTCCTGAGCGTGGGCGACGTCATGCGGGTCGAGATCGACGGGGTGGGCCACATTGAAAACGTCGTCGTCGCCGAACCGGCCTGACGCAAGGGACACGTCAAACATGGCACGCAAAATCATCATCACCTGCGCGATCACCGGCTCGATCCATACGCCGAGCATGTCGCCCTATCTGCCCGCCACACCCGGGGACATCGCGCGCGAGGCGATCGCCGCGGCCGAAGCCGGCGCGGCGATCCTGCACCTGCACGCGCGCAACGGCGAGGACGGGCGACCGGCCTTCTCCGCCGACGCGTATCGGCAGTTCCTCCCGAAGGTGCACGCGGCAACCGACGCCGTGATCAACATCACGACGGGCGGTGCGGTCAACATGACGCTCGACGAGCGCCTGGCGGGCGCGCTCGACGCGTCGTCGGAAATGGCATCGTGCAACATGGGTTCGATGAACTTCGCGATCTTCCCCGTGCTCGACAAGCTGACGACGTTCAGGCACGAATGGGAGCGCCCGTTCATCGAAGGCACCCGCCATACCATCTTCCGGAACACCTTCGCGGATATCGAGGAAGTCCTCACTCGGCTTGGCCACGCGCACGGGACGCGCTTCGAATTCGAGTGCTACGAGGTCGGCCACCTGTACACCCTCAAGCACTTCGTCGACCGCGGGCTGGTGAAGGGGCCGCTCTTCCTGCAGTTCGTCCTCGGCATTCTCGGCGGGATCGGCGCCGATCCGGAGAATCTCGTGCACATGAAGCGCATCGCCGACAAGCTGTTCGGCGACGGCTACCAGTGGTCGGTGCTCGGCGCCGGCAAGCACCAGATTCCGCTGATCACGCAGGCGGCGCTGATGGGCGGCAACGTGCGCGTTGGCCTGGAAGATTCGCTCACGATCGGGCCGGGCAAGCTCGCGACGTCGAACGCCGAACAGGTCACGCTGATTCGCGACATCCTCACGCGGCTCGGCTTCGACATCGCGACGCCGGCCGACGCCCGGCAGATGCTCGGCCTCAAGGGCCGGGACAAGACGCGGCTCTGATCGCGATACACGACAACGCCCGGACCGGCGCGGCCGCTTGCGCCCACCGGGCGCCCCGGGCGACCCGACAGGATGGAGAAACCAATGAACGACACCGACCGCACGTCCGACGTGCGGACCATGGAAGAGCGGCGCCGGGCGGCCATGCTCGCGGCGGACACGCACGCGCTGCGGGAAATCCTCGACGAAGGCCTCGTCTACGTCCATTCGACCGGTACGCGCGACGACCGGGAGAGCTTCCTCGCGAGGCTCGAGCGCGGCGCGATCCGCTACGACGCGTTGTCGCTCGATGTCATCGGGATTCAGATGCACGAGCGATTTGCGCTGCTGCACGGAAAAATGGACGCCCGAATCGGCACACCCGACGGCACCCTCGCCGTTTCGACCCGCTACGAAGCGGTGTGGATGCGGTCCGGCGAAGCCTGGCGGGTCGTGGCGTTCCAGGGGTTGCCGCCGGGCATCGCGAACGCCCCCGATGAAGGTCTCGGTCACGCAGGTTGAGCGTATCGCGCGGTCGCGCACATGACCGTTCCTCACGGTCAGTAAGTACGCGCCCAACCTCGACGAGCCTCAGGAAGCCGCCACCGGAAGCAGCGTGACCGGCGGATAGCTGGATTCGACCTGTCCGGCATCCGCGCTTCGACACCGGAATCATTTTCCGTAAAACATATCGGATAACTAAACAAAACGAATTGGAGACGTCATGAAAAAGAACCACCTCTTGTGCGCAATGGCAACGGGCGTCATGCTGAGCGCCGGCATCGAACCGGCCCAGGCCATGAATACGACGCAGACCAACGCCACCGGCGCGGTCGAATCGATGATGGGCGGCGCATCGATCGCCAATCCGCTGACGAGCGCCGTGGCCGGCGACAACCCCGCCGGCATGGCATTCGTGGGCAACCGCGCGGATCAGGGCGTGCAGGTTCTCGTCGGGCACGCCCAGTCGAGCTTCGGCGATCCGTCGAACCGGCAGGCTTTCGACACGACCGGCCCGATGCCGGACGGCGGCTTCAACGTCACGCTCGGCGAGCGGTTATCGCTCGGCCTGTCGATCGGCTCGGCCGGCGGCGGCGTGAACTACCCCGGCCCCGCCCTGCCGATCCCCGGCGCCCCGCCGGCGAAGGCCAAAAACATTTTCGTCAACTTTCTGCCGACCATCGCGTACCGGGTCACGCCGGATCTGGCCATCGGCGTCTCGGCGATCCTCGGCGTGCAGAAATTCGAGGCGCAAAGCATCCTGGCGCCGGCCGCCGGCGGCGGCGTCGCGGTACAGCCCACGCACGGCATGACCACGACGTACGGGGCCGGCGGCGGCATCGGCGTGATGTGGAACGTGTCTCCGCTCGTCACGGTGGGCGCGTCGTACTCCACACGGGTACGCTTCTCGCGCGCAAGCGGCTATGCGGACGACCTCTTCGCGGCCGGCGGCGGACATCTCGACGAACCGTCGCGTGTCGGTGCGGGCCTCGCGCTGCATCTCTCGCCGCGCCTGACCGTCGCCGCCGACATCCTGCGGATTCAGTGGTCGCACGTCGCCGTGCTCGGCGATCCCGATACGTTCGGGCTCCGCGATCAGACGGTCGTTCGCGCGGGTCTCTCGTGGGCCGCGAGCGACCGGTTCACGGTCCGGTTCGGCGGCAAGCACGCCACCGACAGCATCGATTCGCAGCACACCGCCGCGAACTACTTCGCGCCGCTGATCCTGACCGACTCGATAAGCGGCGGGTTCACGTGGCGGGCATCGCCGAAGTGGGACGTATCCGCCGGCTACGAATACGACTTCCCGAAGACCGTCACCGGATCGGGTGCAAGCGCCGGAACGAACATTCACGCCCGCTACTCGCTCATCATGCTCAATCTCGGACGCAAATTCTGAACCGGCGGGTGGCGAGCAGATTGCCGCGCTGCCGAAACGGGGGCTGGCTGGGGAATGCCCCGCGCCCCGCGCCGACCGGCCGGGCTTGAGCGGCGTCATCCTGCCTTGTCGGCGCCGTGCGCGCGCGTCGTGTCGCCCGGTTCGCCCGCTTGCATCCGCGACAGCATGCGCGTCGCATTGGCGGAACAATCGATCTCGTCGGATTTGGCCTCGATTCCGGCCATCAACGACACGAGATGCGCCTTGTTCCGTTCGAGCCGCACCTGCATGGCCTCGATATCGCACACCTTGCGGCGCAGCGCATCGAGCAGTGCGCCATGCTGCCACTGCGCAAGGTCGGGCGGCAGCAACATGCGAATCTCGTTCAGGCTGAAGCCGGCCTGCTGCGCCGTCGCGACCAGGCCGAGCACCAGCACGGCGTCGGGAGAATAGGCCCGATAGCCGTTGGGTTGACGCTCGACCGCCGTCAACAGGCCGATGCGTTCGTAGAAGCGGATGCGCGAAGGCGTCAGGCCGGTGCGCTCCGCCAGATCCCCGATCTTCATGACCCGAATGCACAAGTGTCCATCCGGGTGGGCGGCTTC
>NZ_JPGL01000115.1 GCF_000732615.1 Burkholderia paludis
TGGCTATCCGTGAACTTCGACTTCTTCATTGCGTAGAACTCCCTTTGCTGGAAATTCTACTTCCGATCCCGCTTACTGGCCGGGGGTATTACCCGTGAAGTCTCGACGCCACCGGTCGAAGTCAAGTTGGTAGGCGTGGTTACGTCGCAGGAATTCCCAAGCCCATGCCGACGCGTCGGTCATGTCGTCGGGCGGATAATTGCTATCGCCTTTCCAGTCAGCGCGGCGGACGAATTCGGGTGGCCGGGCGGCCGAGTCGGGAGGGGCTACCATCTCACGGTTCCTTATGGGAGTCGCTTCAGATGGTAGCAAAATAGTAGCAATAGCTCTGCGGTGCGCCAAAGAAAAAGGGGTTAGCATCAGCTAACCCCTTGATTCCTTTGGTCGGAGCGATAGGATTCGAACCTACGACCCTCTGATCCCAAATCAGATGCGCTACCAGGCTGCGCTACGCTCCGACGAGCCAAAGATTGTATCGTTGAATGATCGATTCGGTCAATCGCAATATTGGGGGTAAATGCCGCGACGTCGAACCGGCCGCGATTTGCGACAATGCGCACGATCATCGGCCGGCCTGCGCAAGGGGTGCGGGGCCGCTCGCCGAAGCATGGAGAACATCATGATGAACCTGATCCTGTGGCGTCACGCCGAAGCCGAAGACTACGCGACGAGCGATCTCGCGCGCCAGCTGACCGCCCGGGGCCGCAAGGACGCGCAGGCGATGGCCAAATGGCTGCGCGGCCGGCTCGAGACGAACACCGCGATCCTCGCGAGTCCGGCGGCGCGCACCGTGCAGACCGCCGAAGCGCTGACCGACCAGTACCGGACCATCGACGCGCTGGCGCCCGGCGGCAGCGTCGACGACGTGCTGGCGGCGGCCGGCTGGCCGGAAGGCATCGCGCCGACGGTCGTGATCGTCGGGCACCAGCCGACGCTCGGCAGCGTGGCCGCGCAGTTGATCGCCGGCACCGACGACAGCTGGAGCGTCAGGAAGGGCGGCATCGTGTGGCTGGCAAGCCGCACGCGCGACGGCAGCCGGCAGGCCGTGCTCCGGGCGGTATTGACGCCCGAACTGGTGTGACGCAGGCCTGAAGGGCTTTGAAGGGATTGATCATACGGTTTCGCAAGCTTTCTGCTAAAGTCAATTCGGCGACACGTCATTGAAAGGACACGGTCGTGCCACATAACGGTCACGGCCGGTTACTACATTGGCGAGCATGTCGTCTTATTCCTTACGACCAGGAAAGCCTAATGCGAGAACTGCCGACGCCTACGCTCCCATTTGCCTCGCTGCCCCTCGACACGTCGCGGCGCCACCTGCCGCGCGCTGCTGAAACCGTTACATCGGAGTACCGTCTGCGCGCCGCATGGGCGCGTACGGAAGATGAATTGCGCGAGGCCCAGCGCCTGCGTTACAGCGTGTTCGCCGAAGAGATGGGCGCGCAGGTCAGCGGCCCGTCCGGTCTTGACGTCGATTCGTTCGATGCCTACTGCGACCACCTGCTGGTGCGCGATCTCGACACGTTGAAGGTCGTCGGCACGTACCGCGTGCTGCCGCCGCACCAGGCCGCGCGATTGGGCCGCCTGTACGCCGAAGGCGAATTCGACCTGTCGCGCCTCACGCACCTGCGCGGCAAGATGGTCGAGGTCGGCCGCTCGTGCGTGCACAGCGACTACCGCAGCGGCGCCGTCATCATGGCACTGTGGGGCGGTCTGGGCGCGTACATGATGCAGAACGGCTACGAGACGATGCTCGGCTGCGCGAGCGTGTCGATGGCCGACGGCGGCCACTATGCGGCGAACCTGTACCAGTCGCTGTCCGCAGGCTCGCTCACGGCGCCTGAGTACCGCGCGTTCCCGCACACGGCCTTGCCGGTCGACGAGCTGCAGACGGGCACCGTCGTGGCGCCGCCGCCGCTGATCAAGGGCTACCTGCGCCTCGGCGCGAAGATCTGCGGTGCGCCGGCCTGGGATCCCGACTTCAACTGCGCGGATTTCCCGACGCTGTTCCGCCTGTCCGACATCAACGCCCGCTACGCCCGCCACTTCCTGGGCTGAGCAATCCGAACCGCGTCGCACCCGTCCGGGTGCATGCAAGCGAACGCCGTCGCGCGGTGACAGCCACGCGACGGCGTTCGCGTTTCCGGACGTCGTGTACGAATCGGACCCTGTTAGTTTCGGCGCAACGCGCTTACCACCGTGCCGTGCGACGGCACGTTCGGGAACGGCCCGGGAGGGCCGGACGGCAGCGGCTCGCTCAGTGCTTGCGCCGCCAGTCGAGCAGGTGGTGTTCAGCCATCCAGTGATGGATCATCCCTTCGCCGCCATGGTTGCGCTTGTATTCGCGCGACTCGAAGAACGACAGGGCAACGAGCACCATCAGACCGACGAACAGGCCGATCAGGCCCGCAATTTCTTCAGACGACATGGCAGCCTCCTTTCCACGGTACAGCGCCATGTGTATATGGTAGGACATGCGCGGCGCGACTCCTGAACGGGATTTCCGCTAGACTCGTCGCCGTCCCGGCGCGCGATGGGTGCGCCGCTTTCCGGAGCCTTGCCCGATGATCCGCTTCATGCTGGCCGTGCTGGCCGCATCCTTTCTCGCCGGCTGCGCCGGCGATCCGCACCAGGCGCGCCGCGGCCACCCGCCGGAAGATCCCGCCGACTATCACGGCGTGCCGACCGACATGACGCCGCCGTCGATGCTCGACGCGCCGCCGCCGCAACCGACGCAGTGACGATCGGTCCGGCCGGCCGTCAGGCGCGCGCCGCGGGTGCGGCGTGCGCGTCGGCGCCGATGCGCCGCACCAGCGTCGGCAGATGGCGCGCCAGCGTCGCGCCGCGCGCGGCCATGAACAGCAGGAGTGCGAACCAGAGGCCGTGATTGCCGAATGTGCCGACGGCGGCGAGCGTGGCCACGACGAAGATCGCGAACGACACGACCATCGCGCGCATCAGCGATTGCGTCTGCGTGGCGCCGATGAACACACCGTCGAGCAGGAAGCCCCACACCGACACGATCGGTGAAAGCGCGGCCCACGGCAGGTAGCGCAGCGCGACCTCGCGAATCTCGGCCTGATCGGTCAGGCGTGCGACGATCCAGCCTCCAGCCGCCCAGTAGACGAGCGCGAACAGCAGCGCGCCGAGTGCGGACCAGAGCAGCGTGACGCGCACGGCCTGCCGGAACGCGTTGCGGTCGCGCGCGCCGGCCGCCGCGCCGACGAGCGCCTCGGCCGCATGCGCGAAGCCGTCGAGGCCGTATGCCATGAAAGTCTGGAAATTCAGCAGCAGTGCGTTCGCCGCGAGCGTGGCATCGCCCTGTTGCGCGCCGAGGTGCGCGAACCAGCCGTACGCGCCGAGCAGGCACAGCGTGCGCAGAAAGATGTCGCGATTGAGCACGATCAGCCGCTTGAGCGCGACGCGATCGGCGAGCGCGCGCACCGCGACCGGAGCGAGGCCGCGCGTGCGCAGCCGCCACAGCATCCACGCGCCGAGCGCGAAGCCGCTGGCGTCCGCGGTGGCGGTCGCGGCGCCGATGCCCGCGATGCCCCAGCCGAAGCCATACACGTAGAGCAGCACGGCGCCGATGTTCACCGCATTGATGAACACCTGAGCGGCGAGTGCGAGCCGGACGCGCTGCACGCCGAGCAGGTAGCCGAGCACGACGTAGTTGGCGAGCGCGAACGGCGCGCTCCAGATTCGCGCGTGGCTGTAGGCATGCGCCGTCGCGCGGACGGCATCGCTGCCGCCGAGCGCGGACAGCGCGAACGACAGTAGCGGCGCCTGCAGCGCCAGCACCGCGGCGCCGAGCGCGAACGCGACGATCAGCGCGCGCAGCAGGTTCAGGCGGATGCCGGCGGTATCGCCCGCGCCGTGCGCCTGCGCGACGAGGCCGGTCGTTCCCATCCGCAGGAAGCCGAAGCCCCAGAACACGAAACTGAAGAACAGCCCGCCGAGCGCGACGCCGCCGAGATACTGTGCGCCGTCGAGGTGGCCGGCGACGGCCGTGTCGACGGCGCCGAGGATCGGCTGGGTCAGGTTCGCGAGGACGATCGGGAAGGCGAGCGCGAGCACGCGCCGGTGCGTGACGGTGGCCGAGCCGGCGCCGGCCCCGTCCGGTAACGCGGATTCGGACATGGCGGACGCGTCAGGCGCGTTCCTGCACGCACACCCACGGCGATACGACGACCGCCCACAGCTCCGGGTTGCGCGCCGCGTAGTCGGCCGCCGTTTCGGCCGGCATGCGTGCGACCAGGCCGGCCGACAGCCAGCGCGTGACCTGCTCGGCATCGTCGTCGGCCACGGCTTCCGCGACGCTGACGAGATCGAGATCGCGTGCAACGGACAGCAGCTTGCCCTGCGCGAAGAAGCGTTCGAGATCGCACCAGTCGATCTTGGCGGTTTCGCCGAGGAGCTTGGCGTAGAGCGGGCTGTGCGACGCGCCCGCGGCGGAATGTTGATCGGAAGACATCGGTTTCTTGGAATGACGGCGTGGCGCCACTATAAACCATCCGGCCGGGCGGGCGGCGCGAGTGGCGGCCGGCTTACGCGTCGCGCAGCGCGCGGCGCACGATCTTGCCGGTCGCGGTCATCGGCAGGCTGTCGACGAACGCGATCGCGCGCGGATACTCGTGCGCGGCGAGCCGCGTGCGCACGTGCGCCTGCAGTGCATGGACGAGCGCGTCGTCGCCGACGTGGCCGGGGTTCAGCACGATGAACGCCTTGACGATTTCGGTGCGCGTCGCATCGGGCACGCCGACGACGGCCGCCATGCGCACCGCCGGATGCGTGAGCAGGCAGTCCTCGATCGGGCCCGGCCCGATCCGGTAGCCGGCGCTCGTGATCACGTCGTCGTCTCGGCCGACGAAACGCACGAAGCCGTCGGCGTCGATCGTGCCCGTATCGCCGGTGAGCAGGTAGTCGCCTGCGAACTTGTCGCGCGTCGCGTCGGCGTTGCGCCAGTATTCGAGGAACATCACCGGGTCGGGGCGGCGCACCGCGATGCGTCCTTCGACGCCGGGCGGCAGCGGCGAACCGTGCGCGTCGACGATCGCGACGGCGTGGCCGGGCACCGCCTTGCCGATTGCGCCCGGCTGCGCATCGAACAGTGCCGCGCACGACGACAGCACCATGTTGCACTCGGTTTGCCCGTAGAACTCATTGATCGTCACGCCGAGCGCGTCGCGCCCCCAGGCCGTCAGTTCGGCGCCGAGCGACTCCCCGCCGCTCGCGACCGATTTCAGCGACAGCGGATGGCGTTCGCGCGGCGCCGGGACGGTGCGCATCAATTTCAGCGCGGTGGGCGGCAGGAAGGCGTGGGTGACGCCGTGCCGCGCCATCAGCGCGAACGCCGCTTCGCCGTCGAATTTTTCGAAGCGGCGGGCGAGCACGGGCACGCCGTGATGCCATGACGGCAGCAGCACGTCGAGCAGCCCGCCGATCCATGCCCAGTCGGCGGGCGTCCAGAACAGGCGCGCGTCGCGCGGAAAGCACTGCTGCGACATCTCGACGCCCGGCAGGTGGCCGAGCAGCACGCGATGAGCGTGCAGCGCGCCTTTCGGTTTGCCCGTCGTGCCGGACGTATAGATGATCACCGCCGGATCGTCGGCGGCCGTATCGGCCGGCACGAAGTCGGGCGACTCGGCGGCGAGCGCCGCGTCGTAGCGCAGCACGCCCGGTGCGTCGGGGGCATCGTCGCCGATGCAGTAGACGGTATGCAATGCCGGCAATTGCGCGCGCAGCGGCGCGATTTTCGCGTAACCGGCTGCGTCGGTGACGAGTGCGGCCGCCTCGCTGTTCGCGAGCCGGTATTCCAGCGCATCGACGCCGAACAGCGTGAAGAGCGGCACCGCGATCGCGCCGAGCTTGTACGCGGCGAGGTGCGCGACGGCCGTTTCGGGACCCTGCGCGAGAAAGATGCCGACCCGGTCGCCGCGGCGCAGGCCGGCCCGCACGAAGCTGTTCGCGAGCCGATTAGAGGCGTTCTTCAGATCGTCGAACGTGAAGCGGGAAACGTCGCCTTGCGCCGTCTCGTGGAGCAGCGCGAGACGGGCGCTGCCGTCGGCCCATTTGTCGCAGACGTCCACGCCGATGTTGTAGCGCGCCGGAACGGCCCATGCGAAGCGGGAATACAGGTCGTCGTAGCGGTCGGCGGCGGGCAGCATCGCGTGTCTCCTCTGTATCGAGCGTGGCGTCGCGTGAATGGATTACATCAGGTTTTCACGCAGACGAATCCACAATGGCGTCTGATGATTTGGAATGTTCGGACTCGTTCAACCGCCACGGCTCAGTGCACGATTCCGCAATGACGCATAAGATCACGAAAAAATCAGTGTGTGACCATGGATTTGCTTCTGATAGCTGCGGGGTTCAGCCTGGTAGGGATTGGTGTGCTGGTAGCGTTTGCGCGTCGCGTCGATCCGCTGTCCGGCCGTTTCACCGGACGTCTGCGCAAGCGCTGACCCGACTTTCTCCGAAGTTCGCCGCGACGGCACGCGATGCGCGCCGGCATCGCGTGTCGTCTGTCGGGCGCTCAGCGCGCCGGCAGGTAGCGTGACGGATCGATCGACCGGCCGCCGTAGCGCAGCTCGAAATGCAGCGCGACGCGATCGCTGTCGCTGTTGCCCATCTCGGCGATCGACTGCCCTTGTGTAACCGACTGGCCTTCCTTCACCAGCAGCGCGCGATTGTGCGCGTAGGCGGTCAGGTAATCGGCGTTGTGCTTGAGGATGATCAGGTTCCCGTAGCCGCGCAGGCCGTTGCCCGCATAGACCACGACACCCGGCGCAGCCGCGACCACCGACGTGCCCGGCGCGTTCGCGATATCGATGCCCTTCGATTTCGAACCGTCGAACGTGCGGACCACGTTGCCGGCCGCCGGCCAGACCAGCGCGATGCTCGAGGCCGGCTTGACGGCCGATTCGACTGGCGCGGAAGGCGCGGGGCGGGCGCGGCCGGCGCTGCCGGTGCCGGTGGTCGACGGAGTCGACGGCGCCGGCGATGTCGATGCGGTGGCCGTGCCGGCCGGCGGCGCGACGCGCAGCACCTGGCCGACTTCGATCGCATCGGGGTTCGTCATCTGGTTCCAGCGCACGATGTTCGATACCGACGTGCGGTTGTCGCGCGCGATCTTGTAGAGCGTGTCGCCGCGCTCGACGCGATAGAACCCGGGGCCGACAGGCGCGGAGCCGCACGCGACGAGCAGGGCGGCGCAGGCGGCTGCGAAGAGTCGCTTCGTTGTTGTTCCGAACATTGAACCTCGCAAAACCCTGCCGCTCGTAACGCGGCAGGCAACACAAAACGTCCGATTCTAACGGGTTCGACCCGGGCGCCGCAGTTCAGGCCGGCGCCGGGGCCGTCGCGCGCCGGTTCGGCGCGCTGCGTATGGATGAAGGATCGACCGCCGTATCAGCCGGCGAGCGGGAGGACGCGAATCCGCAGCGCGGCCGTTTCGGTCGCGCCCGGCGCCAGCATGCGCAGCCCGAGGCCGTTGTGGATCGCATCCGGCAGGCCGAGCCACGGTTCCACGCAATAGAAGTCCGACTCCGGCTTTTCGGTCCAGGTCGTGACGGCGTACCACGGGATCGAGCCCGGCACGTCGAGCGCGATTTCGATCGTGCGGCGGCGGCCCGGCATCACGATGCGCACCGGCGTGGACGGTTCGCCGTCGAGGCAGTGGAAGCGGTCGAGGATGTCCGGGTTGTCGAGGCGATAGCGGGCTTCGCCCGGCTCCGGCGGGGTGATCGAACCGTCCGGGTGCTGCGAGCGGCGGTGCGTGGGCGGCAGTTCGAGCGTGGTTTCGGCACGTTCGCCATGCGGCAGTGCGAAATAGAAATGGTGGCCGGCGTAATAGGGCAGCGGCGCGTCGCCGCGATTGGTTGTCGTGAGCGCGACCTCGAGCGTGTGCGGATCGGCCAGCCGGTAGGTCGTTTCGAACCGGAAGTCGAACGGGTAGCTCGCGCGCAGCGCGTCGTTCGCGTCGAGCGTCATCGACAGCGCCGTGCCGTCGGCCGACGCGTGCGCGTCGAACGGCAGGTCGCGCGCGAAGCCGTGCATCGGCAGGTCGCGCACCACACCGGCGGCGTCGCGCCAGCGGCCGAGTTCGCCGTCGACGCGGTGGCGGCCGAGGAACGGGAACAGCAGCGGGTTGCCGCCGCGCACGCGCGCGAGGTTGCTCCAGTCGGCCGTTTCCGGCCAGAAGATCACCGGTTCGCCGCCGACGTGCCAGGACAGCAGGCGGCCGCCGCATTGCGGGGCGACCCGGACGAGCGACGGGCCGGCGTGAAGTTCGTGTATGTCGTGCTGCTGGAAGATCGGCATGGCGAATCGGATTGGGCGGGTGGACGGGAACGGCGCGTTCCATTATCGGGCCATGGCGGCTCGGGGAAAACCCTTCTCGGGAAATCGCGAGTTTTTCAGACTGTCAGCTATCGGGATAATGCCTGTCAACCGGTGAGGTTGCCGGGTCATGACACTTCGTGGAGGGGGCCATGGATCTGGCAACGGCAATGGGACTCGCACTGTTTGGCATGTTTACCGGCAGCACGGTATTGTTTTTCTATCAGCTCGGCCGCTGACGGCAATTCCTGCCGCAGTCGAAAGCCCGCCATGCAGATGGCGGGCTTTTTGCTTTCTGGATGCTTACAAAATACATGCGTTTGTGTGCATTGCCGCCATATCCCGCCAAATGCCTTGGCGCAGTAATCCGGGCTCGGCATAATCGGGGCGCGTTTTTCCGGACGCGCGCCGCGTCGTCCGCTTTTCTTCCCGCTCAATCTTCACTATAAGGACCGACGCGTGAGTCTCTGGTTTCTGGTATTCCTGAGCGTCCTGCAGGGCGTCACCGAACTCTTTCCCGTCAGCAGCCTCGGCCATACGCTGCTCGTGCCGGCGTTGTTCGGCATGCATATCGACAAGCATGCGCCGCAACTGCTGCCGTTCCTCGTCGCGCTGCACCTCGGCACCGCGCTGGCGCTGCTGTGGTACTTCCGTGCGCGCTGGATCGCGCTGATCGGCGGTTTCTTCGCGCAACTCGGCGGCCGCAAGAACGACGACGGGCACCTGATGTGGGCGCTCATCATCGGGACGATCCCGACCGGCATCGTCGGACTGCTTCTCGAGAAGCGCATCGAACGCGTGTTCCACGACCTGCGGATCGTCGCGATCGCGCTGATCGTGAACGGCGTGCTGCTTTGGCTCGGCGATCGCATCCAGCGCAATCGCGCGCATCAGGCGCCCGAGAAGATGACGTTCAAGCAGGCGTTCTTCGTGGGCCTCGCGCAGATCGGCGCGCTGATTCCGGGTTTCTCGCGCAGCGGGCTGACGATGATCGCCGGCAATGCCGCCGGGCTGACGGCGGAGAAGGCCGCGGAGTTCTCGTTCCTGCTCGGCACGCCGATCATTTTCGCTGCCGGCGTGCTCGAACTGCCGAAGCTGTTCCATGCGCGCGACCAGCTCGCCGATGCGCTGCTCGGCGGCGTGCTGACGGCGATCGCCGCGTACCTGAGCGTGCGGTTCCTGATGCGCTATTTCGAAGGGCGCGGCCGGCTCGCGTCGTTCGGCCTGTATTGCGTGATCGCCGGCGTGTTCTGTCTCGGCTGGTTCATGCTGCATCCGCAGCCGGTTTGATGCCGCAATTGCCGGTGTCGCGTGAAGTGGCGCGATGATCGGGTATAATTTCGGGCTCGGTTTCATGCCGGGCCCGTTTTGTTTCGTTTCGGGGGTTTCGGGTTGGTAGCGGGGCAGTCGCTGCTGCCGTTGCTCGAAGCGCCTGCCGAATGCGGTCCGCGTCACTAGCCGTGTCTTTTCTCCTCGACCGCCCTTAGCTCAGTTGGATAGAGCAACGGCCTTCTAAGCCGTAGGTCACACGTTCGAATCGTGTAGGGCGGGCCATTCCGAGCACCTGTCGCTGTCCCGGGGTTATGTAAAGCGAGTGCGCAGCGCATCCCCTGGCGAATCGGCGCATCTGGATCCACCCCGATCAGGCGAAGGTATGGAAGCCGATCGGAGTACAACTGAACGGCCATGCCGTTGCGGCCATCCCGCAGGTGGATCGGCAAGCGCCGGACCCGCGTGTTCGTCCGGAACGGGCGCCCGATCGAGAGCTGGAACAATGAGCAGTGGCAGCGCAGCTGCGAGCGCGCTGGCATAGAGAATGTCCGGTTCCACGACGTCCGCTATACGTTGGTCAACTGGCACGTGCGGGCCGGCAAACCCCTGACACGCTCATGAAGCTGGGGGGCTGGTCGAAATACGAAATGGTGTTGCGTCATACCCACCTAGCGCCCGATCATCTGGCTGAGTACGCCGCTGCGGTGATGATCCGGACTGGCGGGAAATCGACGATGGGTGAGCGTGAGCCAGCGGGCCTGCGACCGTTGGCGGGGTGCGTGGGCAACTTCGATAGATGCTGATGAAGGGCGCGGAAGACCGCGCCCTCGAACATTAAGCGCGAGGCATTATTTCTCGGTCACGCAGGGTTGCGCGCCAGCGTCCGTCAAGGGAACGCCATCCGTTGATCATCGTGCCGTTGTCGATCTCGAAAGCGAATGTTTCCCCAACATTCACTGCGTCAGCAGCGATATTGTCGGATGACAACCGGATGCTTGACATGCCAATGTCTTCAGCAGTGGTGCGGGCTAAATCCTCGCCGAGCCAACGGGCCAATCGATCGGAAAGACCGTTATGGTAGTTCTGCGAATCGGGTCCGGTTTCAACGGCATACAGTTCGCGCGAGCCGTCCGCATTCATCTGGATGTGCCCGATCAATGCCCTTGAATTGAACGAGATACCGTCGCGAGCCAGGTCGCGAAGTTGCAAAATCGCCCGTAGAGGTTGGGTACCGAGTTCAATTTGCCTAAAGAGGTCAGGCTGTTCAGTAACCGCGGGCCACGGTAGCAACGTTGTCTCGCTTGCGACATGGTGATTCTCTGATGCAAGCAGCGTCGCGTGAATTTCGTTCACTTGTTCGCCGAGGTTTGCGTACGCCAGATGCAGCTCATCCACGTAGTACCCCCAGCGTTCAGCAAGTAGGCGCGCGGCCGCTCTCACCAGTTTCGCTGCACTTACCCACCAAACCAGGCTTTCGTCGTCGTTTTCGTCGAGGAAAAAATGGTGCAGGTCGACCCGTTGATGCATATTCCAGAACGCAACGTACATTGCCGGAACGCATTGGCTCCAATGTGCTCGTTCGAAATCGCGGTATAGATCAAAGAAAGTGAAAAAGGTCGAAGCGGAGAGTAGGCGGGGTTCTCCTGAAGATGCTGGCGAGAGTGTCGTGATGCGATGAAATAACTCGTTGTCGAATGGGTCCCCAACGAACCAGATCAAGTGTTTTGTCGCCATCACCGCGATGAGGTTGGCCATGGACGGTACTGGCGAGGGCAACATAGGAGCGACGGGTATCTTGTTACGATGGGCGATACAGGGGCCGCAAGAATCTCCTTGGCATGCTCGATCAGGAATCGGCGTGAGTGCCAGCGGCCACGCTTTCGCGATTCGGCCGTCGGGAACGCTGACGCACGAGATTGCGGCCGAGTGTGCTGGAAGAGTCAATACTCCGCCCCGAGACACACTGATGGTTGCCCCCAGACGACCATGGGCAAGCTGGCTGTCGAGTTGTTCCCGAGCTGCATTGCGCTGATCAGCCAATCCCGCGCAGATGTAAAGGGACGCGCCGTTATTGCGTTTGACCGAGTAATGGTCCACGGTCGAGCCTTTGCATTCGAGCAGGTGGTAGGATCGATGCGCCATCGCTTGACTGATGAGCAAGTAGTCAGGCGATGGACCTTCGTTCGATTCTACGATGCGAACAATGTCGAGTTGCCCACCGAGCTGCACAATCCGCAGCATTAACCCGAGCAGCTCGCCATAGGTCGATGTAAATGCATCCTGCGGCTCGTCGCTGGTCGATGTGAGTTGTCCTGTTAGCGTTTCCCACATTGACGGCGTGACTGCACGAGCTGCCGATGGCGCCAAGCGCCGACCGCTGATGCTCAGCAATATGTCCACCGCGATGTCGTCAAACTCTAGTGTGCCGGAAGGCTGCCGGATCTGGTCGGTCTGTTTGTGCAGGCGCATTGACGGAAGGAGATCCACTTCGGCCAAGCGAATCGGCAGTTTCCAAGTCGACATAGTTTGGATTGAAATAGTAGCGAATGGGTATAGTGGAATTTACCTGCAGGGCTCCGTGCATTATGACGACGATTATATGCATCGCAAATGCGGTGTGAACATCGTTGCAACAAGTACGGTACGTGTGCTCGTCACGCGTGAGATGGTGCTCTGAGCAATTTTGAGGGTTTGCCTGCCAACAGGTCTCGCCTTGCGGTGAATTTTTATCCCGCAGCCGGCTATCGCCCGTCTCTCGAAGTCGGACTGATACAGCTTGCATCCCCTTGATTACATCTTCAACGAGACTGTCGTGTTTTTGAAGGTGATCTATGCCACTCAAGTAAAGCGTGGCGATGCCACCGGTGACCTGCGACGGATCGTGTAGCCAAATGGCAAGTGAGTTCCCTTATCCTAAAGGCAAGGAGAACTCGATGAAGAAGCGACACACCGACGAACAGATCATCCGCATTCTGCGGGAAGCCGAGAGCCGCGAAGAGCCGGTGAAAGATCTGTGCAGGCGGCACGACATCACGGAGCAGACGTTCTACCGGTGGCGAAACAAGTTCGGCGGTATGGATGTGGCGAAGCCCGTCGGCTCAAAGAGCTTGAATCGGAAAACGAGCGGCTCAAGCGCCTGATTGCCGAGCAACTGCTGGTGATCGATGGCCTGAAGGAGTTCAGCCGAAAAAAATGAATACCCCGACGGGCCGGCGCGAAGCGCTGGAAGTCCTGATCCGGCGGGGCTGTCACAACGCAAGGCATGCCGTTACCCGGGCTTGAGCCGCCGGGTGCCGGCCTACAAACCTAGACAGCCGGAGAAAGATCGGCTTCTGGGCGAGCAGTTGATCGCAGCGTCTCAGGAAGTGCCGCGCTTTGGGTATCGACGTATCTCGGCCTGGCTGTCGCTGGGCGAATCGCGGGTGCGCCGCCTGTGGCGAGCCCTGAAGCTGAGTATCCCGAGACGGCGCCCGCGTCGCAGACGCTGCGGCAGCGACATTCGCCTGCCCGGCGCGACGCGGCCCAATTCGGTCTGGAGTTACGACTTCGTCCACGATCAGCTGGTAGACGGCCGGGTCTTGAAGATGCTGTGCGTTATCGATGAATACACGCGGGAATGTCTGGCGATCGAGGTCGGCGCCAGCCTGCGCTCTCAGGACGTGATTCTGGTGCTGTCGAGGTTGATGCGGTTGTATGGCAAGCCGGCGTTCATCCGGTCGGACAATGGTGCGGAATTTACCGCTGCCCGTGTCATGCGCTGGTTGCGCGACGCGTCTGTCGGCCCGGCCTTCATCACGCCCGGTAGCCCATGGCAAAACGGTTTCGTCGAAAGCTTCAATGGCAAGCTGCGCGACGAACTGCTGAATCGCGAATGGTTCCGCAGCCGCGCTGAAGCCAGGGTGCTCATCGAGCAATGGCGTCAGTTCTACAACGAGAAGCGGCCACATAGCGCCCATCGTTACCAACCTCCGGCCACGGTCCGTCGAGCCTGGCCGGAGTCCGATAATATCGACATGCGACTCACTGCTTAACTGGCTACAAAATCCCGCCGCAGGTCAGGTCACACATCTGTCGTTTTCCTTTCTTTGCTGGAGGATTTGGTATTCTCAGAGCAGAAAGTTGGCGGTTTGCCCGTCCGGATACGTGGACCGATCGCCGGAGTTGATACGAATTCAACAAAAAAGAGAGGGCAGCTGTGTCTTTATCAGAAACAATAAGCAGCTTCGCATCTGGGGCAGTCGACTGGAATCGCCGACCAGTAGCCTTGAATTTCGGAAAGGCGCAAGGCGCTTTGGGGCACTTGCTTGCGCTGCAACATGCGCACGTGCACGAGGGGTTAATGACCGGTATTCACGGACACCTAACCTGTGTATCGCCCCGCCACAATCTGCCGCCACGGCTATTTCTTGGTGTCCCCGTGTCCATCCGGCTCGCCACTGATCGGGGCCAGCTGCACTTCGTCAACGCGATTATCCAGGACGTGCAGATCGGCCAGAGCGATGGCGAACTGTGCGTGTACCAGCTCACGGTGTGCGACGCATTGTCGTTGATGGATAAGCGTACGAATTCCCGCGTATTCCGTCAGAGCAGCGTTGTCGACATCATCACAGCGCTGTTCAACGAATGGCGTCAGCGTAGTCCTGCGCTGGCCGCCGCGTTCGAATTCGATCTGTCCGGCTTGAACCGCGACCGATATCCGGCGCGCGAGCTGACTCGGCAGGTCAATGAATCGGATGCAAAATTTGTGCGGCGCCTGCTCCGGCGCGAAGGTATCACGGTGTTCGCCAAAGCTGGCCGGGCTAAAGGTTCACGCGACCAGCAAGGCGATACACCTGTGCATACGCTCGTGTGCTGCGACGATCCGAATTCGCTGCCCGAAGCCCCGGCCGGTACGGTGCGACTGCATCCGCGCGACGCCGCCACCGAGGAGCGCGACACCGTCACGCTGTTCGCACTGCATCAAAGGCTGGCGCCGGGGCAGGTCGGGCGCCCGTCGTGGGACTACAAGAAGGCGCGCATCGACGAGTCGATGGTCACGACGAGCCTCAACCAGGGCGAGGCCGGCAACGATTTGGCGCAACTACTGACCGACGTTGCGATTGACATCCCGCATGTCGGCGACTCCTGGGATGACCACGAGCGCCTCACACGCGCACGGATGCTTGCACATCAATTCGAAGCCGAGCGTTACGACGGCGTGAGCAGCGTGCGCGACCTGGCTGTCGGCGCGTGGATCACGTTGAGCGGCGACCCGGAATGGGACATGCAGACCACGGACCAGCGACAGTTCGTGATCACGTCGATTGACCACGACGTCTGGAACAATCTCCCGAAGGGACTGACCGATCGAGTGCAGGCGTTGTTTGCAGCGAGTCGGCACTTTGCCTATCCATCACCCGTCCAGGCACCATCGGCGACAGCCAAGCCTGAATCTGACACGCGTTACGAGAACCGCTTTACGTGCGTGCGTCGAGGCGTGCCGCTCACGCCGGCGTACGATCCGAAGATCGACTTGCCGCCCGTGCACCTTTTGACCGGCACGATCGTCGGCCAGCAAGGCGAGGAAGTGTTTTGCGACACCGATGGCCGCGTACGCGTACGAATCCATGGTCTCGATCCGGCAGACCATGCACACGCCCAAGGCGCGGGCACAAACGACAATGCCGGCGACAGCGCACCGATCCGTGTCGGGGCGAGTCTTGCGGGTGGAAGCTTTGGCGCGCTGTTTCTGCCGCGTGTCGGCATGGAAGTCTTGATCGGCAGTCTCGGGGGCGATCCGGACCGACTGATCATCATCAACGTGCTGAGTAACGGTGTGAACCCGCCGGCGGCCTTCACCCATGTTGGCAACCTTCCCGGCAATCGCTACGTGTCGGGGATCAAGACCAAGGAAATCAAGGGGAGTCGCTATAACCAACTGCGCCTCGACGATACGCCAGGGCAAATTTCCAGTCAGTTGGCGAGTGAACATGCTCATTCTCAGCTGAATCTGGGGTACCTGACGCAACCCCGGCAGGACGGCCGAGGTCAGGATCGTGGCGAGGGCGCGGAATTGCGCACCGACGCGGCAGCCGCGTTGCGGGCGGCACAGGGGATTCTCTTGACGACCTACGCGCGCTCTCAAGCGAGCGGTGGTCAGCTCGATCGCGACGAGTTGCTGCGACTGCTCAGCGAGTGCACCGAGCTATTCAAGTCGCTGGGTGATTACGCGGGTCAGCATGGCGGGCAGGCAACCGATACGGCGGGGCAGCAGGCGGTTGCTGCGGCGTTCAAGGGCTGGACGCCGGGTAGCGGCAGCGCGGCGTCGGGCACAGGAACCGGCGATGCGGCCGGGGCGCAGGCGCTGATGGCGTTCGGTGCGCAAGCCGGCTCTGTTGCGATTACCCCGAAGACCCACGTGACGTATGCCGGCGAGAACATCGACCAGGTTGCGCAACAGCATGTTCAGTTGACCAGTGGCCAGCGCATCAATCTTCACGGTGGGCGCGGTGTTGCGATGTTTGCTCACAGTGACGGGGTATCGGCGATCGCGAATCAGGGAAAGGTGACGTTGCAGAGCCAGAACGACGACACGCAGATCGATTCGGCGAAGAACATCCAGTTCACGGCTGCTGGCGGCAAGTTGATCGGCGCGGCGAACAACGAAGTAACGTTCATGACCTCCGGTGGCGCCTACATGAAACTCAGTGGCTCCAATATTGAGCTAGGGTGTCCGGGGCAGTTTATTGTGAAGTCGGCGGGCCACACCTGGGACGGGCCGGCGAGCATGAGCACGGATATGCCGAAATTCGACCATGCGCCGCTCGGACGTGTGCCCAAGCTGATTCGCCCGACGGACGGAAATCCGGTCAAGGGCTTCGAAGCACAACTGACGAAGGCGTCGGGGACGGTATCGAACTTGACCAGCGATGCGAACGGCGAGCTACCGGCAATTCACAGCGACCAGTTCGAAAAGCTGGCGGTGCAATTCGTCAAAAAGAATATTTGAGAGATTCGCGGGGATCTGCATGACTGATACTCAAGCCGACAACACGCAGCCTGCGGCAGCTGACGCTCCTTCCGTCGTCGTCGCCCAAGGCGAGGGGCCGACAATTTTTAACTGGCAAAGCAAGCTGCTGTGTATCAAGCAGATGCCACTGCCGGGCGTGATTATCTTTGTCCACGGTGTCAACTCCGAGGGCGAATGGTACAAACCAGCCGAGGACGGGCTTTGCAAGGGGCTCAACCGCCGGTTAGGCCGTCTATCCGATCAGATGTCTCACCCTGGCATCGAAGCAGGTCAATTGACGCCGGCTCAGTACACCGAGAGCCTGACACCAGATGGTTATTTGAATCCGAAGCTGCTTGCAGACAACTACGTCAAACCTGTTCCATCGTTTTCGAACGTCATCCCGTTTCGTTGGGGCTACCGGGCGACGCTCGACGAGCTTAAGGAATATGGCGACAAGATTTTTCTGAACGAGCAAGACTACTGGGGCGGCGGCCCGTTCGCAAACGGCTGTTCGAGTTTGCCTGATCTTTGGCATCAGGGTGTCGACGACCGGATTTTCGGGTGGATCACGATTCAGGGTATGAATCCGACCAATCGCCCGCTCTATCGGACGCCGCCACGTGCGTATGGCGTGTTGGCCGCGCTACGGCTCGCAAAGCTGATCGAGTCCATCCGCAAGATGCAGGCCAACGTGCCGATCACCGTCGTATGTCATAGCCAGGGGAACATGGTAGGTCTGACGGCGGCGTTCTTCGGTGATGCGTTGCCGGAGGTCGAAGATCCTTGGGGCAACAAAGGGCGTTGCGTGGCGGATGCGTACGTGCTCGCGAACCCTCCATACAGCTTCGCCAATGCCGAAGGCAAAGGTGTATACAAGGCAAGCACGTTCATGGATACGTGGTCGCAGCGTGAGGTGAAAGACCCGAAGGGAAATCGCGGCCGTGAGACATATGCAGCGAGGACGGCGACATTCGGGAAGTTTCTGGACATTATTCGTGCGCGCCCGGCCTTCGAGTTGCCAGCAGACAAGGTCGATGACGATATGGCCAACACGCGCGAATCACCGACGAGCCAAAAGTCTTATACAGCCCAGGCAGATCGTGAACGTCACGGACTGAATGGCTCGACATATGGTCGTGTCACGTTGTACTGCTGTCCGCACGATCAGGTAATTTCGGCCGTGACGGTTCAGGGGATCGGCTGGCGCGGGATCGGCAAGACGGAACTCGAGGCGATAGGCGCGGCTGGCGTGCTGACGCAGCGTGTCTTTGCATCCGGATTCAAGGTTGGTGTACAAGAAAAATACGATTACTGGGAGAACGATTGGCGACACACAAGGAATAAAAAACATGGATTTTGGTTTCCGCCATCGCCGCCTGCAAAGTACACAATCGTCGGTGCACTGAAAGGCAACGAGACGATCAAGGGAGAGATCGCCACCTTTTTCACTGCAATACCGGCTACCATCGTGACGTTCTTTACCTCCAAAGGCGGCGTCATGCGAGTGAACGCCAATCCGGAGCATGGATGGTTCGTGATGGCCGATGCCCCGACGCTTGACGAACCGTTTCCGCCGCAGGCATTAAAATTCGGAAAGCCGGTCGAGATCCAAGATGGAGACTTGACCAGTGATTTTAATGAAGGGAACGATCCGCCCTCCGCATGGCGAGACGCAAGCAAAAAGAATGAAGACAAACGGGCCGACGATCCCTACGATCAGTACAAGGCGAAGAATGCGGATGGTCAGGCACAGGGCGATGCGGAGAGCGAAACATCTCAGCGCTATGAGGATCATGCGATTGTGCGGATGGAGGCGCGTCGCACAAAGAATGCGACATGGGTCGATGATGCAGGTCATGTGACGGGTGAGGATGGAACGAGTGAATTGCCCGAGGGTTACAAGGATTGGCGCAACAAGGAGGTCAAGGACATCCTCGATCGTGGTGCGACGAACAACCCGACCAATCATTCGATCACAATGACAAATTCGAAGCACGCGGAGTTGGCTCTTGCGTACGATGTGGCGATTGGGCCGAGCTATCTGACTCCCGACCAGATGAACGCACTGCGTATCGAGGCGGACTGGCGTATGGGGAAAGGTATGTCCGACGGTAGTCCCAACAAGAAATACTCAAAATATTTCGAATCTGGGGCGCTGAACCGAGTGCCGTTACATGAATGGGTGGTGGCGGAAAAAAGTGAAGGTACCATACCGACAAAGATCGTGGACGAGCGCGAAGGACAGTTTTATCTCGGCGTCGGAGGTGGAGTATGAAGATGCTGACTGCGACTGGCTCGCGACGTATTGCTGTTGCATTGGTGGTATGGGTGATGGCGGCAGGCCTGTTAGGTTTACTGACGGTTCAGATGGGGCAAGCGCGATCGGCTCCACTTGATACGGGAGATTGGATGAAACGACTAGTATTGATACCCGGACTGCTGGCGCTGACGGTGCTGCTTCTGACAACGGCAGCGACACGTTCTGTTGAGGCGGCTCCAGTGACCAAAACAAATGTCGCGGTCGCAGCAGAAGCCCCGGCCGTGCCTTATACAGCTCAAGTTGTTGGTCTGATCTGGTTGAATCCGTTGCAGCGTAAAGACTATCCAACAGAATGGCAGACGTTGTGGACACAGGGGTTGGCACAGACGAATAAGAATGACGACATGGTTCGTACTGATCCAAAATCATTTAAGACGCTGCAATCGATCGGAGCATTGGTGTACGGAAATAGAGGAACTGAGACATTCAAAGGGTTTTACCACAAGTACATTGACTCGTTTCCACTATTGATGCGGACACGCTATGCGACAAATCCTGATTACTTTTATACGGTAAATCCAAAGGACTCAAAAGACTGGCGCGAGTTGGCAGGTATTCACGTCGAACTAGCAATACCGCCAAGGTTGGAACCAAACGAGGCCAAAAAGTACTTGGCCAATGCTATCGTTGAATATTTTGAGATCGGCCCCCCCTCGCCTAAGACACTTTGGAGCCGTGACACCCCGCCGGACGTACATGTCACGCAGGGCGGCGCAAATGCTGGCTTCACGTCGTTGAACGATGGGCTGGCATACCTCGAAGCCAATCCCGACAAGAGCGTCTGGGTGATGAACTGGGACGCACCAAGCTTCCCTCCGAAGGATGGGCAGATCAACGAAAATCTCGTCGTGCTGTTCCTCGC
>NZ_JPGL01000116.1 GCF_000732615.1 Burkholderia paludis
GCCGGCCAGGCTGGCGGGGAGGCGCCCCCCCGCCGAAACCCGGGCGCGCCGCAGCGGCTGATCCCTTTTGTCCGGACCGGGCGCGCTTGCGCCCGTTTTTTCTTTCGTCCCCCCCCCCCCCCTGCCCGCCCGATGAATACCACCGCCGATTCGCTGGTCAAACTCGCCGCACGTGTCGACGCGATCCAGCCCTTTCATGTGATGGAACTGATGAAGGAGGCACAGCGGCTCGAGTCCTCCGGACGCGATGTTATCCACATGGGCATCGGCGAGCCGGATTTCACCGCGCCGGAGCCGGTCGTCGAAGCGGCCGCGGCCGCGCTGCGCCGCGGCGTCACGCAGTACACGAGCGCGCTCGGCATTGCGCCGCTGCGCGAAGCGATCGCGGCGCACTATGCGCGCGCGTACGGCCTCACGATCAGTCCGGAGCGGATCGTCGTGACGGCCGGCGCCTCGGCCGCGCTGCTGCTCGCGTGCCTCGCGCTCGTCGGGCGCGACGACGAGGTGCTGATGCCCGATCCGTCGTATCCGTGCAACCGGCACTTCGTCGCGGCGGCCGAAGGCCGTGCGGTGCTGGTGCCGAGCGGCCCGGACGCGCGCTTCCAGCTCACCGAACACGACGTCCGCACGCGCTGGGGCGAGCGCACGCGCGGCGTGCTGCTCGCGTCGCCGTCGAACCCGACCGGCACGTCGCTCGAGCCGGACGAACTGAAGCGGATCGTCGAGGCCGTGCGCGCACGCGGCGGCTTCTCGATCGTCGACGAGATCTACCAGGGGCTCAGCTACGATGCGGCGCCCGTGTCGGCGCTGTCGTTCGGCGACGACGTCGTCACCGTGAACAGCTTCTCGAAGTATTTCAGCATGACGGGCTGGCGGCTCGGCTGGCTCGTCGTGCCGCCCGCGCTGGTCGGCACGTTCGAGAAACTGGCGCAGAACCTGTTCATCTGCCCGTCCGCGCTTGCGCAGCACGCGGCGCTCGCGTGCTTCGAGCCGGCCACGCTCGACATCTACGAAGCGCGCCGGCTCGAATTCAAGCGCCGCCGCGACTTCATCGCGCCGGCCCTCGAACGACTCGGTTTCACGGTGCCCGTGATGCCTGACGGCGCGTTCTACGTGTATGCGCACTGCGGCGGCGTCGCCCATCCGGCCGCCGGCGACAGCGCCGCGCTCACGCAGGCGATGCTGCACGACGCGGGGGTCGTGCTGGTGCCCGGCATGGATTTCGGTGTCCATGCGCCGCGCGACTATATCCGCCTGTCCTATGCGACGGCCTACTCGCGGCTCGAGGAGGCGGTCAACCGGCTCGCGACGCTGTTCGGCCAGCACTGACCTGACGCGCCGGCCGGCACGCCGGCCGTTTCTCGCGCCCCAAAAGCAAAAGGCACCCGGATTCGGGTGCCTTTTTCGTGGTCGGCCGGCCGGGGCCGCGCCGAACGCCGGACCTTACGCGCCCAGCTCCGAATGGTCGGCGTGCTTCGCGGTGTCGACGCTCGCGTCGTCCTGCGCGCTGTCCTTCGGCGCCGACTTCACCGACGTCGTGCTGTCGAGCGTCACGTGCACGCGCTTGGCACCGCCCGCCGCCGCCGTCACGGCGGCCGCCGTGACCATCGGCTTGGCCGGCTGGGCCGGCGCCTGCGGTGCGTTGACCGGCACGCTACGGCCGTGCGCAACGTCGCGCAGGCGGCCGCGCTCGGCCATCACCTTCGAACCGTAGCCGTTGTCGTCGGGGTTCGTCGAGCCGTTGTACAGGCGCAGGCCGGTCGCGAGCGAGCCGCCGCGTGCGATGCAGTCCTTCAGCACCAGCGCGCCGACCTGGAGGTTCGCGAGCGGTTGCAGCGCCGTGTCGGTGCCGCCGAAATACTCGAACTTGTCGGAATGGACCTTCGACATGACCTGCATCAGGCCCTTCGCGCCGACGCCGCTTTCGGCATACGGGTTGAAGCCCGACTCGATCGCCATCACGGACAGCAGCAGCAGCGGATCGAGGCCGACGTCGCGGCCGGTCTGGAACGCAGCCTTGACGAGCTGGCCCAGCGGCTCCTGCGCGACGCGGTAGCGGCGCGACAGGTAGGTCGCAACCAGCGCCTGTTCGCGGTTCGATGCGAGCGCGCGATCGTCGCGCGCATCGGCCGCCACCCGCTGGGTCGGAATCAGTTTCGCCAGCGCGACCGGCGACGGGCCGTTGCGGGCCGGATCGGACGCGTCGCCCTGCGCGGCGGCTTCCGGTGCGACGTCGAGGCCGACCGCAAGCGTGTCCGTTTCGGGACCTTCTTCCTGCTGCGGCTGCGCGCCGGCGGGCGCGAAGTTCGGCAGCGGATGGCCGGACAGCAGACGGGCCGGCCCGGCCTGCACGGCCGCGGATACGACCGGCATCAGCTTCGCGGCGAGCGTGCCGCGCACGGTTGGCAGCAGCCACAGGGCCAGAGCCACCGCGACGGCGAAGCAGCCGACAACGCTGAATAAATGGTGACTGACACGCGTCCCGCGACGCAGCACACTGCGCACGAATTGCGCATGCTGCTCACTGGGACGCCACGATAACCAAGCGTTCATTCAGATCATCTCCCATGAACATGACTCGTGCGGCTCGCTCATCTCGATGGCGAGACAGGTAACGCGCCGCGGAATCACGACGCCGCACGCTTTGGTTGGGGCGTGCGGACATCGGGGAAACGGTATAAGTACCGTTCGAGGCCACGGTGTAAGAGGGCCGGCACCTTCGCACACTGGGCGAGGCGGGCATACGCGGTGGCACCCACGCAAAAAACCAGCGTCTCGTGGCGCTGGCCGGGACTACAACTAAAGCCGTCGGATACGCCGTGCAGGTTTCGGCGGACGGTGACGCGCTGCGTCAAAGATCGGTGATTGGCGGCTCGAAGCCTTTTACCCTGCAGCCAATGTGAGCGGATTCTAGCAGGGTTTTATAGATCGTCAACACTATAAAACCTTGAAATTATAACAAAAAGTAATTTAAGGCCGGTCTTCAGATCGCAAGCCCCGTGCCGTAGGGGCTTTGCGCGCGGTCGACTTTTTTCTCCGACGGGCGGGCGCGCGGCGGCCCGGGTAAAATCGTCGGTCGATTCGGGGCCGCAGCCGGCCGCTGCGCCCGCTCATCGCTGCCCGCCCTGCGGGCGGCCCGGACCATCTTCATGAAATACAAAGACTTACGCGATTTCATCCAGCGCCTCGAGGCGCTCGGCGAACTGCGGCGCGTCACGCAGCCCGTGTCGCCCGTGCTGGAAATGACCGAGCTGTGCGACCGCGTGCTGCGCGCCGGCGGCCCTGCGCTGCTGTTCGACGCCCCGTCGGGGCATGCTTTCCCGGTGCTCGGCAACCTGTTCGGCACGCCCCGTCGCGTCGCGCTCGGGATGGGCGTCGATGCGGGCGACGACGCCGCGCTCGATTCGCTCCGCGATCTCGGGCGGCTGCTGTCCGCGCTGAAGGAACCCGATCCGCCCAGGAGCCTGAAGGATGCGGGCAAGCTGCTGTCGCTCGCGAAGGCCGTGTGGGACATGGCGCCGAAGTCGGTGTCGTCGCCGCCGTGCCAGGAGATCGTCTGGGAAGGCGCCGACGTCGACCTGCACAAGCTGCCGATCCAGACCTGCTGGCCCGGCGATGCGGGGCCGCTCGTCACGTGGGGCCTGACGGTCACGCGCGGGCCCAACAAGCCGCGCCAGAACCTCGGGATCTACCGGCAGCAGCTGATCGGCCGCAACAAGCTGATCATGCGCTGGCTCGCGCATCGCGGCGGCGCGCTCGACTTCCGTGAATTCGCACTGCGAAACCCCGGCAAGCCGTATCCGGTCGCGGTCGTGCTCGGTGCCGATCCGGCCACGACGCTCGGCGCGGTGACGCCCGTACCCGATTCGCTGTCCGAATACCAGTTCGCCGGCCTGCTGCGCGGCAGCCGCACGGAGCTCGCGAAGTGCCTGACGCCCGGCGTCGACACGCTGCAGGTGCCCGCGCGCGCGGAGATCGTGCTCGAGGGCTTCATCCATCCGCAGGAAGGCGCGCCCGCCCCTGCCCCGGCCGGCGCGCCGCCGCGCCCGGCCGGCAACGCGTCCGCCACCTACGAGCACGCGCTCGAAGGCCCGTACGGCGACCACACCGGCTACTACAACGAGCAGGAGTGGTTCCCGGTGTTCACCGTCGAGCGCATCACGATGCGCCGCGACGCGATCTATCACTCGACCTACACCGGCAAGCCGCCCGACGAGCCGGCCGTGCTCGGCGTCGCGCTCAACGAGGTGTTCGTGCCGCTGCTGCAGAAGCAGTTCACCGAGATCACCGACTTCTACCTGCCGCCCGAAGGCTGCAGCTACCGGATGGCCATCGTCCAGATGAAGAAGAGCTACGCGGGCCACGCGAAGCGCGTGATGTTCGGCGTGTGGAGCTTCCTGCGGCAGTTCATGTATACGAAGTTCATCGTGGTCGTCGACGAGGACGTGAACATCCGCGACTGGAAGGAGGTGATCTGGGCCATCACGACGCGCGTCGACCCGGTGCGCGACACCGTGATGGTCGACAGCACGCCGATCGACTATCTCGATTTCGCGTCGCCGGTGGCCGGTCTCGGCTCGAAGATGGGGCTCGACGCGACCAACAAGTGGCCCGGCGAGACGAACCGCGAATGGGGGCGTCCGATCGAGATGGATGCGGCCGTGAAGGCGCGCGTCGACCGGCTCTGGCAGGAAATCGGCCTCTGATGCCGTGGGGCCGGCGCGCGCCGGCCCGTGTTTCACCCTCAATCACAATAACGACGAAGATGAACTTTCCGCCCGCCTCCATGCTGTCCGACGGTTTCTTTCTGTCGCTGTCGCTGTGTCTCGACATCGGCCTCGTGAACGTCGCGATGCTGTCGCTGACGCTGTCGCACGGCTTCCGGCCGGGCTTCTGGCTCGGCGTCGGCTCGTGCGTGGGCGACCTCGTCTACGCGGCGCTCGCGCTCGCGGGGATGGCCGTGCTGCTGCAGTTCGAACCCGTGCGCTGGATCGTGTGGATCGGCGGCGGCGCGGTGCTGCTGTTCCTCACGTGGAAGATGGCGCGCGAAGCGCTCGCGCCCGCCGGCCCGGCGCGTGACGACGCCGACGATGCGCCGCAGCCGCGCGCCAGCGCACGGCGCAGTTTCCTGCGCGGGATGCTGCTCGCGATGTCGTCGCCGAGCGCGATCCTGTGGTTCGCGGCGGTCGGCGGCGCGCTGATCGCGAAAGCCGGCGCGACCACGCCGGCCACCGCGTCGGTGTTCCTGTCGGGATTTTTCCTCGGCGGCCTCGCCTGGACGCTCTTCATGTGCACGCTCGCGACCCAGGGCCGCAAGCGCGCGGGCGCCGGGCTGATGCGCGCGTGCCATATCGCGTCGGCGCTGCTGTTCGCGTATTTCTCCTACAGCGTGATCGTCGGCGGCTACCGCGACCTGATCGTGCACGCGGTATAGCCGAAGGCCCGCAAGGCCGCGGCCGAATGGCCGCCGCCATGAAAAAACGGCGCAGCGCCCCGCGACGGGACCCTGCGCCGTTTTGCCGCGCGCGGCCAGGCCGCGCGGGGTGCGTCAGCGACGCCAGTAGCCGCGATGGCCCCAGCCGCCGTAGTAGCCGCCGCGATGCCAGTACGGATGGCCGTAATAGCCGCCGACGACCACGGCGGGCGGCGGCGCATAGTAGGCCGGCGCCGGCGCGTAATAGACGGGCGGAGGCGGCGGCGCGTAGTACACGGGCGGCGGCGGTGCATAGACGGGATACGCGGGTGCGACCGGGATACCGATGCCGACCCCGATCGACACGTGGGCCTGTGCTGCGCTTGCGGCCCCCAGGCCCAGCGCGACGGCGGCGATGAACGGAACGAGCTTTTTCACTTCGATTCTCCTGCTGGAGCGGTATTTTATGCGCCCCTGTCGGCAACGGCGGGCATGCACGTCGCATGGATGCAATGTAGCGAAAACCCGCCCCTCGCGTATCGCGCATTTGTTGCAAATTGCAATCGCTGGCGGCCTGAGCCGCCGCGTGGCGCGGCTTCCGGCGTCGGCGGCAACCCTTGCCGGTCGCGCGAATCCGTCCGACGAGTCGGGACGTCACACGCTGGCCGGTCAGTCTTACCGGATCTGGTGCGCACGGCGGGCACGCGACCGTAATGAACGATTACAAATTTGAGACAAGATGCCGACATTTCAAGAGGGGCGCACGGGCGATGCGTTTCAGGGTCGGATTCCGCGATCGTGAAACGACGGTCGCGCCGTGCCCCGGGACACGCGTGGAGCGGGCCGCATGCCGCTCCGTGTGCACGCGACGATCGACCTTGCGCGACCCCGCCGCCATTCCTGCGATACTGGCGGTTGCTTCGTTTTCGCTTACATTCGCCGCCATGCCTCTGCCCGACACTCCCCGCCTCGGCTTCATCGGCGCCGGCCGCCTCGCGCGCTGCGTCGCACAGCGTTTCGCACAGAACGGCTATCCCGTCGTCGCGATCGCGAGCCGCACGTCCGCGTCGGCCGCGGCCCTCGCCGCGCGCATCGACGGCTGCAAGGCGGTCGACACGCCGCAGCAGGTCGTCGACGCCGCCGACCTGATCTTCCTGACGGTGCCCGACGACCATCTCGCGCCGACCGCCGCGGCGCTCCGCTTCGACGCGTCGCGCGCCGCGAGCCAGGCTCTGGTCCACTGCAGCGGCGCGTCGGCGGTCGCGCTGCTCGATCCGGCAAAGCAGCAAGGGGCGGCCATCGGCGGCTTCCATCCGCTCTACCTGTTCGGCGGCACCGATGCCGACCTCGCCCGCATCGACGGCTGCTCGGTCACGATCGAAGCCGACGGCGCATTGCACACGGCGCTGATGCGACTCGCCGCCGCACTCGGCTGCCATCCGCTGTCGATCCCGGCAGGCGGCCGGATGCTCTACCACGCGGCCGCCCATTACGCGGCGAGCTTCGCGCTGTGCGGGCTGGCGGAAGCGGTGGAGCTATGGCGCGGCCTCGGCTTCGACGAGGAAGCCGCACTGCGCGCGCTGTTGCCGATGCTGGCCGGCACGATCGAGACCGCACGCGACAAGGGGCTCGCGAACGCGCTTTCCGGCCCCGTGTCGCGCGGCGACACGGGCATCGTCGAACGCCAGCTCGCGCTGCTGGAAGCGCGCGGCGGCGATCACGCGATGCTGTATGCGCTGCTGACGCGCCGCGCGATCGCGCTCGCGGCGAGCCGCGCCACGCCGCCGGCGTCGTTGCCGGCGCTCGCCGAAGCCGTCGAAACGGCACTCGCGCGCGCGGCGGCGCACCGCTCCCCGTCGCAAGACGAGGCGTGATAAGGTGTCGGCCGATGCGCCGCCATCCGGCGTTGGCGGCCGCACGCTACTGACTGTATAAAAAGGATGCCAACGATGTTCGGCGAGATCGCCCGTTTTCTGCTCAATACCATCTTTACGCTGTTCGGCGCCGCGCTGATCCTGCGCATCTGGATGCAGGCCGTCCGCGTGCCGCCGTACAACCCCGTCACGCAGGCCGTGCTGCAGGCGACCAACTGGCTCGTGCTGCCGCTGCGCCGCGTGATCGCGGGCGTGCGCGGCATCGACTGGGCCAGCGTCGTCGCCGCGCTGCTCACCGCATTCGTCTACGTCGTGCTGATGGTCCTGATGGCCGGCTTCGATCCGGCCACGGTGATCGCGACGCTCGTCGTGGTCGCGCTGCTCACCGTCGTGAAGTGGGCGCTCAACCTCGTGATCTGGATGACGATCCTGATGGCGCTGCTGTCGTGGCTCAACCCGCGCTCGCCGGCGATGCCGATCCTCTACCAGCTCACCGCGCCGTTCCTGAACCCGCTGCGCCGCGTCATCCCGAATCTCGGCGGCATCGACCTGTCGCCGATCCTGCTGTTCGTGATCGTGCAGGTGCTGCTGATGATCGTCACGCGCGCCGCCGTGTCGCTGACGATGTTCGGCATCTGATCCGGCGCGTCCGCCCTATGCCGCCGGCCCCTGCGCCGGCGGTGCGCCGAGCGTGTCGATCACGCCGAAGCGCGCCGGTATCATCGCGTAGCACACGCGCACCTTCTCGTTCGACAGCCGCTCGAGCAGGCGCCGCGCTTCGTCCTCGGTGACGATGAATTCGACCTCGATCGCGAGCGACCCCTGCAGTTCGAAGAAACGGTCCTCGTGCAGCACGCGATGCTGGCCGAAGCCGGCCATCGCGCGAAACGCGGAACCGCCCGCGACGCCCATCCGGTTCGCCTCCTCCAGCAACCACTCCCACAGCGGCTTCCAGTGCAGCCGGTGCTGCTCGTGCACGTAAAAGCGCAAGAAGATCCTGTCCATGTCGCCCTCCGATACTGGCTGGCCCGGGGCTCAGGCCGCCGCGAGCCACGCGCGGGCGGTCCACATGCCGAGCGCCGTCAGCATGAACGATCCAATCAAGTGTAGGGCGGCCACCGCAAACGCCCATCCGAATTCGCCCTGCAGCGCGTGGGTCATGACTTCGACCGAATAGGTCGAGAACGTCGTGAGGCCGCCGAGAAAGCCCGTGATCACGAACAGCCGCCACTCGGGCGGCAGCCCGGCGCGGGTCGTGAACACGACGGCGGCAATGCCGATCACGTAGCCGCCGATCAGGTTCGCGGCGAGCGTGCCGAGCGGCACGGCGGGAAAGAACTCGTTGAGCGCGAGACTCAGGAACCAGCGCAGCAGCGCGCCGAGCCCGGCGCCGACGAAGATCGCGACGATCGAATAGAACAAGAAGGCTCCCGGTCGATGATGCGGCTGGACTCAACCGCCGGCCCCCGGTCGCCCGGGGCAATGGGTGCGCCGGACGCACGCGGCGCATGCGCGGACGGCACTGGCTGCACTGTATGCGGATTCGCGGTACGCCTGCAACGACGACCGCCGCCGGGACGCCTGCCCGCACGGCGGGTCGCCCGCCCGGTCACGCGCGTTGCCACGCGGCGTCGAGCCGAGTCAGCGTCGCCAGCGCGCCGCCCTTCAGGCCGATCACGTCCGCCCGGCGTGCATGCGCTTCGCGCGCGTTGATGCGGATCACGTCGGCGCCGAGCCGCTCGCTCAGCAGTCGCACGGTCGGGATCGCGGTACCCGCGCCGATCTCGACCACCGCGACGCGCCCGGCCCGCGCGATCCACTCTTCCAGCACGCGCTCCTGCGCGTCGTAGCGCGCACCGAGCCAGCCGGTGTCGCCGAACATCAGGATGTTCGGTCGCGCCAGGCCGCCGCAGCGCGGACAGCGCGGTGCTTCGCCGACGAGGCGGCAGGTGGCCGCATCGACTTCCGGCTCGAACGGCGCCGCATCCCACGTGTCGTCCGAACAGGGGCGCAGGCACTGCATCGCATGAATCGACCCGTGGATCTCGACGATTCGCGCGGGATCGAAGCCGGCTTTCTGGAACTGGCCGTCGACGTTGCTCGTCAGCACGAAGCCGCCGTTCGGCATCGCGTCGATCCAGCGGCGCAGGATCGCAAAGCCCGCATGCGGCACCGTCGCGCGGTAAAGCGCGAGTCGGTGGCCGTAGAACCCCCACGCGAGCGGCGCGCGCGCCCGGAACGCATGCGGCGACGCGATCTCGTGGAATTCGAAACGCTCGTGGCGCAGCGCCGGATACGCGCGCCAGAAGCCGTCCGTGCCGCGAAAATCGGGCAGCCCGGAATCGACGCCGATGCCCGCGCCGGCCGTCACGAGCAGCGCGTCGGCGCGGGCGAGCGCGGCAACGGCGGAAGCGACGAGATCGGCGGGCAGTTGCGCGGCGTCGGCAGCGACGGAGGCGGTGGAATCGGCGGAATCGGGGAACGGCATGGTGGGGCGGCGGTTACGTCGAACGGTGCGCGGGTCGCGCCGCGATCATACGCCGGTTCCGGCGTGGCGCGGAAGGTCGCGCGCCCTCGTCCGCATCATGGATGCATGCGTCCCGCGAAGGCGCGGCGCCGCGCACGCCCGGCCTCCGCCGGAACGGGCGTCGACCGATGCGGGGAGGCGCCGCGGCCGGGCGCCTCCCCGCGTGCTCAGCTGGCCGACTCCTCCTGCGCGACCGGGATCTCGTCGACCGAGAAATAGACCGGCTTGCCGAGTTGCCGTGCCAGGCTCACGTCCGCGTCGGCCCCGCGCGACGCGCCGTCGATCCGGCAGACCGCATCGCAGCGATGCAGCAGCCGATGCGCGGCCGGATACAGGAACGACTCGCTGATCGCATCGCCGACCTGCCGCGACCCCGCCGCCACGGCAAGCGGCAACGACACCCACTCGGCGATCATCGGCATGTGCCCGCGGCGATACACGGCGAGCGCCGTCGTTTCGAGCCGGTGCAGGTTCGCGGCGATGCGCGCGGGGTCGCCGTCCGTGCCGCTGCGATACGGGCCGGCGATCAGCACGAGCAGCGGCGTCATGCCGCGCGCGCGCCGGCGGTTTCCCGCAGCGCGACGTACTGCAACAGCATGATCGTCTTCCCGTCGACGATCTCGCCGCGCTCGATCGCCTCGAGCGCCGCGTCCAGCGGCATCTCGACGACCTCCAGATCCTCGCCCTCTTCCGCGACGCCGCCGCCGTCGCCGGTGCGCAGCGACGCATCGTATTCGCCGACGAAGAAATGCAGCTTCTCGGTCACCGAACCCGGGCTCATGAACGCCTCGAACACCTTGCGCACGCCGCGCACGCGATAGCCGGTCTCCTCCTCGGCCTCCGTGCGGATGCGCGCTTCGGGCGTCGCGTCGTCGAGCAGGCCGGCGGCGGCCTCGAGCAGCATGCCGTCGTGCCCGTTGACGAACGCCGGCATCCGGAACTGCCGCGTCAGCAGCACGTCGCCGGTCTCGGCATTGCGCAGCAGGATGGTCGCGCCATTGCCGCGATCGTAGGTCTCGCGGCTCAGGCGCTGCCACGTCCCGTCGCGGCGCAGGAAATCGAACGTCACCTTCTTCAGCACATACCAGTCATCGGACAGCACCGTCGTATCGACGATGCGGACACGGTCCCGCGTTGCAGCCATTCCAGCCTCCGGTTCGACAAAAGACGGCGCCCATGGTATCGTGCATATTCGTGCAATTTCAAGAAATTTCGTGCAAACACGATGCTGACGACGCAACGCAAGAAAGCGATCCTCGACGCACTCGCGCGCGACGGCCAGGTGCTGGCGGTCGAGCTGAGCGCCCGATTCGGCGTATCCGAAGACACCGTCCGCCGCGACCTGCGCGAGCTCGCGGCCGAAGGCCTGCTGCAGCGCGTGCACGGCGGCGCACTGCCGGCGTCGCCGGCGCTCGCGCCGTTCGCGCAGCGCGAGGCGCTCGAAACGACGGAGAAGCGGCGCATCGCGCGCCGCGCCGCGGAGATGATCGCGCCCGGCCAGGTGGCGATCGTCGACGGCGGCACGACCTCGGCGTTGCTCGTCAGCCAGTTGCCGGCCGACCTGCGCGCGACGATCGTCACGCACAGCCCGAGTGTGGCGGTCGCGCTGGCCGCGCATCCGTCGATCGACGTGATCCTGATCGGCGGGCGGCTCTACAAGCATTCGATCGTCGCCGTCGGCGCGGCGGCGATGGAGGGCATCGCGCGCATCCATGCGGACCTGTACTTCATGGGCGTGACCGGCGTGCATCCGGTCGCGGGGCTCAGTACCGGCGATTTCGAGGAAGCGGCGATCAAGCGCGCACTGGCCGGGCGCGCGGCCGAGACGGTCGTGCTCGCGTCGCAGTCGAAGCTGCGCGCGGCGTCGCAGTTCGTGATCGGCGACATCGCGCTCGCACACACCGTGGTGGTCGAAAAGGAAACCGAGGCCGCGCTGACGAAGCCGATCGAGGCGGCTGGCGTGACGGTCGTGCGCGCGTAGCGCGCGGGGGCTTGCGGCTGCACGAAACGTGCGGGACCTGCGGTGCGGACGGTGCCGCCGGGCTGCGCCGCACCGCCCCCGCCGGATCGTCCGCGGGCCTTCGTCGCGCGAACGCCGCGCCTCTGTCAGCGTGCTGACAGGGTCGGCTTGCTAACATGGGCGGGCCGCCCAACCGCCACGTACCGCCCGCCCGATGCC
>NZ_JPGL01000117.1 GCF_000732615.1 Burkholderia paludis
CCCCCGGCGCCACCCGCCGGCGGACCGTCACAACACACAACAGGCTGAAAATCCATGAACGATACGCCTTCGAGGCTACCGCTCAATCGCATCACGCTCGTCTTCCTGCTCGTCGCGCTCGCGATCGTCTGGTTCGCGCCGCTCGGGCTGCGCCACCTGATCCCGAGCGACGAAGGCCGCTACGCGGAGATGGCGCGCGAGATGTTCGTCACCGGCGACTGGATCACGCCGCGCTACAACGGCTACAAGTACTTCGAGAAGCCGCCGCTGCAGACCTGGCTGAACGCGCTGACGTTCGCGTGGTTCGGCATCGGCGAATGGCAGGCGCGCCTCTACACGGCGATGGCCAGCTTCGCCGGCGTGCTGCTGGTCGGCTACACCGGCGCGCGGCTGTTCAACCCGCTGTCCGGCTTCCTCGCGGCCGTCGTGCTCGCCAGCGCGCCGTACTGGAACCTGATGGGCCACTTCAACGCGCTCGACATGGGGCTCGCGTTCTGGATGGCGCTGTCGCTGTGCGCGCTGCTGCTCGCGCAGCGGCCCGGGCTGCGCCCGGCCGCGGCGCGCGGCTGGATGTGGACGTGCTGGGCCGCGATGGCGTTCGCGGTACTGTCCAAGGGGCTCGTCGGCCTGATCCTGCCCGGCGCCGTGCTCGTGCTGTATACGGTGGTCGCGCGCGACTGGGCGCTGTGGAAGCGCCTGTATCTCGTGAGCGGGCTCGTGATCTTCTTCGCGATCGTCACGCCGTGGTTCGTGCTCGTCCAGCAGCGCAACCCGGAGTTCTTCAACTTCTTCTTCGTCGTCCAGCAGTTCCGCCGGTATCTGACCCCCGAACAGAACCGCCCGGGCCCGTTCTACTACTTCGTGCCGGTGCTGCTGGTCGGCTTCCTGCCATGGCTGTCGGTCGTGTGGCAGAGCATCCGCCATGCGCTGCGGATGCCGCGCCAGCCGAACGGCTTCTCGCCGATGCTCGTGCTGCTGATCTGGAGCGCATTCATCTTCCTGTTCTTCAGCGCGTCGCATTCGAAGCTGATCTCGTACGTGCTGCCGGTCGCGCCGGCGCTCGCGCTGATCATCGGCGCGTACCTGCCGCTGATGACCGCCGACCGGTTCCGCCGCCATCTGCTCGGCTACCTCGTGTTCCTCGTCGCCGCGGCGTTCGGCATCATCTTCCTCGCGTATCAGGGTGATGCCCGCACGCCGAACGCGCTGTACCGCGCATTCCAGATGTGGCTGTACGCGGGCCTCGCGGTCACGGCCGCGCTGACGTTCGCCGCCACCTGGCTGAACCGCCGGGCGGGCGTCGCCGCCGCGCTCGCCGCATTCGGCGCCGCGTGGCTCGCGTTCGGCACGATCGGCGGCACCGGACACGACGAGTTCGGCCGCTACAGCTCGGGGGCGCTGCTCGCGCCCGTCGTGCGCGCCGAACTGGCGAAGCTGCCGCCCGACACGCCGTTCTACTCGATCGAGATGCTCGATCACACGTTCCCGTTCTACATGGGCCACACGACGATCATGGTCCAGCGCCAGGACGAGCTTGCATTCGGGATCTCGGTCGAGCCGAGCAAGTGGATTCCGACCGTCGGCGAGTGGATCACGCGCTGGAAACAGGACACCCACGCGCTCGCGATCATGCCGCCGGACCAGTACGACGCGCTGGTCGGGCAAGGCGTGCCGATGCGCGTGATCGCGCGCGACAACCGCCGCGTGATCGTCGAGAAACCGCAATCGTAAGGACGCCCACTGCATGAATCCCGTTTCGTTCGTCTGCATCATCACCGGCGTGATGCTCAACGCCTGTGCGCAACTGCTGCTGAAGGCCGGCGTCAACGCCGTTGGACACTTCGAATTCAGCCGTGCGAACATCATCCCGGTCGGCCTGAAGATCGCGACCCAGCTGCCGATCATCGGCGGCCTCGGCTGCTACGTGCTGAGCGTCGTCGTCTGGATTCTCGGGCTGTCGCGGGTCGACGTGTCGATCGCGTACCCGATGCTGTCGCTCGGCTACGTCGTCAACGCGTTCGCGGCCTGGTACCTGTTCGGCGAGGTGCTGTCGGTCCAGCGCCTCGTCGGCATCGGCATCATCCTGATCGGCGTGCTCGTGCTCGCGCGCAGCTGAGCATGCCCCGCGGCGTTAAACGTCCGCCTACAAAAAATCACGGTGCGAATCCGACAACCGGTGTCTAATGCCGGTTTCGGACGGGATCGCCCGACCCTTTTATTACACGCCATTACAGGCCAACGCGTTCATGAGCCAGACTACCGCCCCGTTTCTGCCGTTCACCCGCCCCGAGATCGATGAGGAAACCATCCAGGGTGTCGTCGAAGTGCTGCGCTCGGGCTGGATCACCACCGGCCCGCAGTGCCAGAAGTTCGAGGCGGCGCTGTCCGAATACTGCGGCGGCCGCCCGGTCCGCGCCTTCAATTCGGGTACCTGCACGCTCGAGATCGGCCTGCGCATCGCGGGCGTCGGCGCCGGAGACGAGGTGATCACGACCCCGGCGTCGTGGGTCTCGACCAGCAACGTGATCCTCGAGACGGGCGCGACGCCCGTGTTCGTCGACATCGATCCCGTCACGCGCAACATCGACCTCGACAAGCTCGAGCAGGCGATCACGCCGCGCACCAAGGCGATCATCCCGGTGTTCCTGTCCGGCCTGCCGGTCGACATGGACCGCCTGTACGCAATCGCGCGCGCGCACAAGCTGCGCGTGATCGAGGATGCCGCGCAGGCATTCGGCTCGACGTGGAACGGCAAGCGCATCGGCGCGATCGGCGACATCGTGTCGTTCAGCTTCCACGCGAACAAGAACCTGACGACGATCGAAGGCGGCGCGCTCGTGCTGAACAACGAGGACGAGGCGGCGCTCGCGCAGAAGTACCGGCTGCAGGGCATCACGCGCACCGGCTTCGACGGGATGGACTGCGACGTGCTCGGCGGCAAGTACAACCTCACCGACGTCGCCGCGCGCGTGGGCCTCGGCCAGTTGCCGCACCTCGAGCGCTTCACCGCGCAGCGCCGCGGCCTCGCCCGCGCCTATTTCGCCGCGTTCGACGGCAGCGCGGCGACGAAACTCGGCATCGGCCTGCCCGTCGCCGAGTTCGAGAACGGCAACTGGCACATGTTCCTGATCACGCTGCCGCTCGAGCGGCTGACGATCACGCGCGCCGAGTTCATGGCGCAGATGAAGGAACGCGGCATCGGCACGGGCATCCACTACCCGGCGATCCATCTTTTCACGCTGTACCGTGCGCGCGGCTTCAAGGAGGGCATGTTCCCCCACGCCGAACGGTACGGCGCGTCGACCGTCACGCTGCCGCTCTTCACGCAGATGACGGAAGACGACGTGCGTCGCGTGGTCGACGCCATCAACCAGATTTGCGAACAATACGGAAAATAAGCGTACATGAGTCACCTTGAAGCACGCGCCGGGCATCCGGTCGCCGGGCACCTGGACGCCGGCCGTCCCGAAGTATCGATCATCATCCCCGTGTACAACGAGGAAGACGGCCTCGCCGCGCTGTTCGCGCGGCTGTATCCGGCGCTCGACGCACTCGACACGTCATACGAAGTGATCCTGATCAACGACGGCAGCCGCGACCGCTCGGCCGCGATGCTCGCCGATCAGTTCCACGTACGCCCGGACACGACGCGCGTCGTGCTGCTCAACGGCAACTACGGCCAGCACATGGCGATCCTCGCCGGCTTCGCGCAGTCGCGCGGCGAGATCGTCATCACGCTCGACGCCGACCTGCAGAACCCGCCCGAGGAAATCGGCAAGCTGATCGCGAAGATGCGCGAGGGCTACGACTACGTCGGCTCGATCCGCAAGCAGCGCCAGGACAGCCTGTGGCGACGCAAGGCGTCGCAGATGATGAACCGGCTGCGCGAGCGCATCACGCGCATCAAGATGACCGACCAGGGCTGCATGCTGCGCGCATACAGCCGCCGCATCATCGACACGATCAACGTGTGCGGCGAGGTCAACACGTTCATTCCCGCACTCGCGTATACGTTCGCGCAGAACCCGACCGAAATCGAGGTCGCGCACGAGGAACGCTTCGCGGGCCAGTCGAAATACTCGCTGTACAGCCTGATCCGCCTGAACTTCGACCTCGTGACCGGCTTCTCGGTCGTGCCGCTGCAGTGGCTGTCGTTCATCGGCGTGATCCTGTCGCTCGGCTCCGCCGCGCTGTTCGTGCTGCTGCTCGTGCGGCGCTTCATCGTCGGCGCGGAAGTGCAAGGCGTGTTCACGCTGTTCGCGATCACGTTCTTCCTGCTCGGCGTGATCATCTTCGCGCTCGGCCTGCTCGGCGAATACGTCGGCCGCATCTACCAGCAGGTGCGCGCGCGGCCGCGCTACCTGATCCAGGCCGTGCTCGAGCAGCACGACGGCGTGCCGTCGGTGCCGGCCGGCGCGAACCGGGCGGGAGCCGCGCAATGAAGCCGCGCGCGGTCGTTTTCGCCTATCACAACGTCGGCGTACGATGCCTGCAGGTGCTGCTCGCGCGCGGCGTCGACGTCGCGCTCGTCGTCACGCACGAGGACAACCCGCACGAGAACATCTGGTTCGGCAGTGTCGCGTCGGTCGCCGCCGAACACGGCATTCCGGTGCTCACGCCGGCCGACCCCGCCGATCCGGCGCTGCGCCGCGCGGTCTCGGACGCGCAACCCGACTTCATCTTCTCGTTCTATTACCGGCACATGCTCCCGGTGGACCTGCTCGCGATCGCACCGCGCGGCGCGTACAACATGCACGGTTCGCTGCTGCCGAAATACCGGGGTCGGGTACCGACCAACTGGGCCGTGCTGAACGGCGAAACCGAAACCGGCGCGACGCTGCACGAGATGGCCGCCAAGCCCGACGCGGGCGCGATCATCGGCCAGACCGCCGTGCCGATCCTGCCCGACGACACGGCCGCGCAGGTGTTCGACAAGGTCACGGTGGCCGCCGAGCAGACGCTCTGGCGCGTGCTGCCCGCGCTGCTCGCGGGCGAGGCGCCGCACCTGCCGAACGATCTCGCGGCCGGCAGCTACTTCGGCGGGCGCAAGCCCGAAGACGGCCGCGTCGACTGGTCGAAGCCGGCCGCGCAGGTCTACAACCTGGTGCGCGCGGTCGCGCCCCCGTATCCGGGCGCGTTCACGGACATCGACGGCACGCGTTTCGTGATCGCGCGCGCGCGCCTCGCGGCGCCCGGCAGCGCGGCCGCCGCGGCTGCGGCGGATTTGCCGCCCGGCCTGCACGTAAGCGATAATGCGCTATTCGGCGTCTGCGGCGACAGCCGCGCCCTATCCATTCTCGAGCTGTGGCAGCAGCGCGGCGACAGCGAAGCCATCGTGACGCCCGCGGAATTCGCGCAGTTCATTCATTCTTCCCGTCATTCATGAAAGCAAAAAAAGTCCTGATCCTGGGTGTGAACGGCTTCATCGGCCATCACCTGTCGAAGCGCATTCTTGAAACCACCGATTGGGAAGTGTTCGGCATGGACATGCAGACCGATCGGCTCGGCGATCTCGTCAACCACGAGCGGATGCATTTCTTCGAAGGCGACATCACGATCAACAAGGAGTGGGTCGAGTATCACGTGAAGAAGTGCGACGTGATCCTGCCGCTCGTCGCGATCGCGACGCCCGCCACCTACGTCCAGCAGCCGCTGCGCGTGTTCGAGCTCGACTTCGAGGCGAACCTGCCGATCGTGCGTTCGGCCGTCAAGTACGGCAAGCACCTCGTGTTCCCGTCGACCTCCGAGGTCTACGGCATGTGCGCGGACGAACAGTTCGACCCGGATGCATCGGCGCTGACCTACGGCCCGATCAACAAGCCGCGCTGGATCTACGCCTGCTCGAAGCAGCTGATGGACCGCGTGATCTGGGGCTACGGGATGGAAGGCCTGAACTTCACGCTGTTCCGCCCGTTCAACTGGATCGGCCCGGGCCTCGACTCGATCTACACGCCGAAGGAAGGCAGCTCGCGCGTCGTCACGCAGTTCCTCGGCCACATCGTGCGCGGCGAGAACATCAGCCTCGTCGACGGCGGCTCGCAGAAGCGCGCGTTCACCGACATCGGCGACGGCATCAGCGCGCTGATGAAGATCATCGACAACAAGGACGGCGTCGCGTCGGGCAAGATCTACAACATCGGCAATCCGAACAACAATTTCTCGGTTCGCGAACTCGCGCACAAGATGCTCGAGCTGGCCGCGGAATTCCCGGAATACGCCGATTCGGCCAAGCAGGTGCAGCTCGTCGAGACGACTTCCGGCGCCTACTACGGCAACGGCTACCAGGACGTGCAGAACCGCGTGCCGAAGATCGACAACACGATGCAGGAGCTCGGCTGGGCGCCGCAGGCGACGTTCGACGACGCGCTGCGCAACATCTTCGAAGCGTATCGCGGCCACGTCGCCGACGCGCGCGCGCTCGTCGAGCAACAAGGCTGACCGGGACGTTCGATTGGCTCGCATCGTCCTCAAGATCGACGTCGACACGCTGCGCGGCACGCGCGAAGGCGTGCCGAACCTCGCGCGCATCTTCGACCGCTTCAGCGCGCGCGCGACCTTCCTCTTCAGCCTCGGCCCCGATCACACGGGCTGGGCGCTGCGGCGCGTGTTCCGCCCCGGCTTCCTGAAGAAGGTGTCGCGCACGTCGGTGGTCGAACACTACGGCGTGAAGCAGCTGATGTACGGCGTGCTGCTGCCGGGCCCCGACATCGGCCGCCGCGCGATCGCCGACATGCGCGCGATCCACGAGGCCGGCTTCGAATGCGGGATCCATACGTGGGATCACGTGTACTGGCAGGACAACGTCCGTGTGCGCGATCGCGACTGGACCGCCCGCGAGATGCAGAAGAGCCATGCGCGCTTCGTCGAGATCTTCGGCGCGCCGCCCGTCACGCACGGCGCGGCCGGCTGGCAGATGAACGACGCGGCGTTCGAGCAGATCGACGCATGGGGGATGCGCTACGCGTCCGACGGGCGCGGCCATTCGCCGTACCTGCCGGTCGTCGACGGCCGCATGCTGTCGCACGTGCAGATGCCGACCACGCTGCCGACGCTGGATGAAGTGCTCGGCATCGACGGCGTCGACACGCACAACGTCGCCGCGCACATCCTCAAGTTCACCGAAACCAATCCGCACGACCAGGTGTTCACGCTGCATGCGGAACTGGAAGGCCAGAAGCTCGCGCCCGTGTTCGAACAGCTGCTCGCGGGCTGGCGCGCGCAAGGCCACACGTTTGCGACGATGGGCGACTACCACGCGACGCTGGACCGCGACTCGCTGCCATCGTACCCTGTCACGTGGGGCGAAATCCCCGGCCGCTCCGGCGAACTGATCGTTCAGCCCGACTGAGTTCGCGCGCGCCGGCGTCGTCCGCCCCGCCGTTGCGGCGCACTGCCGCGCCGCACCGCCGCAGCGGCGCCTTTCCATAACAACAGGAGAAACACGTGTCCGTCGAAGTTGACCGTCAAGTTCCCGATTTCACCGCACCGGCTACGGGCGGCGACATTTCGCTGTCCGACCTGAAGGGCAGGAAACTCGTGCTGTACTTCTATCCGAAGGACAACACGCCGGGCTGCACGACCGAAGGGCTGCAGTTCCGCGATCTTTATCCGAAGTTCAAGAAAGCCGGTGCGGAAGTCATCGGCGTGTCGCGCGACAGCCTGCGCTCGCATGACAATTTCAAGGCAAAGCTCGAGCTGCCGTTCCCGCTGATTTCCGATGCCGACGAAGCGCTGTGCGCGCTGTTCGATGTCATCAAGATGAAGAAGATGTATGGCAAGGAAGTGCGCGGAATCGAGCGCTCGACGTTCCTGATCGACGCCGACGGCGTGCTCCGTCAGGCATGGCGCGGCATCAAGGTGCCGGGGCATGTGGACGACGTGCTAAGTGCTGTACAAGCGCTTTGAGGCGCGTTATATTGGGCCGCAATGAATGCCAGTTCGCCCCATATTTCTCGTAGCTGCGCCGGTGCTCGTTGCGACGCTTGCCGGCAACTGACGCGCATTACGACGGTATCAGCCGAGCCGCATGCCCCTGTCGACGGGGCAGCGGCTTTTTTTATGGATTGCGCGCCGGCCCCTGGTCCGGCCGTCACCGCATCAAGGAGCTGATCGACACTTAGGCGAACCGGCTAGACGAACTTCCTGTGCGCCACCGCGCGCAAACTGCATGCGTCTACGTCACGCAGGATGCGATCAGCGGCGCACGCCATGCGACACGATTCCTCCCGAGGGACACCATGCCTTTGCCTACCCCCCCCAGCAAGCTCGGCAGCCTGCTGCCGCCCGACGAATACAAGGCGAAAGCGCGGCCCGCGAAAGCCGCGAAGAAATCCGCCGAAGGGGACGCATCCACAGCCGGTGACTATGGTCCGGCGAGCGTGGCCCAACCGATGACCGAAGCCGCGAATACGGCCGCGCCGCTGCGCGCCGTCGCGGCTTCGGCGCAAGACGCCGCAAGCGCACCCGCACGCGGCCGCAAGACCAAGCAGACCGCTGCCCTGCTGCAGCCGATGCCGGCGCCCGCCGAACCCTCGGCACCGGTCATCGCGCGCAACGACAAGCCGGCCGCCGACAAACCGGCCGCGGCTCCCGCGCGCGACACGGGCGCCGCGACCAAGTCGCGCAGCCGCAAGCCCGCCGAAGCCGAACAGCAGAAACTGTTCGTGCTCGACACCAACGTGCTGATGCACGACCCGAGCAGCCTCTTCCGCTTCGAGGAACACGACGTCTATCTGCCGATGATGACGCTCGAGGAACTCGACAACCACAAGAAGGGGATGTCCGAAGTCGCGCGCAACGCGCGCCAGGTCAGCCGCACACTCGACGCGCTGGTCGCCGATGCGGGCCCGATCACGGCCGGCATTCCGCTGTCGCGCCTCGGCAGCCGCGAAGCGGTCGGCCGTCTGTACTTCCAGACGAAGCTCACCGACATCGCGCCCGTCGAAGGCTTGCCCGAAGGCAAGGCCGACAACCAGATCCTCGGTGTCGTGCGCGCGCTGCAGCGCGACCGGCCGGACCGTCAGGTCGTGCTGGTGTCGAAAGACATCAACATGCGGATCAAGGCGCATGCGCTCGGCCTGCCCGCGGAAGACTACTTCAACGACCAGGTGCTCGAGGATTCGGATCTCCTGTACAGCGGCGTGCGCGAGCTGCCGCAGGACTTCTGGACCAAGCATGCGAAGGGCATGGAGAGCTGGCAGGACACGAAGACGGGCACCACGTACTACCGCGTGACCGGCCCGCTCGTCGCGTCGATGCTCGTCAACGAGTTCGTCTATCTCGAACCGCAGAACGGCGAGCCGACGTTCCATGCGATCGTCCGCGAACTGAACGGCAAGACGGCGCTGCTGCAGACGCTGCGCGACTACAGCCACCACAAGAACAACGTGTGGGGCATCACCGCGCGCAACCGCGAGCAGAACTTCGCGCTGAACCTGCTGATGAACCCCGAGATCGACTTCGTCACGCTGCTCGGCCAGGCCGGCACCGGCAAGACGCTCGTCGCGCTCGCGGCCGGTCTCGCGCAGGTGCTCGACGACAAGCGCTACAACGAGATCATCGTGACGCGCGCGACCGTGCCCGTCGGCGAGGACATCGGTTTCCTGCCCGGCACCGAGGAAGAGAAGATGCAGCCGTGGATGGGCGCATTCGACGACAACCTCGAAGTGCTGCAGAAGACCGACGACGCGGCCGGCGAATGGGGCCGCGCCGCGACGCAGGAGCTGATCCGCTCGCGCCTGAAGGTGAAGAGCATGAACTTCATGCGCGGCCGCACGTTCGTCGACAAGTACCTGATCATCGACGAGGCGCAGAACCTGACGCCGAAGCAGATGAAGACGCTCGTCACGCGGGCGGGCCCCGGCACGAAGATCGTGTGCCTCGGCAACATCGCGCAGATCGACACGCCTTACCTGACCGAAGGCAGCTCGGGCCTGACCTACGTCGTCGACCGCTTCAAGGGCTGGGGCCACAGCGGCCACGTGACGCTTGCGCGCGGCGAACGCTCGCGGCTCGCCGACTACGCGTCGGACATCCTGTAACGCGGCAGGCCGGCCCGCCGGCCAGCTGTCGACACCGCACGGCGCTCCGTTTCCGGAGCGCCGTTTTTATTTGGGGTCGAAGACGTAAGTAACGTTTCGTCACGAAACAGCCCGGTTTACGCGCGAAACTTCAAGTAAATTCTCAGGAGTGGTTGATCAAGCCCCGCCGGAGCGTCTACCATCGGGTCTGTCTGTTGTCATACGATTCGCGAGCGCCCCGCGCCCGCCCGCCTTGCCATGCTTCGAATCTCGGTTCCCGTTGCTGTCGTTTCCCTGCTTGCGGCCTGCTCCAGCGTGCCGCCGCAGTCGGCATCGCGCACCGATCCGGGCATGAGGATCACGACGCCGCGCGCGTTCCCCGCCCCCGCCAATTTCCCGAAATTCGTCGATCACAGTGTCGGCCAGGAAGAGATCTCGATCCAGGCGATGAGCCTCGTCGGCGTCCCGTATCGCTGGGGCGGCAACACGCCGGCGAGCGGCTTCGACTGCAGCGGGCTCGTGCGCTACGTGATCGGCCGTGCGGCCGACGTGAACCTGCCGCGCACGACCGCCGACATGAGCGGCCGCGGCGTGTCGATCGAACCCGACCAGGTCGCGCCGGGCGACCTGATCTTCTTCAATACGACCGGACGGCCGCATTCGCACGTCGGCATCTATGTCGGCAAGCTGCGCTTCGTCAACGCGCCGTCGACGGGCGGTACCGTGCGGCTCGACTACCTGACGAACCCTTACTGGGCCAAGCGCTTCGACGGCATTCGCCGCGTCGCGCCGCCGCGCACGGCGCCCACGCCGTTCGACGCGCCCACCTACGAGGCGAAGCGCGACGAACCGCGCAACGCGCCGGCGGCCGCACCTGCGCCGGCTCCGGCGATCATGACCGCCGCCGCGCCGCGCCAGCCCGCCTATGCGTCGCCGCAATCCGGCGCGACCCCGTCGCCCGCTCCGGTCATGCCGGCCGCGCAGGTCGCGTCGACAGCGCCGGCCGATCCGTACGAACCGCCGCCGCGCGTGCAGGCGGCTCCTCCGCAGCAGGCCATCGCCACTTCCACGTTTGACGGCACCGGCACGGCCGCCGTCGCGGCGAATACGGCGCCGGCCGCCCCGACCGAGGTCGGCACGCAGATTCCGACGATGGCGCTGACGGCCGCCCAGGCGGCCGCTTTCGATGCGGAACCTCCGCCTGCCCCCGTGGCGACGTCGCCGCGCGGCGTCGCACCGGCACCCGTGCAGGTGCTGCGCGCGTCGACGCAATCCGCGCCGGTCAGCCCGCGCACCGGCACCGCGGACGATCCGATTGCCCGGTTTGCGAACGGAAGCTACTAAGTCCCTGTTTCACCCTGCCGCTCACGGCGAGCTGCGACCGGACTCGACGCGCAACCGCCCCATTCCCTCGGCCCCAAAGAAAATGCGCCTCAACCTTTCGGTTTGCGGCGCATTTCGGTTCCCGTTCGACGGTAGCGGCGATCAGAATATCTGATGGCCGAGCCACCAGCCGCCGGCCGCGAACAGCGCGGCGGCGGGCAGCGTCAGCACCCACGCCCACACGATGTTGCCGGC
>NZ_JPGL01000118.1 GCF_000732615.1 Burkholderia paludis
GGGGCGATCGCGATCGGTCACCCGATCGGCGCGTCGGGCTGCCGGATCCTGGTGACGCTGCTGCACGAGATGGTCAGGCGCGATGCGAAGCGCGGGCTGGCGTCGCTGTGCATCGGCGGCGGGATGGGGGTCGCGCTCGCGGTCGAGCGTCCGTAACCGGCGGCGCGTGACCCGCGAACCAAATCCGGGCGCCGGCCGATTGCGGCTTCGACCGGCGCACGTGAAGTCAGAGGGGGCCGCCGGCAGCCCTCGAAACCAAAAAATGGAGTGAGATTTATGTCTCAGCGAATTGCGTACGTAACTGGCGGGATGGGCGGCATCGGCACCAGCATCTGCCAGCGCCTGTTGAAGGACGGCTTCAAGGTCGTCGCGGGTTGCGGCCCGAATTCGCCGCGTCGCGTGAAATGGCTCGAGGACCAGAAGGCGCTCGGGTACGATTTCATCGCGTCGGAAGGCAACGTCGGCGACTGGGACTCGACCAAGGCAGCGTTCGACAAGGTCAAGGCCGAAGTCGGCGAGATCGACGTGCTGGTCAACAATGCGGGCATCACGCGCGACGTCGTGTTCCGCAAGATGACGCACGAAGACTGGACCGCCGTGATCGACACCAACCTGACGAGCCTGTTCAACGTAACGAAACAGGTGATCGACGGCATGGTCGAGCGCGGCTGGGGCCGGATCGTCAACATTTCGTCGGTGAACGGCCAGAAGGGGCAGTTCGGCCAGACCAACTACTCGACCGCGAAGGCCGGTATCCACGGCTTCACGATGTCGCTCGCACAGGAAGTCGCGACGAAGGGCGTGACGGTCAATACCGTGTCGCCGGGCTATATCGGCACCGACATGGTGAAGGCGATTCGCCCCGACGTGCTCGAGAAGATCGTCGCGACGATCCCGGTGCGGCGGCTCGGCGGGCCGGAGGAAATCGGTTCGATCGTCGCGTGGCTCGCGTCGAACGATTCCGGTTTTGCGACGGGCGCCGACTTCTCGCTGAACGGCGGCCTGCACATGGGCTGATCGTCCGCGCTGCGCGGGCCGGGTGGCCGCGCAGCCGGACGTGTTCCGAAGGCCCCCGCCTCCCGGATTCGGGCGGCGGGGATTCGTCACTTGCGCTACGCTGCACTCAAAGGCGTTACATGACTACTACAAAGAAGACGGCCGAACGGCTCATCAAGAAGTACCCGAACCGTCGGCTCTACGATACAGAGACAAGCACGTACATTACGCTGACCGACGTGAAGCAACTCGTGCTGGAGCAGGAGGACTTCAAGGTCGTCGACGCGAAATCCAACGAAGACCTGACGCGCAGCATCCTCCTGCAGATCATCCTCGAGGAAGAGAGCGGCGGCGTGCCGATGTTCTCGTCGTCGATGCTGTCGCAGATCATCCGTTTCTACGGTCATGCGATGCAGGGCATGATGGGCACGTACCTGGAAAAGAACATCCAGGCGTTCATCGACATCCAGAACAAGCTCGCGGATCAGTCGAAGAACCTGTACGACACCAATGCGATGAATCCGGAAGTCTGGTCGCAGTTCATGAACATGCAGGCGCCGATGATGCAGGGGATGATGACCAGCTACATCGAGCAGTCGAAGAACATGTTCGTGCAGATGCAGGAGCAGATGCAGAACCAGGCGAAGTCGATGTTCAGCACGTTCCCGTTCAAGCAGCCGGGCGCGACGGAGCCGGAGAAGAAGTAGCCGATTCGCGGCAGGCCGGCCACGGCGGGCACGCCGTCGTGCGTCGGAGCCGCGCAGCAGGGCGGCGTGGCGTAGCTGCTCGTGCATTCGCGACGACGGCCGCCCGCCGGGCGACAAGGTTGACGGTCGTTCGTGACCGTCGATATCGGGGCACGCGCCGGAAGCAGGCGGCATGACCGTTGTCCCGCTCCGCCGATCCCGATCCGGTTCTCTGCGCTTGGCGGCCACTTCGCGCCGTGCCCGATGAGGTGCGGTTGCGTCGACGTGCGTACCATCGGCAGCGCCGCCCGGCGAAGCGCGATACCGGTTTCCGGGCATGGCAGGACGCGATGGGCGATACCGCGTCGGCGCGGTGCGACCGAGAAAAACAAACCGAGAGAAAGCATGGGCGGGATTCGAATGGCGCGGGCCGGCAGGCTGGCCGGTCTTGCTTCGACGTTCGTGGTGGGGATTGGTGTTGCCGTCCCTGGCCTGGCAATGGATTGCGCGAAGGCCGTGCAACCGATCGAAAGGCGCATCTGCGCGAGCCCGACGCTGCGCGCGGCCGATGCACGCATGAATGCGGCCTTCGCGGGCGTACTGAAGGCCGCGCCGGACATCACGATCCGCGACATGCTGGTGCGTAGCCAGCGCCGCTGGATCGACGCACGCAACAACCGTCTCGATGCCGACTACGCGGGCCACCCGCTGGCCGTCGACGAAGTGCGCAAGGCTATCGATCGGCGCACTGCCGTGCTGGCCGATCACTCGGACAAGGGCTTGATCGCGCGAGCGCTGGCCGAACGCCGATGGCTCGCCAAATACTCGGGCGGCCCGCTCACCGGTTTCGATGCCAACTGCGATTTCATTCCGGACGACGCGAGTGGCGCACACGTTTCGTATGCCTGTTTCGGCGCGGTTCACGTGCAGCATCGCGAGCGGGTCTGCAGCCAGAGCGAGGACTGGGCGACCGGTGCGGTGTACCAATACCGCTCGGTGAGCGCGGCCGACGGCGGGAAGGTGCGTCCGGTGGCGTTCTGCGAGGCACAGGCGCATGCGAGTGCATGCGACAACGGTGGGGCGCAATCGGGCTGGATGCGCGCGGACGTGTCCGGCGGGGATAGCCGCGCGTCGGCGCCGGCAGCCGGGTTGCCGCCGCTCGACGCGGAAATGTGGCCGATCGGCGACGGGGACGATGCGGTGTGGTTCGAGCGGTGCCTGACCGCGGCGAAGTTTCCGTGAGTCCCGAACCAGCGTGACATCGGCCCGCTTCGGCGGGCTTTTTTGCGCGCGCCGGCGGAGCAATGTGTTCCAGGGCGGGCCGGACGCGCGCGGTGCGCCGACGTTACCGGCCCGGAAACGTTCAGTCCGCCGGGAATCCCGGTTCGTCGTCGTGCGGGGGCAGGTCGAGCACGAGCTTGACGGCGCTGTGATTGGCCTTCAGCGAAAATACGCGGCCGATTACGAGGAACGTCTGGCTTGAATGCTCGAGCTCGACGAAATCGCCCGGTTGCGGCACGTGCGCGCCCTGGTCATACGAAAAGCTGGTGCCGGTTTGCTCGCCGATGGCTTCTGCTGCGTGTTCGGTGAATTCGATCGTGATGTGAGTGGTCATACGAGCCCCGTTGGGTCGATTGAAAAGGGTGGACGCTGGGATTTTCGCATGGCGGGCCGTGGCGCCGGGACGATTCTCGCCGGCCGGCTGGCGTCGGGGCGGGGCCAACGGGCGGTTTCGCGCGGAATGACGGGACCTCTCCAGTCCGGTTCGACGACGGAACGTGAGCGCGCCGGGTATCCGGGCCGCATCGCCGCGCACTGCTCGTTTTTGGGTCGCCGGACACTAAACGGGTTTATCTATACAGAGCGGTAGGTCGAACCGGCCAGACAGTGGACTTCGTGTTCAGCGCGAAACGCGATGTGGCCGCAGCCAAAGTTTTTTTCCGAAAAACCATCGGGCGTCAGGGCAAGTCGCCGGAGACGATCGCGCATTTCCGTGAAATGCTACCATCGAGCGTTCCCTGATTGCCTGGCAGAACCTGGTCTGGCGATGATGGAATTTTGACGAGGACTACACAAGATTGAATCGACGTCGCTTTTTGCTTGCCTCTTTCACCACGGTCGCAGTTTCAAGCGGCGCATTTGCTGCTGTACCTGACGAAGAAACCTGGGGAAAATACTTTACCGAAGCCAACGCACGAGGCACGCTTGTCGTAGCCGACCTTAGGGGAGGCAAGGAAGTTGTTTCCGTGCACGACAGCGAGCGCGCTGCGCAACGCCTGTCGCCCGCGTCAACCTTCAAGATTCCCCACAGCCTGATTGCACTCGACTCCGGCGTATTGCGCGACGAGTTCCAGATTATTCCCTGGGACGGTGTAAAGCGTCCTATCGAAGCGTGGAATCACGAGCAGGACTTGCGCTCTGCCGTACGCAACTCGGCAGTCTGGGTTTTCGAGCGCTTTGCAAAAGAAATCGGTCGAGAAAAAGAAGCCGCATATATGCGGAAGATTCCCTACGGGAACGCCCTCTCAAGTGGCGCGGAACCGTTCTGGGTCGACGGGGATCTTGCAATATCGGCTCAGGAACAGATCGCTTTCTTGCGCCGGCTCTACAACAACACATTGCCGTTCCGCGTCGAACACCAATTGATCGTCAAGGATGTCCTGATCAATGAGGCGGGGCGCGACTGGATTCTTCGCGCCAAATCCGGGTGGAGCGGGACAATAGGCTGGTGGGTGGGATGGGTTGAATGGCCTGACGGCCCGGTATTCTTCGCGCTCAACATCGATACGCCGAACCGGATGGAAGACTTGCCCAAGCGCGAGAAAATCGTCCGACAGGTATTGCGGTCTCTCAACGCATTACCGAGCTGAGACTCGTTCACACGAGTCAGCAAGCAACCGTGGCCGCCTCTAGCTGCGTCCGGCGAAGTGCACGGGTCATTTTCGTGATCGGTATCGCGCCAATCCAGTCGAGTTCAGCAGGCGGATTTCCCCGGCCGGCATTGTCAACTTGTCCAACTGTCGAGCAAGTTGACAATGCCGCTCGGCGAGCTTACGGCCGGTAAGCGTTGTGAAGCATTGCAAAATCGCCCGGTCCGGCACTTGTAGGACTGCAAAGGATAACTCAACATGGCTTAAGTAACGCCACTGTCGGTACCTGTGGGATCACGGCCTGTGTGCCGGTTTCATACGCTACAAAAACATGGATGAACCCTGTTCAATCGCTATTCGTCTACCAGATACGGCACGTTACGTGCTGATGGACGCGGCGTCATTCGGCATCGATCGTATCGATCAGGTTGTCGAAAAATTGCGCCTCGAACATCCAGATGCTTTTCATTCGAAGGATTCGCTCCCGGAACGCGGATTCGCGCACGCGCCGCGGAATGGCACTCCGTATCGTTGGCATGTGTACCAGGTTGCTCCGCAACCGATCGACCCGCAACGGAAGGACCCTTCTGACTAAACGGCGGCGAGCGTCGCGTCCGAAATCCGGATCGGCTGTCGGGCGGTCAGCAGCGGGAATGCATGCGACAGCGCGTCGACCTGAACGTGGTGTGGGCGCTGTCACGTTAGCGGATCATGTTCACAAGGGTCGCGAGCGCGATCTGCAGGTTTCATGCGGCAGACGGATTCTGGATGACCTCGGTGAATCCGCGCCACGTCGAGAGGCGTGCGGCGAGGTGTTTGCGATAAAGCGAAGCACGCAGCAGTTGCCGCTTCAGGGCGAAGTGCTGGAGCATCGGCCCGAAGTCGTGAGGAGCGCCTGAGTGCGCTTCGGATCGCGAACCCCCTCGCATGCGCCGCTCGCGTTCGCGGGTCGGCATCAACGGACCGCCTGGCCGATGATCGCAGCGGGGAATCGATGGCCGTTGTAGAGCGCTTCCGGTTTCTTCGCCTTATCTTGGTTGACCACAACCGCCAACGTGACAGCGCCTGATCTCCCCCTTGCCGACATGACAGCGCCGGCACAAGAATTTCAGGGGAGTCGGGGGAGAGGGCAGATAGCCTCAGTTCGGCACTGGAATATTGAATGGCTTCCCCGGTACCCAGGCCCAGGACGCAAGGACCTTCGCGCCAGCAGGTCCGGCAGTTGTGACGTGGACGACACCAGCCGGCATCCGGTAGCTTTCGCCTGCACGAACGACTTTTGTGGGCTGACCATCGACCTGCACCATTACCGCACCCTCAAGCACGTAGGCGACCTCAGGCCCGGTCGCTTTATGTCGAGGCTTTGACGCGTTTGGAGGAAATTCGGCAATGCCCATGCCCATCTCGCGATCCGTTCCCGCGATTGGGACCCGTTGCAAAACGATGGTGTCCTTGGCCGCCGGAGCATTACCGACAGCTTCGACTTGCTGAACGCTCGTCAGCGCCAGCAGGATAAGAGGAAGAAAAATGCGTTTCACTGATGAGTCTCCCTGTTCATTGTTCGCCGCCGGCGAGTGACGTGAGAATCCGGTATGCGGCGGTCACCCGTTCATCGATGGGGAAGTTCTTGTCGGCGAGCATCACGATCCCCAACCGCTTCTGCGGAATAAAGGCGACATAAGCGCCAAAGCCGTTTGTCGAGCCGGTTTTGTTGATCCAGAGCTTATTGTGCTTTTGATTCTGTCTTGTGGTTTGTCCTCCGCGTGGCTGACGGGTGTGATCGTGCATGCCAAGGCGGTCATCACCATAAGGGATGCGGCTCTAAAATTCATTGGGCTGATCCTTCAGTTCCTGTCGTTAATTGTTAATCCTATTAATCAGATGCGGTGCGACTTAATCGTGCGATTTCTGGAGCTTCTTGTAGTATCCGCGCGGCACTCGCTCGATTCGGAAGTCAGATTCCTGTCTGTCGCAAGCCGATAAGGAAGGCCGCAGAAAAAAGATTTTCATGGGCAACTTCGGGGTTTGAGGATTCGACACGGCCGAACTGGGACAGAGGTGGGAGATTACGTCCTCTCCGGCCTGTCGACCGTCGAGGAAATCTTGTCTGATGAAAAAGAAAATCTTTCGAGTGCGCATCATTAGCGTCACCGAAGCCGGACTGATCTGGCCGCATATCGTAATACATATCTTCATTGATTTTATAAAAATCAACGGCTTACGAAGGTGGCTTTAGATGGCGGTCAGGCGTCCCAGACGACCTTCGTAGCCTGGAGGCCCTTGCTGCAAGGGGTTCCGAGTGCATGCTCATAAAAAGGGAAAAAAGATGCGTATCACGCAATGGGTTCAAGGGTGGGGTGCTGTTCGACCAACTTACCGGGGCATATCGGCGCGTGACTAAAGTTCACTTTTAAGAACCGGGTGATCGATAGACTTGCCGAGGGAATTTCTGCTTTTTTGAAATGAGGCTCGCTTGGCGAGAAGTGTAATGGTGGGCCTCGGATATTGGTTTGAATCCAGAGTGCAGATTCCGATTCGGGGCGGTAATAAAGGGAATTCAATATTAAAGATGACCTGGTGAGTAAATAGGGCCGGGAGTAAAAAGTGAACAAGACATATCGATCGGTCTGGAATGAATCACTGGGGGCATGGGTTGCCGTATCGGAGCTTGACTCCGCCATAGGCAAGCCCAGGAAATTGAAGGTTGTACATTTCGTCGCCGTGGCTGCGGTAGCCTTGGGGGCGCAGATGCATGATGCCGATGCTCAGTATGCTGCGAATACTTCCTCTTCCGCGACGGGTGCCGGCTCCATAGCTATTGGCTCCCCTGTAAGTGCAGCCGCCGTCGCATCGGGTCAAAGTGCCATCGCGATCGGGCAGGGGACTACGTCAATAGGTGCCGACGCCGTCGTGCTTGGTTACTCGAGCACGGCTAGTAGTAATTACGACACTTCAATTGGTGCTTACAACACTGTTAGTGGTATCTATGCCATCGCAATTGGTAATAACGGCACAGCCAATGGACAGGGGGCCATTGCGATTGGACAGGCGGCGACCGCGACGGCGTCCAACGCTATTGCCATAGGGGCCCTGTCGATAGCAAATGTTGCTGGCTCGGTGGCGCTCGGCAATGGCGCCTCTGCGACCGCTGCCGCATCCAGTGCCACTGGCGGTACAGGCACGGTCAGCAGTCCGACGATTGGCGGTACCACATATGGATCGTTCGCGGGCGCCAGTGGCGCCAGCGGTGTCGTGAGTGTTGGGGGGGCTGGCACTGAGCGACGCATACAGAACGTTGCTGCGGGCCTGATTAGCTCGACCAGTACCGACGCGGTGAACGGCAGCGAGCTGTATGCGGTTGCGAGTACGGTAAATTCGCAGATCACTTCATTGTCGACGTCGACCTCGACTGGTTTGTCGTCGGCTACTAGCTCGATCACGTCGCTGTCGACCTCGACTTCGACAGGTATCAGCTCGCTGTCGACGGGCTTGAGCTCGACCAATAGCTCGGTGTCGTCGCTGTCCACCTCGACGTCGACGGGGCTGTCGTCGGCGAATAGCTCGATCTCTTCGTTGTCCACGTCGACCTCGACGGGCATTGGCTCGCTGTCGACCGGTCTGAGTTCGACGAACAGTTCGATCACGTCGCTGTCGACCTCGACATCGACGGGGCTGTCGTCGGCAACTAGCTCGATCTCTTCGTTGTCGACGTCGACCTCGACGGGCATTAGCTCGCTGTCGACGGGCCTGAGCTCGACCAATAGCACGGTGTCGTCGCTGTCGACCTCGACCTCGACGGGGCTGTCGTCGTCTAATAGCTCGATCTCTTCGTTGTCGACGTCGACCTCGACGGGCATTAGCTCGCTGTCGACGGGCCTGAGCTCGACCAATAGCACGGTGTCGTCGCTGTCGACCTCGACCTCGACGGGGCTGTCGTCGTCTAATAGCTCGATCTCTTCGTTGTCGACGTCGACCTCGACGGGCATTAGCTCGCTGTCGACGGGCCTGAGCTCGACCAATAGCACGGTGTTGTCGCTGTCGACCTCGACATCGACAGGCCTGTCGTCGGCGAATAGCTCGATCACCTCGCTGTCGACCTCGACGTCGACGGGGCTGTCGTCGTCTAATAGCTCGATCTCTTCGTTGTCCACGTCGACCTCGACGGGCACTAGCTCGCTATCGACCGGCCTGAGCTCGACAGATAGCACGGTGTCGTCGTTGTCGACTTCGACGTCGACCGGTCTGTCGTCGGCCAGTAGCTCGATCACCTCGCTGTCCACGTCGACATCGACGGGCATCGGCTCGTTGTCGACGGGCCTGAGCTCGACGGATAGCACGGTGTCGTCGTTGTCTACCTCGACCTCGACTGGCTTGTCGTCGGCGAATAGCTCGATCACCTCGCTGTCCACGTCGACTTCGACGGGCATCAGCTCGCTGTCGACGGGGCTGAGCTCGACGGACAGCGCGGTGTCATCGTTGTCAACCTCGACCTCGACGGGTCTGTCGTCCGCGAACAGCTCGATCACCTCGCTGTCAACTTCGACGTCGACCGGCTTGTCGTCGGCCAGTAGCTCAATCACCTCGTTGTCCACGTCAACGTCGACGGGCATCAGCTCGCTGTCGACGGGTCTGAGCTCGACGGACAGCACGGTGTCGTCGTTGTCGACTTCGACGTCGACCGGTCTGTCATCGGCGAACAGCTCGATCACCTCGTTGTCCACGTCGACCTCGACAGGCATCAACTCGTTGTCAACGGGGCTGAGCTCGACGGACAGTGCGGTGTCGTCGTTGTCGACCTCGGCCTCGACGGGCTTGTCGTCGGCGAATAGCTCGATCACTTCGCTGTCGACGTCAACTTCGACAGGCATCAGTTCGTTGTCGACCGGCCTGAGCTCGACGGATAGCACGGTGTCGTCGCTGTCAACTTCGACGTCGGCCGGTCTGTCGTCGGCGAACAGTTCGATCATCTCGCTGTCGACGTCGACTTCGACGGGTATCAGCTCGCTGTCGACAGGCTTGAGCTCGACGGACAGCACGGTGTCGTCGTTGTCGACCTCGACGTCGACCGGCTTGTCGTCGGCCAACAGCTCGATCACCTCACTGTCCACGTCGACTTCGACGGGCATCAGTTCGTTGTCGACGGGTCTGAGCTCGACGGATAGCACGGTGTCGTCGTTGTCGACCTCGGCCTCGACTGGCTTGTCGTCGGCGAATAGCTCGATCACGTCGCTGTCCACATCGACCTCGACGGGCATCAGTTCGCTGTCGACGGGTCTGAGCTCGACGGACAGCGCTGTGTCGTCGCTATCGACCTCGACTTCGACGGGTCTCTCGTCGGCGAACAGCTCGATCACCTCGCTGTCCACTTCGACATCGACGGGGCTGTCGTCGGCCAATAGCTCGGTTTCTTCGCTGTCCACGTCAACTTCGACAGGCATCAACTCGTTGTCGACTGGCCTCTCGTCGGCGAATAGCTCGATCACGTCGTTGTCGACGTCAACCTCGACCGGCATCAGCTCGCTGTCGACGGGGCTGAGCTCGACGGATAGCGCGGTGTCGTCGCTGTCAACTTCGACCTCGACCGGTCTGTCGTCGGCGAACAGTTCGATCATCTCGCTGTCGACGGGTCTGAGCTCGACGGACAGCACGGTGTCGTCGCTGTCGACCTCGACGTCGACCGGTCTGTCATCGGCGAACAGCTCGATCACCTCGCTGTCCACGTCGACTTCGACGGGGCTGTCGTCGGCGAATAGCACAATTTCTTCACTGTCGACGTCAACCTCGACGGGCATCGGCTCGTTGTCGACCGGCCTGAGCTCGACGGATAGCACGGTGTCGTCGTTGTCGACCTCGACGTCGACGGGTCTGAGCTCGACGGACAGTACGGTGTCGTCGTTGTCGACTTCGACCTCGACCGGTCTGTCGTCGGCCGATAGCTCGATTTCCTCGCTGTCGACGGGCTTGAGCTCGACGAACAGCACGGTGTCGTCGCTGTCTACCTCGACCTCGACGGGCTTGTCGTCGGCCAATAGCTCGATCACCTCGCTGTCCACGTCGGCTTCGACGGGCATCGGCTCGCTGTCAACGGGTCTGAGCTCGACGGACAGTGCGGTGTCGTCGTTGTCGACTTCGACCTCGACCGGTCTGTCATCGGCGAACAGCTCGATCACCTCGCTGTCCACGTCGACCTCGACAGGCATCAACTCGTTGTCAACGGGGCTGAGCTCGACGGACAGCACGGTGTCGTCGTTGTCCACATCGACCTCGACGGGCTTGTCGTCGGCGAACAGCTCGATCGATTCGCTGTCCACGTCGACTTCGACGGGCATCAGCTCGCTGTCGACCGGTCTGAGCTCGACGGACAGTGCGGTGTCGTCGTTGTCGAC
>NZ_JPGL01000119.1 GCF_000732615.1 Burkholderia paludis
CCGCCCGCCGCCCGCCGCCCCGCGATCATCCTTGTCAGACAGCCGGCTCCGCCTTGCGCGTGACCGCATCGGGCAGCCCGAACACGGCGTCGAACGCCCAGTTGTACGCGAACGTGAAGATCGGGAAGAACACGATCAGCACGGCGTCGTACAGGAACGCCTGCAGCAGCGACACGTCGAGCCACCAGGCAATCAACGGGATCAGGAACGTCACCAGCGCGACCTGGAACCCGATCGCGTGCAGCACGCGGCGCCCGACCGTGCGCGTCGTTGCCGAACTGCGCCGCTCCCATGCCTCGAACGCGAGGTTGTACAGGAAATTGACGGTGACGCCCGTCGTCGAGATCATCACCCCGAGCAGGCCGCTCGCCGCCACGCTCGCGCCGCTCAGCATGCCGAGCACCGACGATGCGACCAGGATGCCGAGCACCTCGAACATCACGACGTAGACTATGCGTCTCTTCCACCCTTGCATGACCATCCACCTTCCTCTCGAACAAGGTGGCGAGACTATCAGCGGGCCCCCGCCCGCCAAAGTCAGGTCCTTTCAATTTTTCTGACAGGAGGCCCGCGCATGCTGACCAGCGATCACATCGACATGCTGCTGACCGTCATCGACAAAGGCTCGTTTTCGGCGGCCGCACGCGCGCTCGGCCGCACGCCGTCGGCGATCAGCATGGCAATCGCGAACCTCGAGGCCGAACTCGACCTCGTGCTGTTCGATCGCGGCACGCGCGAACCGACCCCGACCGCCGCGATGGCCGCGCTGCTGCCCGACGCGCGCGCGATCGCCGAACGGCTGCACGCGCTGCGCGCGCATGCGCAGCATTTGTCGGAAGGCGTCGAAGATACGTTGCGGCTCGGGCTCGCCGCCGAAATCGACAGCGCGCCGGTTGCCCGTGCGCTGACGGCCGTGGCAGCGAAATATCCGGCGCTCGCGATCCGCATCGTCACGGCGCCGCAGGACGTGATCGTCGACGCGCTGCATCGCGCCGCCGTCGATCTATGTGTCGCATACGGCGGGCTCGATCTTCATCCTCAGGAACAGATCCACGCGCTGTGGACCGAGACGCTCGTCGCGGTCGCCGCGCCGAGCCATCCGGCGATCGCCGAATGCGCGCAACCCGAGGCGATCGAGCGCTTGTCGGGCTTCCGGCAGATCGTGATCGCCGATCCCGAGCGGCCGCTCACCGACGTGCGGCCGCTGATCGGCAACCGCACGTGGAAGGTGACCGACATGGCCACCGCGATCGCGTTGGTGAAGGCCGGACACGGCTGGGCCAACCTGCCGGCATCCGTCGTCGGCCGATACACCGCCGACGGCGAGCTCGCGCCGCTCGTGTTCGCGAACATCCGCAACGGGCTGCCGCTACCCGTGTATCTGCGCCGGCCGAAACACAAGGGGCTCGGCAAGGCGGCGAGCGAACTGGTGCGCGCACTGCGGGCCGCCGCCGACAGCAACGCTTGACCGCTTCCGCAACGGCCGCGACATCGCGTGCCGCCGGTCGGGCGCGGCCGCCACACGCGCACGGCGCCAGGTAAGCATCGAGTAAGTATCGCGGCCTAAAGTTTGTTCGTTTTCGCGATGCCGTCACGGTACCGGCTCGCTTGTCAGAAACCGCTCGCCAGATCGGACGAAAGGAGAACGCGTGGTCAGCCGGCCAGCCATGAGGGACGTCTGCGCGATTGCGCCGAACGGAAGCCGCGTCAGCTGGCATCCGCCGCAGAAGTGGAGACGGCAGCCCGTCGCGCCGTCGTTCGCCGCCGTCTCGATCGAGCACTACATCGCCGGCGCCACGGAAATCGTCGACCTGGAAACGACCGGCCCGATCCTCGGCATGTACCTGCAGGCGCCCGCGACGCTCGAGTTGCGAACGAACGGCGGCCGGTGGGCGCCGACCCGCGTCCGTGGGCCACTCGCCTATGTCCCGCCCGGCTTTTCGTTTTCCGGCCGATGGTCCGACGAAATCGAGTGGATCACCGTGCACTTCGACCCGTCATGGCTGTCGCGAACGGGCCTGCAAACCGACGTCTGGTTTGCATCGGCGGCGCTCCGGATGGACGTGATCGACGACCTGCTCACGCAGATCGTCCGCAGCCTTCATGAAGACGCCGTCGCGGGCATGCCGCAGGGTCCGACCTATGCGGAAGCGCTCGGGTCCGCCGCGTTGCACCGCATGCTGCACCTGGAAGCGCGGCCGCAGGCGAAGCAATATGCGCATGCCGGCATGATGCGCAAGGCCTGCGAGTACATCCGGGACAATTTCCAGGGCCCGCTGACGCTGATGCTGGTGGCCGATGCCGTCGGCTACCCGGGCGATCTCTATTCGTTCATCCGGAGTTTCAGGAAGGCCAACGGGCTGACGCCGCACCAGTACATCATCGAGAGCCGCCTGCAGGCCGCACGCCGCCTGATCGAGCGCGGACAATGCGACATCACGGAAGCCGCGCTCGACTGCGGCTTCTCGTCGGCCAGTCACTTCTCGGCGACGTTCCGCAAGCGGTGGGGCGTGTCGCCGTCGGAACTCAAGCCGCGTGCCGCGATCGTCATGCCAGAGGAAGCGACAAAATCCACAGGCCGCTGATCGTCAATGCGATCGTCAGCACGAGCAGCGGCAACTGGCCGACGATCGCCCTGCCAGCCGCCCGCCCGCTCCGGGTGACGATCGCGTGCGTGAGCATCACGCTCAGGATGTGCCCGGCGAGAATCAGCAGCACCTGCGCATGCCAGATGTATCCGACATTGATGAGCGCCTGCGCCGCCGACACCTGATCGTCCGGCGCCGCCACCGGCAGCAGGTTCCAGCCGAGCCCGAGCGGATCGGACACGAGCCGCACGATCTGCCGGCCCTGATCCCAGAACAGCGTGAAGTAATGGCAGACGTTATAGAAGAACGCGATCGGCAGCAGGATCAGGCAGAACCGCCGCGAGAAAGACGCCCCGCCCGACGTTGAGCGCATGCTGCGCGCGCCCAGTGCGCAGCAGCCGCGGAACAGCAGGTAGTACGCCACACCGATGAGCGCGAACGCGAACCATTGCCACGTCAGCAGAATCTCCGCTGAAAACGCATAGTTTCTCCCGAGCGACGGAAGCAGGCCGACGATGTGCGGATAGATGCCGCGCCAGAAGAACGTGTTCCATGTAGCGGTATCGCGCAAGCCGTCGTAGGCCGTCGACGACAGCATGAACGACAGAAAGGCGACGATGCTCGTATCCGCCGGCGTATCGCGCGACATGTCCGCGATCGGGTTCCTCGGTTCGACGATCACGTGACCGCTCGCGCCCCGGCGCCATGTCAGCGGCGACAGCTTCGCACATAACCGGCACAGCAGGCCGAACGTATCGCCGTGCGCGAGCCATCGCTCGCGCCCGAAGCAACCGGCGCCAATCAGCGCGTACACGACATACGCGACGATGAACAGGCTGACGTCTCGCGGCCGCCCCGTCCCGAACAGTTCCAGCGCGATGAGCGCGATGTAACCGCCCAGCGCGGGCCAGGAGGCCAGGCGTGGCGGATAGCGATAGCGCCCATGCTCCATGACGGGGAAACAACGCGCGGCGATTCGCAACAGCAGCGCGAGCGGATTGGTGAAGGCGTGGACGTTGCCCAGTATCGCGCTGACATAGAGCGAGCCCAGATAGAACCAGATCCAGAAGCCCGACATCGCCAGGTTCAGGAACGGGTTCGCGGTTCCCGCGATACCGGCGACGATCAGCAGCACGACGAACGCCGCACTCGCGATTTGCGCGGCGCTCACGATCGAAACCGGGATTCGCAGCGCTTTCGTGCGTGTTGCCGATCGCCCTCCCGGATCGGGAACGCGCGAGCCCGGCGCAAACGCCAGGATCATGAAGGACACCATCAGCGTGCCCGTCGCGGCATACGCGTACAGCCACAAAGGCACCGGCAGGTAGTACGGAATATTCCATGCGTGGGCGCCCGCCACGCCCGGCATGCACGCGACGAGCCATGCGGGCCAACCGGCCAGCCATCTCCGCGGGCGCGGCGGGCGGGCGACAAGGCCGCGCCGCGCAGGCACCGATTCATGCGCAATATGGTCAGGCATGTCAACGTCTTCCCGCTCAGTAGTCAGCAGACGAGATCCATCCCGTCACTTTCCAGCCCTCCCCATTGCGCTTCTCCGACACGACACCCAGGGTGTCGTACGGCGAGTCGAGCAACTTGATGAGCGCAACGGCGCGCGGACTGCCATCGCCCGAACGCGGTAGCGGAAACACAAGGAACGGCAGGACGGGAGACGGCTTGTCGCCCTCCACGATCAATGGCAGCACGGCGTCGTTCAACGACCTGAACACTTCGAACGACGCGCGGTTGCGTGCCGATGCGGACGAACGTCCGGTCGAATGCGTCGATCCTTCAGCGGCCAGATACGCACCGTGATCCCTCAGCCGCCACCCGACGAGCGCGTTGACCAGCGCGTCGTCGGGCTTGTGCCCGCGCCCCGCCGAAAGCGCGGGCAGCCAGCGCCGGTCGACCGGCGATGTCGTGACCCAGTCGCTGAAGAGGCGCGTGTAGAAATCGACGAGATCGGGATCGGCGCCGGCCTGCATCGCCGGCGGCAGCGGCGTTGGCAGGGCGCGCCGCCCATGCCACCGAACGGCTTTCCACCCGGGTCCGTCAGGCAGGCTGATGCCGTCGAGAAACGACGTATCCGCGATGCCGTTCGCGACGAACCAGTCCGACTTGGCCCGTTTCGTTCGCGCATCGGCAAAACCGGCAAGCCGTTGCCGCACCTGATCCCAGGAAGCCGCCTGCCGGCTCGCGCCATCGATCTTCGGATACCTGATCATCTGCAGGTAGGTCGCCTTAGCCATCGCTTCCACATCGGCGGGCCGACGCCAGGTCAGCTCCGCCGCATGGCTCGACGGTGCACCTTGATCGAGCGGCGCCGCCATCGCCAGACCGGCATCGCACGCGATCCCGGCACGACTCCAGTCCGGAACCGACGGCGTGCCGCGATGCGCCCACGAATCCTGCCACGCATGCAGCGCACGCCCGAATTCGCCGAGCATGAATGCGGCCCTGCCGCCGCCGGCCTTGCCGAGCGCCGCGTCGACCGGCGCGAGCGCGGCCGGCCCGCCGGGCACGACGGTTCTGTCCTGCGCATCGGCCGGCACCTTGCGCGTGCCCGGATAATGACGCGCCTGGGCATCGTCGGCATCCGGAACGAAGCGCGACAGGCACGCGTACTGCAGCGGCGACGTCATGTACTCGATCGACCCCGCATCGATGCGCTGGTCGGCGAGCGCCACGGCCTCGGCGTCGCGCGGCGCGAAGCCGGCCTGCCGCGCGAGCCACAGCGTGAGGCCGAAGTGCACGTCGGCCTCGAAACCCGCGCAGGTCAGCGGCATCGCGAGCGCCGCCGCGCAGACCAGCAGGCAACGGCTCACGCGCATCAATTGCCGATCTCCGTCGCCTTCGTGCTTTCCGGGAACGGCCAGCTGCCGTTCTCGAATGACAGGACGAGCATGCCGTTGTCCTGGCAAGCGGTGGTCAGCAGATGCCGGTCGAAGTCGAAATCGAGGCGCGATGCGCACCAGTCCGGCCCGCCTGCCCGGTATTGCCCGAACATGAGATGCGCCGAGCCCGCACCCGGCGACTTCGCGGAAGCCGGGTTGTAGTAGGCGATCTCCTTCGGCTTCGACGGGTCGCGAATATCGAACACGCGAACGCCGGAGTTGAAGTAGCTGCACGCCAGCGCGGTCGCGTTTTGCCGGTTGTCGACGCTGCAGTAGTGCGCGCCGTACGTGAACGTGGAGAGGCCCGCGATATCGGGAATGACCTTGCTGCAGTTCGCGATCGCATGCGTTTCGAGCCGCAGCTCCGACACCAGCCGCGGCGCGGCTTCACTCGACATGTCGTAGATGTGCCCCATCGGGAACGGCGCCACGCCGGCATTGCACGCGGCCTTGACTGCCGTCGCGCCCGGGTCCTGCAGACCGCCGGCCCCGCCTTCGTCGACTTCGATCAGATACGGTTTCCCCGCGACGGCGAACGAGATCGTGTGTTGTGCAATGCTGCCGTCCCGCACCGGCACCGTCGCGATCCGGTGCATCTGCGCATCGGGACGCCGGCTCTGCACTTCGCTGGTATCGACGACGAAAAAGCCGTTGTCGCCGGTCGCGTTCGCGTCGTTCAGCGGCGGCGCGCCCATGCCGATGGCCGTGCCGCCGTTGCCCGACGCGACGAAGTACGCGCGGGTTCCGTCCTGGCTCACCGACAGCCCGTGCGAAATGTTGCCCATGCCCAGATCCGCCACGCTGATCGAGGAGATCATCTTCGGCCGGGTCGGCACGGTCAGGTCGATCGCGTAATAGGCTTTCGTGAAGGCGCCGCCGACGTAGTACGTCAGCCCGTCCGGCGAGAATCCCCCTTCGTGGCCCAGCGGCTTGGTGGCCGGCACGATACCGCCGTCCGCGCCGGTGCCGACGGGCACGCTGGCCAGCAGTTGCGGCCGTGTGCAATCCGAAGCAATGTCGTACAGGTCGATCTCGGGGCCGCCGCCGCCGCCGAGCCCGTTGTCGGCGGCCAGAATCCCGCGTGCGACGTTCACGCGCAGCGACTCCCACGGATCGATCATCGACGTCGACGTCAGCGAACTCACGCGCACCGGCTGCGCCGGGTTGGTGATATCGATCACCGGTACGCCGGGGTTCACGCGCGGCGGTGCGGCGGGATTGTTGAACAGCGCGCTGGCGCCCATCGTCGCGTGATAGAAGCAGGTCTGGCCTTTCTTGTCCGTATAGGTGGCGGCCGACCACGACGCGCCTTCGCCCTGGATCTGGCTGACGCGCTTCAGGTTGCAGTTGAAGCCGCCGAATCCGGCCTGCCTGAGCGCGGCCGGCACCTGCCCTTGCAACGCGGTCTCGGGCGTGTCGCCCTGACTGCAGCTCGGTACGCGCGGCACGACATAGTCGGCCACGGATACGCTGGTCGTGGCGGCCGGCGTGTCGTCGGCGTCTCCGCCGCAGCCGGCCAGCACGAAACTGGTGAGCGACAGCGCGATCGCTGCGCGAATCGGAAATTGCATCGTTGTCTCCTTCCGTCTTGTTTGTCGTGATGAAATTGCGTTGCGGTCACGGCCCCGGATAGATTTCGATCACGGCGACCTCGATCGTGTCGCCTGTGCGGCTGTGGAAATGCAGCGAGAAACGCCCGGTGATGCCGACCGGCAAGATGTCCAGCGACTGCGCACTCCCGGACGCGCAGGCCGCGAACGCGCCCGGTATTTCATGCGCCATCAGCACGCCGGCTTCGCTGGCACGCACGTCGATGTGCACCGGCACGCCTTCGCGCATCGCGATCACGGGACGCTCCCACGGCGCCCTGGCGCGATCCACGTCGACGGAGAAATGCTGCGGCTCCGGCGGCGCCGGCGCTGCCCGCGACAGATGCCTCGCGACGCCGTAAGCCAGCAGCAGCGTCGCGGCAATCGCGATCCATGCCGGCGCCCGGCTTCGCCGCAGCAGGCGCCCTGCCTCGATGCTCGTGCTTCGTTCCATCAGCGCTCGCGCCACGCGATGTGGCTCCGTCAGGCCGCCCGCCAATCGGGCGGAATCGATAGCGATGGATGGTAGTGACCGGCGCCGCGACGAGATATCGGCTTATTGCGGACTGTCGAGAAATTGCGTACCGAGTAACCCGAGTAACCCGAGTAGCACGAGTAACCCGGGTAGCCCGGGGTAACCGCAACGGGTGAAAGGCCGCGCCGAGGTCGTTTCGGCGGGTGGCGAGAACGCCGGCGGGAGCCTGACGCGACGTGTCGCACGGAGTCAGCATCGATACAGGCGACGGACTGCCTGTCAGCGGCACCCGGGACGCCGTCACGCAGCCGGCGAACCGGGGCCCACGCCGCCAGCAGCGGCTTGCAGGCAACGACAAGCAACCGGTGCGGCGGCGATCGCCGCCGCACCGCCGGTCAACGCCCGACGGCTTGACCGTTAGTTGCAGTTAACGCGAGGCCGTCGCCGCAAGCTGGATCGAATCGACCAGCGACGCGTTGTCGTACCGCCGCCCGGCAATGCCCCAGCCGCCATCGACCGCATGCACGACGTTCACCCACACTTGCGCGGGCGTCAGCCGCCCGCCCGCTCGATGCAGCACGATCTCGGTCGCCCGTTCGACGAATTGCCGCTGCTTGTCTGGCGCGGCGAGCGCCACCGCCGGCAGCTTCAGCTCGACGAACGCGGCGGGCTCCGCCCGGCCATGCACGAAGGTCCGGTGCCGCGGCAGCACGTTGAGCGTGCCCACCACGTTCGGCGCCAGGAACCCGTTCCCGGTCAATCCTTCGACATCCAGCAGCGCATCGGTCAACTCGGCAAACACCGGCCCCTCGTCGTCCGGCGTGAAAACCCCTTCGGATACTGTCAGCGTAATCGGCATCGCACGTTCTCCTGGTCAGGTCATCGGAATCGTGACGTGATATAAATATCAGTCACTCTCTATACATTAGACACTGGTTGCTCTCTATGCAAGCGATAAAGAGCGATCGCTCTGAAGCGAGCCTGTCATGCGTTATTCCGTCGAGCACAAGCACGAAACCCGCACGCGCATCCTCGAGGCCGCGAGCCGCCTGTTCCGCCAGGAGGGCTATGGCGGCTCCGGCATCGGCCCGCTGACGAAGGCGGCGGGCGTCACCAACGGCGCGTTCTACGGGCATTTCAAATCGAAAGGCGAGGCGTTCCGCAACGTCGTGCTCGACGGTCTCGAGCAGCTCCGGCAAGGCGTCGCGACGTTCAAGGCCGAGCATGGCGCGCGCTGGCGCCGCCCGTTCGTGTCGTTCTACCTCGGGCCGCGACGCACCTGCGCACTCGGCGAAAGCTGTGCGCTGCCGAGCCTGTCGCCCGAAGTGATGCGCGCCGACGACGACACGCGCGACGCGTACGAACAGGCGTTGCAGCAAATCGTCGACGAAGTCGCGTCCGGTCTGGGCGACACACCCGACGACGACCGCGCGATCGCGTTCCTCGCGCTGCTGTCGGGCGGCGTCACGCTCGCGCGGGCGGTGCGCGATCCCGAACTGGCACAGCGCATTGCTGATGCGGTCGGACGCTACGCGGTGGTGATCGCCGAACGCACGGATGTGACGCCTGAAGAGCAGTCATAGCGAGCGGCCAATAAAAAACCCCGATCCGCGTTGCCGCGGATCGGGGTTCTTCATCGATCGGCCATATCGGCCATCTGCCTGAACGGCCCTTCGCGGGCCACGGCATCAACGCGCGGCGACCTCCGCCTTGCCGGACGCCGTATCGCCAACCGCCGTCGGCGCCGCGCCCCACCCGCCGCCGAGCGCGCGAATCAGGTTGACGGTCGACACGGCCTGCGCGCCGGTCAACTGGTTCGCCTGCAACTGCGACTGCAGCACCGAGCGCTCGCTGTCGATCACGTCGAGATACGCGACCTCGCCTTCCTGGTACTGCGTGCGCGACAAGGTCGCCGCACGGCGCGACGCGTTGACGGCCGCGTCCTGTGCACGGATCTGGTCGTCGAGCAGGCGCAGGTCGGCAAGGTTGTCCTCCACCTCGCGGAATGCGACGAGCACCTGCTGCCGGTAGTTCG
>NZ_JPGL01000120.1 GCF_000732615.1 Burkholderia paludis
GAATAAACGGGCGGTATCGGGGGCGGTGAACCCGGGGCGGCGTCGCGCGTCGCCCCGGTGCAAATCTCACAGATAGTACGCAGTGCTCGTCATGACTTTCGACGCGGCGCGCATCAGCATCCGCGCGGGCAGCGGCAGCTCGGCCCCGCCCGCGTCGGTCGCGGCCTTGCCGTGCTTCACTTCGTCGATCCGCATCTGGTCGACGATCGCGCGCGACGCGGTATCGGCCGCCGGCAGCTCGGACAGATGGCCCTCGAGATGGCTCTCGACCTGCCGCTCCGTCTCGGCCATGAAGCCGAGGCTGACCTTGTCGCCGAGGGTACCGGCCGCCACGCCGATCGCGAGCGCGCCGGCATACCACAGCGGGTTCAGCAGGCTCGGACGCGAATCGAGCTCCTTGAGCCGGTGCGCCGTCCACGCGAGGTGATCCTCTTCCTCGCGCGCCGCTTCCTCGAACATCGCCTTCGCCGACGCCGTGCGCGCGGTGAATTTCTGAGCCTGGTAGAGCGCCTGCGCGCAGACCTCGCCGACGTGGTTCACGCGCATCAGCCCGGCGGCATGCGTGCGCTCGGCGGGCGTCAACTCGACGGCCGGCGCCTCCGCCGGCGCGGGCACCGGCCGGCTCATCCGGCTAATGCCGGCCAGCGATCGCAGGCCGCGATCGAATTCGCTGATCAGTTCATCCAACACCATCCTGTTCTCCTGGCTGCATGTGTGCCGTCGCGAGCGGCAAGGGCACGAGTCCGCTGCGTAACCGACTTGATTATTCAGCGGAAATTGCGGTTAACCCGTGATTGTAACCATTGTTGCATAAAGGAAACATGGCGACCTTGAGCTGCGGCATTTCGCTTTGTGGCAAAAAACGGTTTTGCTACATTACGTGCGACTTCTTGCGAAGTTGATGGGGCCCGTCGACAGAACATAACTATCGGCCCCGCCAGAAAAATTCGGTAATTTTGGAGATCCGTTAATGAAAAAGTCGCTTCTCGCGCTCGTCGCGCTGGGCGCGTTCGCTGGCGCTGCCCATGCGCAAAGCAGCGTGACGCTTTACGGCATCATCGATGAAGGTCTGCTCTTCAACAACAACGCAGACGGCAAACACCTGTACAGCATGGCCAGCGGCGTGATGCAAGGCAGCCGCTTCGGCCTGCGCGGCACCGAAGACCTCGGTGGCGGCCTGAAGGCGATCTTCACCCTCGAAAACGGTTTCGACGTGAACAGCGGCAAGCTCGGTCAGGGCGGCCTGATGTTCGGCCGTCAGGCTTACGTCGGCCTGTCGAGCAACTACGGCACGGTCACGCTGGGCCGCCAGTACGACTCCGTCGTCGACTTCGTCGGCCCGCTCGAGGCAGGCGACCAGTGGGGCGGCTACATCGCCGCTCACCCGGGCGACCTCGACAACTTCAACAACGCGTATCGCGTGAACAACGCAGTCAAGTTCACGAGCCAGACGTACAACGGCTTCTCGTTCGGCGGCCTGTACAGCTTCGGCGGCCAGGCAGGCCAGTTCTCGAAGAACCAGGTCTGGTCGCTCGGCGCAGGCTACAACAACGGCCCGTTGGTGTTGGGCGTCGGTTACTTGAACGCACGCACGCCGAACCAGTTCGGCGGCATGTTCAACAACGGCTCCGCGTCGGCGTCGGTCTCGTCGCCGGTCTACGGCACGTACGCGAACAACGCGAACACGTACCAGGTCATCGGTGCCGGCGGTGCGTACACGTTCGGCGCAGCAACGGTCGGCGCGACGTACTCGAACACGAAGTTCAAGGGCTTCTCGGCCGGTCCGTTCGTGAACCAGACCGCAACGTTCAACAACGCCGAAGTCAACTTCAAGTACCAGCTGACCCCGGCGCTGATTCTGGGCGCAGCGTACGACTACACGCAAGGCAGCAAGATCGACGGCAATTCGGCAGCCAAGTACCACCAAGGCTCGCTGGGCGTCGACTACTTCCTGTCGAAGCGCACGGACGTCTACGCAATCGGCGTGTACCAGCACGCATCGGGCAACGTGCTCGACGCGGATGGCAACGTCATCCAGGCAACCGCTTCGATCAACGGTCTCACGGGCTCGAGCACCAGCAACCAGGTCGCAGTATCCGTCACAAGTTCTAATCAGCTTGCCTGACAAGCCGCAGCATCTTGAAGGCGCCTTCGGGCGCCTTTTTCTTTTTCGCGGCACAGCCGCCCGGGCCCGCACGCCGGGGATCTGCCGGCCATGACGCGCCTCTTCGCACGAACAGCGCGCGGGGTGGTGGCTGGTGGCTGGTGGCTGGTGGCTGGTGGCTGGTGGCTGGTGGCTGGTGGCTCGTGGCTCGTGACTCGTGACTCGTGACTCGTGGCTCGTGGCTCGTGGCTCGTGGCTCGTGACTCGTGGCTCGTGACTCGTGGCTCGTGGCTCGTGACTCGTGACTCGTGACTCGTGACTCGTGACTCGTGACTCGTGACTCGTGACTCGTGACTCGTGACTCGTGACTCGTGACTCGTGACTCGTGACTCGTGGCTCGTGGCTCGTGGCTTGGCAACCGAGAACTTCACCTGTCCGATCCGTGCTTGCGCCACAAAACAAAAAAGCCCGGCGCGAGCCGGGCTTTCCGTTGAACCACATCGTTACGCGCGTCCGTCGCGCAACTCGCGCCGCAGGATTTTGCCGACGTTGGTCTTGGGCAACTCGGTGCGGAACTCGACCAGCTTCGGCCGCTTGTAACCGGTGAGCCGCTCCTTGCAGTACGCCAGGATGTCCTTGTCGGTGAGTGCCGGATCCTTCTTCACGACGAACAGCTTCACCGCCTCGCCGGAATGCTCGTCCGGCACGCCGACCGCCGCCACCTCGAACACGCCCGGGTGCGACGCCACCACGTCCTCGACTTCGTTCGGATAAACATTGAAGCCGGACACGAGGATCATGTCCTTCTTCCGGTCGACGATCTTCACGTAGCCGCGCGCATCCATCACGCCGACATCGCCCGTCTTGAAGAAGCCGTCGGGGAACATCACCTTCTCGGTCTCGTCCGGACGGTTCCAGTAGCCGGCCATCACCTGCGGCCCGCGGATGCAGATCTCGCCGGGTTCGCCCAGCGCGACGTCGTTGCCGGCATCGTCGCGGATCGCCACTTCGGTCGAAGGCAGCGGCAGACCGATCGTCCCGCTGTATTCGGTCGCGGTCACCGGGTTGCAGGTCGCCACCGGCGATGTTTCGGACAGGCCGTACCCTTCGATGATCGCCGTGTGCGTCTTTTCATACCAGCGCTTCGCGACGCCTTCCTGGATCGCCATCCCGCCGCCGTTGGCGATCACGAGCTTCGACAGGTCGAGCTGATTGAATTCGGGATGGTTCAGCAGCGCGTTGTACAGCGTGTTGACGGCCGGAATCGTCGAGATCTGGTAGCCCTTCAATTCCTTGATCATGCCGGCGATGTCGCGCGGGTTCGGGATCAGAATGCCCATACCGCCCGTACGCAGGGTCAGGAAACCGCAGACGGTCAGCGCGAACACGTGATACAGCGGCAACGCGACGACCGTCACGAACTGTTTCACCTCCGGGAATTTCTCGTGAGCCGGCTGGTGCCAGGCGCCGGCCTGCAGCACGTTCGACACGATGTTCCGGTGCAGCAGCGTCGCGCCCTTCGCGACACCGGTCGTACCGCCCGTGTATTGCAGGAACGCGACGTCGTCGGGGCCGACCTTCTGCGGCTTGAACGACTGGCGCGCCCCTTCCGACAGGGCGGCCTTGAAGCGCGTGAACGACGGCAACTGCCACGCGGGCACCATCTTCTTCACGTTGCGCACGACATAGTTGACGAGCCACCCCTTGATGCCCAGCAGGTCGCCCATCGATGCGACGACGACGTGCTTGACGGCCGTATTGGCGATGACGGCCTGTAGCGTCGATGCGAAATTCTCCAGGATGACGATCGCTTCCGCGCCGCTGTCCTTCAACTGATGTTCGAGTTCGCGCGGCGTATAGAGCGGGTTCACGTTGACGACCGTGTAGCCGGCACGCAGTACCGCGGCGATTGCCACCGGATACTGCAGCACGTTCGGCATCATGATCGCGACGCGCGCGCCGCGCGCCAGCCCGCGCGATTGCAGCCAGGCGCCGAACTGGCGCGACAGCGTGTCGAGTTCGCCGTACGTGATGCCCTTGCCCATGCAGACGAACGCCGTGCGGTCGCGATACTGCCGGAAGCTTTCGTCGAGCAGGTCAGGAACGGAGGGGTAAGGAGACGCGTCAATTTCGGCTGGAACGCCGGGTGGGTACGATTTCAGCCAAATTTTGTCCATACTGCGCGTCTCCTCACAGATTTTCGAATGGTCGTGCTAAAACGCATCGTAACGGCTGGACCGCCCCGAGACAACAGGGTTAGATGTCCACTTCGAACTTCCGCCGATATTCGTCTGCTCATACGGTGATATTCGATCAAATTCGCTCAATTTCCACAAGGCAATCGTAAAAAGTCGCCGAATTGCCGAGATCGGTCAACGCCTGGCTCGTCACCTCGTTTGCATTCCGGCCGTCCGGCGACAGCTTCTTCCACCAGATCGACAATCCGACGACGAGCCCCGGACGTGCGCGATCGGTAATTCTCGCAAGCGCCTGCATCGATCCGCGGTCGTTGAAGATGCGGACGAGATCGCCGTCCGCAATGCCGCGCGCCCCGGCGTCGGACGGGTGAACGTCGAGATGCGGCTCCCCTTCCGTGTTGCGCAGACTGTCGACGTTCACGAACGTGCTGTTCAGGAAATGGCGGGCCGGCGGCGAAATCATCGCGAGCGGAAAGCGCGCGGCGAGTTCGGGCGCGGCCTCGGCGGATTCGAACGGCGGCAGGTAGTCGGGCACGGGATCCATGCCCATCTGCTCGAGTCGCGGGCTGTAGAACTCGCACTTGCCGGACGGCGTACGAAAACCGCCATTCGCGAACGGCGCCTCCGGCAGCTTGAGCTTCAACCAGCCGGCCTGTTTCAGCGTGTTCCAGTCGCTGTCGAGCGCGGGATCGTCCCAGCGGAGCGCCGCGCGCGCGACCTCCTCGTCGCTGTCGTGGAGCGCAGGCTCTTCCAGCCCCATGCTACGCGCGATGCCGCGAAAGATCTCCGTGTTCGGCCGCGCCTCACCCACCGGAGGAATCGCCGGCAGGTTCGCCATCACATAGGTATGCCCGTACGATTTATGGATGTCCAGATGCTCGAGTTGTGTGGTCGCCGGCAACACAATGTCGGCGAAATCGACGGTATCTGTCTTGAAATGCTCGAGAACGACCGTAAATAGATCCTCCCGCGCGAATCCGGCGGCGACCTTGGACGAATCCGGCGCAACCGCCACCGGGTTCGAGTTGTACACGACTATCGCTTCGACCTTCGGCCCGAAGATCGCATCTCCCGGGTGCAGCAGCGCGTCCCCGATCGCGTTCATGTTGACGATGCGCGGCAGCGTGTGCGGCCAGCCAGGCATCAGATCCGGGCGCAACAATGCCGCCTGGTTGACCGGCGCCGATTCCGATGAAGAGAGCAGCAACCCGCCAGCCCGATCCCGCCACGCGCCCGTTAGCGCCGGCAAGCTTGCAATCGCGCGTACGGCGTTGCCACCGCCGCGAACGCGCTGCATGCCGTAGTTGAGGCGAATCGATGCCTTGCGCGTGGCGCCGTAACGACGGGCGAGATCGACCAGCTCCGTCGCGTCGATACCGCAGATCTGCGCGACGCGTTCGGGCGGATAGGACATCGCCCGCTCCTTGAGCGCGTCGAAGCCCAATGTATGGCTGGCGATATAGTCGTGGTCGAGCAGGTCTTCGACGATCAGCACATGCATCATGCCCAGGGCAAATGCCCCGTCGGTGCCAGGTTTCAGCGCGATATGCTGATGACACTTCTCCGCCGTCAGCGAACGATACGGATCGATGGCGACAAGACGCGCCCCGCGGCGCTTCGCTTCCTGCGCACGCGTCCAGAAGTGCAGGCTCGATGCAATCGGGTTCGCGCCCCATATCAGAATCAGTTCGCTTTCCTCGAAATGCTCGAGGTGCATGCCGAGACTGCCGCCATACGTGTACCGCAACCCCGCGGCACCGGCTGCCGCGCAAATCGTGCGCTCGAGCCGCGATGCGCCGAGCTTGTGAAAGAACCGTTGTGCAATGCCCTCGCCCTGCACGAGCCCCATCGTTCCTGCATAGCTGTAGGGCACGATCGCTTCCGGCGCGCGCGCCGCGATTTCCCCGAGACGGCGGCCGATCTCGTCCAGTGCCTCGTCCCAGCTGATCGGTGCAAAATGCCCGGCCCCTTTCGCGCCGACGCGCCTGAGCGGAACGGTGAGGCGGTCGGGGTGATGAACACGATCAGCGTATCGACTCACTTTCGTGCACAACACGCCTTGCGTCGGCGGGTGATCAGGATCGCCCGTGACCTTGATCGCCTTGCCATTTTCGACGGTCACGCGCATGGCGCACGTATCCGGACAATCATGCGGGCACACAGCCCGAGCTATCTGGGTGGCGGCGTTCATCGTTTCGAGTACAGGGATGGGGTTCGCAGATTTTACGTGGCCACACCGGCCAAGGCGTCTATTTCCTGCGAATTACGGGCTATTCGATCGGAAAATGCCTGGAGGAAAAGAGGGATGAGTTGCGGCCTTGACCGGAGATGCACGCGATAAGCCGGAGGATCACGAATGATATCGGCTATTTATTGGTGATCCCCAGAACGACAACGAGCAAGACGAATGTGCAAATTCCGACTCGGTAACCGTCACGAATCCGCCCACATTTCCGCCGCCGAAATGCAAAAACCCCCGCCTTTCGGGCGGGGGTTTCTGGCTTAGGGAGCCTGACGATTACCTACTTTCACACGGGAATCCGCACTATCATCGGCGTAGAGTCGTTTCACGGTCCTGTTCGGGATGGGAAGGGGTGGGACCGACTCGCTATGGTCATCAGGCAAAGAGGGTTGTTG
>NZ_JPGL01000121.1 GCF_000732615.1 Burkholderia paludis
GGGCGGGCAGGGGGAGGGGCGAGACGAAAGAAAAAACGGGCGCATGCGCGCCCGTTCCGGACAAACGGTATCAGCCGTTGCGGCGCGCCTGGATTTCGGCGGGGCGCAGCTTCGCGGCAAGCTTGTCGAGCACGCCGTTCACGTACTTGTAGCCGTCGGAGCCGCCGAACGTCTTCGCGAGTTCGACCGCTTCGTTGATGATCACGCGGTAGGGCGTTTCGACGTGGTGCGTCAGCTCGAACGTCGCGATCAGCAGCACGGCGCGTTCGACCGGCGACAGCTGGTCGATCGGACGGTCCAGCGACGGGGTCAGCGCTTCGACCAGCGTGGCGTGCTCGCGGATCACGCCGTGCAGGATCGCGTCGAGCAGTTCCTTGTCAGCCTTGTCGTAACCGAGAGCGCCGCGCAGCTGCGCGTCGATCTCGCCGGAGGATGCGTTCGACAGCAACCACTGGTACAGGCCCTGCGTCGCCAGCTCGCGCGATTGTCGGCGGGCGCTCTTTTTCATGCGCGCTCCTCTTCGTCGTCTTCTTCGTCTTCGTCTTCCTCGTCTTCGTCGCCGAGCTGGTCGAGGGCCATCGTCAGGTTGGCCATCTCGACGGCGACGCGCGCGGCGTCGCGACCCTTTTCGGTCATGCGCGCGACGGCCTGCTCGTCGGTTTCGGTCGTCAGGACCGCGTTCGCGATCGGCAGGTTGAAATCGAGGCCGATGCGGGTGATGCCCGCGCCGCTCTCGTTCGATACGAGTTCGAAGTGGTAGGTCTCGCCGCGGATCACCGCGCCGAGCGCGATCAGTGCGTCGAACTGGCCGCTTTCCGCGAGCTTCTGCAGCGCGAGCGGGATTTCCAGCGCGCCGGGCACCGACACGAGCAGCACGTCTTCACCGGTGACGCCGAGGCGTTCCAGTTCCTCGACGCACGCGTCGGCGAGGCCGTTGCACACCGGCTCGTTGAAGCGCGATTGCACGATGCCGATACGCAGGCCGTCGCCTTCGAGATTCGGTTGGTATTGTCCGATTTCCATGATCTTGTCCGTGGTGTGGATGAGCGGTTATAGGGCGAAAGCGCCGTGGCGGGTTACGCGTTGGACGCCGGGCAGGACCTGGCTTCGCCGCCGGGCATCGGGATGAAGCCCGTGACTTCCAGGCCGTAGCCGGACATGCTGCCCAGCTTGCGCGGATTCGACAGCACCTGCATCTTGCCGACGCCGACATCGCGCAGGATCTGCGCGCCGATGCCGAACGTCTTGAAATCGACCGGCCGGCGCTTGAGCGCAGCGGCCTTTTCTTCCTCGTCGAACGCCTTGAAGACGTCGATCAGGTGTTCCTTCGTGTCGCCGCAGTTGAGCAGCACGATCACGCCGAGGTCGCGGGCCGCGATCTCGCGCATCGCGGCGTCGAGCGTCCACGAGTGCGTCGACACGCCCGTCTCGAGCAGGTCGAGCACCGACAGCGGCTCGTGCACGCGCACCGGCGTATCGACGTCGGGCGACGGCGCGCCGCGCACCAGCGCGATGTGCGGCGAGCCGCTCGGCTGGTCGCGGTACAGCACCGCGCGGAACGTGCCGTGCGCGGTCTGCATCGTGCGCTCGGCGATCCGCTCGATGATCGACTCGGTGCGGCTGCGGTACTGGATCAGGTCGGCGATCGTGCCGATCTTCAGGTTGTGTTCCGTCGCGAATTCGATCAGGTCCGGCAGGCGCGCCATCGTGCCGTCGTCCTTGATGATCTCGCAGATCACCGCGGCCGGCGTGAGGCCGGCGAGCGCGGTGAAGTCGCAGCCGGCCTCGGTGTGGCCCGCGCGCACGAGCACGCCGCCCGGCTGCGCCATGATCGGGAACACGTGGCCCGGCTGCACGATGTGCTCGGGGCGCACGTCGTGCGCGACCGCCGTGGCGATCGTGTGCGCGCGGTCGGCGGCCGAGATGCCGGTCGTCACGCCTTCGGCCGCTTCGATGCTGACCGTGAACGCGGTGCCGTACTGGGTGCCGTTGCGGTAGGTCATCAGCGGCAGGTGCAGCTGCTTGCAGCGTTCCTGGGTCAACGTCAGACAAACCAGGCCGCGGCCGTACCTGGCCATGAAGTTGATCGCTTCCGGCGTGACGAATTCGGCGGCGATCACGAGGTCGCCCTCGTTTTCGCGGTCTTCTTCGTCGACCAGGATCACCATCCGGCCGGCTTTCAGCTCGGCGATGATGTCGAGCGTGGAGGCGAGCGTCATAAGGGGGCGAGAAAGAGGAAAGTGCGTATTTTACGCCAGCCGGACGGCGTTTCGGCTGGCGCGCGCGGCGCGCGGCCGGCAAGCGCTCCGGAAAGCGTCGCGGCCGGCCCGCGCGGCCGGCCTGGCCGGGCCGCCGCGCGTTGCCTGCCGCGGGTGCGGACGGCGGCGGGCCGGGCATTGCCCGGCCGCGCGTCAGGCCTGCTGGTCGCGCCCGCCGAGGTAGTCGAGCTTGCCGAGTTCGACGCCGCCGTGGCGCAGGATGTCGTACGCGGTCGTCACATGAAAGAAGAAGTTGGGCAGCACGAAGTGCAGCAGGTACGACTGGCCGGTGAACTCGATCGGGCCGACCCGCATCTTCAGCACGATCTGGCGCGACTCGCTGCCGTCGATCTGTGCGGCGTCGAAGCCTTTCAGGTAGTCGATCGTCTTCTGGATGCGCGCGTGCAGTTCGTCGAAGGTCTGCTCGACGTCCGGGTAGCTCGGGATCTCGGTGTCGGCGAGGCGCGCGGCGCAGCCCTTGGCCGTGTCGGTCGCGATGTAGACCTGGCGGACGAACGGCAGCATGTCCGGGTACAGGCGGGCGCCGATGAACACCGACGGATCGATCTGCTTCTCGGCCGCATGAGCCTGCGCCTTGCCGAGGATGTGCTGAAGACTGGTCAGGCCGCGGATCAGGACAGGCACCGAGGCCTGATACATCGAAATGGACATGGGTTGCTTCCTCGAAGGGGGACGATGCGCACGACGGCGCGTGCGGCAATGAAGCGGCAGCAGCGCCGCTGCAACATCATAGCGCGGCCCGCCGCGCGCGGCGCACGACGTCCGGCCTGGCCGCGCCGCCGGCGCCCGGCCGGGCGCGGCGGCCCCTCAGGCGTCGCGCCACATGCGCCGGTAGGCCGCCTCGATCCCGCGGGCGAAGCGCGCGCCGTCCATCAGCGGCGAGCGTGCGAGGCGTGCGCGCAGTTCGCCGCGCAGCGCGGCGAGCGCGGGCAGGTCGCGGGCGAGGGCGACGGCGGTGTCGACGAACGCGGCGTCGCTGTCGGCGGCGAGCGCGTCCAGGCCGAGGTTCGCGAGCTGCGACAGCCCGCCCCGGCCGACGGCGGTGCGCCCGACGCGCGTGACGACCGGCACGCCCATCCACAGCGCATCGAGCGTCGTCGTGTGGCCGTTGTAAGGGAACGTGTCGAGCGCGATGTCGATGCCGAGATAGGTCGCCAGATAGTCGGCGCGCGGCCGGTACGGCACGCAGTCGACGCGTTCCGGCTGGATGCCGTGCGCGCGCAGCCGCTCGATGAGCCGGGTCCGCCCCGCGCCCTGCGGCGCCATCACGACCAGCCGCGCGCCGGGCAGGCGCGCGAACAGGCCGGCCCACAGCCGCAGCGTGCGGTCGGTCAGCTTGCACGGATTGTTCAGGCAGCCGAACGTCACGTGGCCGGCGTCGCGCGCGGGCAGCGGCCCGACCGCCGGCGTGTCGGTCAGCGGGTCGTAGCACCAGAAGGTATCCGCGAGCCGGATCGAGCGCTCGCGATAGAACCCGTCGTGCCCGGGCGGATCGAGATGCGGGTCGGTCAGCCGGAAGTCGATCGACGCCAGGCCGCTGGTGCCCGGATAGGCGAGCCAGATCGCCTGGACCGGCGCGGGCCGGTGCGCGAACAGGCCCGGCCGGCCTTCGGCCATGTGCATCGTCAGGTCGACGAGGATGTCGATGCCGTCGTCGCGGATGCGCTGCGCGAGCGCGGCGTCGTCGAGCCCGTACACGTCGTGCCAGCGATCCGCGTAGCCGGCGAGCCGCGCGGTGAGCGCGTCCGGCCGCGCGACGCTCGCGTAGCAGACGATCTCGAACGCGCGGCGGTCGTGATGCGACAGCAGCGGCACGAGGAACAGCGCCTGGCAGTGCTCGCGGAAATCCGCGCCGACGTAGCCGATCCGCAGCCGGGCGTCCGGCGCGCGGCTGCGCTCGGGGGCCGTCGCGAGCGTGCCGTCGGGCGTCTCGTGCCGCATCGACCAGTTCAGTGCTTCGGCGAGCACGGCCTCCGGCTGCTCCGACTGGAAGCTCAGCGCGTAGACGAGGTTGCTGTGCGCGATCGCGTTGCCCGGGTCGCACGCGAGCGCGTGCCGGTAGCTGTCGATCGCGGCGTCGAGCGCGCCGTCGTCCTTCAGCACGTTGCCGAGGTGGTTGTGCGTCGCCGAGTGCTCGGGGGCGCTGGCCAGTGCGGCGCGCAGGTGCGCGATCGCATCGTCGTGCAGGCCGAGCCGCCGCAACAGGTTCGCGGCGTTGTTGTGCGCCGCGACGAAGTCGGGTCGCGCGCGCAGCGCGGCGTCGAACGCGCCGGCCGCCGCCGCCGTGTCGCCGAGGCGCTCGCACACGGTGCCGAGATTGTTCAGCGCGTCCGCGTGATCGGGCCGCAGGGCGACCGCCAGCCGGTACTGGTCGGCGGCCTGCGCGTGCTGGCCGAGCCCCAGCAGCGCGTTGCCGAGGTTGTAGGCCGCGTCGGCGTCGTGCGGCGCGAGCGCCGCCGCGTGCGCGAGATGCGTGGCCGCCTCGGCGAACTCGCGCCGGTCGCACAGCGCCGCCCCGAGGTTGATCAGGCCGGCGGGCGCGTCAGGTGCGGAGCGCACGGCGTCGTGCAGCAGCGCGAGCGCGTCGTCGTGACGCGCGTGCGCGTCGAGCAGCGTGCCGAGGTTGGTCAGCGCGAGCGCGTGGGCCGGCTGCGCGGCGAGTGCCACGCGGTACGCGCGCTCGGCCGCGTCGGTCGCGCCGAGATGCTGGTGGCTGTTGCCGAGGTTGTTCGCGACGTCGGCGTTCGACGGGTCGAGCGCGAGCGCGTTGCCGTATGCGTCGATCGCGTCGGCATGGAAGCCGAGCGCCTGCAGGGCGTTGCCGAGCGCGGCGTGCGTGTCGGCGTTGATGGGGTCGATCGCGAGCGCGGTGCGCAGTGCGTCCGCCGCGCCGGCATGCTGGCCGAGCGTGTGCAGCACATGGCCGCGCGCCACATGGTGGCGGGCGTCGCGCGGCGCGAGTTCGATCGCGCGGTCGAGCTGCGCGAGCGCGCCGGCGCTGTTGCCGCATTGCAGCTCGAGGATGCCGAGCCGCATCCGGAGTTCGTCGTTGCCGGGATCGTCGGCGAGCAGGGCTTCGTAGAGCGTGCGGGCGCCGGGCAGGTTGCCGGCGAGATGCAGCGTTCTGGCGTGGGCGAACGTCGTATCGGGAGTCATGTCCGGGTGGGCGTCGGGCAGGAGGGGGCGAGGCCGGGGCGCGTATCGAGCATGCGCGCGAAGGCGTGCGCGATCCGCTCGATGTGCGGGTTCTTGTGCGCGAGCGGCCCGTCGGCCGCTTCGCGATGGACGAGCATCGTCGCGTTCGCTTCGAAGACGACCACCCGGCCGTCGCCGGTCAGCGCGAAGTCGATGCCGCCGTAGTCGAGATCCAGTTGCCGGCCGATCGCGGCGAGCGCGCGCGACGCCGTTGCGCCGAGCGCCGCGTGCGGATCGTCGAGGAAGCGGCGCTCCTCGTCGAGCTTCCACGGCGTCGACGTCATGTCGGCCGAGAAGTAGTGGACGAGCCAGTGCGTCGAGATCGCGAGGTGGTACGGGTACGGCACGCGATCGACGAAGATCGCCCGGTATTTGCGAAAGCAGCCGTCGGCGCCGCGGGTGTCGCGGTAGGCGGTCGCGTAGGCGGGACCGTCGAGCCGTGCAAGCGCCGCGGCGAACGTGTCGGGCGTGGCGTGCAGCGTGACGCCGTCGCCGCCGTGCGCGCCGGCCGGCCGCAGCAGCAGCGGAAAGGTCACGCCGGCCAGTGCGAGGCGGCGCAGCAGTACGTCGAACGGCCCGCGCGCGTTCTCGATGCGCACGCACGGCGGCACCAGGACGTCCGGCAGCGCCGCGAGGCGCGCGGCGGTGCGGTCGCGATGCGTGTGCGCGATCGCGTCGGGCGGATTCAGCAAGGGCACCGCGCTGCGGCCGGCGAAGCGGGCGAGACGGGCCGCGAGCGGCGCGGCGATGTCCGGATCGCCGACCGCGTTGAACACGAGATCGTGGGGCGGCAACTGCGCATCCTCGGCGTCGTCCGCATAGTCGATCGCGTACTTGATGCGGGTGATCGTGCGGAACGGCAGCAATGCGTCGAGCGGCACGTTGCCCGTGCCGCCGCCGACGCCGACGATCAGCAGTCGCCGCGCGTCGGCGTCGAGCGCCGGTTCGACGAACACGCGCTGCAGCCGGTATGCGCGTTCGCGATGCGCGTGCGCGTCGGCGTGGCGTCCGGCGGTGGCGTAGAGCGCGGCGAGGTTCTGGTGCGCGTTCGCGAGCGACGGATTCACGTCGAGCGTGTGCCGGTACCAGCGCACCGCGTCGTCGGTGCGGCCTTTCATCGCGTAGACGGTCGCGAGGTTGTACAGTGCGAGCGCCCGCGTGGCGGGCGGCGCGTCGGCGAGCGCATCGAACGCGGCGACCGCGAGCTGATGCGCGGCGAAGCCGTCGGCGTCGCCGGCGGCCTGCAGCGCATCGCGCATGCGCGCGTGCAGCGCGACGTCGAGCGGCGCCGCGTCGAGCGCGCGCGCCAGTTGCTCCGGCGCTGTCGACGTATCGGGAATGGACGGGGGCATCGGGGGGCGGGC
>NZ_JPGL01000122.1 GCF_000732615.1 Burkholderia paludis
GAGCCGGTGAAAGATCTGTGCAGGCGGCACGACATCACGGAGCAGACGTTCTACCGGTGGCGAAACAAGTTCGGCGGTATGGATGTGGCCGAAGCCCGTCGGCTCAAAGAGCTTGAATCGGAAAACGAGCGGCTCAAGCGCCTGATTGCCGAGCAACTGCTGGTGATCGATGGCCTGAAGGAGTTCAGCCGAAAAAAATGAATACCCCGACGGGCCGGCGCGAAGCGCTGGAAGTCCTGATCCGGCGGGGGCTGTCACAACGCAAGGCATGCCGTTACCCGGGCTTGAGCCGCCGGGGTGCCGGCCTACAAACCTAGACAGCCGGAGAAAGATCGGCTTCTGGGCGAGCAGTTGATCGCAGCGTCTCAGGAGGTGCCGCGCTTTGGGTATCGACGTATCTCGGCCTGGCTGTCGCTGGGCGAATCGCGGGTGCGCCGCCTGTGGCGAGCCCTGAAGCTGAGTATCCCGAGACGGCGCCCGCGTCGCAGACGCTGCGGCAGCGACATTCGCCTGCCCGGCGCGACGCGGCCCAATTCGGTCTGGAGCTACGACTTCGTCCACGATCAGCTGGTAGACGGCCGGGGCTTGAAGATGCGGTGCGTTATCGATGAATACACGCGGGAATGTCTGGCGATCGAGGTCGGCGCCAGCCTGCGCTCGCAGGACGTGATTCTGGTGCTGTCGAGGTTGATGCGGTTGTATGGCAAGCCAGCGTTCATCCGGTCGGACAACGGTGCGGAATTTACCGCTGCCCGTGTCATGCGCTGGTTGCGCGACGCGTCTGTCGGCCCGGCCTTCATCACGCCCGGTAGCCCATGGCAAAACGGTTTCGTCGAGAGCTTCAATGGCAAGCTGCGCGACGAACTGCTGAATCGCGAGTGGTTCCGCAGCCGTGCTGAAGCCAGGGTGCTCA
>NZ_JPGL01000123.1 GCF_000732615.1 Burkholderia paludis
GACAACGGTGCGGAATTTACCGCTGCCCGTGTCATGCGCTGGTTGCGCGACGCGTCTGTCGGCCCGGCCTTCATCACGCCCGGTAGCCCATGGCAAAACGGTTTCGTCGAGAGCTTCAATGGCAAGCTGCGCGACGAACTGCTGAATCGCGAGTGGTTCCGCAGCCGTGCTGAAGCCAGGGTGCTCATCGAGCCATGGCGTCAGTTCTACAACGAGAAGCGGCCGCATGGCGCCCATCGTTACCAACCTCCGGCCACGGTCCGTCGAGCCTGGCTGGAGTCCGATAATATCGACATGCGACTCACTGCTTACCTGGCTACAAAATCCCGCCGCAGGTCACTCACACCGCGTGATAGGTCCGGTACGTATTCGCGAAATCATTCGGCGCCGCGAAATTGATGAACGTCATCGTGACGGACGGATCGAGTCCCTCCACGTAGTGCCACCAGCCGATCGGCAGAAACAGCAGATCGCCGGGTTCGATCACGCACTCCAGCACCTGCACGTCCTTCAGCCGCTGAAAACGCTCATAGTCGAGCGCACTGCCGTCAACCTGCGAATAGCAATGGAGATCGTTGTACATCGCCGGCGTATCGAGCGACGACACGAGTCTCACCCGCTTGCGGCCGATCACCTGCGCCATGAAGTTGTTGGTCAGGTCGTGATGGAAGGGAGTCTTCGTCCCTGCGGGACCGAACCAGAAGAATCCGGTGTCCGGCGACGCCGGGTCGAGATACGGCTCGATCGGTGCAACGTCGTCCCATAGCGCTGCGAGCGCGACACGATTGTGCGATGTGTTGTTCGCGGTCATGTAGAAATCGTTCGTCGTGCCGCCGCGCTCCACGAGATCGACATAGTCGCCAAAGCGCATCGTCCTCTTGTGCTTCGGTTGATTGATTTCGTATTGAGCATCCGAATCGCGCCCGAACTGCACCTCGACCTCGCATTCGCCGCAGCGCGCGCGGAAATAATCGAAGCTCCATTTTGCGCGCGCCGGCCAGTCGTCGAACGCGCCGGTCAGGATCACGGGGCGGTTCGAGAAGTAATACCTGTCGAAGAACGCATCACGCGGCAGGCACGCGTACCGCTCGATGCGGTCGCCGTTCGTGCGCAACCGGGTCAATGCACTCTGGACGGACAACAGCCAGTCGCGCTTGCGCAACCGATCGCGCATGCGCGTTCCACCTTGCAGATACGGACTCGCCAGTGCCGCGCCGATCTCGCGTGCGGCATCGTCGGGCGTGAAGCCGTGCGACGCCAGCACCTGCAAGAGCGCGTCCGGCGTACCGTCCAGCAGCAGATTCTCGGCGATCCAGCGGCGCCAGTCGTCGTCGAACGGACGTGTCACGATCCTCTCCTCGTCATGTCGTCAATCGGTGCAGGCTCGACGCGCGAAACGCAGTCGACGGCGTGCGCCGGCCGGCATGTAGCCGTCGTGGGCGGCGGCGAGACGCCGGTCGCGCCATCGTGTCGTGCCCGCCGCCCTTTCAGCCCGAAGCAACCGGCTCGCCGTGCCGGCGCGCTGCCTATGCTCGCGCCGGTTCGCGCGGAGTCCTTCCCCCGGCGAACCGGCTGGGCTACCGTCAGGATGCCAAACCTCGTCAGAAGTGCTTCGTGAAGCCAAATGTCAGCAGGTTGTCGTGCATGTGCGTCGCGAACAGCCCTTGATAGTTCAGGTACAGGTTCCACGCCCCGGGCAACTCGGCCGTCAAGCGCGCTCCGACCGTTCCTGTGCTACGTCCGATGGGCGTTCCCGGCAGCACGAACTGCGTACCGTCCTGCGCAAGCACCGTGACCGCCGGTACGTTGCCGCGCGCGTCGTAGCGGTATCCGAGATCGAGGCTCGGCACGTACGTCACATTCCGGACCTCGAACGGATGCGAGAACGATACGGCCGCATAAGGCTGCAACGTCGTATACGTCGCAGCCTGCCCCGTCACGCCGAACGCCGGCGCCAGCGGGCTCGGATTCGCGACCGTTTCGCCGAATGCATCGAGCCGCTGATGCTGATACAGCACGCCGATGCGCGGCGTGATCAGCCATTGCGCGGCCGCGAGCGGCCAGGCTGCCTGCACGGCAGCGCCCGTCGTGCTGCCGCCCGGGTCCGACGATGCGTTGCCGATGCCGGTTGCGCGGTACATCGTGTAGCTGCTGTGCATGAAGTCGACCGTACCGGACAACACGAGCGGCCCCGCGTTCGCGAATCCATACAGACCGATGTGCGCATTGTCGGTCGAGCCGCCGCCGCCAGCCGAGTCGCTGCTGTTGATCCGGTTCACGCCGGCCTCGACGCCGAGATGCAGCCCAGTTTCGCCGATCGCTCGATCGACGCCGCCAAGCAGCCCGAAGCCGTTCGCATGCAGACGATCCATGCCGCTGATCACCGCATCCGAGCCGTTGGCCTGGAGCCATACCCCCGTCTGACACACCGCGCGTGCCGTGCTCTGCCCCGGAGCCCCCACGGCGCCGGCTCCGCATTGTGTGTTCATGCTGGTCAACCCGGCATCCAGCACCGTACTCAATGCTTGCTGGCCGACGAGATTGACGAGCCGCATCCGGTTCGCAAACAGGTCACCGTCTGCCGGTCCGACACGGGTTGACGTCGGTGTTGGCGTCGGTGTTGGCGTTGGCGTTGGCGTTGGCGTTGGCGTTGGCGTCGGCGTTGGCGTTGGCGTCGGCGTTGGCGTTGGCGTTGGCGTTGGCGTTGGCGTTGGCGTTGGCGTCGGCGTCGGCGTTGGCGTTGGCGTCGGCGTCGGCGTCGGCGTCGCCAGGACGAGATTCGCCTGCGTCGCGTTATAGGCAACCTGCGCATTCAGGTTCGTCGGCGTCGAGCCCGACGATTGCGTATTCGCGAACGTGCCGCTGACCGTCTTCGCCTGCACGAGCGTGTAGGTGGTCGCCGAATACGTGCCCGGCGCATAGACAAGACTCAGCGTGCCGCCCAGCTGCGCGGTGCCGCCGACCACCAGTTCCGACGCCTGCGTCGGTGTGACGTCGACCTGCAGCGTGCCGCCCGGGTTCTGCGTGTAGTTGCCGTTGATCGTCAGCACGCCGACCGATCCGCCCGGCCACACGGTGCCGTCGTTCAGCACGCTGCCGCCGATCGTGCCGTGGCCGCGCAGCGTCGCGCCGCTCAGCACGTCGACGTTGCCCGCGAGCGTCGCGCCGGCATGGCCGCTGTCGCCGATCTCGAGGGTGCCGGTGCCGACGGTCGTGCCGCCCGTGTACGTGTTGCTGCCGTTCAGGATCAGCGTGTTCGCACCGCTCTTCGTGAGCACGCCGGTACCCGAGATGTTGCCGCCGAACGTGACGTCGTCACTGCGGTTGAAGACGACGCTGGTGTTGTCGACGATATTGCCCACGATCGAGCCCGACGTATCGCCGTTGCCGATTTGCAGCACGCCGCTCGACACCGTGGTGCCGCCGGTATACGTGTTCGCACCCGTCAGCGTCATCGTGCCGCCGCCCGCGACCGTCACCGCTCCCGAGCCGGAAATCGTACCGCCAAAGCTGCCGTTGTCGCTGCGGTTGAACACGAGCGAACCGCTATCGACCACGTTTCCGGTGATCGAGCCGGTCGTGCCGCCGTTGCCGATCTGCAGCGTGCCCGCGCCGATCGTCGTGCCGCCGGTATACGCGTTCGCACCCGTCAGGATCAGCGTGCCGTTGTCAATCTTCGTCAGGCTGCCCGCGCCGCTCACGACGCCCGCGTAGGTCGCGCTCGCCGGGCTGTTCGCGTTGGCGCTGCCCTGGTCGAATACCACGCCCGGCGTCGCGCCCGACGCGGGCGCGAACGTCACGTTGCCTTGCAGCGACGTCGCATCGCCCTGCAGCACGCCGTTCGCGATCTGCCAGTTCTGGTTCGTCGCGCCGGTGCCAGTCAGCGTCCAGGTGCTGGTGCCCGTCTTCTCGAATGCGTTGAAACCGTAGTACGCCGGGCCGTTCGTCTTGTCGTAGCCGGTCGGCACGGTGCCGACGATGCGCGACACGTTGAACGTGCCGTTGCCGGTGCCGCCCGTCGCGGCGCTGTCGCCGCCGAGCACCAGCGTATCGCCGCCGTTGGTCGTGCCGCTCGTGCTGACGACGTTGCCGACGAAGCGGTAGCCGTTCTCGAGCGTCAGCGTATTGCCGCCGCCACTCAGGTCGACCGCGTCGACCTGCGGCGCGCCCGCATCGGAACTCGGCGTGCCGCCCTCGATCAGGCTCGCATTGACGATGCTCGCGCCGCCGGTGGCGACGACGCCGACCCCGGCCAGTCCGCCGGTCAGGCCGATCACGCGACTGTTGACGCCTGCACCGCCACTGATCGTCGCGCCGCCCGTGTTCGTGACGCTCGCGCCGTTCGCAAGCGACACGCCCACGCCGCCGATGCCGCTCGTGCCGCCGCCGGAATCGTCGCCGCCCGTGCCGCCGGCGATCAGCGCCGAAGCGCCGTTGTTCGCGAGCGTCGCCCCGGCGCCCGCCAGCACCACGCCCGCACCGCCCGTGCTGCCGGCCGCCCGGGTACCCGAATAGCTCGCCGCTTCGGCACCGCTGCCGCCCCGGATCGTCGCGCTATTGGAGAGCGTCGCGCCACCCGCGAGCATGGCGCCGGCGCCACCCGCGCCGGCATTGCCGGCATAAACACCGCCCGCGCCACCCGCGCCGCCCGCGATCGCGCCGGCCCCGGTATTCGTGGCGCTGGCGCCGCTGGCCAGCGCCAGCCCCGTTCCGCCCGCGCCGCCGCTGCCGAGCCCCGACGTATTCGCCGAAAACTGTTGGCCGCCTGCGCCGCCGGTGACGGTACCCGTGTTGTCGAGATGCGCGCTGCTCTCCAGCAGGATGCCGGTACCGCCCAGTCCGCCGGCCACGCCTGTCGCGGCCGTGCCGCGCCCCGCGTTGCCGCCGCTGACCGCGGCGCCGTTCGCGAACGTCGCATTGGCCGCCAGATCGACGCCGGTTCCACCTGCGCCCCCTTGGCCGCCGGCGCCGCTGCTGCCGCCCGCGCCGCCGCTGATGCCCGCTTTCGCGCCGCTGTTGACGAGATTGGCGCCGCTCGCAAGCGTCACGCCCGCGCCGCCGGCGCCGCCGGTGCCGCCCGTCGTGTCCTGGCCGGCCCCGGTATCGCCGCTGCCCGTGCCGCCGACGCCGCCGGCCACGGTCGCGCTGTTGTTCAGACTGCTGCCTGCGACGAGCGTCGCGCCGACGCCGCCCGCGCCGCCGACGACGCTGCCGTCGCCGCCCGCACCGCCGCGGATCGTCGCGCTGTTCTCGTTCGTCACGGTGGCGCCGCTGACGGTGGTCACGCCCGCACCGCCGCCCCCGCCGGTGTCGTTCGCGGCGCTTGCCGCGCCGCCGGTGCCGCCGACGACGAACGCGCTGTCGGTATTCGTCAGGCTGCTGCCGCTGCCCTGCAACTGGACACCAACGCCGCCGATGCCGCCCAGATCCCAGCCCGCGCCGCCCTTGCCGCCGAAGATCGTGCCGGGTTGAACCGATGTGTTGCCGCTCGCATCGGCCGCGTTGGTCACGCTCGCGTTGCCCGACAGGATCGCGCCGCTGCCGCCCGTCCCGGCGACGCAAGTCGAATAGCAGTTCGCCGCGCCGCCGCCCTGGATCGTGCCGTTGTTGGTCAGCACGCTGCCGCTTCCCATCGTGACGCCGTTGCCGCCGGTGCCTTGCGTGGCGCCCGCGCCGCCGCCGCCGCCGTCGATGGCGGCGGTGTAGCTATTGTTCGCCGTACTCCCGCTGCCGAGATCGACGCCGTCGCCGCCATTGCCGCCCGTGCCGCCGACGCCGTTGACCGTGATGCCGGTCCCGCCCTGCCGCCCGACGATCGAGCCGCCGTTGCTCAGCGTGAACCCAGTGCCGACCACGCCGCCGCCGCCGTTCCCGCCAAGGTAGCCGTCGCCGCCGATCCCGCCCTGGATCGTATTGGCCGCGGCGTTCGTGAAACTGGAGCCGCTCAGCGCGACGACGGCCGCACCGCCACCGCCGCCGCCGCCGCTCCCGTCGTTCGAGTAGCCCGTCGCGTCCCCGCCGCCGGCATTCCCACCCTGAATCGTGCCGGTCGCGGTGACCGCGCCGCCCGACTGAATCACGACGGCAGCACCGCCGCCGCCGCCGCCGCCGTTGCCGGCCTGTCCGTTGCCAACCACCGCGCCGCCGTCGCCCGCCGCACCACCCGTCCCGCCATAAACGCCCTGGCCGTACC
>NZ_JPGL01000124.1 GCF_000732615.1 Burkholderia paludis
ATGATGCACCTCGCGTCGCCGGCGTCCGCGATCCTGTCGGCGGTGATCTTCAACGCGCTGATCATCGTCGCGCTGATTCCGCTGGCGCTGAAGGGCGTGCGCTATCGTCCGCTCGGCGCCGCGCCGCTGCTGCGCCGCAACCTGCTGATGTACGGCCTCGGCGGCGTGCTGCTGCCGTTCCCGTTCATCAAGCTGATCGACATGGTGCTGGTCGCATGCGGATGGGCGTGAAGATGAACGCACACGGTCGCGCGCGCGTATGCGCGCGCGATGCGCGGGACGGAGGCGCCGCCGCATGAGCGAACCGACCGTCGTCATCGCGATCGTCGACGAAGACAGGTTCATCCGGCATTTCGTCCGCGTCGCGCTGAGGGCCGTACACATGCACGTGTGCGAGGCCGCGACCGGCGCCGCCGGCGTGGCGCTGGTCGCCGCGCGCCGCCCCGACCTGATCGTCGCGGACACGAACCAGCCCGACCTCGGCGGCATCGATCTGATCCTCGCGCTGCGCGCGTGCTCGGCCGTGCCGCTGATCGTGCTGTCGGCGCTGAATGCGGAGAGCGACAAGGTGGCCGCGCTCGACGCGGGTGCGGACGACTACCTGACCAAGCCGTTCGGCGCGGCCGAGCTGATCGCCCGCATTCGTGCGCACCTGCGGCGGCAGGCCGGCGGCGGGCGCATCGACGCGGTGCGCGTGCGCTTCGGCGACGTGAGCGTCGATCTCGTCGAGCGCGAAGTGCTGCGCGGCGGGGCGCGCGTGCATCTGAGTCCGATCGAATTCCGGCTGCTGGCCGCGCTCGCGCATCACGCGGGACGGCTGCTCACGCACGACCGTCTGCTGAACGAGGTGTGGGGAGCGGCGCACGGCAAGAACGCGCACTACCTTCGCGTGTACGTCGGCCACCTGCGGCGCAAGCTCGAGTGCGATCCGCGGCGGCCCGCGTACATCCTCACGGAGACGGGCGTCGGCTACCGGCTCGCGGTGGCCGCATAGCGGGCCGCGCTCACGGGTTGGCGGCGGTCCGCAGCGCGTCGTTCGCCGCGTCGTTCGGGCGGCGCAACTGCGCGTCGAACTGCTGCACGCGCAGCGCGACGCGCTGCGCATAGCGCTTCGTGCCGCCGTTGTAGCGCACGAGCGCGGTTTCGACGTCGCCGTCCGCATCGTCGAGATAGCCGCGGAAGATGGCTGCGCCGATCCGCACGTTGGTGGCCGGGTCGGACAGGTCCTTCACATGCGCGACGAGGTCGCGATGGGCGGTCGGCAGCACCTGCATCAACCCGCGCGCGCCGGCGACACTGACCGCGCGGCGATCGAAGCCGGACTCGACCGCGATGATCGCGAGCAGCAGCGCCGGCGCGAGACCGTAGCGATCCGATTCGGTCTGCACCGCGCGGGCGATCGCGCGTGCGTCCGCATACGCGACATGAAAGCGGTCGCGCAGCGTCGCGACGATCGCGTCGAGCGCCGGGGGAAGCGCGGCTTGCGGCGCGCTGGCGGCGGCGACGGGCGCTGCCGGCATGTCGTCGGCATGCGCGGGCAACGCGGCCGACAGCGACAGCGCGAGCGTGAGACACGGCAGAAGCCGTCGTGGCGGCAGGGCCGTGCGCTTGCGCGGCACCGGCCGGTCGTGCGATGAAGGGGTTGCCTGCATGTCGTCGCATCGTGGTTCCGATGCGACGACTGTACGCAGTTATGCGTTGCGACCGTCGAAAGAAACGGGCGCGCCCGATAAACGGCGCATAAAGACGGGCGGGGCCCGGCGGCGCGGCGTCACGCGTCGCGGCCGGGCGTGTCGTGGCCGCCCCTGGCCAGGCGCCATGCAATCGTGCCGAGCATGCCGACCGCGACGACCAGCGCGCCCCACAGCACGTAGCGGCGTGTCGCATCGGTTCCGGCGGCCGGCGCGGGCGCGACGGCCGATACCGGCAATGCCGCGCCCACGCGGGCGGGCCGCACTTCGGGCGCCATCCCGACCAGCAGCGCGTCGCGGCTCACGGCCGACGATGCGAGCGACGCGTCGCCGACCCCGAGCGTGAACGGCGGCGCGCCGCGCGCGACGAAGGTCAGCGCGGCCGGGTGCCAGCCAATCGCGACGGCGGGCTGCCCGCCGCCGAAGCCGCCGTTGCGCATGTCGACGACGATCCGCCACGCGCGATCCGTATCCGCCGCGAATTCGAGCGGCGGATTGCGTTGTTCGCCGGCCTTGCCCTGCAGCCGGAACAGCACCGCGCCCGCCACGTCGCGCCACGGCGACTGCGTGTCGGCGCGGCTCTGCAGCGTCGCGCGCGCGACGGTGTTCGGCTGCGGCAGGTCGATGCGCACGCGGTCGACCGGATACGCGCCGTCGGTGTCGAACAGATATTCGCCGGGCGCGCTGCCGGCCCGCACGCGCACGGCGTTGCGCCACAGGCGCGGCACGGACGCGGCGTCGGTCCCGCGTGCGTCGCGCGGGTGCGTTTCGACGTCGATCGACGCGATCGCGGGTGCGCCGTCGGGCCAGTCGAGCCGCAGGTAGCGCGGCGCCGCGCCGTCGAGCGCGATGCGCTCCTGCACCAGCATGTCGTCGCCGTGGCCGACCTTCAGCAACTCGGTGCCGCCGAGCGGCCGCCAGCTGCGCAGATCGTCGCTCGCCTCGACCGCGACGCGCCCCTGGTAGGTGTCGTCGCCCACGTGCACGAGCAGCGCGTCGAGGGTGCCGTCCGTATGCGACAGGTCGACGAGATCCGCGCCGTGCCGCGCGCGCGCCGGCGCGGCGACGGCCGCACGCAGCGCACCGTCCGGGCCGACCGTCACGCCGAGCGGCGCGGCGCCGTTGTCCGCCCGGGCGGGCGGCAGCGGGAACCAGTGCACCGGCGTGCGCACCGGCGGCACGGCGGGCGCGGCCGCGGCCGGCGCGTCGAGCGAATACGGCACGGGTTCGTCCGCGCCGTTGAAGATGCGCAGGTCGCCGAGATCGTCGCGCCGGCTTGCCGCATACACGGATTGCGGCACGGTGAGCTGGTAATACGCGGCGCTGCCGTCGAGGTCGAGCGCGAAGCGCTGCGCGACGCCTTCGGCGTGCGCGGGGACGAGGGCCGCCGCGAACGACGCGAGCAGGCACAGTCCGGGCAGGGCGGCGGGTGGTTTCATCGCGGGTCGTCCCGTTGCGCCGCGGCCTTCGGCGGCAGCGGCGAGAAATAGCCGATCAACAGCAGCAGCACGCCGATGCCGATGAACGATACGATGCGCTCGATGCCGGTCACGTGCGACAGGTCGAACAGGAACAGCTTGACGACCGTGAGCGCGAGCAGCGCGGCGCCAACGAGCCACAGCGGGCGCAGCCCGCGGCGCGTGGCCCAGATCGTGATCGCGAGCGCGCAGAGCGTCCAGTACACGGACACCGACGCCTGCACGAGCGTCGATTCCGCCAGCGCGTCGAGCCGGTACGGCACACCGGCCCAGTGATGCAGCGTGCGCAGCAGGATCGCGTTCAGCCACAGGAACGCGGTCACGCCGGCCGCGCTCAGCAGTTCGACGCGATAGCGGCCGAACGACCAGCCGAGCTTGCGGGTGCGCGCGAACCACGACGCGGTGAGCGCATAGACGACCGCGAGCACGAGATCGAGCGGGTTGAAGAGCGGCACGCGCGCCCAGCTTCCGCCGTCCTGCGTGACGTTCGCGTAAAAGGTCCACACCCACATCACGACGACGAGCGGCAGCGACGCGAGCGCGCACGTGCGGGCAATGCCGTCGCGGCGCGTCAGCCACATCCCGGCAAACGCGAACAGGCTCCAGCCGACCATGAACACCTGCTGGACGGCGAACGACGACAGCACGGTGTCGATGTCGTAGGCCTGGTTGAAGCCATGATGCAGCGTGCGCAGCATCAGCGCGTTGAACCACAGGAACACGGTCGCGATCGCCGCGTAATCGACGGCGCGCGGGTGCCACGCGACGCCGAGCGTCTTCAGGCGGCGCAGCCACGCAGCAACGGCGACGAACGCGAGGCCCTGCGCGACGTCAAGCGGGTTGAGCAGCGGCAGCCAGAACAGCGGCGACGCATCGCCGTCGCTGCTCGCGCTGGCGATGCTCCACAGCCACAGCAGCGCGGCGAGCGGCGCGGCGCCCCACACCTGGTACGCACGCGGGAAGGCCGCGACGGGCCAGCGCAGGCGCGAGCCGGGGCCCGACACCAGCAGGAGCAGCGTGCCGAAGCCGTACGCCCACGCGCTCCAGCTCCAGGCGCCTTCGGGGACGAACGCGCGCAGGCGCCAGAAGCCTTCGAGCGACAGCAGCGCGCCCACCGTCCAGAACGTCAGCGTATGCAGCGGCGCGACGACGCCGGCGGCGACGCCCGGCACCAAGCCGGGCGCCGCGCGCTGCGCGGGATCGGCGCTTGCCGTGCCGCGCGACTGCCGCCACAGCAGCGCAAGCCCCGCGCCGGCGGCGACGGGCCACGCGAACGCGCCCATGCCCGACAGCGGCGCTTCGTGTACGTCGAACGCGCGCAGCGCGAGCAGCGCCAGCACCGGCGTCAGCGCGAGCGCGGGCCATTCGGCGAGCGGCCAGGCGAGCCGGCGGCGCGCGACGTGCGCGAGCCAGGCGGTGCCGGCCGCGAACAGCGCGGTCGTATCGACGACGAAGCGGTCGGCATGCAGGTCGACGTGACGGCTCGCGTACACGAGGATCTCGTGCAGCCCGCCGCTGACCCACCACAGCAGCCCCCACGCCGCGGCCGCGGCGCCGATTTCGGGCATCCACGCGTGCCACGCGCGCGCTTGCGGGCGCCCGTGCAGCCACCAGCCGGTGAACAGGCCGGCCAGCGCGATCAGCAGCATCGCGACGAACGGGCTGTTGAGCACCGGCAGCGCGGCGGCGTCGGCCTGCCCGAGCAGGCTCGTGAAGAACGCACCGGCCGCGGCGACCTGCATCAGCAGCCCGAAGCCGAACCGCAGCATGCGCTTCTCGCGCACGCCGAGCCACACGATGGCCGCGCCTTCGATCGCCCACGCCGCGCTGGTCGTCGGGCCCGAGAACGCGAGCGGCACGGCCAGCGTCGCGAAGATCACCGCGAGCGCGAGCATGGATTCGAACAGCAGCGCGAGACGGTCGCGGCGCCGCGCGAGCCAGGCGACGACCGCGACGTAGAACGCCGACAGCGCGACCGCGCTCCACGCGAGCCCGAACGGCAGGTCCTTCACGAGCGAGGCCTGCAGCGCGGTCGCGACGATCGGCGTGCCGAACACGAGCGTGCCGTCCACGTAGTGCCGCAGCGCAAGCTCGCGCTTCACCGCATACAGCAGCGCGATGCCGACATACATCAGGAAGAACAGCACGAGGAACGGCTCGGTGCTCGCGAACAGCGCGGGGCGGTAGGCCGTCACGCCCCACGCCGTGCCGATCGTGAAGGTGAACACGAAGCCCAGCAGGTTCAGCGGACGCCAGGCCTTGAACCACGCGATCGCGAAGATCCCCGCGTTCAGCAGCGCGTAGTAGCTGAACAGCGCGACGTGGTTGCCCTGGCCGGTCGACAGCAGCACCGGCGCGAGAAAGCCGCCGCCGCTGCCCATGAACGCGAGCGGCAGCGCGTCCTGGCGCACCGCGAGGAACGCGCTCAGCGCGCAGACCGCGACCATCAGCGGGAACGCGGCGCCGATCGGCAGCAGCGCGTACAGCTTGGTCGCGGCGAAGATCGTCAGGTACAGGATGCCGATGCCGCCGCCCTGCAGCACGAGGCCGTACGCGGCGCGGCGCCCGCGCACGCGCCAGCCGAGCGCGAGCAGCGCGGCCGCGCCGAGCGCCGTGCCCGCGAGGCGGAATTCGATCGGCAGCATGTTGTTGTCGGCCGCGTACTTGAGCAGGAACGCGACGCCGAAGAACAGCACCACGATCCCGACGCGCACGACCGTGTTGCCGCCGAGCAGCCAGTCGCGCGCGGCGCGGAAGGCGCGCTCGGCGATGCCGGGTTCACGGGGCGCGGGCGGCGCGGGCGGACGCGGCGCGGCGTAAGCGGGCGCGTCGCTCGCCGGCGCGCGTGCGGCCGGCGCCGGCACGGTCGCGTGCACCGGCTCCGGCGCGGGGGCCGATGCGAATGCGGGCGAGGCCGCACGCGCGGCGGCGGATGGCGCGATCGGGCGCGGCGGCAGGGCGG
>NZ_JPGL01000125.1 GCF_000732615.1 Burkholderia paludis
GGACAGCGGGGCATGGGAATCGGGGGCGGACATCGGCGGCGAACGGGGAACGGGTGGAACGGGCGCGAAGAACGTGGATGCTACCGGAACAATAATCCAGATGCCGCGTTCGTCGATAGCGCCGGTTTCGGCCGGGCCGTGTCCGGCCGGCCGCGAACCGGGCGCCGACGCCTGCCGCCGCGCCGCGCGTCACACCGCGATCAGCTCGCGCACGCCGTTCGTTTCCATGTCCCGCGCGTCGCCGCCCGCGACGATTTCGCCGCGGCTCATCACCCAGTAGCGATCCGCGATCGAACGCGCGAAGTCGTAATACTGTTCGACGAGCAGCACGGTCATCTTCGATTCGTCGACGAGCTGGCGCAGCGTGCGGCCGATGTCCTGGATGATCGACGGCTGGATGCCCTCGGTCGGCTCGTCGAGAATCAGCAACTGCGGCTCGCTCATCAGGGCCCGGCCGATCGCGAGCTGCTGCTGCTGGCCGCCCGACAGGTCGCCGCCGCGCCGCGCGCGCATGTCCTTCAGCACCGGAAACAGGTCGTAGATGCGGTCGGGCACTTTCGAGGGCGCCTTGCGGCTCGCCGCGCCGACGAGCAGGTTCTCCTCGACGGTGAGCCGCGGAAAGATGTCGCGGCCTTGCGGCACGTACGCGAGCCCGGCCGCGACGCGCGCATAGGGCGGCATCGCGCCGAGCGCCGTGCCGCGCCACGACACGCTGCCGCTTTTCGCGGCGACGACGCCCATCAGGCAGCGCAGCAGTGTGCTCTTGCCGACGCCGTTGCGGCCGAGCAGCACGGTGAGCTTGCCGTCGTCCGCCGCGAGGCTCACGTTGCGCAGGATATGGCTGCCGCCGTAGTACTGGTTCAGTGCATCGATCTTCAGCATCGCATCATCGTCCAAGGTAAGACTCGATCACCGCATCGTCGCGCTTGACCTGGTCGAGGGTGCCTTGCGCGAGCACCGCGCCCTCGGCCATCACCGTCACGCGGCCCTTGTCGCCCGCGAGCGCCGCGACGAATTCCATGTCGTGCTCGACGACCATCATCGAGCAGGTGCCGCGCAGCGTGTTCAGCAGCTCGGCGAGTTCCATCGTCTCGTGGTCGGTCATCCCGGCGGCCGGCTCGTCGAGCAGCAGCAGCGCGGGGCGCTGCATCAGCAGCATGCCGATCTCGAGCCGCTGCTTCTGCCCGTGCGACAGCTCGCCGGCCGCGCGGAACGCGTGGGCTTCGAGGCCGATCAGCGCGAGCGTTTCCTCGATCTTCGCCTGCGCGGCGCGGTCGAGCCGCGCGCGCAGCGACGCGAGCCAGCCCTTGTCGGTCTGCATCGCGAGCTCGAGGTTCTCCCACACCGGATGCTGCTCGAACACGGTCGGCTTCTGGAACTTGCGGCCGATGCCCGCGCGCGCGATCTCGGGTTCGTTCATCCGCGCGAGATCGAGCGTCTGGCCGAGAAACACCTTGCCCGCGTCGGGGCGCGTCTTGCCGGTGATCACGTCCATCATCGTGGTCTTGCCCGCGCCGTTCGGGCCGATCACGCAGCGCAGCTCGCCCGCGTCGATCGCGAGCGACAGCTTCTTCAGCGCGCGAAAGCCGTCGAAGCTCACCTCGATATCCTCGAGGTAGAGGATCGTGCCGTGCGACGTGTCGATGCCCGGCGGCACGACGCGCCCCATCGACGCGGTGCCGCTGACGGCCAGCAGTTCGTCCTCGGGCGGCGGCGCGAATTGGTAGAGGGGCGTTCCGTTCATGCGCGTTTCCCCTTCGAGAGCACGGTTTCGACGAGGCCCATGATCCCGCGCGGCAGCAGCAGCGGCACGAGCACGAAGATCAGGCCGAGGAAAAACAGCCAGTATTCGGCGAAGTACGCGGTAAACAGGCTCTTTGCGCCGTTCACCGCGAACGCGCCGACGATCGGCCCGATCAGCGTGCCGCGCCCGCCCACCGCGACCCAGATCGCCATCTCGATCGAGTTGCCGGGCGACATCTCGCCGGGGTTGATGATGCCGACCTGCGGCACGTACAGGGCGCCGGCAATGCCGCACAGCACGGCCGACACGGTCCACACGAACAGCTTGTACGCGAGCGGGCTGTAGCCGAGGAACATCAGCCGCGTCTCGCCGTCGCGCACCGCGGTGACGACGCGCCCGAGCTTGCTCGTGACGATCGCGCGCGCGGCGACGAACGCGAGCACGAGCGTCGCGAAGGTCAGCAGCAACAGCACCGTGCGCGTGCCGGGCGACGTGATCCCGAAGCCGGCGATGCGCTTGAAGTCGGTGAAGCCGTTGTTGCCGCCGAAGCCCGTCTCGTTGCGATAGAACAGCAGCATCGCGGCGAACGTCAGCGCCTGCGTGATGATCGACAGGTACACGCCCTTCACGCGCGAGCGGAACGTGAAGAAGCCGAACACCCACGCGAGCACGGCCGGCACCAGCACGACCAGCAGCAGCGCCCACGCGAGATGCTGCGTGCCGCTCCAGTACCACGGCAACTGGTGCCAGTCGAGGAATACCATGAAGTCGGGCAGGTCGCTGCCGTACTTGCCGTCGCGGCCGATCTCGCGCATCAGGTACATGCCGATCGCATAACCGCCGAGCGCGAAGAACAGCCCGTGGCCGAGGCTCAGGATCCCGCAGTAGCCCCACACGAGATCGAGCGCGAGCGCGGCGATCGCGTAGCACATCAGCTTGCCCGCGAGCGTCATCGCATAGGCGGACAGGTGCAGCGCGCTCGATTCGGGCACGACGAGCGCGGCGAGCGGCACGCCGATGCCGATCGCGACGCACAGCGCGACGAGCGCGAGCCACGCGCGGCGCGACAGCAGCGCGGGGCGCGGCGGCAGGCCGAGCGCGAAGCCGCCGTCCGCGCGCGGGGCGGCGGGCGCCGGCGCGTCGGCCACCGGGTTCGACAGGGAATCGGTTATCGAAGTCATCTCATGCCTCCGCGCTGCGCCCCTTCGGGGCGAACATGCCCTGCGGGCGTTTCTGGATGAACAGCACGATCATCACGAGCACCGCGATCTTCGCGAGCACGGCGCCCCAGAACGGTTCGATCGCCTTGCTCGCGAGGCCGAGCCCGAAGCCGCCGAGCACGGTGCCGGCGATCTGTCCGACGCCGCCGAGCACGACCGCCATGAACGAATCGATGATGTAGTTCTGGCCGAGGTCGGGGCCCACGTTGCCGATCTGCGACAGCGCGCAGCCGCCGAGGCCCGCGATGCCCGCGCCGAACGCGAACGCGTACGCATCGACGCGCGCGGTCTTCACGCCGACGCAGGCGGCCATCCTGCGGTTCTGCGTGACCGCGCGCACGAACAGGCCGAGCCGCGTCTTCGTCAGCACCGCCCACGCGACGAATACCACCGCGAGCGCGAAGCCGAGGATCACGAGCCGGTTGTACGGCAGGATCAGGTTCTGCATCACGGTCACGCCGCCGCTCATCCACGACGGGTTCACGACCTGCACGTTCTGCGCGCCGAACAGCATCCGGGTTGCCTGGATCAGGATCAGGCTCACGCCGAACGTCGCGAGCAGCGTTTCGAGCGGGCGGCCGTACAGGTGCCGCAGCACGAGCCGTTCGAGCACGATGCCGACGAGCGCGGCCGCCGCGAACGACACGGGCACGGCGACGAGCGGATACCAGTCGAACGCGCCGGGCGCGTAGCGCTGGATCAGCGTCTGCACGACGTAGGTGGCGTATGCGCCGATCATCAGGAATTCGCCGTGCGCCATGTTGATCACGCCGATCAGCCCGTACGTGATCGCGAGGCCGAGCGCGGCGAGCAGCAGCACGCTGCCGAGCGACAGGCCCGCGAACAGGGTGCCCGCGATCTCGCCGCGGCGCTGCAGCGTGTGCAGCGCGTCGAGCCCCCGCTGCGCGGCGTCGCGCACGCGCGCGTCGGGTTCCACATAGCTGCCGTCGGCGTTCTTCGCGACGAGCGGGCGCAACTGCTCGATCATGTCGAGGTCGCGGCGGGCGGCCACCACCTGCACGGCGTCGAGGCGCCTCGCCGGATCGGCGTCGTGCAGCGCGGCGATCGCCCACAGCGCGTCGAGGCGGCGCTTCAGCGCAGGGTCGGTTTCCTTCGCGCGGGCGCGGTCGATCATCGGCTTGAGCGCCGGGTCGGGCGATTTCAGCAGCGCGTCGATCGCGTCGCGGCGCGCGGCGACGTCGGGGGACGCGAGCGCGAGCCCGGACAGCGCGCCCGCGATCTTCGTGCGCAGCAGGTTGTTCAGCATCACCGGCTGCGCGTCGCCGGCCGGCGTCGCGGCCTGCGTGAGCGCGTCGTGCGCGGTGTCGCCGGTCTGGATCAGCAGGCGGCCGTCGCCGGTCGCGAGCGCGTCGCCGCTCGACAGCGCGTTGAGCAGCGCGACGGCGCGCGGATCGGGGTCGGTGGCGAGCCGGTCGATCGCGGCCGTTTTCGCGTCGAAGTCGTCGCCGGCGAGCGCGGCCGTGTCGGCGGCGCCCAGCGCGAAGGCGGCGCGCGGCAGCGCCCCCGCGAGGGCGGCGCACGCGACGATCGCGACGGCGGCTCGGCGTAAGCGTGTAGGCATCGGGAAATCCTGTCGGGCGTAGGGTGGGCGGATTCGTGCGGCGATGCGCCGGCGCGGGCGGTGGAGCACCGCGCGCGCGGCCGGCGCATCGCCGCCTGCAGGCGCGCGTCGCGTCAGGCGAGCGCCGCGCGCTGCCGGCGCAGGAAGGCCGGGATCGACGAGACGACGTCCGGCTTGCCCTGGTTGCCCGCGATGAACGGGCTCCACGGTTGCGCGCGCACCGCGGTCTTGGTCTTCCACACGACGTTGAACTGCCCGTCGCCGCGGATCTCGCCGATCATCACCGGCTTGTGCAGATGGTGGTTGCCGTCCATCGTCAACGTGAAGCCCGACGGCGCGGCGACGGTCTGGCCGATCATCGCGACGCGCACCTTGTCGACGTCGGTGCTCTTGGCCTTCTCGACGGCCTGCTTCCACATGTGGATGCCCACGTAGGTCGCTTCCATCGGGTCGTTGGTCACGCGCTTCGCGCCGCCCGGCAGGTTGTTCGCCTTCACCCACGCGGCGAACTGGTCCTTGAACTTCGTGTTGGTCGGGTTCTTCACCGACATGAAGTAGTTCCACGCGGCGAGGTGGCCGACGAGCGGCTTCGTGTCGATCCCGCGCAGCTCTTCCTCGCCGACCGAGAAGGCGACGACCGGCACGTCGGTCGCCTTGATCCCCTGGTTGCCGAGTTCCTTGTAGAACGGCACGTTCGAGTCGCCGTTGATCGTCGAGATCACGGTCGTCTTGCCGCCTTGCGAGAAGTTCTTGATGTTCGCGACGATGGTCTGGTAATCGCTGTGGCCGAACGGCGTGTAGACCTCCTGAATGTCGGCGTCCTTCACGCCCTTCGATTTCAGGAACGCGCGCAGGATCTTGTTGGTCGTGCGCGGATACACGTAGTCGGTGCCGAGCAGGAAGAAGCGCTTCGCGCCGCCGCCTTCCGCGCTCATCAGGTACTCGACCGCCGGAATCGCCTGCTGGTTGGGCGCCGCGCCCGTGTAGAACACGTTGCGCGACATTTCCTCGCCTTCGTACTGCACCGGGTAGTACAGCAGGCCGTTCAGCTCCTCGAACACCGGCAGCACGGACTTGCGCGACACGGACGTCCAGCAGCCGAACACGCACGCGACCTTGTCCTGCGTGAGCAACTGGCGCGCCTTCTCGGCGAACAGCGGCCAGTTCGATGCGGGATCGACCACGACGGGCTCGAGCTTGCGGCCCATCACGCCGCCGCCCTTGTTGATGTCGGCGATCGTCATCAGCGCGGTGTCCTTCAGCGACGTCTCGGAAATCGCCATCGTGCCGGACAGCGAATGCAGGATGCCGACCTTGATCGGGCCCTTGTCGACCGACTGCGCGAATGCGGAAGGTACCTTCGCTGCGACTCCCGCGATCCCCGCCGCCGACGCGATCTTCAGAAACTCACGCTTGTTCATTGATCGTCCTTAAGGATTGAAAGTTGGATATGGTCTTGGATACAAGACGCAACCAGATCAGCAACTTTCGCGCCAGCGCGACGAAATGCCCGTTGTACGGGGCGGAAGGCGGGAACGGGGCGGACGGGAGG
>NZ_JPGL01000126.1 GCF_000732615.1 Burkholderia paludis
CGCTGATCGCGCTTCTGGATCACATCGCCTGCTGCATCGTATTGCCACTGCTTAGCAAGCAGATCATCAGCCGCATGGCCACGCTGCGCAGCGTGCCGCGCACGACGACCTACCGCGTCATATCCGAAATGACTGGTCAGTTTGCCCTGCGTTCGCAGCACCTCGCGATGCAGATCGTCGCGCTCGATGTCCGCGACCGCTGCGCCGTCAACGCGGATCTGGTGCACGTGTCCCGACCCGTAATGCAGCCAATCGATCGTGCGCTCGCCGGAGATCGTGGTGCTGACGCGATTGCCGAGTTCATCGTAGGTATGCGCGAGCCAGCCGGTCGGCGTGTATTCCTCGACGACCTCACCGCGTGCGTCGTATTTCAAGCTGACCCGATTCTTCAGCGACGGGCCACGAGCAGCCAGTGTGTACAACTCGGCTGATACGATTCGGCTCGCCTTGTCGTACAGATATTCACAACGCTCGTGCGCAGCTTGCTTCGCCGTCAGTCGACCGATCGCATCGCGCTCGTATCGCGTCTCGATCTGCCCGTCCCGGACGCTCGTGCCTTGGCCGCACACGTCATATTCGTACGTACGCTTATGGCCATCGAGGCCGATCTGCGCAGCAACCAGATCGCGGCGGTCATACTGGAATCGATACGTTTCACGATTCTCGTTGGTCAAACTCGCGAGCCTGAACGCATCGTCGTAACCAAACCGCACGACGCGATCAGCCGCATCCGTGCGTGCTATCAACAATCCACGCGGATTCAGTTCATAACGCGTGCTGCGCTGGTTCGCATCAACGACCTCGACGAGCCGCCCGGCCGCATCGTATCGAAACATCTGACGCGCACCGTCGGCCGTCCCGATCCCCGTGACCCGTGACCCGCCCCATTGCATCCGCTTCATACACAGTGGACTGGCCCATCGCGTCGGTCACGCGCGCAAGCGTACCCTGCGCATCGTATGCAAACCGCGTGACCTTGCCGGAACAATCGGTGATGTGGAAAATTACAGCCATCAACGTATCGGCAGAATTTTTATCGAATCCCTTATCCAAAAATATTCAACCGACCCTCGGCAAATCCGGTCTTGCAGAAATAATAGCTGCCAAGCTGCTCACTACCTTCAAATTTTCCTCTTTGAAAATAATATCCCCCACATCATTTTTCGAGTCCTACGCAACGAGCAAGACGATAACTACGAACCAAGAAAATCCCCTGCAAACAAAAACAACGCTACTCGAACGACAACATCAAAGATAATCCCTTGTTCCAGTCTGAATCACCTTTCTCGCAGGATCGAAACTGCCGTCATAGGTCACAATACCACCGAGGAACAAGTAATTGACAAAAAAGTCCACCAATTTCACATCAACAAATTCATCGAGCAAAATTGATATAGCAGAGTGCTCGCCAAGAAAATAATCACCCTCCTTAAACTTTAGCTCCACCTTGCGAGGAGAAAAAACAATCTGAGCCAGCCCCCCACATTGCGAATTTCCCTGATCGTTTAATTCGACTGTAGGTTCATTCAATCGCTCATCGTCTTCGAGGTAGACACATGTTTGAATCGAAAGATATCCACCATCCAATTTAAATGTGACCGCATTGGTATCCAATTCATCATAGACAAAATCGAATTCAATCGGATGTATCGTTAGCTTCACCGCAAACTCCTTATCGTGAGCAACCACTTGAACCGAGCCCCTTTCGCGCATTTCTTCGAGCGACAGCCTTTGCGCCCTTGTCTGCGTCGGTGAACCACGAGCCGGACTGTCCCTTGCCATCGGCCCAATGGTATTCGACTGTTAGATTCTTCGACGCTGCAGCTACGTTCATGTTGCCCCGACATCCCGAACACGGCGGCAAAGTCGCATCTGTAAAGACTACCCGATCACCTGATTGAATTCGGGGATCAATAATGCCCTTCGATTCTGTGTGCGACGCAATTTGCTCTGGCCAGGAAGTCCCCGTTGCACCACCACTTTTCAGTGCTTCCGTAAATCTCATTGTCCCGTCCGGCGCGTAGACGGTCATCGTAGCTTGGTGAGGCGCCCAACCAAATGGATCAGCCCACATAAGCGGATTCACCGCATAGCGATACAAATTCTCCCCGCCGTACAACCCGATTGGATCGTGTGTAATGAACCGTCCGATGTCCGGATCGTAGAACCGAAATGTGTTGTAGTGTAGACCGGTCTCTCGATCCAGATATTGTCCCTGGAAGCGCAGATTTTGCGGCCGTGGCGCGTGAGTCGGTGTTGATACCGCTGCCTGCGCTTCACTCCACGAAGGTGGCGGCCGCTGCGGCACTCGCTCGATCCATTCCTCCTGTACCGCGTTGCCCCATACCTTGTAGCGGGCCTGCCAGACCAGTTCGCCGTCAGTGTCGGTCAGTTCTTCCGGCAACCCTGAAACGTCGTTATGGAAATAGTAGACAGTGTCTCTCGCATCGGCGTCATTCGCCGCCGGCGCGCCTTGGTCAATACGTGCGAGCGGCACATAGCTATTCGACTCGTACAGGTATGTCAGCGCTTCTTCGCCGCTTCGATCGTGGTACGTCTCCTGCACGAGCCGCATGCCATCCCATAGGAAATCCGTACTAGCGTAGCCACCATTGCGCTTACGAACCCGGCGACCGAACGCGTCGTATTCGAAATGCGTAGTCGATATGCCAAGTCGGTCCTTCGTCACGACGGTCTTCAACTGGTGCCAATCGTCGTATTCAAGGGCCAGCTCTTTGGCAGGCCCATGACCGCTCAGTTTGCGAACGAGCCGCCCGTACGCGTCATATTCGAAGCGCTTGTCCTCGAACATCTTCAGTCGATTGTGCTCGACGTATCCACCAGGATGGTCGCTCGACACCAAGTTCGCGGCTGCATCCCAGCGAAACACCTCCGACGGCAACCCCGGCCCCATCGCTTGCTCGATGCGTCCTGTCGGGTCGTAGCCGTAGCCGATTGTGCCGTAGCGCTGGTCACGTTTCTGGATCACCTCTCCCACTGCATCGTACCGCCACTGTTTGCTCAACAGCGTGTCCGCGAGCGCACCTCGCTGTGCGGCGAATCGCGCACGGCGACCGACCGCGTCATATCCAAACTGGCTCGTCAGTGCACCCTGCGTGCGCAGCACTTCTCGATGCAGGTCGTCGCGTTCGATGTCGGTGATCGCCGCACCGTCGACACGGATCTGGTGCACGTGACCGGAGCCGTAATGCAGCCAGTCAATCGTGCGCTCGCCGGAAATCGTGGTGCTGACGCGGTTACCAAGCTCGTCGTAAGTGTGTGCGAGCCAGCCCGTCGGCGTGTACTCCTCAAGCACCTCGCCGCGCGCATCGTATTTCAGGTTGACGCGGTTCTTCAGCGACGGGCCACGGGCCGTGAGTGCATACAGTTCACCGGACGAAATGCGGCTCGCCTTGTCATACTGGTATTCGCAACGTTCTCGGCCGGATGCCTTTGCGATCAACCGCCCGAGCGCGTCGCGCTCATATGTGGTCTGAAGTTTCCCCTCTCTAAGCACGATGCCCAGTCCGCGAGCATCGTATTCGTACACGCGAACGCTACCGTCCAGCCCAACCTCCTCGCTTAGCAGGTCGCGGCGGTCGTAACGGAAGCGATAGCTCTCACGGTTCTCGTTGGTCAAACTCGCGAGCCTGAACACGTCGTCGTAGCAGAATCGCACGACGCGACCCGCCGCGTCGGTACGCGAAAGCAGCAATCCCCGCGGATTCAGTTCATAACGCGTGCTGCGCTGGTTCGCATCGACAACTTCGACGAGCCGCCCGGCCGCGTCGTATCGAAACATCTGCCGCGCACCGTCAGCGGTTCCGATCCCCGTGACGCGCCCCATTGCATCCGTTTCATACACAGTGGACTGGCCCATCGCGTCGGTCACGCGCGCGAGCGCACCCCGCGCATCGTATGCAAACCGCGTGACCTTGCCTGAACAATCCGTGTAAGAGGTCAGTTGCGCACGGTCATTCCATTCGAGGAACTTGTACCCCCCGCGCGCATCGCGGCTCGTATGCACGAGCCCACGCTCATCCCGGTGATACTCCGTCGCGAAGCCCGCCGGATCGCGCGTCATCGTCAGATTTCCGCGACCTCGAATTCATCACCCCAATTCAAGAGCCCCACTAACTCGAAAGATACTTCACCAAATAATCCCCCCAACTCTTAGCTGCCACCGCCCCAATTTTCCTTCCATCAACAGGACTAGTCAGTACCACGGGCGATTCACCATCGCCGTTCCTCTGAGACGTATCGATACACATCAAGAAGAACCACACTCAGACGCCTAGCATGCGCATCAATCATTTAAAGCAATCTCCAATTTCAGCCTGCTTATTCCCAAGTCTCGCGAGATCATCCAACTCATGATTCTTGAAAACTCCCAAGCTAAATGGAACCTTCCCCAGTTCATGACGCGCCTTTCTCAAGTCACTATCAATGGATTTTTCCATATCTAAAAACCCAGGAATCATAGCCCCCCTCGACGCCCATTCGGGCAGACAGAGTTACTCGACAAATAACCACACAAAATAGACCTATCGACATAGGAATCGTTTAATTTTATTGACTCCCCTTCGCTCCATCTCGACGACAACACGTCGTTGAAAATACGCTTCCCGATCGATATTAAACGCCTCTCTATTTACGTGCTTTACTGGGTGCGCATTTGCCAAATATGAATACAACGCATTAATGACAACGCCGACATGAAAGACTCATCCCACTCAGATCACATTTACACTAATCCCCAGGTCTTTCCCAAACCTTAATATTTTCCACTGCCCTTTCAATATCACCCATATCATCGACCCCCAACGAGTTGTCGAATTTCGCCGATATCACCTCCCTCAGCTTTGCAAGCTTTTGCGTTACTTTGTTCTCGTCGATAAATCGCGTTGTTTCCACGCAGTATCCGAAATTATCATTACCAGAGATCCGATCAGGTTCGTGGTAGTACATGCCGATATTTCTCAAAGAAATTAGCAAGTATTCAAGCTCGCAAAGAATCGATAAGGCTTCCTCACCTGACATTTCAATTTTTTCGTTGCTTTTCAACATAATTATCTCCGCTGCACTATCTCTGGATTTGAGAGTGGGACGTCGCCCTTTACGGTAAGCTCTTCCGTGCCGTAGCGTGGATTTTTTACCCACTCAAGTTTACTATTTGGCACATCAATCTCAACATAATCTCGCCCTCTGCCTTGCTTGATTTGGTATTTTGTCTCAGCATCAAGCTGACTCAGTGGCTTTCGGTTGGCCGGTTCAACATAGACGCGATTGTTGTCGTGCGCCTTAATTACACCGCTTTCACGAATAGCATTAGATCCCTTTCGGTTTGTGTAGTGCCGAACCCGCGTTGTAGGCTCTTCTTCTGTCGGACCACATGCCAGCCCCCACGGATCAATCCAGGAGATCGGGTTGAGCGCATATTGATAGAGGTTCGTCCCCCCCATCAACCCGATTGGATCCGGATTGATAAAGCGCCCGATGTCCGGATCGTAGAATCGGAACGTGTTGTAGTGCAATCCCGTCTCGCGGTCCAGATACTGCCCCTGGAAACGCAGATTCTGTGGTCGCGGTACGTGTGTTGGCGTCGGCGCAACCACCGATACTTCGCCCCAAGTGGCTGTCGGCCGCTGCGGCACCTGCGCAACCCACTCCTCCTGCACCGCATTGCCCCAAACCTTGTAGCGGGCCTGCCAGACCAGATCCCCACTCGCGTCGGTCAACTCCTCCGGCAACCCCGACACATCGTTGTGGAAATAGTAGACCGCATCCCTTGCATCGGCATCGTTAGCCGCCGGCTTGCCCTGATCGATCCGTGCAAGCGGTACATAGCTATCGGACTCATACAAGTACGTCAGCGCTTCCTCGCCCTGGCGGTCGTGATA
>NZ_JPGL01000127.1 GCF_000732615.1 Burkholderia paludis
TATGTACCGCTTGCACGGATCGATCAGGGCAAGCCGGCGGCTAACGATGCCGATGCAAGGGATGCGGTCTACTATTTTCACAACGATGTGTCGGGGTTGCCGGAGGAATTGACCGACGCTGAGGGCGAACTGGTCTGGCAGGCTCGCTACAAGGTGTGGGGCAACTCGGTGCAGGAGGAGTGGGTTGCGCGGGCGCCGCAGCTATCGGTGCCGAAATGGGGCGCGGTGCAGGAAGCGACGCCGACGTCTGTTCATGTACCAAGACCACAGAACCTGCGTTTCCAGGGGGAGTATCTGGACCGGGAGACAGGGCTGCATTACAACCTGTTCCGGTATTACGATCCGGATACTGGCCGGTTTATCTCCCCTGATCCGATCGGGTTGGCGGGCGGGCTTAACCTGTATCAGTACGCTCCTAATCCAAATTCATGGATCGATCCTTGGGGATTGTGTCGAACTAGCCCTAAAATTAATTCAGAACATGTCTTTCACGGAGAAATAAACAATCGTGGACGTGCCGTTGGCTTCCACCACGAAGGAAGTATTGGTCATATTGGAAAAGCTAGGGTGACAGGAATCACGTCGCCAGCAAATGCCCAAGGAGTTTATAGGGGCCGGGTTGAGATATTTGATTCGAGCAGTGGCGCATGGGTTGCCAAAGGGCCGGAGTCGTCGTTTTTTCCGAAGTCGTGGAATCGCCAACAAGTAATGTCCGAAATTAGAAGTGCATTTGATAACGGTGTGGTTTCCTCCAATGGGAAATGGGAAGGTGTTTCATCGAGTGGTGTGCATATTGAGGGGTGGTTAAATAGGAGTGGCGATATTAATACTGCTTACCCTATATACTGATCGAGATGGAAATGAAAATATATGTTGATGAGCGTGGTTTTGTTCATGCGGAGGTGCCCAATGAGAGCGAGATTCTTGGTGATTTTCTGTCGGGAGATATTCAAGGGAGTGTCTATGCTGCCGATGAATACATAAATGCGTGTATTTCTGTGGAAAATGGTGATGTGAAGAGGTGGGAGGGAACTGGTAATGCTCATACTGTAATTATTGAAGAAGATGGTGTGGAGATATTCAATGAGTACACGGAGCAATCCATGCGGATAATCGGAATCAGAAATTTCAGAGTTTATCTGGAGGAGTGGAAAAAATACTTGCTTGATTCGAAGTCGTTGAATCAATGATGGGGCTCCGTCGCAACCCGATGCGATTGCTATCGACGGCTTGTTGGCAAGCTGAGCGGACACGAGCCTTCCAAAGAGTTGGTTTTTGAATATGACGCGCTCGGCCGCCGAATCAGCAAGCTCAATGGCGCGCTACGCGAGTACCGATTTCCTGTGAGATAGCATGCGGCTCGTGAGGGAGACGTATCACGACCGTCAGGGTGAGGAAGCGCTGGCGTACTTGTACGAGTCCAACAGTTACGTGCAGCTTGCTCTGATCGATCCGGGCAAGCCAGCGGCGTACGATGCCGATGCAAGGGATTTTCACAACGATGTATCGGGGTTGCCGGAGGAGTTGACCGACGCCGAGGGTGAACTGGTCTGGCAGGCGCGCTACAAGGTGTGGGGTAACTCGGTGCAGGAGGAGTGGGTTGCACGGGCTCCGCACCGATCCATACCGGCTTGGGGTGCGGTGCAGGAGGTGATGCCGACATCTGTCCATGTACCAAGACCGCAGAACTTGCGTTTTCAAGGGCAGTATCTGGATCGTGAGACTGGACTGCACTACAACACGTTCCGGTTCTATGATCCGGACGTTGGACGATTCATCAATCAGGATCCGATTGGGCTGGTGGGTGGACCGAACCTCTATCGGTACGCGCCCAACCCTGTCTCGTGGATTGTCCGTGGGGACTGACCGGCGACGACGTAACAACGCTTTATCACTACACAACACAGAATGGCTTAGAGGGTATTACTAGTAGCGGTAGTTTGAATGCATCACAGAGCCCCGTACATGCAAGATTTGGAGATGGTCAGTATTTCACGGATATATCCCCCGATATGATTGGCGGTAGGACCATGGCAGATGCCGCCGGAACTGGAAAGATGTCACTAGGACAGCTTGCAGGAAATATTTACGGTAATGCTCGAAAGCTTAATAGCATTACGCATTATGTTGAGTAGATGTTACGGGCTTGAATGTCAAGGAGCCCCACCGCGGAACTTTCTTGGTTGAAGGGAGCGGGCTGCTTGATATTTCTAATCGTATAAAGAGAAGTGGATCAAGTTGCTCATGAAAAAAGAGTATTTTCACTCCAAGACAGAGTTTCCGTGTGGCTCCGGAGAGATTTATACGGAATTTATCGACGGCGTTGCGACGCGTCAGATCAGTCATCCTGATAATGGAATTGCCTACACGTCTTCATCCGTACAAGATTGGAATTCCGATATAGGATTTTTGCTCTTTGATGGAATGAGGGATGAGCTTGATATTTCGCAAAATGACGAAATTAAACAGGAAAAATTCGAGCATGCTTGGAAGGCTGCTGTAGGAAATCCTCCTCCACAGGAGCAAACGATCATCTACGGAGTTGGGGACGCCGCTGTACCGCAGCAGAACTCAACCCTTATAGCTCATGTGGTAAATAATCGTGGAAAATGGGGGCGCGGTTTTGTTGTTGCGCTCGGAAGAAAATACGCCATCGCGCGAGATAGTTATCTCGAGCTGTTCCAAGGTGAACAAAAACCTCCACTCGGAATGGTTCAATTTATGTCTGTAGATGACGAAAATAGAATATATGTCGCAAACATGGTTTCTCAAGATGGGATTCGTAAGAATAGTCGGGATGTTAATCAATACGTTTCGTATCCAGATCTCAAGAATTGCCTCAATCAAATTTGCGAATTTGCTTTGGCTAATCGACTATCGGTGCAAATGCCCATGATTGGTGCTGGACTTGGTGGTGGGAGTTGGGAGGTAATTTCGGCTGAAATTGCAGAAGTTTTTTCGTACTATAAATTGACTTGCAAAGTTATTAGGCTTTCTTAATCGATCTCCGTTATGCCGTCGAAGCAGGGCTGGATCTGTTAGTTCGATAGCCTTCAAGTCACCCGGGTGGCTACGTCGAGCACAACCGGCTCAAGATGTTCGAGTACGGCGCGTTTGGTCGGCGGATCCGCAAGCTCACTGGCAGTTACGCGAGTCCGGACTTCCAGTGGGACGGTATGCGGCTCGTGCAGGAGACGTACACGCCCGCCCGGGTGAGGAAGCGCTGACGTACTTGTACGAGTCCAACAGCTATGTGCCGCTTGCACGGATCGATCAGGGCAAGCCGGCGGCTAACGATGCCGATGCAAGGGATGCGGTCTACTATTTTCACAACGATGTGTCGGGGTTGCCGGAGGAGTTGACGGACGCGAGTGGGGATCTGGTCTGGCAGGCCCGCTACAAGGTTTGGGGCAACGCGGTGAAGGAGGAGTGGATTGCGCGGGCGCCGCAGAGGTCGACAGCCTCGTGGGGCGAAGTATCGGTGGTTGCTGCGACTTCGAGGCACGCACCACGACCACAGAACCTGCGCTTCCAGGGACAGTATCTGGACCGTGAGACCGGGTTGCACTACAACACTTTCCGTTTCTACGATCCGGACATCGGCCGATTCATCAATCAGGACCCTATCGGGCTCGCCGGCGGGCACAACCTTTATCAATATGCGCGTAACCCGGTCTCATGGATTGACCCGTGGGGATGGGCGGTAACGTCGCTCGATGCTCCAGGTTACTCCACGTATGGTCTTTACGAGCCTGGAGCGAATGAGCCTACTACATTGGCCATACTGGTCAATCGCTCGACGATCGCCTCTCTGAGCATGTGGGTACCGGACGGGCCGTTCGAGGGCAGACCGAAATTCGCTCTCTTGAAGGGCCTGCTGGGACGTTGACATATAGTCAAGCAAAGGGATATGAGCAAGCATATAGAGAAAAATTCAATACTAAAACAGGGTTCCCCGGTAATGTCATCGAGCCTATCAATAAATTGAGAACAGATGAACGCGGTCTATCTCATATGAAGTTTTATAATGAAAAGGCAAAGGAAGTTGGGTTGGGTCGATGCGGAGGTAAATGATATGGCATTGTTGAAAGTGACAGCTGGCGATATTGTCGCAATCCCCTGCGAAAGGAATGGTGAGTGGGGATTTGTGTGTTCTCGTGTGATTTTTGTTGGAGCGACAAAATGGATCGAGGTTTTTGATGAATTTAGTGTTGACTTCGAGACGGTGCCAGGGCGTGCGAAACAGGATGGATTTTCACAGAATTCTCGCCTATTCAATCCAATTCTAGCGTCTTTTGATTTTAGTAAAAACTTTTGCACGGTGAAGTGGCCGATATTGTCATCGGATTCTCTCTACACACCTGAGCAGTCGAATTTTTCGGAAATAGAATTTGAAGGTCCGTCGTATGAGGAGTTAGGGATTTATTACAAAGGGGGTGAGAAATTCACTGAAAAGCAAGGGGTTAGAAGAAATCTAGAGGATATGACAATATTTTCAAATCCTCAGCTGGTTAGGCGTATAAGTTTGTATCTTTCTGGATACATCAAGAAAGGCGCGCCTTGGAACTCGCGGTTGGTGAAGTCGATTATTGATAAAGAAGGTATGGATTGGTGGGTAAGTGGAATCAATGCATGTAATGACAAGGCAGACGCGGTCGCGCTTCTATTCAAAGAGTCGCGAGCCAAAAAGAAGCGATGAAATTGTATCTGTTGATGTGATTGTTTGATCGAATCAATAAGTGATTATCAGTTAAGGAAGCGGCGACGAAAGATCTGCTCGGTAAGTTGGTCAAATTCGTCGAGTGCAGTACATGGTAATACCCCCGGCCAGTAAGCGGGATCGGAAGTAGAATTTCCAGCAAAGGGAGTTCTACGCAATGAAGAAGTCGAAGTTCACGGATAGCCAGATCATGGATGCGCTCAAGCGGGCGGAGTCCGGGCTGGCGGTGCCGGAGATTTGTCGGGAGCTGGGTATCAGCACGGCGACCTTTTACAACTGGCGCGGCAAGTACGGCGGCATGGACGTGTCGCTGATGGCTCGCATGAAGGAACTGGAGGCGGAGAACGCTCGACTGCGCAAGATGTACGTCGAAGAGAAGATCAAGGCGGAGATCGTCGCAGAGGCGCTGGCAAAAAAAGACTG
>NZ_JPGL01000128.1 GCF_000732615.1 Burkholderia paludis
ACACCGCTTCCCGTTTGAAAACTTTCGGCAGTACATGCCCCACCGCGACAGACAAGATCGGTATCGGCCAGAATGCAGTGCAATCCCAATGGATCGATCCACGATATCGGATTGGGCGCGTACTGGAAGACGTTAATACCGCCGGCCAACCCGATCGGATCCTTGCAGATGAACCGTCCAGAGTTTGGATCGTAGTACCTATGTCGGTTATAGTGAAGGCCCGTCTCATGGTCGAAGTACTGCCCCTGGAAGCGGATCGGGTTACGGATACCCGCCTTGCGCGCCGCCTCGCTGATGACTTCCTTCGCCTCCCCCCACGCCTTGTAGCGTGCTGACCAAGCAACCTCACCTGCCTCATCCGTCACCTCCTGCGGCGTGCCGATCTGGTCACATTGGTAATAGCGCGGCCTTTCATCTGCTAAACGCAAGAGCACATTTTTCAAAATCTCTTGACAAGCACCCACTCCGATTCCACCAATCCACCATCCGATTTTCAACTGACCAACACGGCCACCACAATGAAAATTACGTAACCTGAACGAAAAACAATCCCTCAAATTTATTCTTATCAACAAACAAATAGGCTAGAGCATCACCTAGCCCAAATATATCCTCCCAACCCACCGGAAAATCCCCCGAGTACAACTGAAGGGAAAATTCAAGCCCTTGATCGAGTGTCAATTTCTCATTTTGGAGAAATCCAGGAGGGAATCCCACTCCACTACCTTGATATGGCTGCCCCACATCACCCCCGACAACCAATCTTCTAGCCGGAATACTCTCGACTCCAAAACGCTCACTTTCTTTTTCGTGGAATATAACCTGAGTGGCGCCACTACTCTTAATTACCCTCATCTCCTCCGGATCGCCATGATACGTTATGCGATCCAAGAAATAATCATCCTTCGAGTATAGCGAAAATACCGAAACATATTCAGGCGCCCCCTCAATCCCAAGAAATTTGGTAGGCAAAGAAGCCACTAAGCACAACTCCTCCCCCGACGATGTTTTTGGCCAAGTTACGAGCCCCCCAATAAGCGCCCCACCTCCAACTCGGGGTTCGAGATGATCGTGACACTCTTCGTCAATTAGTAACGCCTTCATATCAACCCTCGCATTTGCATGGACATTTTTTAGCCAAAAACGCTTCCGCTTGCTTTCGAAGTCTCCTCGCCTGGCTCGCCGAAATCCCTGCCTTCCTCAAGCCACCTTGAGTAATGTCAAGTTCCCGTTTAATGTCATCGTGAAACTCATTCCTGCCAAGTCCGTACGTCTGTCGAATTTTAGCCTCGTGATAATGCGCGCCTCCTATTCCACGTGTGTCGGTGGCAGGGCCTCGCGTGTGCCGATCAAGATCAAGTGCAATTGAAGGATTGTTTGCATCTCTGCAATTTTTGTTCGTTAGCCCTTTTTTCACCAGATACTCATGGCGCAAAAGTTCGTGAGCTTGTAGGCTGTCACCAACATTGTCACCGCCGTTGAGATCTCCATAGGTACCGAGTTGTCCAACTTTCGCCAACCCCAGTGGATCGATCCACTCGACCGGATTAGGAGCATAGGCATGCTGATTCAGGCCACCAGCTAGCCCGATCGGGTCCCTCGAGATGAAGCGGCCGCTGTTCGGATCGTAGTACCTGTACCGGTTGTAGTGAAGGCCCGTCTCATGGTCGAAGTACTGCCCCTGGAAGCGGATAGGGTTGCGGATACCAGCCTTGCGCGCCGCTTCACTGATGACTTCCTTCGCTTCGCCCCACGCCTTGTAACGCGCCGACCAAGCAACCTCACCTGCCCCGTCCGTCACCTCCTGCGGCGTGCCGATCTGATCACACTGGTAATAGCCGATCTGCGTAAAAGCCGCTGGCTTGTTCGTGCGGCTCCACAGCGGGTCACGATCAATATCGTAGTGTTCATCGTATTCCGGCTGCTCGTGCAGTTCAATCCAGCCCACGTGAACGGCTTGCGCCAGCGGAACGAAGCTATCAGGCTCGTACACGTAGTGCGTCGTGCGGCCACTACTGCCCCCATGCTCGCCCGTGCCACTCTCCCACGCCAGCCTATCGCCATCCCAGCCGTATAGCGTCAGGCCGTATCCGTACTCCGCGTTCAGCCGCGCCGTCTCGGCTTCCCGATAGCCACTGCCGTCGTGTGAGCTCTGCCGGACCCACGCATTCGACTTCTTCGCCACGCGTCGACCCAATGCGTCGTACCAGTAGCTAACAGTCACCTTGCCGTTACTGAACTGGATAAGCCGATCCAATCCGTCCCACTCGTACCACGCCTGCTCGCCGTTATGCCGACGTTCCGCCAGGTTGCCGTATTCGTTCCAGGTGTAGTGTGTCCCCGCGTACTCGCGCAGCAGGTTGTCCAACAGTGTCGGGCGCCCCTGGATTCGACTCGAATACCCCAGTGTGTTTTGATCAGGCGATTCGAAGCGCCGCGTCTGCGCGTCATCCAGCAGGTTGCCCGCGGGATCGAACTCGAAGGTTTCTTCGCCCAGCATGCCGGTTGCCGCCACCAATCGTCCTATCGGATCGTAACGGTAGGTCCGCATCCCGTTCTGCGTATCCTCGATGCGCTCCAGCTGACCGGCTCGGTCGTAGGTATAGCTGCGTTGCACCAGCAGTTTGCCGCCCTGCGTTTCGCTCCGGCTTGCAATCAGCTTCTGCTGTTGCAACCGTCCCGCAGCGTCGTACTGCTGCGTCTGCTTGAGGCCATTGCCCTGCACCCGCTCGATTTCTCGATGCAGGTCATCGCGCTCGATCTGGACGAGTTCCGTATCGTCCAGCATCATGCCGTGCACGTGTCCGCTGCCATAAGTAAGCAAGCTCACCCGGTGGCCGTCCGGTCGAATCGTGGCGACCCGTCGATTCAGTACATCGTATTCGTGCCGCCAGACCGCGACCCGCTTATTCTTCAGGAAACTGAAATGCTGGTGCTCACGCGTGACGTTACCCGCGTCATCGTGAAACCATTGCAGCCGACTGGTGGGGTTTTCCGCCAGAATCATCTGCCCGTTGCCGTTGTACGCGAAACGCTCACGCTCGCCGTATTTCCACTGACTTGTGCCCTGATCCCATTGACCCGTCTGGCGCGCGATCAGTCGGCCGACAGCATCGAATTCGACCGCCGTTATCCGGTGCCCCGTCTCTCCGCTGAGCACATCCGTCAACACGCCGGATGACGGATCGTATCGATAACGCGTCGTCTTTCCATCAAAGCCCGTTTCGGCCAGCAGCCGGCCCACGGGATCGTACGCAAATGACGTCTCCCGTCCGTTCTCGTTACGCAACGCCTCCAGCCGGCCCAGTTTGTCCCATCGATAACCCAGCGATTCCCCGTTGGCATCCTTACGGCTGGCAATCAGCCCGGCACGCGTATAGGTCCACTCCGTGCGCCGGCGCAGCCCGTCAACGTGTGCCAGCAGTCGCCCTTCCGCATCGCGCTCGTATTGCTCTGTCACCCCATCGGGACGCGTCACATCGACTAGTTGCCCTGCCTCGTAGCGATAGCTCGTGGCCTGCCCTGCCGCATTGGTAAACCGCTCCAGCTGACCTCGCCCGTTGTACTGCCATCGACTGGTCTTGCCCGAGCAGTCGGCATAGGACGTCAACTGGCCAGTCGCACTGTACGAGAGTTGTTTTTTGCCGCCCTTCGCGTCGATGATTTCCACCGGCTGGCCGAGCGCGTTGTTGGTGTATTCGGTTTTGTTGCCCAGCGGATCGATTTCTTCGATCAGGTGATCTTTCGCGTTGTAGTCGCGCAGCCACAGACCACCTTCGCCGTCGCGAATCTTGCGCACGTTGTCGCGAGCGTCATAGGCGTAATACACCGTGCTACCGTCAGCCCGTGTGTGTGAGACTTGATTGCTGCGATCGTCGTAGGTGAAGGTCTCGACGCTGCCGTCGGGATGAAGATGACGCACGACGTTCTTCGCCTCGTCCCGGAAGAACCATTCCGATCGCCCGTCCGCATGTCGGATGCGGTAGGTGTAGCCGAGAATGTCGTAGTAGTACCAGGTCTCGTTGCCATGAGCGTCGGTGACATAGGTCAAACGAATGTTCGGATCCCACTCCAGTTTCGTGTCGTAGGTGCCGTCGTCAGCCCATTCACGCACGGCCTTGGCCGTCGCACCGTCGCCATCCCAGCGCAGGTTCATCCCCCGGCCGGTACGGTCCGTGTACCGCGTCATCAGGTGGTGCTCGTACGTGTAGCTGCGGCTCGCACCATTCTCGTCGGTTGCCGCAATCAAATCGCCTGCATCGTCGTAGGAATAGTCGGCGAGCTGACGAACCGCCTTGTTGTTTTCGATCAGCCACACCTGCGCCACGCGACCCTGTTCGTCGGGCACCACGTGAACGTGGGCATCGATCTCGATCTCACCGTGATAGGACATCAGATCGGATGGCAGCAGCGCATGATTGGGCACGTGCTCCGGATGATCATAGGCCAGCGCCAGGCCCTCGCCGTTGCGCAATACGATGCCCGTCAGACGGAAGTGTTGGCCGTGACGCTCGTAGGTCTCTCGGACATCGTAGCCACGCGCCAGGGTCACCACGCGATCGGAAACCCGCACCAGCGTCAGGTTCTCGATGGCGTCGTAATGAAACGCCCCGACCTTCGGCAGCGGATACGCATGGGTGCGGCCATCCGCGGCGTGATAGCGAAGGCTCTCCGGCAGCGCATCGTTTTGCACGATGTCGAGCCGCGTCGTGTACGGTGTGATCCAGCGCGCACCCATCACCCCATCATCATAGGCCGCAAGATCTGATCGATACTGGCGGCTCCAGGTAAACGGAAACGGTCCCGGCAACGTGAAGTCATCGTGATCGAGTCGCTCGGCTCCGCGCGCAAAACTGATACTACCTGTCGTCCCGGCTTCAAGATTCTTGCAACAGTTGCCATCCCCTTCAGCA
>NZ_JPGL01000129.1 GCF_000732615.1 Burkholderia paludis
TGATCCAGCGCGCACCCATCACCCCATCATCATAGGCCGCAAGATCTGATCGATACTGGCGGCTCCAGGTAAACGGAAACGGTCCCGGCAACGTGAAGTCATCGTGATCGAGTCGCTCGGCTCCGCGCGCAAAACTGATACTACCTGTCGTCCCGGCTTCAAGATTCTTGCAACAGTTGCCATCCCCTTCAGCATCGGCCTGCGCGCCAATTTTTTCGACCACGCCATGGCCGCGATTCTGCGCAGCCTGACCACTCTTGCCTTCCGGTATGTTCGCCGCCTGGCTCTTGCGAGGATGTTTCCGGGAAGCCTTGATGACAGCCAGCAGCAGCGTCAGCAGCTTGGCGATTTCGCCCACGCGCGGATCGGCAAGCTTAGCCAGCGCGCCTTTACACAGGCCGGCAAGTTCCCGAAGTTTCTTGTCCACGTCGGCGGCCATCTGCTCCTGCTGCTGCCGTGTCATGGTGGCATGCACTACCGCATTGGAGACCGTTTCCACATTGGCCTTGGTCGCGTGATACAACGACCAAAGGCCCTTCTTGATGCCCGCCCCCGGATCACGTAAGAAAATCTCCGACGCCTGACTCGCCTCCTTGTCCGACAGCTTGGCGTTGCCCACCGCGTTCAAGTTACCCAGCGCCGCTTTCTTCATGCCCGCGGCCATGTCCAGCAGCATCTTTTCCAGCAGCTCGCCCGCGTCCTTGAGCATGCCGTCCAGTCGGACCTGCGCCTCCTGAACGAACTTCTCCAGTTCCCCGACGATGGTCGCATTCAGGTGCGCGGCAAACAGATCGACCAACACGTCGTTCGCCTGGGCTTTCACGCCATCCTTCACCATCGCCTTGAGCTGGGCTGCCAATTCGTGGCGCGCTTCTGCCAGCATCGGTCGGAGGCTCATGCGCGCCGCCGCCAGTGTCGGCGGCACCGGAATGATCCCGATCAGGTCGATGCCGATGTTTACCCAGTCCATCGCATCGGTGGACGGCTTGTCGTGCAACGCCTTCAAGTCCAGCGCCACGCTCACCAGGGCAATGACGTTGCCGACCACCGGTAGCCCCTGTGCGACGTTATTCAGTCGCTCGAGCGTGACGGCGCCGCCGCTGATCTGTTGCAGCCACTGATCGAACTTACGCGCGGCGGCGACGATATCTTTCGGATGAATGGTGTTCAGCGGTGCAACAGCCATCTGCTGAGGACGGCTTACGGTCGAAGATGCGGTCATGGAGGGAAACCGGAAATGAATTCAGAAATGAGGCGAAGACGCCGCGAGATATCGGTTCGTCGTCCGTCAAACAAACCCAGGCGTACGCATGTCAGACGCCGTTGATCCGGTTTGCGCCTTGCC
>NZ_JPGL01000130.1 GCF_000732615.1 Burkholderia paludis
GGATGAATGGTGTTCAGCGGTGCAACAGCCATCTGCTGAGGACGGCTTACGGTCGAAGATGCGGTCATGGAGGGAAACCGGAAATGAATTCAGAAATGAGGCGAAGACGCCGCGAGATATCGGTTCGTCGTCCGTCAAACAAACCCAGGCGTACGCATGTCAGACGCCGTTGATCCGGTTTGCGCCTTGCCGGCCACACCCGCGGCGCCGAGCAACGACTGAACACCGGAGAGTCCCGCGCGAGCGATCCCGCTTACCCCGCCTGTCTTGAGCGCACCGGCCAGTTGACTCAGTTGCTTACCCGCCTGCACCGCCGTACCGGCCCCCGACAACACCTGTGACGCAACATCGCGCGTCTGGGCGGGAACTGCCGTGGAAGCATTGCCTGCGTCGCCTGTCGCTTTGTCCGGCCATTCAGCCTTACGCGCATAGCTGCCCGGGCTCCAGGGATCCGCGTTATCAGAGCCGAAGGTCACATGTGCCGGACCGGGCGCCAGACCGCTGACAGCGGCATACCCCTTGGCGCTCAACATGCCGGTCGCAACCCGTCCCAGCGCATCCTCGACCTTGTACGTCGACATCACCCCACGCTGAATCGCATAGGTGTTGAACAGTTCCAGATTGCCCTTGC
>NZ_JPGL01000131.1 GCF_000732615.1 Burkholderia paludis
CTGCGACATCAAGGACCCGACCCAGAACATCGTGTGGGTCACGCCGGAAGGCGGCGGCGGGCCGAATTACCCGAACATGTGATCGCCGCAACGCGCCGCCGCAAGCGGCGCGCATGGGGATCGCCGCAAACGAAACGGGGCGCTGCATCACGCAGCGCCCCGTTTGCATTCATCGCCCGGCGCACGGGACGGGGATCGCCCCGCCCGCGTGCATCAGGTCGCGCTGCCGGCGATCTTCGGCGTCGGCGTCTCGACGTCACCGCATTGCGCGCGATGGCGCAGCGCGTGGTCGATCAGCACCAGCGCAAGCATCGACTCGGCGATCGGCGTCGCACGAATACCGACGCAGGGATCGTGACGACCGAACGTTTCCACCGTCGCCTCGTCGCCCGCCTTCGTGATCGAACGGCGCGGCGTGCGGATGCTCGACGTCGGCTTGATCGCGATCGACACCGTGATGTCCTGCCCCGTCGAGATCCCGCCGAGCACACCGCCCGCGTGGTTGCCGACGAAGCCGCCCGGCGTCAGCTCGTCGCCATGCACCGAGCCGCGCTGGGCGACACTGTCGAAGCCCGCGCCGATCTCGACGCCCTTCACCGCGTTGATGCTCATCATCGCCTTCGCGATATCGGCATCGAGACGGTCGAACACCGGCTCGCCCCAGCCGACCGGCACGCCCGATGCGACGACGTCGATGCGTGCGCCGATCGAATCGCCATCCTTGCGCAGTGCATCCATGTACGCCTCGAGTTCCGGCACGACCGCGGCATTCGGCGAGAAAAACGGATTCTCGTGCACATGCGACCAGTCGACGAACGGCACGTCGATCTCGCCGAGGCCGCTCATGTAGCCGCGCACCTCGACGCCGAAGCGCTCGCGCAGCCACTTCTTCGCGACCGCGCCCGCACCGACGATCGGCGCGGTCAGGCGCGCGGACGAGCGGCCGCCGCCGCGGTAGTCGCGGATGCCGTATTTCTGCCAGTACGTGTAATCGGCATGGCCGGGACGAAAGGTCTCGACGATGTTGCCGTAGTCCTTGCTGCGCTGGTCGGTATTGCGGATCAGCAGCGCGATCGGCGTACCGGTCGTCACGCCCTCGAACACGCCCGACAGGATCTCGACCTCGTCGGCCTCCTGCCGCTGCGTCACGTGACGCGACGTACCGGGCTTGCGGCGATCGAGTTCGCCCTGGATGTCGGCTTCGGTCAGCCCCATCCCCGGCGGGCAGCCGTCGATCACGCAGCCGATCGCGGGACCGTGCGATTCGCCGAAGGTCGTGACAGTGAAAAGCGTGCCGAGGGTATTGCCGGACATGATGGAACCGCCCAAAGAGAAATGGGCAAACCGATGCGCTGCCCGGACAGCAGGCAGGCCGATCGTTTGCCGGTCGAGAAAAAGAGGTAAGCCGCTATTATGCCAGCCGTCTCGGGCACGCGGGCCGCGTGAAATGCCGGCCCGGCGCGCGGGACGGACACGCGCAGCCCGGAGGCCCGCTCGAGCCGGCCCGGGTCCGGCTTCAGCCGGATGCCGCCCAAGCGGGCGCCCGCCTATTTCCGGGCGCCGCGCAGCTCGGTCACCGCGGCCTGCAGCGCTTCGGGCGTCGCGACCGACGCCGGGATCGGCTCGCCGACCGCCAGCGTCAGCCGGCTCATCATGCCGCGCTTGATGGGCCGCGGCATCCGCGCGTCGGAATGACGCGAAAAATAACTGCCCCACAGCCCGCGCAGCGCCATCGGAATCACCGGCGCCGGCGTGCGCCCCAGGATTTCGGTAATGCCGTGGTGGAACGTATTGATGTCGCCCGTCTTCGTCAGCTTGCCCTCGGGGAAAATGCAGACGAGCTCGCCTTCCTTCAGCGCGGCATCGCACAGGTCGTAGGCGCGCGCGAGCATCGCGGGATCCTCGTGGCGCGGCGCGATCGGGATCGCCTTCGCATGCCGGAACACCCAGCTCGCAAAGCGCGCCTTGAAGATCCGGTGATCCATCACGAAGCGGATCGGGCGCGGGCTCGCGGCAGCCAGCACGAGCGCATCGACGTAACTGACGTGGTTGCACACGAGCACGGCCGCCCCTTCCGCCGGGATCCGCTCCGCGTGCACCAGGCGGATCCGGTAGAAGGTGTGCACGAGCACCCACGCGATGAAGCGCAGCAGGAATTCGGGCACCAGCAGGTAGATGTACGCGGCAACGACGACGTTCAGCAGTGCTGTGACGAGGAACAGGCCCGGGATGTCGACGCCGGCCTTGGTCAGCCCCATCGCCATCACGGCCGACAGGATCATGAACAGCGCATTCAGGATGTTGTTCGCGGCGATGATCCGCGCGCGGTGCGTCGGCGCGCTGCGGCTCTGGATCAGCGCGTACAGCGGCACGCTGTAGAAGCCGCCGAACATCGCGAGCAGGAACAGGTCCGCCAGGATGCGCCAGTGGCGCGCGCCGGCGAGGAATTCGCCGACCGACAGCAGATGGCCGGGCGACGGCAGTGCGTGGCTCGCGAAATACAGTTCGATCGCGAACACGCTGATGCCGATCGAGCCGAGCGGCACGAGGCCGATCTCGACACGCCGTTGCGACAGCCGCTCGCACAGCAGCGAACCGAGGCCGATGCCGATCGAGAACGTCGCGAGCAGGATCGTGACGACGTCGGGGCTCGCGGACAGCACGTCCTTCGCGAAATTGAAGAACGATGTAAGGAACGTCGCGCCGACGAACCACAGCCACGAAATGCCGAGCAGGCTCAGGAACACCGTGCGGTTCTGGCGCGCGAGCCCGAGGTTGCGCCAGGTCTCGCTGACCGGATTCCAGTTGATCACGAGATCGGGCTGCGGCGCCGGCGTCGACGGCACGCGCTGCGCGACGAACCGCCCCGCGAGCGCGATGACGACGACGCTCACCGCGAGCACGCGCTCGCCGTTGCCTTCGATCCCCGCGGCCGCGCCGCCGATGATCGTGCCGATCAGGATCGCGATGAACGTGCCCATCTCGACGAGGCCGTTGCCGCCGACCAGCTCGTGCTCGCCGAGATGCTGCGGCAGGTACGAATACTTGACGGGCCCGAACAGCGTCGAGTGCATCCCCATCATGAACGTGCACAGATACAGCAGCGTCGCGCTGTGCGTGACGAAACCGGCCGCGCCGACCAGCATCAGCGCGATCTCGAAGGTCTTCACGAAACGCGTGAGGGTCGCCTTGTCGTATTTGTCGGCGATCTGGCCGGACGTTGCCGAGAACAGCACGAACGGCAGGATGAAGATCGCGGAAATCAGGAACGCGGCCGTCTTGGCGTCGACGCCTGAAAACCGCGCGGTGTGATAGGTGACGAGCGACGTGAAGCCGATCTTGAAGACGTTGTCGTTCAGCGCGCCGAGGAACTGGATCGTGAAGAACGGGGCGAAACGGCGTTCGCGCAGCAGGTCGAACTGCGACGCGTGGGCGCGCCGCTCGTCGCGCTGCCCCGAAGTGGCTTGCGTATGATCGCTCATGCGGAATACGCGCGCATCGTCTTGGCGAAGCTGCGCGGGCCTTGTGTAGTCGTTGAAAAAACGGCGGCGCAGGCCCCGCCTGCGCCGCCGCATGCCGGATGGCGGCGCCCACGCATCGAGGCGCCGGGCGCGACGCGGTTCACGGCTTGTGCGCTTCGGCTTCCGATTCGGGCCAGTCGCGGATGTACGCCTTCAGCATCCGGTTCTCGAAACTCTGCGCCTCGACGACCGTCTTCGCCACGTCGTAGAACGAAATGACGCCCATCAGCACCTTCTTGTCGAGCACCGGCATGTAGCGCGCATGGCGCTCGAGCATCATCCGGCGTACTTCGTTGACGTCCGTTTCCGGCGTGCACGTGAGCGGCTCGTCCATCACCTTGCGCACCTGTACGTCGCCGATCGCGCCGCCGTTCACGTGCAGGCGCAGGATGATTTCGCGGAACGTCAGCATCCCGACGAGATCGCCGTACTCCATTACGACGAGCGAACCGATGTCGTGCTCGGCCATCGTATCGACCGCTTCGCGCAGCGGCTTATCGGGCGTCACCGTAAACAACGTATTGCCCTTCACTTTCAGAATATCGCTGACGCGCATCGTAGTCCCCTCATGCTTGAATGCAAAACCGCTTTCGATCCTATCGGAAAGCCTGTCAAAAGGAAAGCGCGGGCCCGTACGGCGGGCGGGGCGCCCCCCCCCGCGGGTGGGGGGCGCCCCCCCCGCCCAGATCCCCCCCCCCTCCGCCCCCGGGGACCCCCCCGGCGCCCCCGCGCTCCGGGCAAATTGCCCCCCCTCCCGCGCTCCTCCCCCACT
>NZ_JPGL01000132.1 GCF_000732615.1 Burkholderia paludis
CCGTTGCCGACCGCGACGCTGCTGGCGCCCGCCGCGCTGGCGTTCACGCCGGCGGCGAGGGCGTTGATGCCCGTGGCGCCGTCGTTGTTGTAGTTCGCCTGCTGCGTGCCGCCGTCGTTGACGCTGTAGTAGTGCGTCTTCGCGGCGTTGATCGCGGTCGAGGTCGAGGTCGACAGCGACGTCACCGAGCTGTTCGTCGTGCTCAGGCCGGTGGACAGCGAGCCGATGCCGGTCGAGGTCGACGTGGACAGCGAGGTGATCGTGCTGTTGGTCGACGACAGGCCGGTGGACAGCGAGCTGATGCCGGTCGAGGTCGACGTGGACAGCGAGGTGATCGAGCTGTTAGCCGACGAGAGGCCGGTCGACGTCGAAGTCGACAGCGAACTGATCGAGCTGTTCGCCGACGAGAGGCCGGTCGAGGTCGACGTGGACAGCGACGTGATCGAGCTGTTGGCCGACGACAGGCCCGTCGAGGTCGAGGTCGACAGCGACGTGATCGAGCTGTTGGCCGACGAGAGGCCGGTCGAGGTCGAGGTCGACAGCGACGTGATCGAGCTGTTGGCCGACGAGAGACCGGTCGAGGTCGAGGTCGACAGCGACGTGATCGAGCTGTTGGCCGACGAGAGACCGGTCGAGGTCGAAGTCGACAGCGACGTGATCGAGCTGTTGGCCGACGAGAGGCCCGTCGAGGTCGAGGTCGACAGCGACGTGATCGAGCTGTTCGCCGACGAGAGGCCCGTCGAGGTCGAAGTCGACAGCGACGTGATCGAACTGTCGGCCGACGAGAGGCCGGTCGACGTGGACGTCGACAGCGAATCGATCGAGCTGTTGGCCGACGACAGACCGGTCGAGGTCGAGGTCGACAGTGACGTGATCGAGCTGTTGGCCGACGAGAGACCGGTCGAGGTCGAGGTCGACAACGACGTGATCGAGCTGTTGGCCGACGAGAGACCGGTCGAGGTCGAGGTCGACAGCGAGGTGATCGAGCTGTTCGCCGACGAGAGGCCCGTCGAGGTCGACGTGGACAGCGACGTGATCGAGCTGTTGGCCGACGAGAGGCCCGTCGAGGTCGATGTGGACAACGAGGTCACCGAACTGTCGGTCGACGAGAGGCCGGTCGACAGGGAGCCGATCGAGCTGGTGGCCGACGAGAGACCGGTCGAGGTCGAGGTCGACAGCGACGTGATCGAGCTGTTCGCCGACGAGAGGCCGGTCGAGGTCGACGTGGACAGCGACGTGATCGAGCTGTTAGCCGACGACAGGCCCGTCGAGGTCGATGTGGACAGCGAGGTCACCGAACTGTCGGTCGACGAGAGGCCGGTGGACAGCGAGCCGATCGAGCTGGTGGCCGACGACAAGCCGGTCGACGTGGAGGTCGACAGCGAGGTCACCGAGCTATCGGTCGACGAGAGGCCGGTGGACAGCGAGGTGATCGAGCTGGTGGCCGACGACAAGCCGGTCGACGTGGAAGTCGACAGCGAGGTCACCGAGCTATCGGTCGACGAGAGGCCGGTCGACAGGGAGCCGATCGAGCTGTTGGCCGACGACAGACCCGTCGACGTGGAGGTCGACAGCGAGGTGATCGAGCTGTTGGCCGACGAGAGGCCCGTCGAGGTCGAGGTCGACAGCGAGGTGATGGAGCTGTTCGCCGACGACAGGCCCGTCGACGTGGAAGTCGACAGCGACGTGACCGAGCTATCGGTCGACGAGAGGCCGGTGGACAGCGAGCCGATCGAGCTGGTAGCCGACGAGAGGCCGGTCGACGTGGAGGTCGACAGCGACGTGACCGAGCTATCGGTCGACGACAGGCCGGTGGACAGCGAACCGATCGAGCTGGTGGCCGACGACAAGCCGGTCGAGGTCGACGTGGACAGCGACGTGATCGAGCTATTGGCCGACGAGAGGCCGGTCGACGTGGAAGTCGACAGCGAGGTTACCGAACTATCGGTCGACGAGAGGCCGGTCGACAGGGAGCCGATCGAGCTGGTGGCCGACGACAGGCCCGTCGACGTCGAGGTCGACAGCGACGTGATGGAGCTGTTGGCCGACGACAGACCGGTCGAGGTCGACGTGGACAGCGAGGTGATCGAGCTGTTGGCCGACGACAAGCCCGTCGACGTGGAAGTCGACAGCGACGTGACCGAGCTGTCGGTCGACGAGAGGCCGGTGGACAGCGAGCCGATCGAGCTGGTGGCCGACGAGAGGCCGGTCGAGGTCGACGTGGACAGCGAGGTGATCGAGCTGTTGGCCGACGACAGGCCGGTCGACGTGGAAGTCGACAGCGAGGTCACCGAGCTGTCGGTCGACGAGAGGCCGGTCGACAGCGAGCCGATCGAGCTGTTGGCCGACGACAGGCCGGTCGACGTCGAGGTCGACAGCGACGTGATGGAGCTGTTGGCCGACGACAGACCCGTCGAGGTTGACGTCGACAGCGACGTGACCGAACTGTCGGTCGAGCTCAGACCAGTCGACAACGACGAGATTGCGCTGTCGGACGACGACAGCGTCGTCGACAGCGAATCGACGGCCATATTGGTCGCGTAGAGTTGCGAGCCATTGATGGCATCCGTGCTGGTCGAGGTGACCTGACCGGCTGCAACGTTCGTGATCTGACGCTCCGAACCCGGGGCGCCGACGCTGACGACGCTGGTGGGCGCACCACCCGCGAACGTGTAGGTCGAACCGCCGATCGTGCCGGTCGGCGTGGGGTTGGGCGCCGCAGTGATCGAACCGCTGCCGAGTGCGACGTCGCTGGCGTTGTTTGCCTTCGCACCGCTGCCGAGCGCAACACCATCTGTCGCGGCGGCGCTCGCGGTATCGCCGAATGCCAGCGCGCCCGCCGCACCTGCCACCGACATGTTGCCAAGCGCCACCGATCCTTGTCCGATCGCGGTGTTGCTGTTACCGATTGCCACTGCGCCGTTGGCCGCGTTGGCCGGCGTGGCGGTTTGCGTGCCGTCGCTGTTCGCGATGTTGTTCGCGCCGCCCGTGAACGCACCGGTACCCGACGCATAGCTCGGATCGCCGATCGCCACCGCGCCGTTGCCGCTGGCGACGTTGCCGGAGCCGATCGACACGGCCGTGCCGCCCGTTGCCGATGCGTTTTGACCGATCGCGACCGCGCCTGCCGACTGCGCGTTCGAACCGTTGCCGACCGCGACGCTGCTGGCGCCCGCCGCGCTGGCGTTCACGCCGGCGGCGAGGGCGTTGATGCCCGTGGCGCCGTCGTTGTTGTAGTTGCCGCCTTGCGTGCCGCCGTCGTTGACGCTGTAGTAGTGCGTCTTCGCGGCGTTGATCGCGGTCGAGGTCGAGGTGGACAGCGATGTCACCGAGCTGTTCGTCGTGCTCAGGCCGGTGGACAGCGAGGTGATACCCGTCGAGGTCGAGGTGGACAGAGACAGGATCGAGCTGTTGGCCGACGAGAGGCCGGTCGAGGTCGAGGTTGACAGCGAGGTGACGGAGCTGTTGGTCGACGACAGGCCGGTGGACAGCGAGGTGATACCCGTCGAGGTCGAGGTCGACAGCGACGTGATGGAGCTATTCGCCGACGAGAGGCCGGTCGAGGTCGAGGTTGACAGCGAGGTGACGGAGCTGTTGGTCGACGAAAGGCCGGTGGACAGCGAGGTGATACCCGTCGAGGTCGAGGTCGACAGCGACGTGATCGAGCTATTCGCCGAGGACAGGCCGGTCGAGGTCGAGGTAGACAACGACGTGACGGAGCTGTTGGTCGACGAAAGGCCGGTGGACAGCGAGGTGATACCCGTCGACGTGGAAGTCGACAGCGACGTGATCGAGCTATTCGCCGAGGACAGGCCGGTCGAGGTCGACGTGGACAGCGAGGTGACGGAGCTGTTGGTCGACGAGAGGCCGGTGGACAGCGAGGTGATACCCGTCGAGGTCGACGTC
>NZ_JPGL01000133.1 GCF_000732615.1 Burkholderia paludis
GCCGCCCGCCTTGACGATCTCGTCGGCGACCGCGTTCGCGCCGTCCTGGTTCAGGTCGGCGATCGCCACCGCCGCGCCCGCCTTCGCGAGCTCGAGGGCGATTTCCTTGCCGATGCCGCTTGCGGCGCCCGTGACGACTGCGGTCTTGCCGTTCAGATCTGCTGCCATGTCCGTCTCCTCCCGATATCGGATCGATAAAGCACACTCCCGCCGCATCCGCATGCATCGCGCGACCTGAGCGGCGGGCCAGCCGTCATTGTGCACGATCGGCCCCGCGCTTCGCGTGCAAAACGTCTAAGCTTAAGGTCGTTCCAGTCACGCAGGAGGTTCGCATGCACTACCGTCGGCTGGGCCGCTCCGGCCTGCAGATCAGCGCACTTTCGCTCGGCTCGTGGGTCACGTACGGCAACCAGGTCGATCAGCGGGCGGCGCGCGAATGCCTCGCCGCGGCGCGCGACGCGGGCGTCAATTTCTTCGACAACGCCGAGGTCTACGCCGGCGGCAAATCCGAGGAAATCATGGGCGAGGCGCTCAAGTCGCTCGACTGGCCGCGCATCAGCTATATCGTGTCCACGAAGTTCTTCTGGGGGCTTGCGGAAGCGCCGAACCAGTATCACACGCTGAACCGCAAATACCTGCTGAACGCGATCGACGGCTCGTTGCGCCGGTTGCAGCTCGACTATGTCGACCTCGTCTACTGCCATCGCCCGGATCCGAACACGCCGATCGAGGAAACCGTCTGGGCGATGAGCGACATGATCGCGCGCGGCAAGGCGCTGTACTGGGGCACGTCGGAATGGAGCGCCGACGAAATTCGCGCCGCGATCGAGATCGCCGAACGGCATCACCTGCACAAGCCGGTTGTCGAGCAGCCGCAATACAACCTGTTCCACCGTATGCGGGTCGAACAGGAATATGCGCGCCTCTACGACGACTACGGCCTCGGCCTCACGACCTGGAGCCCGTTGGCGTCGGGCCTGCTCACCGGCAAGTACCGCAACGGCGTGCCGCCCGGCAGCCGCGCGCAGTTGCAGGGTTACGACTGGATGCGCGACCGATTGACCGATCAGGCTGCCAACGACATCGTGGAGCAGCTCGGCAAAATCGCGGCCGAGCTCGGCTGCAGCACGGGCCAGCTCGCAATCGCGTGGGTGCTCGCGAATCCGCGCGTGAGTTCGGTCATCACCGGCGCGTCGCGGATCGAGCAGATCGGCGACAACATGCGTGCGCTCGACGTCGCCGAGAAGCTGACGCCGGACGTGAAGCAACGGATCGAGGAGGTGGTCGGCGCCGCATACGAGTAAGGCGGCTTGCGGCCACTCGCGTACAATACGCGGCCCGCATCGGCACCCGGCCTGACCGCCGTGTACGAGCGGGCGCGTTCATCGATTCACCTTTCGTTTCAGGCAGCCAGCCATGCTCAGTTATCGTCACGGTTTTCACGCAGGCAACCACGCGGACGTGCTCAAGCACGCCGTCGTCGTCCAGCTGCTGCGCCACCTGAACAAGAAAGACAAGTCGTACTGGTACATCGACACGCACGCAGGCGCCGGCGTGTACTCGCTGCGCGACGGCTACGCCGCCAAGACGTCGGAATTCGACACCGGCATCGGCCGACTGTGGAATGAAAAGAACCTGCCGGACGTCCTGGGCGACTATGTGGACGAAGTCCGTGCGCTGAACGACGACGGCGAATTGCGCTTCTACCCGGGCTCCCCGTACATCGCCTGGCGATCGATGCGCGAGCAGGACCGCATGCGTCTGTTCGAAATGCACACGACGGAAATCGACGTGCTGCGCCACAATTTCCGCGACGCGGGGCGACGTGCGATGATCTTCGCCGGCGACGGTTTCGAAGGCATCAAGGCGCTGCTGCCGCCGCCGCCGCGACGCGCACTCGTGCTGATCGATCCTTCATACGAGGACAAGAAGGATTACGCACGTACGATCAGCTGCGTGACGGAATGTCTGAAGCGTTTCGCGACGGGCTGCTATGCAGTCTGGTACCCGCAGGTCACCCGGACGGAATCGCAACGCTTTCCCGAGCAGTTGAAACGCCTGCAGCCGAACAACTGGCTGCACCTGACGCTGACCGTGTCGAATCCGCCGACGGACGGGCTGGGCCTCTATGGCAGCGGGATGTTCATTCTGAATCCGCCCTATACGCTCGCCCAGAGCATGAACGAAGCACTGCCCTATCTCGTCGAGATGCTGGGACAGGACAGCGGCGCCCGCTGTCAGATCGAGCACCGCGGAAACTGATCGGGCAGCCCGTGCGTTACGGCTGCGGCCTCGGCGCAAGCCGCGGCTGGTTGGCTGGCGGTGCGCCCCAGGCGGGAACATTGATATACGGCGCGACGAACAGCGGGACCGACGTGTTCGGCGCTTGCCCGGCCGGTGCCCGCATGCCCGCCGGCTCAACGATCGGTGCGCTGGATAGCGGCGCCGTCTGCAGCACCAGCCCGCCCTTGCCGTCCTGGATACCTCGTTGCGTATCGAGAATCAGCGGCTTGGACGCCGTCGCGGCGCTCGCCGCGAGGCCGTGGACAAGCACCGCCGCGCCCAGAGCGAGGCGCGCGCGGGCAATTCGACGCACATCGAGACGCAAACGCATGATCGTGTCCTTCCGAATGAAAAGCAGGCCCATACCATAGCGCCGCATCGGCGATTCCGCCAGATCCGGCGCACAAAAAAACAAAGCCCCGTCAATACGGGGCTTGCTTATCGTTCGGCGCCACATGGCACCTGACGGTGACTCCGATTACAGCGAGTAGCCGTTGGTTTCGAGCGAACGGATACGGTGCTCGAGCTGGACGATGTCCGACGACGTAGCGAGGTAAGCCTCACGGCGCTCACGTTCTGCGGATTCAAACCAGTTGCTCAGCTTTTCGACGATGTAGGCGATCATGACGTTCTCCAAGGAGGGGGAACCCTGGTGAATCGAGATTCAGGGATTTCCCGTATAGGGTTATCCCGAATTATAGCGACGCCGCACCAAGATGCTAGTGAAATACTTGCATGGAAGCTATTCCTGTTTGGAATGGAGTCACGTGAGGCGGTCGTAACCTCTTGATTTTCATGGGAAATGCATCGAAGCCTGTTTCGGCGCTCGAGGGCACGCACTAATTTGGTTCATTGATGGGGTTCGCCAGACGCGCCAAGATCGGGCATTCCGGCCGGTCGTCCCCATGGCAGTGCGTGGCAAGGTCTGCCAGCGTATCGCGCATGTCGCTCAACTCCGCAATGCGCTTGTCGAGTTCAGCCACGTGCTCGAGGGCGATCGACTTCACTTCGGCGCTGGCGCGCGAGCGGTCTTGCCAGAGCATCAGCAGTTTGCGGATGTCTTCGACGAGAAAGCCGAGCCGTCGCGCCTGCCGGATAAAGCGAAGCGTATGGATTTCGTCTGCGCCGTAGATCCGGTAACCGGCGTCGGTACGCTTGCTCGGCGCGAGAAGACCGACCTGTTCGTAGTACCGGATCATTTTTGCACTGACTCCGGATTCGCGCGACGCGTCGCCGATGTTCATTCCCCGCCCTCTCCGTCAAACCCTGGTTCCGATCACGAACGTCGACGGATGCAATCGCCGACGGCATTTCGATCGTACCAAATTGCGTGGATTCGCTCCCGGCAAGGCATGGAACGGGACGACCTGGCCAGTGCCGGCCGGATGCGCTGAAGGAAGGCACACTGCCCGATCCGGCTTCACTCGCATTTCCGCCGCCGGAAATGCAAAAACCCCCGCCTTTCGGGCGGGGGTTCTTGGCTTAGGGAGCCTGACGATTACCTACTTTCACACGGGAATCCGCACTATCATCGGCGTAGAGTCGTTTCACGGTCCTGTTCGGGATGGGAAGGGGTGGGACCGACTCGCTATGGTCATCAGGCAAAGAGGGTTGTTG
>NZ_JPGL01000134.1 GCF_000732615.1 Burkholderia paludis
GCTATAGCCCTGGTCGAGCACCAGACACGCGGCTTGCTGTTTGAACTCCGGGGAAAACGTACGACGTCGCTTGGTCATTAGACACCTCTTCATGGCGAGCATTCTCGCCTAAATCAGTGTCCGGGTTCATTAGACCACTACACAGAGGCTCTTACAAGGTGCTCTGACTGGCGCTGTTCCTCAAGCGTGACAAGTGAGAGGAGTGCTTCGGCGAGCTGTTCGACGCGTTCGTCATCCCCGGCTGCTCCCGCCTTGATTTCATAAAGCGAAAGCAGCCTTCCGTAGCACCCGTTGCATAGCTTTCGCGACCAGTCGCCGGCGTACACCGTGATTAGTTTGGATTTTTTGGTAGCTCCGCATCGAAAACATCTGAAAGCTGTTGCGTCTTCAAAGCGGAATTGCTGGAGTGGACCACGCGGTAGATAGGATTTCGTTATGTTTGACGGTACCGGCTCCATTTCTCCCCCTTAGCGAACTACTAACGCAACTGGCCTTTGTCTGATCAGACCGTCGGTATGCGGGACAATGCGGTCGGATACTTTATGGCAACGCGCAGCAGCGTCTTTGCCGCACCGGTCGGCCTGAGGCTACCCCGTTCCCATTGTTGGTAGGTGCGCACCGACACGCCGAGCAGATCGGCGAATTCGGATTGAGACATGCCGACCTTGGCACGGGTGACGGCCGCTTCCGTCAGATCCAAGCGCGTGACGCGCGCGGCTTGCGAAGCTTCATTTCGCGGACGCTTCGCAGTAGGTCCGCATGGAATTGCTCGCGTTCCTTATCCATTCGATGCCCTCATCAATTTCACAGCTTGCTCCACCTGAGCCACCAACCTATTTCCTTCAGTTGGATGAAAGCGTTTGACCTTGTGGGCCAGTCCACGCACACTGGGCAGATCGGCCTCCAGTAGTGCTATGTCTACTCCCGATTCTATATTTGTACAAAATCGATGCACAACTGCCCTCACCCTTGATCGTTCGTGCGCCGGCAATGACGCTTTTTCATTTCCAATCAATTTAAGGATGACGATTGGCCGATTGTGGCGCATTACCTCGTGTTTTGCACGCTTTGCCTGCAATCCCTTCTTGCGAAGCGTTCCGTATATTTGACTGACTGCCCATGCGATCTCACCACTTTCCAACTCTTCATTGCTGGAAAGTACAATATCGTCAACGTGTCGACTATAGGCGGTGAATCCCTTTTCCGCCAAACGACGAACGAGGTTCGGCTCAACATCCCATAATGCAAGGTTCGCCAGATAGCCGCTAGTGGGAGCACCCTGCTCAAGGTGACCGTCCCTGGTGGTAAGGCCAGTTAAGACTTCGGCGACATCTGTCGAAAATCCGAAAAATCGATGCCAGATATCGAAAACGAGGACATCGGACACGCTTGGGAAGAAGCTGGAAATGTCCTCTTTGACAACTGTGGCCGCGCCTACATGAATTTCGACATTCGACTTGTAATCTTTCCCTGGAACACCACCCGTGAGGTAGTCGGGATAGACGACACGACGCAAAATATGTTGATTTATCCGTCGCAGGACCGATTTAAGTGGCTCTCGTGTATCGTAAACAATTCGTTCACTTCCGTCGTCTTTAGGAATGCGGTGCGCGACGAAGTACATGCCAGATGCTCGCTTAGCCAAGCGCCGCAATCCGACGGGGCCCATTCCTAACGGGTGCCGCAACGACTCAACAGACTGTATCCGCGCATGTGGATAGGAAGCGGAGTTCATGAGTGGCGGATTAGGTTTAACGCGAGATCAGCGAATTGCTTCTCCGTTTCCGCATCGAGCCCACGCAACTCCTGTGAATCCGACGCGAGGAAAATCAAAACAGGCATAGGCACCGATAAAGCACCTGCAAGCTTACCAACAAGTGTCAAAGTCGGCTCACGCTGCTGGTTCTCTATTCGTGACAGATAAGACGTCGATATCTCCGCACGCTCGGCAACGGCTTCGAGCGACAAGTCCTTTGCGGTACGGCAAAGCTTCAGCGCTTTTCCAATGTTCATACAACCACCCAAACAAATACGGGCCTTGTGTACTCTAGGGGCCTCATTTCAAGAGCGTCGTAACGTTTGTCACTAGGCTCAGCAGAATCCCTAAGAGCCGCAAGGCCTCAAGAGCCAATTGCTGCCGCTTGTTGCTAGATTCCACCTTGTCGACCTCCTGCTTCAGTTGATCGACCTTGAACTGCATGCCATCGAATACGTCGGTATCGAGTTGACCGTGATTTTTGCGGAGCAGCTCGTCGAGCTCTTCCACAAGGTTCTTTAAGTTACGCATAAACGCTTCTCCATTCAGGCACCATGCCTGCCGCCCAAGAGCAAGGACCGGAAAGGAGTCACTCGATACCGCAAGGCCCGTAACCGACGAATGAGGTTTTTGCCGCCCTCGTAGTACTCGGTGCTTCGGGTCGCTACTCGCAGCCTTGGCGGCTACAGGTCCCGACCTTCGGCTCGCGGTACGTGCGAGGCCCTGCCCTCATCGAGAGACGTGGCACGCGCCTGCCTCTCTAAAGCCAGATGACGGTCCATCCAGCGCCGGCAATGCCGGCAACTTACAATCCTTTCTTGGTCGACGGAGAACACTTAAAGAGCACGTGAGCGAAACGCTCACCCAGGACAGATTAAAGCACCGCATCTTCCGATTGTCAATAATTTTGCCTGTCAGGCAAAATTTGGTAAAGCCGTATCCCTACTTCGAAGCAAACGCGCGTTATCGGGGGCGGAGCTCGCGCGTGACCGACATTCGGTCGGCCAACCTGTCGGATGGTCCGGTCACACGTGCGCCGAATTGCGTTGGAGATGTCACACGTTCGCTACCCTCCTCGGTCGCAATTCCGGGATCGCGCGTCCTCGCGTTCAAACCTTACACGTCTGCACTTGACCTTGAGAACCAATCGGCGCCTGGGGGACTCGGATCGGCTTCAGTCGGGAATCTGCCGATGGAGGCGTTTTACGGCCCTCTAGTTTCGGTATCCGATGCAGGTAACGTGATAAGAAGGCTTATCTTGTTATCACGCCGCTCGGCGATGTTTGTAAACAGCCACGCGCAGCACCGAGTCGCCGTTATGGAGCCGCGCGAAGGGCTGATCACCCGGTGTTACTGCGCGGCCTGGCGTACCAAGCGGTGTCGGTTGCGCATCAGTCTGCTCCAGCGCCATGGTAATCCCCCCGTTTTCCACGGGGTTCAAAAGTAGAAACTAAGCGGCCATTGCCAACCGCTGCTTTGGGGTAAATCCGCCCAAGGCCATGTTCGGGCGGTCGTGATTGTAAGTCCACATCCAATCGGTCGCGAAGCGCTGCACGTGGTCCAAGTCTTCCCAGTGGTACTGCGACAGCCATTCGTACCGCACGGTCCGGTTGAATCGTTCGACATACGCATTTTGCTGCGGCTTGCCCGGCTGGATGTAGTCGAGCCTGATGCCATACTGTCGGGCCCATTCGATGATCGCTGCGCTCAGGTACTCGGGCCCGTTATCGCACCGAATCGCCTTGGGTCTGCCGCGCCATCCGATGATCTGCCGCAACGCACGGATCACGCGTTCCGATGGCAATGAGAAGTCGATCTCGATACCGAGTGCCTCTCGGTTAAAGTCGTCGATCACATTGAACAGCCGGATACTGCGTCCGTCGGACAGTTGGTCGTGCATGAAGTCCATCGACCAGACCTGGTTGACGGCGCACGGCACCGCCAGCGGCTGCGGTACCTGCCTGACCAGCCGCTTGCGCGGCTTGATCCGCGGGTTCAGTTCCAGTTCGCGATAGATCCGGTACACGCGCTTGTGATTCCAGCAGAAGCCCTTCACGTTGCGCAGGTACAGGAAGCACAACCCGAAGCCCCAGTTCCGATGGTT
>NZ_JPGL01000135.1 GCF_000732615.1 Burkholderia paludis
GCTATAGCCCTGGTCGAGCACCAGACACGCGGCTTGCTGTTTGAACTCCGGGGAAAACGTACGACGTCGCTTGGTCATTAGACACCTCTTCATGGCGAGCATTCTCGCCTAAATCAGTGTCCGGGTTCATTAGACCACTACAAACCAGATCGAATTCGTCCCACGTTGCGCCTCGCACTTCGCCACTGCGGGCTGCGGTGAGTATCAGGAAAAGCAAGGCGGCACGTGTACTGTCGGTAGGCGTGTGCTTTGCGAGGTGAGTCGCTACGAATTGAGGCACCTGGCGCCACGGCATCGCTGGCTGGTGCGTCGTCTTGGTCGACTGTTTGGGAAGGATGTAATCAACGGCCATAACGGGATTCGCAGCTATATGGCCGTGTGCCCAAGCCCACTGCATGACAGCATGCATGCGTTGACGAGTGCGGCTGGCTGTAGCAGTCTTCGTCAGCCAGATGGGACGCAGTATGTCTGCGCAGTCACCGGGGCTAATAGCGTCGAGCTTGCGGTTGCCGAGCTTGGGGAAGACATAGGCCTCTAGGCTGCTGATCCATTGAGTTGCATGCTTGTCGCTTTTCCAACTGGGCTTTAGTTCGTCGTGGACTTGGCGAGCGGCTTTCTCGAAGGTGAGGGCTGCGGCGGCCACGCTAGTTGCTTCTCGATCTCTATTGCGCTGGTCGATGGGGTCTTCACCCTTATCGATGAGCTTGCGCATCGTGAGCGCTTTCTCGCGTGCTTCCGCGATGGAGATTTCAGGGTACGTGCCGAGGCCTGCGTCGCGTCGCTTGCCGGTCACGGGGCTGGTGAAGCGCAGGGTCCATTTGCAGCCCGATTTCGTCGGGCTCAACAGGAGTCCGGTCACCTTCCCGTCGAAGACTGGTTTGTCGGTTGGTTTGAGCGCTTTGGCTTGTTTGTCGGTTAGCATCGTTTTTCGGCCCATCATGTAGCCCATCGAGAGTCGCTGGATTGGGCTGGATAGTGTTAGAGTAAATTGGACAAGTTGATGATGCAAGTTATTGATTTGTTTGAAGATGATTGGATTTTGATGGATGTTCTTGGACATTAATTTGGCAGACATGACCGAATCCGTTTCCACGCCCCGTTCCCTCTCCCGTTCCAATCGTTCGCCGGCGCGTGCCCGCCAGCGCTCGGCCGCTGCCGCGAGCAGTTCGTCCGCAAGGGCGACGGCGCGGTCCGGCGGTGCGCCGGCCGGCGATGCGTCGCGGGACGAACGTACGTTCGACCTGTTCGGCGATCCGGTGCTGGAGCCGGGCGAGCGCGTGCCGGTGACGGCGCGCGACGAAGCGGGCGCGCCGGCCGATGCGGAAGCGGGCGTCGCGGACGATGTGGCCGCCGGGCGGCAGCCAGCGCTGGAGGGGTTAAGCGCGCCGGAGGATGCGAGCGCGGCAGAGCACACGGGCGCGGTGGGCGGCGCGGTGACGCCGGAAGTCGCAGTGGCGGCGCACGGCGTTTCGGCAACTGAAGCCCGCAATGCCGCGCAGGCCGGCAGCGCGCCGGCGGTCGATGGCGTGGCAACGAAGGGGGGCGACGTGCCTGCGACCGAGGCCGCAGCGGCGACGGTGGCCGGACTGCCGACGCCCGATGGCGAAGCCGTGAAGGGCGTTGCCGCCGCAGCGGCCGTCAAATCCCGCGAAGGGCGGTCTTCCGGCGACGCCGTGAAGGAACGCCGCGCGCCGGCGACGGGCGGCAAACGCCGGGCGGCTGCCGGCGCGGGCAACGCGCCGGCGGAGCAGGTCGTGCCGGTGGCGGCGAGTGTCGATACGGCGCAGGAAACGGCCGGGTCGGCGCTAAACGCGGCTTCGACGGTCGAGCAGCCGCAGACGTCCGCGGAGTCGGTCAAGCCGGAAATCGTCGCGAACACGGCGAACACGGCGAACACGGCGAACACGGCGAACACGGCGAACACGGCGAACACGGCGAACACGGCGAACACCGCGAACACCGCGAACACCGCGAACACCGCGAACACCGCGAACACCGCGAACACCGCGAAAGGCCCCGACGCCGTGCCGCAGGCCGACGCCAACGTACCGCGCCTCATTCCCCGGCCGGCGGCTTCTCCTGCCCCCGTCGTCACGAAGCCTTCGGCGGAACGCACGCAACCGGCGGCGCCGGTCTTCGATCCGGATACGCACCTGCGTCCGCTGACCGATCGGCTCGCGGCGCTGCAGTCCGACGTGGACGGCCTGACGCACGCGGCCGATCGCGAGATGCGCCGGGTCAACCGCCTGCTGCTGGCGCTGGCTGTCGTCGTGCTGGCCGGGCTCGTCGCGCTGGTGCTGCAGACGCGGCAGATCGCGCACCTGAAACAGGACGCGGCTGCCAAGCAGCAGCGGATCGATCGCCTCACGGCCGATCTGTCGACGCAGCAGGCGACGCTGATGACGCTCGAGGAGCACCACGAAGCGCTGCTGTCGCAAGTCGACCGGCTGCAACGCAATGCGAATCGCGAGGCCGCCGTCGTCAGGCGCACCCGACGCACGCGCTGACTGTTCCGACCCTATCCTGGAGGCGATACGGGGCAAGGATCGCGGTTTTCCAACCGTCGCGGGCGGCAGCCCGGATGCGGCAAACTGATGCGGGTCGCTGGCAGAGTTAAGGGAAAACCCTTAGAATGGAGGCTGTCCTAGGGAAAACCCTAGATTCATCTGTCAGGAGTCTCACATGAGCTTCATCCTCGCCCTGCTGCAAAAGATCGACAACCTGTTCATGTCGCCGCACCTGCCGCTCGATGCCGAATACTCGTACGCCGCCCGTCGCGCCGAAGCCGAGCGCGTGCGCCGTGCGCATCTGGTGCCGATCGTCCTGTATCGTCGCTGATTCGCTGATTCGGCGCGGCCTCCGCCGTACCTGTCCGTCCGCTTTCCGCCGCCGCACTTCGCATCGGCGCGACCGTCCCGCTACACTGGAAGTCCGATTCCCTTTCTGGCGACCGGACCATGCTGCAGATGCGGCCGATGACGGCCAGTGAATTCCGCGCGTACCGCACGCGAGCCATCGACGGCTACGCGAACGATCTCGTTTCATCCGGACAGAATGCCGTCGAAGACGCGACCGCACGCGCGCGCGCCTGTTTCGACACGCTGCTGCCGGACGGCCTGCTCACCGCCGGCCAGACCCTGGTCGTACTCGTCGACGGCGTCCTGGGCGACCCGGTGGGCGACCTGTGGTACGCGATCGTGCCGGAAGGGCCGAACCGCACGCTGTTCATCTACGACCTCGACATCGTCCCGTCCCGGCGCCGCCAGGGCTGGGCCACGCGCGCGCTCGATGCGCTCGACGCCGAGGCGCGCCGGCATGGCATTACCGAGATCGGGCTGTCGGTGTTCAATCACAACACGGCGGCGCGCGCCCTGTATCGCGCGTGCGGCTTCGCGCCGATCACGACGACCTTGATCAGGCCGGTCATCACGAGCTGAACCTGCCTGGCGGTATCGTATCGCCGCGTGCCTCCGCGGCGCTCCGCCGAGACCGGCCTACTTCCCGATTCTTCCCGCCCGCCGCCCGGCCCGTCGATTTC
>NZ_JPGL01000136.1 GCF_000732615.1 Burkholderia paludis
GCCCTGGTCGAGCACCAGACACGCGGCTTGCTGTTTGAACTCCGGGGAAAACGTACGACGTCGCTTGGTCATTAGACACCTCTTCATGGCGAGCATTCTCGCCTAAATCAGTGTCCGGGTTCATTAGACCACTACAATACGTCGCGAGCCAGTCGCAGTCAGTGTCTTCATACTCCACCTCCGACGCTGAGATAAAACTGTCCTTCGCGCTCGCCCACGATCTTTGTCGGTATGGTACCTTCACTTTGAACCGCACCGGGAATCGTGGAGGCTGGTTGGTTTAAGTTAATGCAGGCACGTCAGCGGCATTTCTGAGTTGCCTGTAGTAGTTTGCCTCAGCCTCAGCGGGCGGGATATAGCCGAGCGGTTCCATCAGTCGATGATGGTTGTACCAGGCCACCCATTCCAGCGTTGCCAGTTCGACGGATTCCCTCGTTGGCGGATTCAACTGGTCGTCGCAACATCTCCAGATTGGAGGTGTTGAATGGGACGACCACTGGGATGGGGCTCGGAACAAACGGGAAGGCCCGTCATGCGAACACGCTTACCGCGAACTGCGCCACGCAAGCCCTGCAGCTTCATCAACCGTCCGACCGTGCAGCGTGCCACCGCAATGCCTTCTCGGTTCATCTGCTTCCAGACCTTCGGCACGCCATAGACCTGCATGTTGGCCTGCCAGACACGCTTGTTCTCCGGTTGCAAAAGCTCATCGCGTTTCGCGCGGGCGCAGCGTTTCGACGGATCGCGAAGTTGTGCTGCATGGCGTCGGTAGCCCGACCGGGCAATCCGCAAGACCTTGCAGATCGGCTCGACCCCGAAGGTGTCGCGATGCTGATCAACGAAGGCCTTCACGGCGGTCGAGCTCCGCCTGGGCGAAAAATGCGCTCGCCAGTTTGAGAATCTCGTTGGTCCGGCGCAGTTCCTTGACCTCGCGCTCTAAGGCTTTGATGCGTTCACGCTCGGCCGTACTCACGCCATCGCGCTCTCCACGGTCGACCTCGTCGCGCTTAACCCAATCCAACAGCGTCTGCGGCGTGCAGCCGATCATCGGCGCAATCGATTCGACTGCCGCCCACATCGACGGGTGCTCGCTACGCTGCTCGCGTACCAGGCGCACTGCGCGCTCTCGAACTTCCGGGGAAAACTTGCTTGGCTTCTTGTTCATGGCTCCATTCTCTCAAGAGTTGGAGCCTCCACAAAACTCGGGGCGGTTCAATCTGCGTCGGTCGGATTGGACAAGACGACCTGTGAGGATGTAAGTGCTGCCACAACGCCCATCGCCACCAGACAAGTCACGGGCTGTTTTCGCCGTAGTGCTCTCAGCATCGCCTCAAATCTCAAAGCAATCGTCAACCGCGGTACACGCGAAGTGAGTAGTGCCCCAAAACACTGGCATCAACACTTCGCGATCCTGAGTAGCTTCTTCGCAATGTTTAACCACATGAATCGGCGAACGCCCACCGCCTACCTCAGGGGCGTCCTGATGTTGGCAGACTAGAAAACAGAACGGCGCCACACGAAGTTTTGTGACCGTGAAAAGCCGCGTGAGATCCCTCGACCTTCATCTCCGGGTCGCCCTCGACAATCACAACGTCTCCGTGCATCGGACAGACACAGTGGTCCCCGATACGCCCCACGGCGCGACCTATGACCTTACTGTTGGGCGCACCCGTCTGTACGACTCCGCCGTGACTGTGAACGTCACCAACTCGAATGATTCCACGCATACGTCCTTCTCGCGAATTGGATCACCACGAATAGCCCTGCATCCCGTAGTCGGTATCGTGACGACGCCCCCACCACGGAAGATAGGCATTGTTCTCGCCACGAGCCCGGAACCAGTCCTTGTTCGGGTCGATTGCGGTAAGTTTCGACGGCGGTCGCACGACAACGGCGACCGGATGCTGCGAATCCGTTGTACCGGCAACAAGCGCATTGCCACCGAAGTGGTTGATACGACCAATCGCCAACACGACATCGGTCAGTGCACCACCCGTCCCCATATCGCCGAGCAACGCCGCTGTATTGAACGTCTGCTTCATGTGGTCGTATTC
>NZ_JPGL01000137.1 GCF_000732615.1 Burkholderia paludis
GGTAAGTTTCGACGGCGGTCGCACGACAACGGCGACCGGATGCTGCGAATCCGTTGTACCGGCAACAAGCGCATTGCCACCGAAGTGGTTGATACGACCAATCGCCAACACGACATCGGTCAGTGCACCACCCGTCCCCATATCGCCGAGCAACGCCGCTGTATTGAACGTCTGCTTCATGTGGTCGTATTCAGGCAGTGTTTCCGTCAACGACTGCGAAAGCGCCCCCAAACGTGCCGATGCTACGTCGCCCCCGTGCCCCGCATCGTGAACGACGTACTGAAGGTCGGTCGGACCGATACCGGCATTCTTGGCTGCTTGCTCGATCGTCGCCTTCCACGCCTGTACCGCGCGCGGTGCTCCGACCTTCGGCGTGAAATCCTGCGTGTTGCCGGTCACCGCTTTTCCAATCCACGCAAGCGGTTCACGCTCGGTATTGAAGTTCGGTCCAGCGAGGAACAGCACGACGAGATTTTCGTTGATCTGCCCATCCTTCGGAGGGAAGCTTGGTGCGTCCCAGTTCATCACCCAGACGCTCTTGTCCGGATTAGCTTCGAGGTATGCCAGCCCATCGTTCAACGACGTGAAGCCAGCATTTGCGCCGCCCTGCGTGACATGTACGTCCGGCGGGGTGTCACGGCTCCATACTGTCTTGAAATATGGATTGCCAATCAAGAAAGCCTCCTTGATCGTATTGGCTAGATAGTCCCGAGCTTCGTTCACGTCGAGCCTAGGGGGAATCGCGGATTCGACGTGAATACCCGCGAGTTCGCGCCAATCTCGGGTGTTCTCCGGTTTCACTGTGTAGAAATACTTTGCATTGGTCGCATAAGGTGTCCGTAGAAATCGGGGGAATTCGAACGCATACTTATGAAAGTACCCTTTGAACGTCTCGGTTCCTCTATTTCCGTATACCAATGCTCCGATCGATTGAAGCGTCTTAAATGATTTTGGATCGGTACGAACCATGTCGTCATTCTTATTCGGCTGCACCAATCCCTGTGCCCACAACGTCTGCCATTCTGTTGGGTAATCCTTTCGCTGCAATGGATTCAGCCAAATCAGACCAACAACTTGAACTGTATAAGGCACGACCGGGGCTTCTGCTGTGACCGCGACATTTGTTTTGGTCACTGGAGCCGCTTCAACAGAACGTGTCGCCGCCGTTGTCAAAATCAGCACCGTCAGCGCCAGCAATCCGGGTATCAATACTAGTCGTTTCATCCAATCTCCCGTATCAAGTGGAACCGATCGCGCTTGCCCCATCTGAACCGTCAGTAAGCCTAACAGACCTGCCGCCATCACCCATACCACCAATGCAACAGCAATACGTCGCGAGCCAGTCGCAATCAGCGTCTTCATACTCCACCTCCGACGCTGAGATAAAACCGTCCTTCGCGCTCGTCCATGATCTTTGTCGGTATGGTACCTTCACTTTGAACCGCCCCGGGAATCGTGGAGGCCGGTTGGTTTAAGTTGATGCAGGCACGTCAGCGGCATTTCTGAGTTGCCTGTAGTAGTTTGCTTCAGCCTCGGCGGGCGGGATATAGCCGAGCGGTTCCATCAGCCGACAATGGTTGTACCAGGCGACCCATTCCAAGCTTGCCAGTTCGACAGATTCCCTCGTCTTCCACGGGGCGCGCCGATGAATCAGTTCCGTCTTGTACAGGCCGTTGATCGTTTCAGCCAGCGCGTTATCTTAGCTGTCGCCACGGCTGCCAACGGATGGCTCGATACTCGCCTCGGCCAAACGTTCGCTGTACCGAATGCTGACGTATTGAGCCCCCCCTATCGGAGTGATGTATCAAGGTCCCGTCGTCGCCCGGTTGGCGTGCGTACAACGCCTGTTCAAGTGCATCAAGAACGAAGTCCGTGGTCATCGACGAACTGACGCGCCAGCCAACGATGCGACGGGCGAACACGTCGATTACGAACGCCACGTACAGCCAGCCCTGCCATGTCGAGACATAGGTGAAATCCGAAACCCAAAGCTGATTCGGCCGGTCAGCTTTGAACTGCCGGTTGACCCAGTCTAGCAGGCGCGGCGCGCTCGTATTGGAAGTCGTCGTGCGAAGCCGCTTGCCTCGAACTGCGCCTCGCAAGCCTTGCAGCTTCATCAGCCGTGCGACCGTACAGCGTGCCACCGCAATGCCTTCCCGGTTCATCTGCTTCCAGACCTTCGGCACGCCATAGACCTGCATGTTGTCCTGCCAGACGCGCTTGATCTCGGGTTGCAGAATCGCGTCGCGTTTCGCGCCGGCACAGTGTCTGGACGGATCTCGAAGCTGTGCCGCATGGCGTCGGTAACCCGACGGGGCAATCTGCAAGACCTTGCAAATCGGCTCGACCCCAAAGGTGTCGCGATGCTGATCGACGAAGGCCTTCAGGATTTGAAACGGCGGTCGAGCTCCGCCTGGGCGAAAAACGCGCTCGCGACCTTGAGAATCTCGTTGGCCCGACGCAACTCCTTGACCTCGCGCTCGTCTGTGGTCACGCCGTCGCGCTCACCGTGGTCAACCTGGTCGCGCTTGACCCAATCATGCAGCGTCTGCGGCGTGCAGCCGATCATCGGTGCAATCGATTCGACCGCTGCCCACATCGACGGATGTTTGCTACGCTGCTCGCGCACCAGACGTACTGCACGCTCGCGAACCTCCGGGGAAAACTTGGTTGCCTTCTTGTTCATGGCTCCCTTGTCTCAAGAGTTGGAGCCTCCACAAAATCCGGGGCGGTTCAAGGGCGTCCTGATGTTGGCAGGCTAGAAAACAGAACGGCGCCACACGAAGTTTTGTGACCGTGAAAAGCCGCGTCAGATCCCTCAACCTTCATCTCCGGGTCGCCCTCGACAATCACAACGTCTCCGTGCATCGGACAGACACAGTGGTCCCCGATACGCCCCACGGCGCGACCCATGACCTTACTGTTGGGCGCACCCGTCTGTACGACTCCGCCGTGACTGTGTACGTCACCAACTCG
>NZ_JPGL01000138.1 GCF_000732615.1 Burkholderia paludis
AAGTTTTGTGACCGTGAAAAGCCGCGTCAGATCCCTCAACCTTCATCTCCGGGTCGCCCTCGACAATCACAACGTCTCCGTGCATCGGACAGACACAGTGGTCCCCGATACGCCCCACGGCGCGACCCATGACCTTACTGTTGGGCGCACCCGTCTGTACGACTCCGCCGTGACTGTGTACGTCACCAACTCGAATGATTCCGCGCATACGTCCTTCTCGCGAATTGGATCACCACGAATAGCCCTGCATCCCGTAGTCGGTATCGTGACGACGCCCCCACCACGGAAGATAGGCATTGTTCTCTCCACGAGCCCGGAACCAGTCCTTGTTCGGGTCGATTGCGGTAAGTTTCGACGGCGGTCGCACAACAACGGCGACCGGATGCTGCGAATCCGTTGTACCGGCAACAAGCGCATTGCCACCGAAGTGGTTGATACGACCAATCGCCAACACGACATCGGTCAGTGCACCACCCGTCCCCATATCGCCGAGCAACGCCGCCGTATTGAACGTCTGCTTCATGTGGTCGTATTCAGGCAGTGTCTCCGTCAACGACTGCGAAAGCGCCCCCAAACGTGCCGACGCTGCGTCGCCCCCGTGCCCCGCATCGTGAACGACGTACTGAAGGTCGGTCGGACCGATACCGGCATTCTTGGCCGCTTGCTCGATCGTCGCCTTCCACGCCTGTACCGCGCGCGGTGCTCCGACCTTCGGCGTGAAATCCTGCGTGTTGCCGGTCACCGCTTTTCCAATCCACGCAAGCGGTTCACGCTCGGTATTGAAG
>NZ_JPGL01000139.1 GCF_000732615.1 Burkholderia paludis
TATTCACTGGTATGGAACGACGCGCAGGGCGGCTGGTGCGCGGTGAGCGAAACGGCGCGCCGTCGGGGCAAGACGGGCAGCGGCAAGCGCCTGCTGGCGGCGGGCGTATCGCTGCTCGGGTTGGCGGCGACGAGCGCGTACGCGCTGCCGACGGGCGGCGCGGTTGCGTCGGGGCAGGCGGACATCGCGACGTCGGCGGACGGCAAGACGATGTCGATCAACCAGCACACGGACAAGCTGATCACGAACTGGCAGGACTTCAGCGTGGGCGGCGGAGAGCGGGTGTCGTTCAAGCAGCCGGACGCGAAGTCGATCGCGTTGAACCGGGTGATCGGGACGAACGGCAGCCAGATCCACGGGCAGATCGACGCGAACGGTAAGGTGTTCGTGGTGAATCCGAACGGGGTGGTGTTCGGGGCAGGCGCACAGGTGAACGTGGGCGGTCTGGTGGCGTCGACGAAGGATGTGTCGGACAAGGATTTTCTGGCGAGCAACTACCGGTTCTCGGGCGCATCGGGCCAGTCGGTTGAGAACGCGGGGACGATCGCGGCCACTGAAGGCGGCAGTGTGGCGTTGCTGGGTGCGCGGGTGTCGAACACGGGAGTGATCCGGGCGCAGGCGGGCAACGTGGCACTGGGCGCGGGCGACACGTTCAACGTGAACTTCGACGGAAACGGCTTGCTGAGCCTGCAGGTGGAAGGCGGCGCGATGGATGCGCAGGCGCACAACGGCGGTCTGCTGAAGGCGGAAGGCGGCGAGGTGCTGATGACGGCGCGCGCGGTGAACGGCCTGCTGAACGCGGTGGTGAACAACAGCGGGACGATCGAGGCGCAGGGGCTGGGCACGCGCGGCGGGAAGATCGTACTGGACGGTGGTCTGGTGCAGGTAGCCGGCAAGCTGAACGCGGCTGGCGGTGACGTGACGATGCGTGGCGAGCGGGTGAAGGTGGCGGGCGACGCACAGGTCGATACGCGCAGCACGTCAGGTCGCACGGGTACGTGGACGATCGAGTCGGCGAACGCGAACGTCGACAATGCGGACGGTGCGTTGGGCGGACAGACGCTGTCGCGCGCGCTTGGCACGACGAACGTGGCACTGACTCATACGTCGGGCACGCTGACAGTCGACGCTCCGGTGAACTGGGCGAGCGACCATGCACTGACGCTGACGTCGCAAAAGGGTGACGTTGCGCTGAAGCAGGCAGTAGCAGCAAGCGGCGCAAAGGCGCGCGTGGTGGCAAATGCGGCGGGCGAGATCCGCGTGGATGACAAGCTGGCGCTGACGGGCGAGCAGGCGCATCTGGAGCTGAACTCGGTGAAGGGTCACCGGTTCACGCAGGACAACGCGTCGGCAACGCTGTCGGGCCGCAATGCGTCGTTCTCGTCGAACGGCGAAGCGTATCAGGTGATCCACGACGTCGCGGGCCTGCGCGGCGTCGACCGCGACCTGAACGGCCACTACGTACTGGGCAACGCGGTGGACGGCCGCGGCGCATCGTTCCAGAGCATCGGAGCGAACGGCGCGTTCGACGGCGTGTTCGACGGCCTCGGCAACACGGTTTCGCGGCTGAACGTCACTGCCGGCGGCCCGGCGGTCGGCCTCTTTGCGGAGAACCGCGGCCGCATCGCCAACCTCGCGCTCGATTCGCTGACCTTGAACAACACGTCGATCTCCAGTGATTCGGTGATCGGCGGCCTGGCTGCATACAACCGCGGGACGATCTCGAACGTCCGCGCGACGCGCATGTCGGTGTCGTCGTCGCTTTCCGGCCGGAGCGAAAGCGTGGTGGGCGGGCTCGTCGGCGTGAACAACGGCGGCGCCATCGACGGTGCGAGCTTCCAGGGGCGGATCAGCGGCAACGACAAGGTGACGTCGATTGGCGGGCTGGTCGGCCAGAACCTCGCCGGCGGGCGGATCGCGAACGGTCGCGCCGACGCCGAGATCACGAGCAAGGGGGCGCCGGCGCTCGGGACGTATACGGTGGGCGGCCTGGTCGGCACGAACTGGGACGCGACCGTGTCGGATTCGTCGAGCGGCGGCAAGCTTTCGGTAGGCGACAACGTGGTCGCTGGCGGTCTCGTCGGCCTGGCCGGCAGCGGCGCCATCGAGCGTTCGACTTCGTCGGTGGCCGTGTCGTCGGGGAAAAACGGCTATGTCGGCGGGGCGATCGGCTGGAGCTTCGATACTGCGCTGTCGGCTGTGTCGGCAAGCGGCAGTGTCGGCGCGGCGTCGGGAGCGACCGTCGGCGGCCTGGTCGGCAGCAACGTGGGCGGCAGCATTCGCGACGCCTCGGCGAATGGCAACGTCACCGCGACGGCCGGCAGCACGCTCGGCGGCCTGGTCGGCAGCAACGTCGGCGGCGCGATCAGCCAATCGCACGCGTCCGGCAACGTGACCGGAAACGGCGCGGCGGCGGTGGGCGGCTTTGCGGGCGAGCATGCCGGCGCCGTCCTCGCGGACGTGTCGGCGAAGGGGCGGGTGAGCAATACCGCGAGCGGCGTCGTCGGCGGTCTGGTCGGCCGGAACGACGGCACGATTCGCCAGGGCGTGGCGTACGGCGACGTGATCGCAGGCAACGCGAGCACGGCCGGCGGACTCGTGGCCGTCAACGACGGGACGATCGACGCTTCGAAGTCGGGCGGCACCGTGCGCGGCGGCCTGAACAACACGGTCGGCGGCCTCGTCGGCGAAAACCACGGCGCGATCGTCGCGTCGAGCTCGACGTCGAACGCTTCCGCCGGGCGCGACAGCTACGTCGGCGGCCTGGTCGGCCTCAACAAGGGGCTGAATGCCGTCGTGAGCGGCTCGAAGGCGTTCGGCGACGTGACGCTCGCGAGCGGGCTCGCCGTCGGCGGATTCGTCGGGTGGAACGAAGCGTTGATTACCGGTTCCGAGTCGTCCGGGACGGTGTTGGGCGTCGGGACGATGAGCGGCGGCTTCGTGGGCGGCAACGCCGGCACGATCCGCTTGTCGAGCACGAGCTCGAAGATCGACTATCCGGCGCAGGCGCGACCGTCGGTTTACGGCGGTTTCGCAGGCATCAATACGGCAATCATCGAATCGAGCCGGACGACGGGCGCGGCATCGGCCGAACGCTTCGCGGGCATGAACCTCGGCGTGGTCGGCGGCAATCGGTAATTCGCGTCGCTGCGGGGCGTGGCGTCGCGCGCGGTGTGGGCTGCAAGCGCCGCTCCGGCGCCATTCCCCGCTCGATACGAGATGACGTTGCCGAAAGACATGCAAGCCGGTCATGGCCGGCCGGTCCGGGGTGGACCGGTTCGGCGCGGCGCAAGCTTGGCCGTCGGCCGGTTGCATGGATGGGATCGAGTCTGCCCGGATCTCCGGGCGGACCTGATCGTCTGCCCGCTTGCAACGGGCGTTGGAAAATCATATAGACAGGAATCCATATGAATAAGGCCTATTCACTGGTATGGAACGACGCGCAGGGCGGCTGGTGCGCGGTGAGCGAAACGGCGCGCCGTCGGGGCAAGACGGGCAGCGGCAAGCGC
>NZ_JPGL01000140.1 GCF_000732615.1 Burkholderia paludis
GCCCCGCCGCCTGTTCAATACGACCAGTCGGGTCATACCGATAGTTCGTCGTGCCATAACGCTGATCGCGCTTCTGGATCACATCGCCTGCTGCATCGTATTGCCACTGCTTAGCAAGCAGATCATCAGCCGCATGACCACGCTGCGCAGCGTGCCGCGCACGACGGCCAACCGCGTCATATCCGAAATGACTGGTCAACTTGCCTTGCGTTCGCAACACCTCCCGATGCAGATCATCACGTTCCATGTCCGCGACCGCAGCACCGTCAACGCGGATCTGGTGCACGTGTCCCGACCCGTAATGCAACCAATCGATCGTGCGCTCGCCAGAGATCGTGGTGCTGACGCGATTTCCAAGCTCGGTACGTATGCGCGAACCAGCCCAGCGAGGTGTACCCTCTAGCACCCCATCGCACGAGCCATATTTCAGGTTGACCCGGTTCGTCAGCGACTGGTCACTGGCCGTCAGCGCATACAGTTCGCCAGACGCAACCCGGATCGCCCTTCCATATAGCTACTCGCAACGCTCTCGGGCATTTTCCTTTGCCGTGAGCCGCGCAATCGCATCGCCCTCGAACGTGTTCCGGAATTTCAAGAATCGCACGTGCTCTCTTTTTCCAATTACTCCGAGCACGCGAGTCATTTGGACGATTTAGCTACGAAATAGGCGAGTGTGTTGTTAGTTAGATAGTTCCCATTGGAACCGTCGAACATCGCCGCAGCATTCGGTCCAGCAAAAAATCGGGTTTCCGGGTTCTCTCTCACAGTACCAGTCTCGCGATCGAGCAAGAATGTCTTTAGTGCAAATTTCTTAAATACTCTCCAGACAGTCTTAACAAATTCATCCGTTGCCTGATCTACATCAGGAGCATAGGATGCCGCCAGGCGTCCGTCCCGCAAGCTACCCGGTGCATATTTAGCTTCATGCGATCGCAGAAACTGGATTGCCCCCGGCCCTTCCATGGACCCAATATAACCTGACCCACCTGGATGAGGGGCAACGAATTCACGCTTATAGCGCTCCACAGTGCAAATCGCTTCATCAAGAATCACAATATCGGAGAATGGCTGTCCCTGACACTCGCTCATGCTGTCATACACAGGAGGAACAGGTGAATCCCATATGTACGAGTCAATAAATTTAACGCGAGGGATATGCACTTTAAGCAGATCAGAAAACACCTCTTCATCAATACTTGTCATGAAGGTCTGCAACGTCGGCATCTTGGCGGTCACCCCCCCTCTTTCATTGAGCAATGACGACAAGCATCATTGTCTGCTGCATTCAAATCTCCAGACTGAAAGAGCGAACCCTTAACACCCGTGGATCGCACTCGGCCGCTCTTGAGTGACACGATTAAAACTCGCCCAATCTCACCAAGACATTTCGCCAAGCGGCCCTTTGAATATCCACGAGCCCCTTACGCGCCGCGCTCACGTCAGATCGATGTTCGCTTCATCAAAAACCGCTATTATTCGACAACCTCAAAATCAGGATTTAATTTTTTGTAAATACCTATAGCCTCCGAACCGACATTTGATATTGAACGAATTCCACACGGCTCGAACTTTTCACACACACCATTATTTTCATCAACATAACGCCTCCTTAGCCTGTCATAAAAACAGTGATTCGGAAAGACATCCATACCCAAATCATCGAGATGCCCTACGTTCTCAAATCCACCTTTCGCCCTCCAATCCATCCCTGTGACGAGAGCAGGAGGTACGATCAAATTATTTTTATCCAATATAAATTGTGAATTCTTTTCAGTCGAAATTTCGTTATAAAGATAAATTATGCAAAGCTTCTCCGAACCATACTGGAAGTCGTCCTTCACAACGAGGCCAGGTATGAATCCAACCCCTCTCATGTACATAACAAAAATATCACCCCTCTCTGGATTCGACTTTCTCCCACCCTCCAGAAGATCAATCACTTCCTTCATTTTTACTTGCTTCATTCTAGTAAATGCCCCCATCCGTTATCTTGCAACCAGTTTCGACCCCATGCTACAGCATCGTTATACAAAGGACGATTCGGATCGATACTGTTATCAATATTCGTAAACTCACCACGTTTCGCATCAATTATTGCCTGCTCAACCGATCTCGCCTGATTTCTTGGAAGCTGCCCTGTCTCATCCGTAAGTAAATCAAGGTTATAACCAAGGTTTTTAGCGTACCGTGAAGACGGGTCTTTTGCTATCCCGACATAGTTAGGCTCTTGCCCGCTCGCACTTCTCAGATACACATCGGCCTTGCCACGGCTACGTGCCACCCAGTCATCAAATGATTCCGGCGTGGACTTGGCTGAACATGGAGACAGCCCGAATGGATCAATCCACGAGATCGGGTTGAGCACATATTGATAGAGGTTCGTTCCACCCATCAACCCGATTGGGTCCGGATTGATAAAGCGCCCGATGTCAGGATCGTAGAACCGGAACGTGTTGTAGTGCAACCCCGTCTCGCGGTCCAGATACTGCCCCTGAAAACGCAGGTTTTGCGGCCGCGGAGCGTAAGTCGGTGCCGATGTCGTAGCCTGCGTCTCCCCCCATGCAGGGTCCGGCCGCTGCGGCGCCCGCGCAATCCACTCCTCCTTCACCGCGTTGCCCCAAACCTTGTAGCGGGCCTGCCAGACCAGATCCCCACTCGCGTCGGTCAACTCCTCCGGCAACCCCGACACATCGTTGTGGAAATAGTAGACCGCATCCCTTGCATCGGCATCGTTAGCCGCCGGCTTGCCCTGATCGATCCGTGCAAGCGGTACATA
>NZ_JPGL01000141.1 GCF_000732615.1 Burkholderia paludis
GTCGACAACGAACTGATGCCCGTCGAAGTCGACGTCGACAGTGAAGAAATTGAGCTGTCCGCAGACGACAGACCGGTCGACGTCGAAGTTGACAGCGAGGTGATCGAGCTGTTCGCGGACGAAAGCCCCGTCGAGGTCGAAGTCGACAACGACGACACCGTGCTATCCGTCGAGCTCAGGCCGGTCGACAACGAACTGATGCCTGTCGAAGTTGACGTCGACAGCGAGGTGATCGAGCTGTTCGCGGACGAAAGCCCCGTCGAGGTCGAGGTTGACAGCGACGACACCGTGCTGTCTGTCGAGCTCAGGCCCGTCGACAGCGAGCTGATGCCCGTCGAGGTTGACGTGGACAGTGAGGTGATCGAGCTGTTTGCAGACGACAAGCCGGTCGACGTCGAAGTCGACAACGACGACACCGTGCTGTCCGTCGAGCTCAAGCCTGTCGACAGCGAGCTGATGCCCGTCGAAGTCGACGTCGACAGCGAGGTGATCGAGCTGTTCGCCGACGACAAGCCAGTCGAGGTTGAAGTCGACAACGACGACACCGCGCTATCCGTCGAGCTCAGGCCCGTCGACAACGAACTGATGCCCGTCGAAGTCGACGTCGACAGTGAAGAAATTGAGCTGTCCGCAGACGACAGACCGGTCGACGTCGAAGTCGACAGCGACGACACCGTGCTGTCCGTCGAGCTCAAGCCCGTCGACAACGAGTTGATGCCCGTCGAAGTTGACGTGGACAGCGAGGTGATTGAGCTGTTCGCGGACGAAAGACCCGTCGAGGTCGAGGTTGACAACGACGACACCGCGCTGTCCGTCGAGCTCAGCCCCGTCGACAGCGAACTGATGCCCGTCGACGTTGACGTAGACAGCGAGGAAATCGAGCTATTGGCCGACGACAGACCGGTCGACGTCGAAGTCGACAACGATGACACCGTACTGTCCGTCGAGCTCAAGCCTGTCGACAGCGAACTGATGCCCGTCGAAGTCGACGTGGACAGCGAGGTGATCGAGCTATTCGACGACGACAAGCCAGTCGAGGCCGAGGTCGACAACGACGACACCGTGCTGTCCGTCGAGCTCAGACCCGTCGACAACGAACTGATGCCCGTCGAAGCCGACGTCGACAGTGAAGAAATTGAGCTGTCCGCAGACGACAGACCGGTCGACGTCGAGGTCGACAACGACGACACCGTGCTGTCCGTCGAGCTCAGACCCGTCGAGGTCGACGTGGACAGCGAGGTGATCGAGCTACTGGCCGACGACAGACCGGTCGACGTCGACGTGGACAACGACGTGATCGAGCTACCAGCCGACGACAAACCGGTCGAGGTCGAAGTCGACAACGACGACACCGCGCTATCCGTCGAGCTCAGCCCCGTCGACAGCGAGCTGATGCCGGTCGAGGTTGACGTCGACAACGACGTGATCGAGCTATTCGCCGACGAGAGGCCGGTCGACGTCGAGGTCGACAGCGACGACACCGTGCTGTCCGTCGAGCTCAGGCCCGTCGACAGCGAGGTGATCGAGCTGTTCGCCGATGACAGACCGGTCGACGTGGAAGTCGACAACGACGACACCGCGCTATCCGTCGAGCTCAGGCCGGTCGACAACGAACTGATGCCCGTCGAAGTCGACGTCGACAGTGAAGAAATTGAGCTGTCCGCAGACGACAGACCGGTCGACGTCGAAGTTGACAGCGAGGTGATCGAGCTGTTCGCGGACGAAAGCCCCGTCGAGGTCGAAGTCGACAACGACGACACCGTGCTATCCGTCGAGCTCAGGCCGGTCGACAACGAACTGATGCCTGTCGAAGTTGACGTCGACAACGAGGTGATCGTGCTATTCGCCGACGACAAACCCGTCGAGGTCGAGGTCGACAACGACGACACCGTGCTGTCCGTCGAGCTCAAGCCTGTCGACAGCGAGCTGATGCCAGTCGAAGTCGACGTCGACAGCGAGGTGATCGAGCTGTTCGCGGACGAAAGACCCGTCGAGGTCGAGGTTGACAGCGACGACACCGTGCTGTCCGTCGAGCTCAGGCCGGTCGACAACGAGTTGATGCCTGTCGAAGTTGACGTGGACAGCGACGTGATCGAGCTATTCGCCGATGACAAGCCCGTCGAGGCCGAGGTCGACAGCGACGACACCGCACTATCCGTCGAGCTCAGGCCCGTCGACAGCGAGCTGATGCCCGTCGAAGTCGACGTCGACAGTGAAGAAACCGAGCTAGTAGCCGACGACAGGCCGGTTGACGTCGAGGTGGACAACGACGACACCGTGCTGTTTGTCGAGCTCAGCCCCGTCGACAACGAACTGATGCCTGTCGAAGTTGACGTCGACAGCGAGGTGATCGAGCTATTGGCAGACGACAAGCCAGTCGAGGCCGAGGTCGACAACGACGACACCGTGCTGTCCGTCGAGCTCAGGCCTGTCGACAGCGAGCTGATGCCGGTCGAGGTTGACGTCGACAACGAGGTGATCGAGCTGTTCGCCGATGACAGACCGG
>NZ_JPGL01000142.1 GCF_000732615.1 Burkholderia paludis
TTGCGGTGTTCGCGTTGCCGAGCGCCACCGCGCCGTTGCCGGTTGCCGTGTCGTTCGCGCCCATCGCCACCGCGCCGTCGCCGCTTGCCGTGTTGCCGGAGCCGATCGACACGGCTTGCCCGCCCGTTGCCGATGCGTTCTGGCCGATCGCGACCGCGCCTGCCGACTGCGCGTTCGAGCCGTCGCCAACCGCGACGCTGCTGGCGCCCGCCGCACTGGCGTTCGTACCTGCCGCGAGGGCGTTGACGCCGGTTGCGCCGTCGTTGTTGTAGTTCGCCTGCTGCGTGCCGTTGTCGTTGACGCTGTAGTAGTGCGTCTTCGAGGCGTTGAGCGCGGTCGAGGTCGACGTGGACAGCGATGCGACCGTGCTGTTCGTCGTGCTCAGGCCGGTGGACAACGAGCCGATGCCGGTCGAGGTCGAGGTGGACAGCGACACGACCGTGCTGTCCGTGCTGCTCAGGCCGGTGGACAGCGAGCTGATGCCGGTCGAGGTCGACGTGGACAGCGAGGTGATCGAGCTGTTCGCCGACGACAGACCCGTCGAGGTCGACGTCGACAGTGAATCGATCGAACTGTTCGCCGACGACAGGCCCGTCGAGGTCGACGTCGACAGTGACGTGATCGAGCTGTTGGCCGACGACAGCCCCGTCGACGTGGAAGTCGACAGTGAATCGATCGAGCTGTTGGCCGACGACAGGCCTGTCGACGTTGAGGTCGACAGCGAGCTGATCGAGCTGTTGGCCGACGAGAGGCCCGTCGACGTGGACGTCGACAGCGAGGTGACCGAGCTATCGGTCGACGACAGACCGGTCGACAACGACGTGATCGAGCTGCTCGCCGACGACAGACCCGTCGACGTGGAGGTCGACAGCGAATCGATCGAGCTGTTGGCCGACGACAAGCCCGTCGACGTTGAGGTCGACAGGGAGCTGATCGAGCTGTCCGCCGACGACAGGCCCGTCGAAGTCGACGTCGACAGTGAATCGATCGAGCTGTTCGCCGATGACAGCCCCGTCGAGGTCGACGTCGACAGCGAGCTGATCGAGCTGTCCGCCGACGACAGGCCCGTCGAGGTCGACGTCGACAGCGAGCTGATCGAGCTGTTCGCCGATGAAAGACCCGTCGAGGTCGAGGTCGACAGCGAGCTGATCGAGCTGTTCGCCGATGACAGGCCCGTCGAGGTCGACGTCGACAGCGAGCTGATCGAGCTGTCGGCCGACGACAGCCCCGTCGACGTGGAAGTCGACAGAGAATCGATCGAACTGTTGGCCGAGGACAGCCCCGTCGAGGTCGACGTGGACAGCGAGCTGATCGAGCTGTTCGCCGACGACAGGCCCGTCGAGGTCGACGTCGACAGCGAGCCGATCGAGCTGTTCGCCGACGACAGCCCCGTCGAAGTCGACGTCGACAGCGAATCGATCGAACTGTTCGCCGACGACAAGCCCGTCGAGGTCGAGGTCGACAGCGAGCCGATCGAGCTGTTCGCCGACGACAGACCCGTCGAGGTCGACGTCGACAGTGAATCGATCGAACTGTTGGCCGACGACAGACCCGTCGAGGTCGAGGTCGACAGCGAGCCAATCGAGCTGTTCGCCGACGACAGGCCTGTCGAGGTCGACGTCGACAGCGAGCCGATCGAGCTGTTGGCGGACGACAGACCCGTCGAGGTCGACGTCGACAATGACGTGATCGAGCTGTCGGTCGAGCTCAGGCCTGTCGACAGCGACGCGATCGCAATGCTCGACGACGAAACCGTGGTCGACAGCGAGTCGACGATCGAATTGGTCGCGTACAGCTGCGAACCGTTAATCGCGTCGGTGCTCGTTGCGGTGATCTGACCCGCTGCGACGTTGGTGACCTGACGTTCCTGGCCCGGTGCGCCGACGCTGACCACGCTGGTCGGATTGCCACCCGCAAATGTCGCGGTGACGCCACCGACCGTACCGGTCGGCGTCGGGTTCGGCGCTGACGTCGTGGAGCCGCTGCCGAGCGCGACATCGCCCGCGTTGTTGGCCACGGCGTTCTGACCGATTGCCACCGTGCCGTTCGCCTTCGCGTTCGCGGTGTCGCCGACCGCGACGCTGCTGGTGCCCGCCGCGCTGGCGTTCACGCCGGCAGCAAGGGCGTTGGTGCCCGTGGCGCCATCGTTGTTGTAGTTGGCCTGCTGCGTGCCGCCGTCGTTGACGCTGTAGTAATGCGTCTTCGCTGCATTGATCGCCGTCGAGGTCGACGTCGAGAGCGACGTGATCGAGCTGGTGGCCGACGACAGGCCTGTCGAGGTCGACGTCGACAGCGACGTGACCGAGCTGTTCGCCGACGAGAGGCCCGTCGACGTGGACGTCGACAGCGAGGTCACCGAGCTATCGGTCGACGAAAGGCCGGTCGACAACGAGGTGATCGAGCTG
>NZ_JPGL01000143.1 GCF_000732615.1 Burkholderia paludis
GTGCGCTACAACGGCTACACGGCGGCCGACATCAACGGCGGCCCGGCGCCGGGCTTCTCGTCGGGCCAGGCGCAGGCCGCGATCGAGCGCATCGCGCATGAAACGCTGCCGCGCGGCGTGCGCTTCGAGTGGACCGACCTCACGTATCAGCAGATCCTTGCAGGCGATTCGGCGATGTATGTGTTCCCGATCAGCGTGCTGCTCGTGTTCCTCGTGCTCGCCGCGCTGTACGAAAGCCTGACGCTGCCGCTCGCGGTGATCCTGATCGTGCCGATGAGCATCCTGTCGGCGCTCACGGGCGTGTGGCTCACGCAGGGCGACAACAACATCTTCACGCAGATCGGCCTGATGGTGCTGGTGGGGCTGTCCGCAAAGAACGCGATCCTGATCGTCGAATTCGCGCGCGAACTCGAACACGACGGCAGGACGCCGCTCGAGGCCGCGATCGAGGCGAGCCGGCTGCGGCTGCGCCCGATCCTGATGACGTCGATCGCCTTCATCATGGGCGTCGTGCCGCTCGTCACGTCGACCGGTGCGGGTTCGGAGATGCGTCATGCGATGGGGGTCGCGGTGTTCTTCGGGATGCTCGGCGTGACGCTGTTCGGGTTGATGCTGACGCCGGTGTTCTACGTCGTGTTGCGTACGCTGGCGGGCGGCAAGATCCACGTCGCCGGCAAGGACTCGGCCGGCTACGGCGTGCCGGCCCAGGGCGTACCGGCTTCGGATGCTTGAGGATAACAAGATGGACAACATGCACAACACGAACGGCCTGATGCGCTTCGCGAAGGTGGCGGCCGCGAGCACCCTGCTCGCGACGCTGCTCGCCGCGTGCGCGGTGGGCCCCGACTACAAGCGCCCGGACGCGGCCACGCCCGCCGCGTTCAAGGAAGCGCCGACGCTCGCCGCGGGCGAGCAGGCCGGCACGTGGAAGACGGCCGAGCCGGCGGACGGCGCGCATCGCGGCGAGTGGTGGAAGGTGTTCGGCGACCCGGTGCTCGATGCGCTCGAGGCGCAGGCGCTCGCCGCGAACCAGAACCTGAAGGCCGCGGCTGCTCGCGTCGAGGAAGCGCGTGCGGCGACGCGTACCGCGCGTTCGCAATGGTTCCCGCAGATCGGCGCCGGCTTCGGGCCGACGCGCGAAGGGCTGTCGTCGGCGTCGCAGTTCCAGCCGCAGGGCACGGGGCCGACCAACGCGACGCTGTGGCGCGCGCAGGGCACCGCCTCGTACGAGGCCGACCTGTTCGGCCGCGTCGGCCGCAACGTCGAGGCGTCGCGCGCCGACCAGGCGCAGAGCGAGGCGCTGTTCCGTTCGGTGCAGCTCTCGCTGCAGGCGGACGTCGCGCAGAACTACTTCGAACTGCGGCAGCTCGATTCGGACCAGGACCTGTACCGCCGCACGGTGGAGTTGCGCGAGCAGGCGCTGAAGCTCGTGCAGCGCCGCTTCAACGAGGGCGACATCAGCGAGCTCGACGTGTCTCGCGCGAAGAACGAGCTGGCGAGCGCGCAGGCCGATGCGGTTGGCGTCGCGCGCCGGCGCGCGGCGTCCGAGCATGCGCTCGCGATCCTGCTCGGCAAGGCGCCGGCGGATTTCGCGTTCAAGGAAGCGCCGATCGTGCCGGTGGCGGTGAAGATTCCGCCGGGCCTGCCGTCGGCGCTGCTCGAACGCCGGCCGGACGTGTCGGCGGCCGAGCGCGCGATGGCGGCCGCGAACGCGCGGATCGGCCTCGCGAAGTCGGCGTACTTCCCGAAGCTCGATATCACGGGTGCGTTCGGGTATGAGGCGTCGACGCTCGGCAACCTGTTCCTGTGGTCGAGCCGCACGTTCCTGCTCGGGCCGTTCGCCGGCACCGCGCTGACGCTGCCGCTGTTCGACGGCGGGCGCCGTGCGGCGGGCGTGCAGCAGGCGCGCGCGCAGTACGACGAGCAGGTCGCGAACTACCGGCAGCAGGTGCTCGTCGCGTTCCGCGAGGTGGAGGACAACCTCGCCGACCTGCGCCTGCTCGACGACCAGATCCGTGCGCAGGATGCGGCCGTCAACGCGTCGCGCCGTGCGGCGACGCTGTCGCGCACGCAGTACCAGGAAGGCGAGGTCGCGTATCTCGACGTGATCGACAGCGAGCGCTCGGTGCTGCAGTCGCAGTTGCAGGCGAACCAGTTGACCGGCG
>NZ_JPGL01000144.1 GCF_000732615.1 Burkholderia paludis
CAATACAATCATGAGCGCCCCAACATGGGCCTTGGTGGCGTAACGCCAAAACAGCGGCTGGCCATGGCCGCTTAGCCTCTACTTCTGACTCGCGTTAAAAGCGGGGGTATTACCGATCGATCCTTGGAGCTTAGAGCTGGAACTGATTGAGTTCCCATCTGATGTTTTACATCCGCGCACGGTAACTGCTAGTAATCCGACGGGGATATATTCATATAAGGCAACGGGGAGTTACATGTTAGACAAGCAGGCGTTATATGACGCGGCTGGACTTAGTGAGCGGCCTTCTACCAAATGGATGAATCACCACATAGATTACGATGCGGAAATAAACACGATGAGAGGTCAGCTGGTTGATCCTAATTACCACTCTCACCCACATATTGGCGGGGCGGACGATTTTAAACAGGCGACTGGCCACAAGTATGGGACTGAAGGCGCAATCGAAGAGGCGGCCAAGAGAAACAAGGCTTTAGAGAAGAGTGGGAAAAGAGGGTGTTGACTATTGGGGTCGGGCAATGTTAATTGAAAATTTATTTTGTGGTGATGGGTTTGATTTTTGTGATCAGGGCCCTTCCGTATCAGCTGAAATTGTGATGGAGGTGCTTTCTGGTGTTGATTTCAATGGAATTCACGATTTTGTGGATTTTTATATAAAATGCAATGGCGGGTATTTTAATAGTGGTGCGTATTTCTATCGGGACAGATTTTTTGATTTGAGTGGAAGTGATTGCAATTCGATGGAAATTGAAAGTTTCTACTATGTCGGCGAAAAATACTTCGATGAAGATGAGGTTAATCTTCGTTCGGCGGAAAAGGTTCGCAAGGTGAGGGCTAGATATTCCGAGAAGCGAGACATTTTTTGTCAAAATCATTTTCCATTTGCTGGTGATGCTGGAGATAATGACTTCTGGATCGATTTGGAGACGGGTGGGGTGAAATATGTCTTGTGGGAATCGGAGGAGAATGTAGACGACATCATTGATATAGCGCCGACTTTTTCGGATTTTGTAAATAATATCGTTCCTCGTCGACGTAAAGTGTAATTTGGTGATAAATCTCGTGTGCCCCAGTATAGCGGACCGGCAGTAAAGGGCATGCGTTGCTGCAAGCCTTCGAGACTATCTGGTCGAGAGTCTTTTGGTGTAGTTGGTTTGGTGTCACATCACGAAAACCATCAGAAGCGTCGCGCAATGCTGATAGAGGTCGATTGGCCGGTTCTAATATGACGTGTTTGACCGCCGCTAGTAATTTGTCGCGCTGCAGACGAGACGCTGCTCGCCGAGCTGTTGTCGGTACGATGCGGCAAGCAATGTGCTCTAGAGGTGCGAACTGCGGCGCAGCATAGCCAGTTGCCGCTGCGATCCGACCGGGTGTATCGAGCAGATGATGGTGACCCTGTCTCGTTTCCACGTACAGCAAGTCATGCGGCGATCAACGCGGCCTCGTAGTCGACAGGGGTATGGAAGTCGATTGAGGTGTGCAGGCGTTGCCGATTGTCATAGCCTTCGATCCAGTCGACGATGTCCAGACGAGCCTGGGCGCGTGTTTCGTAGTGGAACTGATAGATTCTTTCGACTTTCAGCGTCTTAAAGAAGCTCTCCATTGGGGCGTTATCCCACGCATTCGCGCGTCTGCTCATCGAGATGTTCATCGTGAAGTCGGCGGCAAGCTTCCGGTAGGTTCGGCTTACATATCGGCTTCCGCGGTCGGAATGTAACAGCAGCCCCGGTGCCGGCTTGCGTTGCCAGCATGCGCTGCGCAGTGCCTGGCAGACCAGGTCGGTATTGATTCGTGCGGCCATCGACCAGCCCACGATGCGTCGGCTCGCCAGATCCAGGATCGCCGCCAGATATAACCAGCCTTCGCCGGTCCGGATAAACGTGATGTCGCTGACCCACGCCCGATTGGGCAGCCAGC
>NZ_JPGL01000145.1 GCF_000732615.1 Burkholderia paludis
GTGCCTTGCGTACCCGGCGCGACGTTGATGATCTGACGCTGCTGCGTGTCGCTGCCGACCGACACCACGTTCTGGCGGCCGCCGTCCGTCGAGTTCGCGCCGATCGCCACCGAGTTCGAGCCGGCGGTAACCTTCGGAGCGTCGGTGCCGGTGCCGTTCATGTCGGCGGCAACGCCGTTGTTGTTCTCCAGACGCGTCGTATTGTTGTTGATCGTCGTCGACAACTGGTTCAGCGTGCTGCTGATGTTCGACACGCCGGTCGACAGCGAAGCCACGTTGCTGTTCGTCGTGCTCAGGCCGGTGGACAGCGAGCCGATACCGGTCGAGGTCGACGTCGACAGCGAGTTGACGTTGCTGTTCGTCGCACTCAGGCCCGTCGACAGCGAGTTGATCGCGGTCGAGGTCGAGGTGGACAGCGAAGCCACGTTGCTGTTCGTCGCGCTCAGGCCGGTGGACAGCGAGTTGATGCCCGTCGACAGCGACGCGACGTTCGACGCGGTGGACGTCGACAGCGCGTTGACCGCGTTGTTCGTCGCGTTGAGCTGGCTGCCGTTGATCGCGTCCGTGCTGGTGGCCGAGATCTGGCCGGCGGCGACGTTCGTGACCTGGCGTTCCTGGCCCGGTGCGCCGACGCTGACCACGCCGACCGGCGAGCTGCCCGCGAAGAAGTACGTGACGCCGCCGATCGTGGCGCTCGCCGTCGGGTTCGCGGCGCTCGTGACCGAGTTCGCGCCGAGTGCGACCGAGTTGGCGACGTTGGCCAGCGAGTTCGAACCGAACGCGAGCGAGTTGGCGGCGCTGGCCGTGGCGCCCGAGCCGTAGGCCTGGGCCCCGACCGCACTGGCCGTGGCGTTGCTGCCGAGTGCGATCGTGTTGTCCGCCGTGGCCTGGTTCGAGCTGCCGAGGGCCAGTGCGCTGGCGCCGGTTGCGGTGTTCGCGTTGCCGAGCGCCACCGCGCCGTTGCCGGTTGCCGTGTCGTTCGCGCCCATCGCCACCGCGCCGGTACCCGTCGCGATGCTCGGGTCGCCGATCGCGACTGCGCCGTCGCCGTTTGCCGTGTTGCCGACGCCGATCGACACTGCCTGCCCGCCC
>NZ_JPGL01000146.1 GCF_000732615.1 Burkholderia paludis
CGAGTGCGATCGTGTTGTCCGCCGTGGCCTGGTTCGAGCTGCCGAGGGCCAGTGCGCTGGCGCCGGTTGCGGTGTTCGCGTTGCCGAGCGCCACCGCGCCGTTGCCGGTTGCCGTGTCGTTCGCGCCCATCGCCACCGCGCCGGTACCCGTCGCGATGCTCGGGTCGCCGATCGCGACTGCGCCGTCGCCGTTTGCCGTGTTGCCGACGCCGATCGACACTGCCTGCCCGCCCGTTGCCGATGCGTTCTGGCCGATCGCGACCGCGCCTGCCGACTGCGCGTTCGAACCGTTGCCGACCGCGACGCTGCTGGCGCCCGCCGCGCTGGCGTTCACGCCGGCGGCGAGGGCGTTGATGCCCGTGGCGCCGTCGTTGTTGTAGTTCGCCTGCTGCGTGCCGCCGTCATTGACGCTGTAGTAGTGCGTCTTCGCGGCGTTGATCGCGGTCGAGGTCGAGGTGGACAGCGACGTCACCGAGCTGTTCGTCGTGCTCAGGCCGGTGGACAGCGAGCCGATGCCGGTCGAGGTCGACGTGGACAGCGAGGTGATCGTGCTGTTAGCCGACGAGAGGCCGGTCGAGGTCGAAGTCGACAGCGACGTGATCGAGCTGTTGGCCGAGGACAGACCGGTTGACGTGGAAGTCGACAACGACGACACCCTGCTATCGGTCGAACTCAAGCCCGTCGACAGCGAGCTGATGCCCGTCGAAGTCGACGTCGACAGCGAGGAAATCGAGCTGTTCGCCGACGACAAGCCCGTCGATGTCGAGGTCGACAACGACGACACCGTGCTATCCGTCGAGCTCAGGCCGGTCGACAACGAACTGATGCCTGTCGAAGTTGACGTCGACAGCGAGGTGATCGAGCTACTGGCCGACGACAAGCCCGTCGAGGCCGAGGTTGACAACGACGACACCGTGCTATCCGTCGAGCTCAGACCCGTCGACAGCGAACTGATGCCCGTCGAGGTCGACGTGGACAACGACGTGATCGAGCTGTTCGCCGAGGACAAGCCAGTCGAGGCCGAGGTTGACAACGACGACACCGTGCTATCCGTCGAGCTCAGGCCGGTCGACAACGAACTGATGCCTGTCGAAGTTGACGTCGACAGCGAGGTGATCGAGCTGTTCGCGGACGAAAGCCCCGTCGAGGTCGAGGTTGACAGCGACGACACCGTGCTGTCTGTCGAGCTCAGGCCCGTCGACAGCGAGCTGATGCCCGTCGAGGTTGACGTGGACAGTGAGGTGATCGAGCTGTTTGCAGACGACAAGCCGGTCGACGTCGAAGTCGACAACGACGACACCGTGCTGTCCGTCGAGCTCAAGCCTGTCGACAGCGAGCTGATGCCAGTCGAAGTCGACGTCGACAGCGAGGTGATCGAGCTGTTCGCGGACGAAAGACCCGTCGAGGTCGAGGTTGACAGCGACGACACCGTGCTGTCCGTCGAGCTCAGGCCGGTCGACAACGAGTTGATGCCTGTCGAAGTTGACGTGGACAGCGACGTGATCGAGCTATTCGCCGATGACAAGCCCGTCGAGGCCGAGGTCGACAGCGACGACACCGCACTATCCGTCGAGCTCAGGCCCGTCGACAGCGAGCTGATGCCCGTCGAAGTCGACGTCGACAGTGAAGAAACCGAGCTAGTAGCCGACGACAGGCCGGTTGACGTCGAGGTGGACAACGACGACACCGTGCTGTTTGTCGAGCTCAGCCCCGTCGACAACGAACTGATGCCTGTCGAAGTTGACGTCGACAGCGAGGTGATCGAGCTATTGGCAGACGACAAGCCAGTCGAGGCCGAGGTCGACAACGACGACACCGTGCTGTCCGTCGAGCTCAGGCCTGTCGACAGCGAGCTGATGCCGGTCGAGGTTGACGTCGACAACGAGGTGATCGAGCTGTTCGCCGATGACAGACCGGTCGACGTCGA
>NZ_JPGL01000147.1 GCF_000732615.1 Burkholderia paludis
TACTGCGCGCGCGCCGCCTCGATGTTCAGCACCGACACGCGCAGGTCGCGGTTGTTCTTCAGCGCGATCTCGATCAGCCGCTGCAGGCGCGGATCGACGAAGAATTCGCGCCAGCCGATGGCGGTTGCCGCCTCGCCGTTCGCGCTGCGCGCGCCGGCCGCACCCGGTTGCGTCGCATAGACGCCGCCGGCCGGGTACGCCTGCGCGACAGGCGCGTCAGGCCGCTTGTAGTGCGGCGCCATCGTGCAGCCTGTGGCAAGGAGCGCGACCGCGATTGCAGTCAAAGCGTGTTTTTGCATCATCACTGTCCCTTGTTGCCTTGGTCGCCGTTGCCCGGTTTCTCTTCGTGGTGCGAGTGTTCCTGAGCCAGGCGCAGCGCCTCGTCGGCATCTTCCCGCTCGCCGCTGAACACGGCCCGCACCTTCACGAAGAACATCGGGATCATGAAGATCGCGAGGAACGTCGCCGTGATCATCCCGCCGATCACGCCCGTACCGATCGCGTGCTGGCTGGCCGAACCCGCGCCGTTGCTGATCGCGAGCGGCAACACGCCGAGAATGAACGCGAGCGACGTCATCAGGATCGGACGCAGCCGCAGGCGCGCCGCTTCCAGCGCGGCCTCGATCGGCCCCATCTTCTCCGTCACCTGGAGTTCGCGCGCGAATTCCACGATCAGGATCGCGTTCTTCGCGGACAGGCCCACGGTGGTCAGCAGGCCGACCTGGAAGAACACGTCGTTCTCGAGGCCGCGCATCGTCGCCGCGAGCAGTGCACCGATCACGCCGAGCGGCACGACCATGATCACCGAGAACGGAATCGACCAGCTCTCATACAGCGCCGCGAGACACAGGAACACGACGAGGATCGAGATCGCATACAGGATCGGCGCCTGCGAACCGGACTGGATTTCCTGGAACGACAGGCCCGTCCACGAATAGCCGATACCGACCGGCAGCTTCTTCGCGAGCGATTCCATCGCAGCCATCGCTTGGCCCGTCGACTTGCCCGGTGCGGCCTGACCCTGGATTTCCATGGCCGACACACCGTTGTAGCGTTCGAGCTTCGGCGAACCGTACGTCCAGTGACCGGTCGCGAACGCGCTGAACGGCACCATCCCGCCCGACCCGTTGCGCACGTACCAGATGTTCATGTCTTCCGGCGTCATCCGGAACGGCGCGTCGGCCTGCACATAGACCTTCTTGATCCGGCCGTCGACGTCCAGGAAGTTGTTCACGTACTGCGACGCCCACGCGATCGAGAACGTCTGGTCGATCGCGGTAGCCGTGACGCCCAGTGCATTCGCCTTCTCGCGGTCGATGTCGACCTTGTACTGCGGCGTGTCGTTCAGGCCGTTCGGACGCACACCCTGCAGCGTCGGATCCTTCGAGGCCATGCCGAGCAACTGGTTGCGCGCGGCCATCAGCGCATCGTGGCCGAGACCGGCGTTGTCCGTCAGCTCGAAGTCGAAGCCGGCTGCCGTACCGAGTTCCGGAATCGACGGCGGGTTGAACGGGATCACGAGGGCATCCTTGTAGCCCGCGTAGCGCCCGAACATCCGGCCGATCAGCGCCTGCACCTTCTGGTTCGCATGCTGACGCTGCGAGTAGTCCTTCAGGCGCACGAACACGAGACCGGAGTTCTGGCCGCGGCCCGCGAAGCTGAAGCCGTTGACCGTGAACGCCGATTCGACGATCTCCTTCTCGTCGTTCAGCAGGTAGTCGGAAATGTTCGCGAGCGTCTTCGCGGTCGTTTCCTGCGTCGAACCCGACGGCGTCTGCACGATCACGAACATCAGGCCCTGATCCTCGTCGGGCAGGAACGACTTCGGCAGGCGCACGAACAGCAGGCCGACCGCGACGATCACGACCAGATAGATGATCATCCAGCGACCCGAGCGCTTGATCACGTGGTGCACGCCGACGTGGTACTTGTCGCGGCTGTTGTTGAACGTGCGGTTGAACCAGCCGAAGAAGCCCTTCTTCTCTTCGTGATGCCCTTGCGGGATCGGCTTCAGGATCGTCGCGCACAGCGCCGGCGTCAGGATCAACGCGACCAGCACCGACAGCACCATCGCCGACACGATCGTCAGCGAGAACTGACGATAGATCGCGCCGACCGAGCCGCCGGAGAACGCCACCGGCACGAACACCGCCGACAGCACGAGCGCCACGCCGACGAGTGCGCCGGTAATCTGGCCCATCGCCTTGCGGGTGGCCTCCTTCGGCGACAGCCCCTCTTCCGCCATCACGCGCTCGACGTTCTCGACCACCACGATCGCATCGTCCACCAGCAGCCCGATCGCGAGCACGAGGCCGAACATCGACAGCGTGTTGATCGAGAAGCCCACCAGCGACATGATCGCGAACGTGCCGAGCAGCACCACCGGCACCGCGATCGTCGGGATGATCGTCGCCCGCAGGTTCTGCAGGAACAGATACATCACGAGGAACACGAGCACGATACCTTCGAGCAGCGTCTTGACCACTTCCTCGATCGACAGCTTCACGAACGGCGTCGTGTCATACGGATACTTCACGACAAGGCCATGCGGGAAGAACGGAGCGAGCTCGTCGATCTTCGCGCGTACGGCCTTCGCGGTCGCCAGCGCGTTCGCGTTGGTCGCGAGCTGGATACCGAGCGCCGCGGTCGGCTGACCGTTGTACTTCGTGTCGAAGTTGTAGTTTTCGCCGCCGAGGCCGATCTTCGCGACGTCCTTCAGGCGAACCTGCGAGCCGTCCTGGTTGACCTTCAGCAGGATGTTGCCGAACTGCTCGGGCGTCTGCAGCAGCGTCGATTCGGTGATCGTCGCCTGCAGCACGGTGCCCGGCGTGGCCGGCGTGCCGCCGATCTGGCCGCCCGCGATCTGCACGTTCTGCTGCGTGATCGCGGTCGACACGTCGACCGGCGTGAGGCCGTAGTTCGTCAGGCGGTTCGGGTCGAGCCAGATCCGCATCGCATACTGCGAGCCGAACAGCGTGACGGTACCGACGCCGTTCAGGCGGCTGATCGGATCCTTCACGTGCGACGCCACGAAGTTCGCGAGGTCGTACTTGTTCATGCTGCCGTCTTCGGAGTTGAAGGCGAGCACCAGCAGGAAGCTGCTGCTCGACTTCGTCACCGACAGGCCCAACTGCTGCACGACCTGCGGCAAAACCGGCGTCGCGAGCGACAGCTTGTTCTGCACCTGGACCTGCGCGATGTCGGCGTTGGTGCCCGGCGCGAAGGTCAGCGTGATCGTCGCGTTGCCCGAGTCGTCACTGGTCGACGACATGTACAGGAAGTTGTCGAGACCGCTCATCTGCTGCTCGATCACCTGCGTCACCGTGTCTTCCACCGTCTTCGCGGAAGCGCCCGGGTAGTTCGCGGTGATCTGGATCGATGGCGGCGCGATCGTCGGATACTGCGAGATCGGCAGCGTGAAGATCGCCGCAACCCCGGCCAGCATCAGGATGATGGCGATCACCCACGCGAAGATCGGGCGATCGATAAAAAACTTTGCCATGAAACAGGCTCCCTGTTATTGCGCGCTCGAAGCAGCGGCGGCACTCGCCGGCGCGGCGCCCGATGCGGCGGCACCGGTTGCAGCGGCGGCGCCGGAACCGGCAGCGGCCGGCGCGGCGGAGGCGGCAGCGGCGCCCGATGCGGCATCGTCCGCCGGGGCGAGCTGCGCGGGCACCGTCTTCACGGTCGCGCCCGGGCGCACCTTGTCGACGCCCTGCACGATCACGTGATCGCCCGCTTCCAGACCGCCTTCGACGACCCAGTTCTGGCCCTGCATGCCAACCGTCTTCAACGGACGCGGTTCGACCTTGTTGCTCGCGTTCACGACCAGGGCGACAGCCTGCCCCTTCTGGTCATGCGTGACGCCGATCTGCGGCACCAGGAACGCGTTCTCGTTCACGCCTTCCTCGATCCGTGCACGCACGAACATCCCCGGCAGCAGCACCTTGCCCGGGTTCGGGAACACCGCGCGGATCGTCACCGAGCCGGTGGTCTGGTCAACCGTCACGTCCGAGAACTGCAGCTTGCCCTGCTCCGAATAGGTCTTGCCGTCCTCCAGGATCAGCGACACCTTCGCCGCGCCCGGGCCGGTCGTCTTCAGGCGCCCGCTCTGCACGTCCTGACGCAGCTTCAGCCCTTCGAGGCTCGACTGCGTGAGGTCGACATACACCGGGTCGAGCTG
>NZ_JPGL01000148.1 GCF_000732615.1 Burkholderia paludis
ACATGTTCGGGTAATTCGGCCCGCCGCCGCCTTCCGGCGTGACCCACACGATGTTCTGGGTCGGGTCCTTGATGTCGCAGGTCTTGCAGTGCACGCAGTTCTGCGCGTTGATCACCAGGCGATCGCTGCCGTCGTCGTTCTTCACGAACTCGTACACCGCCGCCGGGCAGAAGCGCCCCTCCGGCCCCGCGTACGTGTGCAGGTTCACGTTCACCGGCACGTTCGCGTCCTTCAGCGTCAGGTGCGCCGGCTGGTTCTCCTCGTGGTTCGTGTTCGAGATGAACACCGACGACAGCCGGTCGAACGTCAGCTTGCCGTCCGGCTTCGGGTACACGATCGGCTCGCATTGCGACGCCGGCTTCAGCATCTCGTGATCCGCGTGCTTGTGACGCAGCGTCCACGGCACGTTGCCGCCCATCACCTTCTGCTCGAGTCCCACCATCAGCGTGCCCAGGTACAGCCCCTTGGCCATCCACTGCTTGAAGTTGCGCGCGCGGTACAGCTCCGTGTACAGCCACGACTGCTTGAACGCGTCCGGGTATGCGTTCAGTTCGTCCGACTGGCGGCCGGCCCGCACCGCGTCGAACGCGGCATCGGCCGCCAGCATGCCGGTCTTGATCGCCGCATGGCTGCCCTTGATCCGGGACGCGTTCAGGAAGCCCGCGTCGTCGCCGATCAGCGCGCCGCCCGGGAACACCGTCTTCGGCAGCGACACCAGCCCGCCCGCCGTGATCGCGCGCGCGCCGTACGACACGCGCTTGCCGCCTTCCAGGAACGCGCGGATCGACGGGTGCGTCTTGTAGCGCTGGAATTCCTCGAACGGCGACAGGTACGGGTTCGTGTAGCCCAGGCCCACCACGAAGCCGACCACGACCTGGTTGTTGTCCATGTGGTACAGGAACGAGCCGCCGTACGTGTCGGACTTCAGCGGCCAGCCGGCCGTGTGGATCACGAGGCCCGGCTTGTGCTTCGCGGGATCGATTTCCCACAGTTCCTTGATGCCGATCCCGTATGCCTGCGGATCGGCGTTCGCGTCGAGCTTGAACTTCGAGATCAGCTGGCGGCCCAGGTGGCCGCGGCAGCCCTCGGCGAACAGCGTGTACTTCGCGTGCAGTTCCATGCCGAGCTGGAAGTTCTCGGTCGGCTCGCCGTCCTTGCCCACGCCCATGTTGCCGGTCGCGACGCCCTTCACCGAGCCGTCGTCGTTGTACAGGATCTCGGCGGCCGGGAAGCCCGGGAAGATCTCGACGCCCAGCGCCTCGGCCTGCTGGCCCAGCCAGCGCGTGACGTTGCCCAGCGAGATGACGTAGTTGCCGTGGTTCTTGAAGTTGTCGGGCAGCGCCCAGTTGGGCGTGGTGACCGCGCTGCTCTCGGACAGGAACAGGAAGCGGTCTTCGGTCACCTCGACGTCGAGCGGGGCGCCGCGTTCCTTCCAGTCGGGGAACAGCTCGGTGATCGCGCGCGGGTCCATCACCGCGCCCGACAGGATGTGCGCGCCGATCTCGGAACCCTTCTCGAGCACGCACACGCCGATCTCGGCGCCTTTCTCGGCGGCCAGCTGCTTGAGCCGGATCGCCGCCGACAGCCCGGC
>NZ_JPGL01000149.1 GCF_000732615.1 Burkholderia paludis
GCCGATGCACCGATGCCCGCCGCCAGCGCACTGCCGCCGGTCGCGCCATCGTTGTTGTAGTTGCCCTGCTGCGTGCCACTGTCGTTCACGCTGTAGTAGTGCGTCTGGCCGGCCGCCACCGCACTCGCCAGCGATTGAAGCTGGCTCACGTTCACCGCGTCCGTCGCGTTGCTGCCCGGTGCCACGTTCGTGATCTCCCGTTCGGCGCCCGCCGCGCCCACGCTCACCACCCCGCTTGCCGTGCCCGACAGCGTGCCGCTGCCCGGGTTGTAGTAGTTGGTGTTCGCCGCCGCCACCGTCGAGTTGTTACCCAGCACCACCGAGTTGTCCACCGCATCCGTCACGTTGCTACCGAGTACGAATGCGTTGTTACCCGACACCGTGTTGTTGTTGCCGACCGAATACGAACCCGTCCCGCTCACCGTGCTCGGATCGCCAATCGCGCCCGCCCCCGCGCCTGTCACAACGTTGCCGGTCCCAATCGCAATCGTATTACTAGCCGTCGCCGTGTTGTTTTGGCCAATTGCGGTTGCCGACGTCAGCTGAGACGTCGTAGCATCCGTACCCACCTGGTTTCCTTGGCCGATCGCCGTGCCAGCCGTCACTGCACCAAGCACCGTGTTGCCGTCACCCATCGCCGTAACAGCGGTCGCCGCAGCACCGCTGGAATTGGTCACCGTATTATTATTCCCCGCCGCAACAATACCAGTGTTGACGGATCCGCTGCCGCTAGCAGTGATAGTGGCTCCGGTACCTAACGAAAATACATTCCAATTCTGACCGGATTGATCTGCAATAACAGCACCGCCGATGGCTGTCGTAAAAGTATTTGAACCACCGTTCTGTGCAGTCGTCGCTCCAAAGTTCAAATTGGTGAAGTCTATGTTAATGCCACCGTTGGCAGCCGCAACATTTCCACTGGTCACGAAGCCCTGCCCGTTCAGACTGTTTGCACCATTGGCTATCACGGCCGAGTTATTGGTCATAACCGTCAACTGTGTGTTCGCGCCACCATAAATAGCCAGCACCGGATTGCCTTGGCCGCTGCCAAATGCCGCAACGTTGTTATTACTGCTGCTCGCATCCGCAAATACGGTGCCTCCTACCGCCACGTTGTAGTTACCACTACCCAAGACCGACGCGCCATAGCCTATCGCAGCACTACCCACACCAGTAGCCGATGCGTTCGCACCGATCGCGATGCTTTGCGGGCCTGATGCCAAGGTTCCCGTCCCCACTGCCACGCTAGAGCTGCCGATTGCACTAGCGTTCACGCCAGCTGCCAGCGCGTCAGCTCCCGTTGCGCCGTCGTTCGCGTAGTTGCCGCCCTGCGCGCCACCGTCGTTCACGCTGTAGTAGTGCGTCTGGCCGGCCGCCACCGCACTCGCCAGCGATTGAAGCTGGCTCACGTTCACCGCGTCCGTCGCGTTGCTGCCCGGTGCCACGTTCGTGATCTCCCGTTCGGCGCCCGCCGCGCCCACGCTCACCACCCCGCTTGCCGTGCCCGACAGCGTGCCGCTGCCCGGGTTGTAGTAGTTGGTGTTCGCCGCCGCCACCGTCGAGTTGTTACCCAGCACCACCGAGTTGTCCACCGCATCCGTCACGTTGTTGCCCAGCACGAACGCGTTGTTCGCGGACACCGTGTTGTTGCTGCCGACCGCGCCCGATTGCGCGCCGCTCACGACATTGTTCAGACCGAGCGCGAGCGACTGGCTGCCGCTGGCCGTCGCATGATCGCCCGCCGCGAGGCTCGACGTGCCGCTCGCGACCGCCACCGGCCCCAGCGCGGTCGCGTTGACCGCGCTGGCCGACGCCGACGTGCCGAGCGCCGTCGCACCCGATGCGCCCGCGGACGACGCAAAGCCGAGCGCCGTGGCATTGTCCTGCGATGCGATCGCATTCGCGCCGAGCGCAGTCGATTCCGCGCCGCCAGCCGCGGCTCCCGCACCCAGCGCCGTCGCGTTGGTCGCATTCGCCACCGCCGCCGTTCCGAGCGCCGTCGCATTCACCGCGCCGGCCGACGACGCATAGCCGAGCGCCGTGGCGTTGTCCTGCAACGCCGCCGCATTTGGGCCGATCGCCACGGCCTGCACACCGGAGGCCGACGCATGGTCGCCAGCCGCCAGGCTCGACACGCCGCTCGCGACCGCCACCGGGCCAAGCGCCGTCGCGTTCGTCCCGCCGGCCGTTGCCGCCACGCCGAGCGCCGTACCGGCCGTGCCGCTCGCCGACGCGCTGTCGCCCAGCGCGGTCGAACCCTCCCCGCTTGCCACCGCGCCGGCGCCATAAGCCGACGCTGAAAAGGCGCTCGCCTGCGCACCGTTTCCGGATGCGATCGATGCATTGCCCGACGCCACCGCGTTCGTGCCGATCGCGGTGCTCGAGGTACCGGCCGCCGATGCACCGATGCCCGCCGCCAGCGCACTGCCGCCGGTCGCGCCATCGTTGTTGTAGTTGCCCTGCTGCGTGCC
>NZ_JPGL01000150.1 GCF_000732615.1 Burkholderia paludis
TCGGCTCGCTGTCAACGGGTCTGAGCTCGACGGACAGTGCGGTGTCGTCGTTGTCGACTTCGACCTCGACCGGTCTGTCGTCGGCCAATAGCTCGATTTCCTCGCTGTCTACGTCAACGTCGACGGGCATCAGTTCGCTGTCGACGGGTCTGAGCTCGACGGACAGCGCGGTGTCGTCGTTGTCCACCTCGACCTCGACGGGTCTTTCGTCCGCGAACAGCTCAATCACCTCGCTGTCCACGTCAACTTCGACGGGCATCAACTCGTTGTCGACGGGCTTGAGCTCGACGGACAGCACGGTGTCGTCGCTGTCGACCTCGACGTCGACCGGTCTGTCATCGGCGAACAGCTCGATCACCTCGTTGTCGACGTCAACCTCGACCGGCATCAGCTCGCTGTCGACCGGCCTGAGCTCGACGGACAGCACGGTGTCGTCGTTGTCGACTTCGACCTCGACCGGTCTGTCGTCGGCCAATAGCTCGATTTCCTCGCTGTCGACGTCGACTTCGACGGGCATCAGTTCGCTGTCGACGGGTCTGAGCTCGACGGACAGCACGGTGTCGTCGTTGTCGACCTCGGCCTCGACTGGCTTGTCGTCTGCCAATAGCTCGATTTCCTCGCTGTCGACGTCGACTTCGACGGGCATCAGTTCGCTGTCGACGGGGCTGAGCTCGACAAACAGCACGGTGTCGTCGTTGTCCACCTCGACGTCAACCGGCCTGTCGTCGGCTACTAGCTCGGTTTCTTCATTGTCGACGTCGACTTCGACGGGCATCAGCTCGCTGTCGACGGGCCTGAGCTCGACGGATAGCACGGTGTCGTCGTTGTCGACTTCCACGTCGACCGGGCTGTCATCGGCGAACAGCTCGATCACCTCGCTGTCCACGTCGACTTCGACGGGCATCAGCTCGCTGTCGACCGGTCTGAGCTCGACGGACAGTGCGGTGTCGTCGTTGTCGACTTCGGCCTCGACGGGCTTGTCGTCGGCGAATAGCACGATCACCTCGTTGTCGACGTCAACTTCGACAGGCATCAGTTCGTTGTCGACCGGCCTGAGCTCGACGGACAGCACGGTATCGTCGTTGTCGACTTCGGCCTCGACGGGCTTGTCGTCGGCGAACAGCTCGATCGATTCGCTGTCCACGTCGACCTCGACCAGCGTCAGCTCGCTGTCGACGGGTCTGAGCTCGACGGACAGCACGGTATCGTCGTTGTCGACTTCGGCCTCGACGGGCTTGTCGTCGGCGAACAGCTCGATCGATTCGCTGTCCACGTCGACCTCGACCAGCGTCAGCTCGCTGTCGACGGGTCTGAGCTCGACGGACAGCACGGTGTCGTCGCTGTCAACCTCGACCTCGACTGGTCTGTCATCGGCGAACAGCTCGATCACCTCGCTGTC
>NZ_JPGL01000151.1 GCF_000732615.1 Burkholderia paludis
TGTAGTGGTCAACCAACCCCGGACACTGCGTTAAGTTTTTCTTCCGCAACAGCCGGCGCCAGTCCGTCATTGAACTGATGCGGCCGTATCCAGTTGTACCGATGCATCAGGTAGTGGCTGATATCCCGGTGTGCTTCCTGCGCCGATATGTAACCCACTGACGGCAGCCATTCTGTCTTGAAGCTGCGGAACAGCCTCTCCATCGGAGAATTGTCCCAACAGTTTCCGCGACGGCTCATGCTCTGCTGTATCCGATAGCGCCACAGGCGCTGACGGAATTTCCGACTCGCATACTGACCGCCCTGATCCGAGTGGAATAGCAACCCTTGTGGCCGACCACGCTGCTCATAGGCCATGTCCAGCGCCTGCACGACCAGATCGGCATCCGGGCGTGTCGAGAACGCCCAGCCGACGACTCGGCGCGTGAACAAATCAAGTACGGCGGCCAGGTAATGCCAACGGCCTTGCGCCCAGACATACGTGATGTCGCCACACCAGACCTGATTCGGCGCATCAACCTCGAACTGACGGTTGAGATGGTTCGGAATATCGATCCGCTCGACCGTAGCTTGCTTGTACGCATGGCTGCCGGGCTGCTTGCAGATCAACCCCAGCTCTTCCATCAAGCGACTTACCTTGAAGCGGCCAATCGCCGTGCCTTCCTCGCGCATCATGCCCATGATGCTGCGGCTGCCAGCAGAGCTTCGACTCTCGACGAACAGTTCGTGCACCCGGTGGCGCAACGCCATACGCTCGGCATCTACGCGCTGGGCACGCTCCCGGTACGCATACAGACAGGACCGCGATACGTCGAATACCGCGCACATCAGTTCGACTGATTCGCCTGCGCAGATCTGATCAATTACTTCGTACGTTCTATGCCTTCCGACATCAAGAGCGCGGTAGCCTTTTTTAAAATGGCCTTCTCACGCTCGAGGCGTTCGATACGCGCCTCGAGTTCCTGAATGCGTTGCTGATCCGGCGTGATTGCCTTGCCCTGCGGCGTGACACCCTGACGCTCCATTTGAAGCTGGTGCACCCAGCGGCGCAGTACCGTCTCGCCGACGCCGACCGAGCGACTCGCCTCCATATGGCTATAGCCCTGGTCGAGCACCAGACACGCGGCTTGCTGTTTGAACTCCGGGGAAAACGTACGACGTCGCTTGGTCATTAGACACCTCTTCATGGCGAGCATTCTCGCCTAAATCAGTGTCCGGGTTCATTAGACCACTACA
>NZ_JPGL01000152.1 GCF_000732615.1 Burkholderia paludis
AGGCCCGTCGACGTGGACGTCGACAGCGAGGTCACCGAGCTATCGGTCGACGAAAGGCCAGTCGACAACGAGGTGATCGAGCTGGTGGCTGACGAGAGGCCCGTCGACGTCGACGTCGACAACGATGTGACCGAGCTATTGGTCGACGAAAGGCCGGTCGACAACGACGTGATCGAGCTGTTCGCCGACGAGAGCCCAGTCGATGTGGAGGTCGACAGCGACGTGATGGAACTGTTCGTCGACGACAGGCCCGTCGAGGCCGACGTCGACAGCGACGTGACCGAACTATTGGCCGACGACAGACCCGTCGAAGTCGAGGTCGACAGTGAGTTGATCGAGCTGCTGGTCGAGCTCAGGCCTGTCGACAACGACGCGATCGCACCGCTCGACGACGAAACCGTGGTCGACAGCGAGTCGACGATCGAATTGGTCGCGTACAGCTGCGAACCGTTAATCGCGTCGGTGCTCGTTGCGGTGATCTGACCCGCTGCGACGTTGGTGACCTGACGTTCCTGGCCCGGTGCGCCGACGCTGACCACGCTGGTCGGATTGCCACCCGCAAATGTCGCGGTGACACCGCCGACCGTACCGGTCGGCGTCGGGTTCGGCGCTGACGTCGTGGAGCCGCTGCCGAGCGCGACATCGCCCGCGTTGTTGGCCACGGCGTTCTGACCAATTGCCACCGTGCCGTTCGCCTTCGCGTTCGCGGTGTCGCCGACCGCGACGCTGCTGGTGCCCGCCGCGCTGGCGTTCACGCCGGCAGCAAGGGCGTTGGTGCCCGTGGCGCCGTCGTTGTTGTAGTTGGCCTGCTGCGTGCCGCCGTCGTTGACGCTGTAGTAATGCGTCTTCGCTGCATTGATCGCCGTCGAGGTCGAGGTCGACAGTGACGTGATCGAGCTGGTGGCCGACGACAGGCCCGTCGAGGTCGATGTCGACAGTGACGTGATCGAGCTGGTGGCCGATGACAGGCCCGTCGAGGTCGACGTCGACAGCGATGTGATCGAGCTGGTGGCCGACGACAGACCCGTCGAGGTCGACGTCGACAGCGATGTGATCGAGCTGGTGGCCGACGACAGACCCGTCGAGGTCGACGTCGACAGCGACGTGATCGAGCTGGTGGCCGATGACAGGCCCGTCGACGTGGACGTCGACAG
>NZ_JPGL01000153.1 GCF_000732615.1 Burkholderia paludis
GGGGGCGGGGCATGGGGGAGGGAATGGCTGGTGCATGTCTTGAATGACCTCATTGCGTTATGAACGATGGCGGTTCGCGGGCGCGTTCCTGGGCGCAAGGATGGCGACATTTGACCGAGACGCGAATGGATGCGTCGCCGCTTCAGCACACGATATGAAGTTGTCGGCATCGGATGGCGTCGAAGTTGCTCGGTCTTCCGGCTTTCGGGTGTTCCCTGGGCAGTAACGATCTGGTGGAGATTGCTTGCGAGATGGCGGGAATGCACCGACGGTGGGTGGGGAGGGCGTCGGCCTCCCGGCCGTTCGCCCGTCCTGAATACTGCTCGTCGCAGACGAGCATATTGGTTACTAGGTCTTTACTCGTCGTCGACGTCTTGGAACATACGACGCTCTTGCATCGTCAGCTCGCCGAGATGCCTGCGGGGGTTACCGCACATCCAGCATGAGCATGGAGCGGGCGTCGTAACAAAGCGTCCGAGTTCGACGGGGTTCTCCCGACGTTTGCCAAGTACGAGGTAGAACTTGCGAGCGCGTTTGATGCGTTCGAAATGATGGCGCCGAAGGGCGCGGGTCATAGGTTTGGCCATCTAGGCTCCGGAGAGCGACTGGCCGTCAGCTGTACAGGGACCCCTGTACTTTGTTTAAGGGCTGACGGCCGGACGCGGGTGCCGGGCCAGCCAAATGATGTGTTTCATGGATATGCGTCTATGGGGCGGTGCTGTTTGCGGTGCACGTTTGATGGCGTTTCTTGCACGAATAGTAGCTCGAGAATGTCCCGCGTGTTTGACCATCAATCGTTCCCGGCATGCATGCCAGCCATTCGGATGGGTTTTCGAGGCGGGACGCAAGGGTACGAGGTGCGATTTTGGTAAAACATCGCCATAGGCCGATGTCGTTGCAATGCCGATACTGGCGCTGCCGTCGGAATTCACCGCGGCGCAACCAAGGAGAGCAGCATGCAACACTTCAACGCGGACCAAAGCAACCCCAACTATCCGAGCAAGACTGGCAATCCTTCGGGCGGCGGTCGCGGGAACACGCCGAAGGGTAAGTAAGTTCCGGTTAGATGGCGGGGTGCGAGGCTCTGGCTGATTCAAGCAGGGCTGAGGATACCGACGCTCGTCCCTCCCTCCCAA
>NZ_JPGL01000154.1 GCF_000732615.1 Burkholderia paludis
TGGCTATCCGTGAACTTCGACTTCTTCATTGCGTAGAACTCCCTTTGCTGGAAATTCTACTTCCGATCCCGCTTACTGGCCGGGGGTATTACCCGACGAGCAGAGCAATCACAGACAAAGAACGACTTCGAACAACCGCCGTTGGACGTCGCCAAGCTGATTCGTCTTCTTGACGGTGAGCGAAGGCAATCACGAGGTCCGGATCTTGCTGTGACGAGCACAAGGCTGCTCTAAAGTCATTGCCCGAAATCGCGCTGTAACGGAACACGAGTACTGCATACCTATACCGTTTGGTCATTCCTCGAATTTTCCAATTTTCGAGATGCCCAGTTAGATAGACTTAAACGGCATCACCGCAAAAAAGCGCGGGCCGCATGGGCTGCCACCCATACGACCCGCTGACCACAACCAACTCGTCACTGGAGTCGGAAGATGGCTAACGCCTATAGTAAGTCACGTCCCAAGAAGCTCAAACAGTATCCAACGGTTGAGCTGCCCCTCGGCAACAAGCCTGACCTTCCCCAAGATGGCCAACCGTACATGCCATGGATGCGCGCCATCGACGCGCATTTCGAGATGTTCGGATTCAAGCCGGGTGATCGCGTCTATCTTCGGTTCAACTTTGATTCCCGAAGGGTCATCATCACGCCCGACTACAACGCGCTGAACTGGCGAGAGCAGCCCTATGGTGCAGCTGCCCAAGAAGAGGAAGAGGAGCTGGAACACGCGGCGCTGGCCCCTTTGCGCCGCTCTGTTGTCTGGTGATGGCTCGGCGTGAAGCATTTCGGCGCGCGCCTTGATGCAAATGGTCCGTGGCGGTGTTGCAAGTAACTTCAACAACCGTCACAACAGACGAAAAGTTACGTTCCGCTCTCTCGGCATTCGACTGCATCGCAAGCATCAGTGCATGCAGCACGACACGCATCCATGCCGAGTACTCCGCACGCATTTCCGCCGCTCAAATGCAAAAACCCCCGCCTTTCGGGCGGGGGTTCTTGGCTTAGGGAGCCTGACGATTACCTACTTTCACACGGGAATCCGCACTATCATCGGCGTAGAGTCGTTTCACGGTCCTGTTCGGGATGGGAAGGGGTGGGACCGACTCGCTATGGTCATCAGGCAAAGAGGGTTGTTG
>NZ_JPGL01000155.1 GCF_000732615.1 Burkholderia paludis
AGTCGAAGTTCACGGATAGCCAGATCATGGATGCGCTCAAGCGGGCGGAGTCCGGGCTGGCGGTGCCGGAGATTTGTCGGGAGCTGGGTATCAGCACGGCGACCTTTTACAACTGGCGCGGCAAGTACGGCGGCATGGACGTGTCGCTGATGGCTCGCATGAAGGAACTGGAGGCGGAGAACGCACGACTGCGCAAGATGTACGTCGAAGAGAAGATCAAGGCGGAGATCGTCGCAGAGGCGCTGGCAAAAAAAGACTGAGGCCATCTTCTCGCCGCGAGATGGCCAGGGACGCAGTAGCACGCCGGGGGGTGTCGATCCGGCTTGCATGCGAGGCATTTGGCGTAAGCCAGACGTGCTACCGCTATGAGCGAAAGCGCAATGCAGAGAACGAACAGATCGCCGACTGGTTGCTGAGACTGACCGACAACCACCGTAACTGGGGATTCGGGCTGTGTTTCCTGTACCTGCGCAACGTGAAGGGCTTCGGGTGGAATCATAAGAGGATCTACCGCATCTATCGCGAGCTCGAGCTGAATCTCCGCATCAAACCGCGTAAGCGGCTTGTGCGGCAGGCGCCGGAGCCACTGGTCGTACCGATGTCGGTGAACGCTGTGTGGTCGATGGATTTCATGCACGACCAGTTGAAGGACGGCCGAAGTATTCGGCTGCTCAACGTCATAGACGACTTCAACCGGGAAGCCCTGGGCATCGAGATCGACTTCTCGCTACCTTCTGCCCGTGTCATAAGAGCCCTGGAGCAGATCATGGGATGGCGGGGAAGGCCGGCGGCGATACGGTGCGACAACGGACCGGAGTACCTGAGTGAGGCGATCACGCAATGGGCCGGCCAGCACGGTATCGCGTTGAACTACATCCAGCCGGGCAAGCCGCAGCAGAACGCCTACGTGGAGCGCTTCAACCGCACGGTACGCTATGAATGGCTGTCCCAGTACTACTGGGACGACCTTGAGCACATCCAGCAGTTCGCCACGGAATGGATGTGGCAATACAATCATGAGCGCCCCAACATGGGCCTTGGTGGCGTAACGCCAAAACAGCGGCTGGCCATGGCCGCTTAGCCTCTACTTCTGACTCGCGTTAAAAGCGGGGGTATTACC
>NZ_JPGL01000156.1 GCF_000732615.1 Burkholderia paludis
CGGCGCAGGAAGCACACCGGGATATCAGCCACTACCTGATGCATCGGTACAACTGGATACGGCCGCATCAGTTCAATGACGGACTGGCGCCGGCTGTTGCGGAAGAAAAACTTAACGCAGTGTCCGGGGTTGGTTGACCACTACATATTGCTGTTGCATTGGTGGTATGGGTGATGGCGGCAGGCCTGTTAGGCTTACTGACGGTTAAGATGGGGCAAGCGTGATCGGTTCCACTTGATACGGGAGATTGAATGAAACGACTAGTATTGATACCCGGATTGCTCGCGCTGACGGTGCTGCTTTTGACAACGGCGGCTACACGTTCTGTTGAGGCGGCGCCAGTGACTAAAACAAATGTCACGGTCGCATCAGACGCCCCGACCATGCCTTTTACGGCTCAAGTCGTTGGTCTGATTTGGTTGAATCCGTTGCAGCGTAAGGACTACCCGACTGAATGGCAGACGTTGTGGGCGCAGGGGTTGGCGCAGCCTAATAAGAATGACGACATGGTTCGCACTGATCCAAAATCGTTTAAGACGCTGCAATCGATCGGGGCATTGGTGTACGGAAATAAAGGAACCGAGACGTTCAAGGGGTTCTATGAGAAGTATATGGACGAATTTCCTCTATTGATGCGAACGCGTTATGCAACGAATTCGAAGTATTTTTATACAGTGAAGCCAGAAGACGTCAAGGCGTGGCGTGAATTGGCTGGAATTCATGTTGAACTTGCCATTCCCCCGCGCCTCAATGCGACGAATGCGAGAGACTACTTAGTCAACGCGATCCGAGAGACATTTTTGATCGGCAATCCAAATTTTAAAACTGTCTGGAGCCGTGACACGCAGGCGGACGTGCGCATAACGCAAGGTGGTGCAAATACCGGCTTCACATCGCTGAATGAGGGACTTGCATACCTCGAAGCCAATCCCGACAAGAGCGTCTGGGTGATGAACTGGGACGCACCAAGCTTCCCTCCGAAGGATGGGCAGATCAACGAAAATCTCGTCGTGCTGTTCCTCGCTGGGCCGAACTTCAATACCGAGCGTGAACCGCTTGCGTGGATTGGAAAAGCGGTGACC
>NZ_JPGL01000157.1 GCF_000732615.1 Burkholderia paludis
TACCGGCTTCACATCGCTGAATGAGGGACTTGCATACCTCGAAGCCAATCCCGACAAGAGCGTCTGGGTGATGAACTGGGACGCACCAAGCTTCCCTCCGAAGGATGGGCAGATCAACGAAAATCTCGTCGTGCTGTTCCTCGCTGGGCCGAACTTCAATACCGAGCGTGAACCGCTTGCGTGGATTGGAAAAGCGGTGACCGGCAACACGCAGGATTTCACGCCGAAGGTCGGAGCACCGCGCGCGGTACAGGCGTGGAAGGCGACGATCGAGCAAGCGGCCAAGAATGCCGGCATCGGTCCGACCGACCTTCAGTATATCGTTCACGATGCGGGGCACGGGGGCGACGCAGCGTCGGCACGTTTGGGGGCGCTTTCGCAGTCGTTGACGGAGACACTGCCTGAATACGACCACATGAAGCAGACGTTCAATACGGCGGCGTTGCTCGGCGATATGGGGACGGGTGGTGCACTGACCGATGTCGTGTTGGCGATTGGTCGTATCAACCACTT
>NZ_JPGL01000158.1 GCF_000732615.1 Burkholderia paludis
AGGCCCGTCGACGTGGACGTCGACAGCGAGGTCACCGAGCTATCGGTCGACGAAAGGCCAGTCGACAACGAGGTGATCGAGCTGGTGGCTGACGAGAGGCCCGTCGACGTCGACGTCGACAACGATGTGACCGAGCTATTGGTCGACGAAAGGCCGGTCGACAACGACGTGATCGAGCTGTTCGCCGACGAGAGCCCAGTCGATGTGGAGGTCGACAGCGACGTGATGGAACTGTTCGTCGACGACAGGCCCGTCGAGGCCGACGTCGACAGCGACGTGACCGAACTATTGGCCGACGACAGACCCGTCGAAGTCGAGGTCGACAGTGAGTTGATCGAGCTGCTGGTCGAGCTCAGGCCTGTCGACAACGACGCGATCGCACCGCTCGACGACGAAACCGTGGTCGACAGCGAGTCGACGATCGAATTGGTCGCGTACAGCTGCGAACCGTTAATCGCGTCGGTGCTCGTTGCGGTGATCTGACCCGCTGCGACGTTGGTGACCTGACGTTCCTGGCCCGGTGCGCCGACGCTGACCACGCTGGTCGGATTGCCACCCGCAAATGTCGCGGTGACACCGCCGACCGTACCGGTCGGCGTCGGGTTCGGCGCTGACGTCGTGGAGCCGCTGCCGAGCGCGACATCGCCCGCGTTGTTGGCCACGGCGTTCTGACCAATTGCCACCGTGCCGTTCGCCTTCGCGTTCGCGGTGTCGCCGACCGCGACGCTGCTGGTGCCCGCCGCGCTGGCGTTCACGCCGGCAGCAAGGGCGTTGGTGCCCGTGGCGCCGTCGTTGTTGTAGTTGGCCTGCTGCGTGCCGCCGTCGTTGACGCTGTAGTAATGCGTCTTCGCTGCATTGATCGCCGTCGAGGTCGAGGTCGACAGTGACGTGATCGAGCTGGTGGCCGACGACAGGCCCGTCGAGGTCGATGTCGACAGTGACGTGATCGAGCTGGTGGCCGATGACAGGCCCGTCGAGGTCGACGTCGACAGGGC
>NZ_JPGL01000159.1 GCF_000732615.1 Burkholderia paludis
GGTTACTTTTCTTTGTCTTGCCAAAGAAAAGTAACCAAAAGAAAGGCGCTTCGAGAACGCAAGACCTCCCGGTGCCGCAGGGCACGGTGTGGCCCTCGCCCGAGGGTTCGCGCCAGTCGCGAGACCGGAGTGGTTCGAACAATGGTTCCGACTCCACGCCCTGCCCAACTGGGCGGCGTGCCGCCCGCCCGCTCCATCCCCGCTTCGCTCGACTGCGAGGTTCTTCTGGTTGGGAGGGGGTGGCAGTCTTGCCAGGTGGCAATCGACAAATGGAGGAGGGCGCTGCCCAATTTCGCGGTCCAGGGCGATTTCTCCTTGAAACTTGAGTCGATATGGCCCGCCAGCCTTTGCGATGATGCCGGTGCTTTGACATGCGATGCAGAACGCACTACCGCCAATCAGGGCTGCTTGATGTCCGTGGACCAGGAACGGTGGTCCGCCGTATGGGTCAATTGTTCCGCCGCTGGTGAGACTATCGCCGACGACTGCAATTCTTCTGTTCATTGTTTGGCCCTCTCGGAACGCCCCAATCGTATGGGCACGACACAAGAGTGCATCTCGATATTGTTCGGACTGCTTGTGATGGTGTGATCGCGCTGGGTGCACGAGTTGCTGACCGGTGCTCATTTGCATCGCACCGTCAAGCAATGTGCCGGCTGCGTCATTCGTGCGGGCGGTGAGCATGATGCCTTGTGCGATTTGAGGCGTCGCTGCGTGCCGTGATTTCCGGAACTGCTAGACCAACGGCCCTGTTCGAGGGATGCGTACCTTGCAGCCGAGCGAAGCGAGGATGGAGCGGGCGGCATACCGCCCAGTTGGGCAGGGCGTGGAGTCGGAACCATTGCTCGAACCACTCCGATCTCGCGACTGGCGCGAACCCTCGGGCGAGGGCCACTCCGCGCCCTACGGCACCGGGAGGTCTTGCGTTCTCGAAGCGCCTTTCTTTTGGTTACTTTTCTTTGGCAAGACAAAGAAAAGTAACC
>NZ_JPGL01000160.1 GCF_000732615.1 Burkholderia paludis
CGCCAGATCCGAGCCCGCCTGCGGCTCGGTCAGGTTCATCGTGCCGGTCCATTCGCCCGAGATCAGCTTCGGCACGTAACGCTGCTTCTGCTCGTCCGTGCCGGCCGTCAGCAGCGCCTCGATCGCGCCGTCGGTCAGCAGCGGACACAGCGCGAACGACAGGTTCGCCGCGTTGAGCATCTCGATGCACGGCGTCGCGATCAGCTTCGGCAGCCCCTGGCCGTCGTATTCGGCCGGATGCTGCAGCCCCTGCCAGCCGCCCTCGACAAACTGGCGGAACGCTTGCGCGAATCCCGGCGTCGCGGTCACGACGCCGTCCTTCCAGCTGCTCGGGTTGCGGTCGCCTTCGACGTTCAGCGGCGCGAGCACCTCGCCGCAGAATTTCGCGGATTCGTCGAGCACGGCCTGCGCGGTGTCGTAGCCGGCATCCTCGAAACCCGGCAACTGCGCAACGGCGTCGATGCCTGCGAGTTCCTTCAGCACGAACAGCATGTCCTTGACGGGGGCGGCGTAACTCATGGTGCGTCTCCTGTTCTCTCTTCTGTCGATGGCGAAAAAAAGGGGCGCTCGTCGCGCCCCTTTTCCCGTGTGCCTAACGCTGAAGCGTCACGCCGTGTCAGCCGAGCTCGGTCACGAGCTCCGGCACGAGCGCGAACAGATCGCCGACGAGGCCGTAGTCGGCCACGCTGAAGATCGGCGCTTCCGGATCCTTGTTGATCGCGACGATCACCTTCGAATCCTTCATGCCGGCCAGATGCTGGATCGCACCCGAGATGCCGACCGCGATGTACAGCTGCGGCGCGACGATCTTGCCGGTCTGGCCGACTTGATAGTCGTTCGGCACGTAGCCGGCGTCGACCGCCGCGCGCGATGCGCCGAGTGCTGCCGACAGCTTGTCGGCCAGCGGCTCCAGCACCTTCGTGTAGTTCTCGCCGCTGCCCAGGCCGCGGCCGCCCGACACGATGATGCTCGCGC
>NZ_JPGL01000161.1 GCF_000732615.1 Burkholderia paludis
AGGCCGGTGGACAGCGAGGTGATACCCGTCGAGGTCGAGGTCGACAGCGACGTGATGGAGCTATTCGCCGACGAGAGGCCCGTCGAGGTCGACGTGGACAGCGAGGTGATCGAGCTGTTGGCCGACGAGAGGCCCGTCGAGGTCGACGTGGACAGCGACGTGATCGAGCTATTCGCCGACGAGAGGCCGGTCGAGGTCGACGTGGACAGCGACGTGATGGAGCTATTCGCCGACGAGAGGCCGGTCGAGGTCGAGGTCGACAGCGAGGTGACGGAGCTGTTGGTCGACGAGAGGCCGGTGGACAGCGAGGTGATACCCGTCGAGGTCGAGGTCGACAGCGACGTGATGGAGCTATTCGCCGACGAGAGGCCCGTCGAGGTCGAGGTGGACAGCGACGTGATCGAGCTGTTGGCCGACGAGAGGCCGGTCGAGGTCGACGTGGACAGCGACGTGATGGAGCTATTCGCCGACGAGAGGCCCGTCGAGGTCGAGGTCGACAGCGAGGTGACGGAGCTGTTGGTCGACGAGAGGCCGGTCGACAGCGAGGTGATACCCGTCGAGGTCGAGGTGGACAGTGACGTGATCGAGCTGTTGGCCGACGACAGACCCGTCGACGTGGAGGTCGACAACGACGTGATCGAGCTGTTGGCCGACGACAGACCCGTCGATGTGGACGTGGACAGCGACGTGACCGAGCTGTTGGTCGACGAGAGGCCGGTGGACAGCGAGCCGATCGAGCTGGTGGCCGACGACAGGCCGGTCGACGTGGAGGTCGACAGCGAGGTGATCGAGCTGTTGGCCGACGAGAGGCCCGTCGACGTGGAAGTCGACAGCGACGAAATGGCGCTGGTCGCGGTACCGACCTGCTGGGCGACCGAATAGAGCTGGCTGCCGTTGATCGCGTCGGTACTCGTCGCGGTCACCTGGCCGGCCGC
>NZ_JPGL01000162.1 GCF_000732615.1 Burkholderia paludis
GCAAGGGCAATCTGGAACTGTTCAACACCTATGCGATTCAGCGTGGGGTGATGTCGACGTACAAGGTCGAGGATGCGTTGGGGCGGGTTGCTACGGGCATGTTGAGCGCCAAGGGGTATGCCGCTGTCAGCGGTCTGGCGCCTGGTCCGGCACATGTGACGTTCGGCAGCGACAACGCAGATCCGTGGAGTCCGAGCAGCTACGCGCGCAAGGCCGAATGGCCGGACAGCGCGACAGGTGACGCGAGCAACGCATCCACAGCAGTTCCCGCCCAGACGCGCGATGTTGCCTCGCAGGTGTTGTCGGGGGCCGGTACGGCGGTGCAGGCAGGCCAGCAGTTGAGCCAACTGGCCGGTGCGCTCAAGACAGGCGGGGTAAGCGGGATTGCTCGCGCGGGACTCTCCGGCGTTCAGTCGTTGCTAGGCGCAGCGGGCGTGACCGGCAAGGCGCAAACCGGATCAACGGCGTCTGACATGCGTACGCCCGGGTTTGTTTGACGGACGACGAACCGATATCTCGCGGCGTCTTCGCCTCATTTCTGAATTCATTTCCGGTTTCCCTCCATGACCGCATCTTCGACCGTAAGCCATCCTCAGCAGACGGCTGTTGCACCGCTGAACACCATTCATCCAAAAGATATCGTCGCCGCCGCGCGTAAGTTCGATCAGTGGCTGCAACAGATCAGCGGAGGCGCCGTCACGCTCGAGCGGCTGAATAACGTCGCACAGGGGCTACCGGTGGTCGGCAACGTCATTGCCCTGGTGAGCGTGGCGCTGGACTTGAAGGCGTTGCACGACAAGCCGTCCACCGATGCGATGGACTGGGTAAACATCGGCATCGACCTGATCGGGATCATTCCGGTGCCGCCGACACTGGCGGCGGC
>NZ_JPGL01000163.1 GCF_000732615.1 Burkholderia paludis
CGCCGACGAGAGACCCGTCGACGTGGACGTCGACAGCGAGGTCACCGAGCTATCGGTCGACGAAAGGCCGGTCGACAACGAGGTGATCGAGCTGTTCGCCGACGAGAGACCCGTCGACGTGGACGTCGACAGCGAGGTCACCGAGCTATCGGTCGACGAAAGGCCGGTCGACAGCGACGTGATCGAGCTGGTGGCTGACGACAGGCCCGTCGACGTCGACGTCGACAGCGAGGTCACCGAGCTATCGGTCGACGAAAGGCCGGTCGACAGCGACGTGATCGAGCTGGTGGCCGACGACAGACCCGTCGACGTCGACGTCGACAGCGAGGTCACCGAGCTATCGGTCGACGAAAGGCCGGTCGACAGCGACGTGATCGAGCTAGTGGCTGACGACAGGCCCGTCGACGTCGACGTCGACAGCGAGGTAACCGAGCTATCGGTCGACGAGAGACCGGTCGACAACGACGTGATCGAGCTGTTCGCCGACGACAGACCCGTCGACGTCGACGTCGACAGCGAGGTCACCGAGCTATCGGTCGACGAAAGGCCGGTCGACAACGACGTGATCGAGCTGTTCGCCGAGGACAGACCCGTCGAGGTCGACGTCGACAGCGACGTGATCGAGCTGGTGGCCGATGACAGGCCCGTCGACGTGGACGTCGACAGCGAGGTCACCGAGCTATCGGTCGACGAAAGGCCAGTCGACAACGAGGTGAT
>NZ_JPGL01000164.1 GCF_000732615.1 Burkholderia paludis
TCCGCACCCGCCGGCAGGCAGTCCGTCACCAGCGTCGCCACGCCGTCGACCACGGTAGCCGTGCCCAGCAGCGTCATACCGCTGAAGAACGTCACCAGCCCGCTGGGCGCCGCCCCCGCCACGTTCGCCGTCAGCGTCACCGCCGTACCCTGCGTCACGTTCGTGGCCGATGCCGTCAGCGTCGTCGAAGTCGGCGACTGCGTGACCGTCTGGTTCAGGCTCGATACGCTCGTCGCGTTCTGCGTGTCGCCACTGTAGACTGCGGTCAGCGAATCCGTGCCCACCGGCAACTGGCTCACCGTCAGGTTCGCCTCGCCATCCACGAGTGCCGCGGTGCCCAGCAGGGTGGCGCCGTTATAGAAGCTGACCGTACCGCCAGGTACCTCGGCCTGATTGGTATTGGCCTGCACGGACGCTGTCAGCGTCAGGCCGGTGCCGTAACTGACGGTGGGCTGCGATGCGCTCAGCGTCGTCGTCGTTCGCACGACCTGGGTCGAGGCCACGATCTGCTGCGAGAGTGTGGTCGAGGTAGCGGCCGTGAAGTTCGCATCGCCCGAGTAGCTCGCCGTGAGACTGTCCGTGCCGAGCGCCAGACCATCCGTTGTCAGCGTCGCCACGCCATTGACCACGTTCGCCGTGCCGATCGCCGTGCCGTTGCTGTAGAACGTCACCGTGCCCGTCGCCGACGGTCCGCTGAATGGGACGCCGTACCAGGAC
>NZ_JPGL01000165.1 GCF_000732615.1 Burkholderia paludis
GTCGCCGAACGTCAGGCTGTTCCCGCCGAGCGCGAGGGTCGACCCACCCACGCCGCTCAGCGCGCCGATCGTCTGCGGCGCACCCGCCGCGCTGAGATCGAGCGTCGCACTCGTGCCCGTCAGGCTCACCGCGCCGCCCGTCGCGAGACTGCCGCCCGCGCCCAGCGCCAGCGTGCCGCCCGCCACCGTCGTGCCGCCCGTGTACGTGTTCGTGCCCGTCAGCGTTTCCGTCCCGCTGCCTTGCTTCGTCACACCACCCGTGCCGCCGATCGTGCCGCCGAACGTACCGTTCGTACTGCCACCGAATGCCAGGTTGTTCGCACCGAGGTTCACGCTCGAACCGGCCGCGCCGGTCAGCGTGCCGATCGTCTGGGGCGTGGTCGCCGCGCTGATGTCGAGCGCCGTGCCCACGTTCGCGAGGTTCACAGTCCCCGTCGCCGCCAGGCTGCCGTTCGCGCCGATTGCCAGCGTGCCCGCGTTGACCGTCGTGCCGCCCGTGTAGGTGTTCGTGCCGGTCAGCGTTTCCGTACCGCTGCCATTCTTCGTCACGCCGCCCGTGCCGGTGATCGCGCCGCCGAAGGTCTGGTTCGTCCCGTCGCCGAACGTCAGGCTGTTCCCGCCGAGCGCGAGGGTCGACCCGCCCACGCCGCTCAGCGCGCCGATCGTCTGCGGCGCACCCGCCGCGCTGAGATCGAGCGTCGCACTCGTACCCGTCAGGCTCACCGCGCCGCCCGTCGCGAGACTGCCGCCCGCGCCCAGCGCCAGCGTACCGCCCGCCACCGTCGTGCCGCCCGTGTAGGTGTTCGCGCCCGTCAGCGTCTCCGTCCCCGTGCCGGCCTTCGTGATCCCGCCCGTGCCGCTGATCGCGCCGCCGAACGTGCCGTTCGTGGTGCCGCCCAGCGTCAGCGAATTGCCGCCGAGCATCACGTTCGAACCCGCCGCGCCGATCAGCGTGCCGATCGCCTGGTTCGCGCCGGAACCGCTGATGTCGAACGTCGTGCCCGTATTCGCGAGATTCACCGTGCCCGTCGACGCCAGACTCCCGCCCGCGCCCAGCACCAGCGCGCCCGCGTTGACCGTCGTGCCGCCCGTGTACGTATTCGCGCCCGTCAGCGTTTCCGTGCCCGCGCCCTGCTTCGTGA
>NZ_JPGL01000166.1 GCF_000732615.1 Burkholderia paludis
GCCGCGGGCCAGGTGACCGCGACGAGTACCGACGCGATCAACGGCAGCCAGCTCTATTCGGTCGCCCAGCAGGTCGGTACCGCGACCAGCGCCATTTCGTCGCTGTCGACTTCCACGTCGACGGGCCTCTCGTCGGCCAACAGCTCGATCACCTCGCTGTCGACCTCCACGTCGACCGGCCTGTCGTCGGCCACCAGCTCGATCGGCTCGCTGTCCACCGGCCTCTCGTCGACCAACAGCTCGGTCACGTCGCTGTCCACGTCCACATCGACGGGTCTGTCGTCGGCCAACAGCTCGATCACGTCGTTGTCGACCTCCACGTCGACGGGTCTGTCGTCGGCCAACAGCTCGATCACGTCACTGTCCACCTCGACCTCGACGGGTATCACCTCGCTGTCGACCGGCCTCTCGTCGACCAACAGCTCCGTCACCTCGCTGTCGACCTCGACCTCGACGGGCCTCTCGTCGGCGAATAGCTCCATCACGTCGCTGTCCACGTCGACCTCGACCGGCCTCTCGTCGGCCAACAGCTCGATCACGTCGCTGTCCACCTCGACCTCGACGGGCCTCTCGTCGGCGAATAGCTCCATCACGTCGCTGTCGACCTCGACCTCGACGGGTATCACCTCGCTGTCCACCGGCCTCTCGTCGACCAACAGCGTCGT
>NZ_JPGL01000167.1 GCF_000732615.1 Burkholderia paludis
CATGCGGCTGATGATCTGCTTGCTAAGCAGTGGCAATACGATGCAGCAGGCGATGTGATCCAGAAGCGCGATCAGCGTTATGGCACGACGAACTATCGGTATGACCCGACTGGTCGTATTGAACAGGCGGCGGGGCCGGGATTGCCGTCGGAAGTGTTTCGCTGGGATGCGGCGGCTAACCTGGTGTCGAGTGATCACCCGGGTGGCTACGTCGAGCACAACCGACTCAAGATGTTCGAGGATAAGCGCTTCGAGTACGACGTTTATGGTCGGCTGGTTCGCAAGGTGAGTGGGCATGGGCCTGCCAAGGAACTGGTTCTTGAATACGACGATTGGAACCAGTTGAAGACCGTCGTGACGAAGGATCGTCTGGGTATCGGGACGACGCATTTCGAATACGACGCGTTTGGTCGGCGGATTCGTAAGCTCAATGGCAGTTACGCGAGTACGGATTTCCTGTGGGATGGCATGCGGCTCGTGCAGGAGACGTATCACGACCGCCAGGGCGAGGAAGCGCTGACGTACTTGTATGAGTCCGATAGCTATGTACCGCTTGCACGGATCGATCAGGGCAAGCCGGCGGCTAACGATGCCGATGCAAGGGATGCGGTCTACTATTT
>NZ_JPGL01000168.1 GCF_000732615.1 Burkholderia paludis
CCGATCTCGGAACCCTTCTCGAGCACGCACACGCCGATCTCGGCGCCTTTCTCGGCGGCCAGCTGCTTGAGCCGGATCGCCGCCGACAGCCCGGCGGGGCCGCCGCCGACGATCACGACGTCGTATTCCATCGATTCGCGCGGGCCGTATTGCGCGAGCAAGTCCTGTGTGGTCAAAATCCTGTCTCCTCCTGCGTCCCGACCGTCAGCCGGTCAGAACTGATCTTCCGTCAACGCGAGCACGCTCTCGTTGCCTTTCGTGCCGACGATCGACGCTTCGAGTGCGCCTGCCTGCACCAGCACGTGTTCCGCATAGCATTGCGCGATCGCAATCTTCGCGTCGAAGAACGCCGGGTCGCTTGCGCGCTGCGCCTGCGCCGCCACCAGCGCGCGGCCCATCTGCCACCCGCACAACACCACGCCCGCCAGCTTCAGGTACGGCACGCTGCCCGCGAACACCGCGTTCGGGTCCTGCTTTGCGTTCGCCACCACGTAATCGACCACCGACGACAGCGCGCGCGCGCCCTTCTCCAGCTGCGCCTTCACCGATGCGGCCGCCGCAC
>NZ_JPGL01000169.1 GCF_000732615.1 Burkholderia paludis
CGGTCGCGAACAGCGCGTCGCCCGAGAGGTTCACGTGCTCGACGGTGGCGGCCGCCGGCTCGGCGGCCGGTGCCGGCACCGGCGCCTCCGGCGCGGCGCCGCACTGGAATACGAGCGTCTCGGGATCGGATTTGTCGCGCAGCACGCGGGCCGAATCGAGGGTGCGCACGGGCTGGTCGCCGCAAATCTTGCGGGCGGCCTTGATGCAGGTCTGCGGGCCGGACAGCAGGCCGTGGCAGCCCACCTGGAAGGTGCGCACGCCGTCGCGCGGCTGCAGTTCGGCAGCGCTGTAGGTCGGGCCGGATGCGCTCGAGCAGGCGGCGAGTGCCGTTGCGGAAAGCGCGAGCGCAATAGCGAGTTTGTTCACGGTTACATCCTTGATGCCTGGATTGACTGAAGCCCGCCACGCACGGCGCGGCGGGCTCGTCCTGCCGTCGGGGCCGCCGGGCTGTCCGGCGAACCGGACGGCCTGGCGGCGCGACGCGTTACTTC
>NZ_JPGL01000170.1 GCF_000732615.1 Burkholderia paludis
GTCGACAGCGAGCTGATGCCGGTCGAGGTTGACGTCGACAACGAGGTGATCGAGCTGTTCGCCGATGACAGACCGGTCGACGTCGAGGTCGACAGCGACGACACCGTGCTGTCCGTCGAGCTCAAGCCCGTCGACAACGAGTTGATGCCCGTCGAAGTTGACGTGGACAGCGAGGTGATTGAGCTGTTCGCGGACGAAAGACCCGTCGAGGTCGAGGTGGACAACGACGACACCGCGCTGTCCGTCGAGCTCAGACCCGTCGACAGCGAACTGATGCCCGTCGACGTTGACGTAGACAGCGAGGAAATCGAGCTATTGGCCGACGACAGACCGGTCGAGGTCGAAGTCGACAACGACGACACCGCACTGTCCGTCGAGCTCAGACCCGTTGACAGCGAGCC
>NZ_JPGL01000171.1 GCF_000732615.1 Burkholderia paludis
ATCGAGCTGTTCGCTGACGACAGCCCCGTCGACGTGGACGTGGACAGCGAAGTAATCGAGCTGGTGGCCGACGACAGACCCGTCGAGGTCGACGTCGACAGTGAGGTGATCGAGCTATTCGCCGACGACAGCCCCGTCGACGTGGACGTCGACAGCGACGTAACCGAGCTATTGGTCGACGAAAGGCCGGTCGACAGCGAGGTAATCGAACTGTTGGCTGACGACAGGCCGGTCGAGGTCGATGTCGACAGCGACGTAATCGAGCTATTCGCCGACGAGAGGCCCGTCGACGTGGATGTGGACAGCGAGGTGATCGAACTATTGGCCGACGACAGGCCGGTCGAGGTCGACGTCGACAGCGA
>NZ_JPGL01000172.1 GCF_000732615.1 Burkholderia paludis
GACGGGGGCTGCCCTTTATCTTCCCGGCAGTGCTGCGGGCGGGGCCGGCGGCGCAGGGGGCGCGGGCGGTAGCGGTGTCGCGCCCGGCGTCACGACAACCGTGAACGGTACCTTCGTGGGCAACAACGGCCTTACCGGTGCGACAGGCTCCGCCTTGGGCTATACCGGGAGCGCTCCCGGTATAGCCCAAGGCGGAGCCTGTCGCACCGGTAAGGCCGTTGTTGCCCACGAAGGTACCGTTCACGGTTGTCGTGACGCCGGGCGCGACACCGCTACCGCCCGCGCCCCCTGCGCCGCCGGCCCCGCCCGCAGCACTGCCGGGAAGATAAAGGGCAGCCCCCGTC